>JACRLJ010000044.1:0-35042 GCA_016215105.1 Candidatus Hydrogenedentota bacterium
GCTACAAAATTACCGCCAAAGGCCGCGAAATATGTACCGCCATCCTCCTCGCCCAAAATGCAACCATTCAACAACTTAACCCCAAAGCAGCCTGATGAAATGCGAAAGTCTTTCACGATGTTGAAGATTAGGGACCCAGGGCAACGCCCTGGGGAATAGGGACAGAATCAAGATAGTCCTGAAAGGGCGCACTATAAGGGAGGCCCGATGCCACAGTCCTTGGCGAGCGTGTACGTCCATGTCATTTTCAGCACCAAGAACCGGATTTCGTGCATTGATCAGATCGTACGACAGGAATTGCATAGGTATACGGCGACGGTCCTAAAGAACATCGAATGCCATGCCGTCCGTATCGGTGGTGTATCAGACCATCTGCACGTCCTTTGTCGAATGTCGAAGACACTTTCCATATCCGGGCTTGTTGAAGAGATAAAGGTCCCCACATCCAAATGGCTAAAGACCAAGTCCCCAGCCCTGAAGGATTTCCATTGGCAGAACGGCTATGGCGCCTTTTCAGTCAGTCCATCGCATGTCGAAGATGTCACGACGTATATTGATCAGCAGGACGCCCATCATCAACGGCGATCATTTCAGGACGAATTCAGGCGGTTCCTCGAAAAGCATGGAGTGAAATACGACGAACGATACGTATGGGACTGACTTCGTTCGTCACTTTGTGTTCTCCGTTTCCGATGGCGGATTCTGCGCCGTATCATTCGCCGGGATACTTGCGGCTAGGACGACCGAGCCATCAGTCCTGACTGTAAGCGTTAGATTCGAATACACGATAGTAAACCGCCGCGCGTCCGGGCGAATTTTGGCGCACTCCTTGCCGTCCAGTAGCAGGCGCTCTTTTTCGATACCCAGTTGGTGGTTGTTCCCGAATTTCAGGGTGGTGATCAGACCTGAAGGGTAGAGTTGACCTTTTCCTTCGATCTCCGCCGTATATTCGCGCCCGAGCACCTGCGCTGTGAGGGTCATGTGTTCTTTGGCGTCGCGAGCGCAGCCGCATGCGGCGCATGCGATAGCTAGAGCAATGCCAACACGAAAGCGTTGCCAACGAAAACGGGCCATGATAGTGACGCCTCCTTCTCGCAGTATCGTGGCGCATTCTAAAGATACTGTCAAGAAAGACCCGCATGAACGCGGCATTTTGGACGCACCGAAAGGGTTTTCTCCAAGAAGCAATATTGCTATACTAGGCGTGGTGTGGCAAATGCAGCGGTGAAGAGGTGTTCGGAAATGGATCCTGTAAACGACCGTGATCTGTTATTGACTCGCCGTCATTTTTTTGGCCTTTGCAGTTGTGGCATTGGCGCGGCGGCGCTGGGCTCACTGCTGAATCCGCAGGCCTTCGCGGCGCTGGCGAATTCCGCGGGTAGTGGTGGGGCGCTGAAGAATCTGCATTTCCCGCCGCGCGCCAAGCGCATCATCTATCTGTTCATGTCCGGCGGTCCGTCGCAACTCGATCTTTTCGACTACAAGCCCGGCTTGGTCAAATTGCAGGGCACGGATCTGCCGGATTCGATTCGCAACGGACAACGGCTTACCGGAATGACCTCGGGACAGGCCCACTTCCCCGTCGCGTCGACCATTTACAAATTCGCGCAGCACGGGCAGTCCGGCGCGCTCGTGAGTGAACTGCTCCCGCACACGGCCAAGATCGCCGATGGCCTGTGTTTCATTCGCACCGTCAATACGGAAGCCATCAATCACGATCCCGCCATCACGTTCTTTCAAACCGGGAGCCAGTTGCCCGGACGCCCCAGCATGGGCGCGTGGCTGACCTACGGCCTCGGGACCATGAACGACAACCTGCCCGGCTTCGTGGTGATGCTGTCGCGCACGGACCCCAATCGCGGCGCCCAGGCGCTGTTCGATCGCCTGTGGGGTTCAGGCTTCCTGCCTTCTGAATACCAGGGCGTCAAGTTCCGATCCGGCCACGATCCCGTGCTCTATCTTTCCGATCCACCCGGTATCGACAAGCCTACCCGCCGGCGCATGCTCGACGCCGTCGCGAAACTCAACTCCATCGAGCAAGACGCGTTTGCCGACCCGGAGATCAACGCGCGCATTTCGCAATACGAAATGGCCTATCGCATGCAGACCTCGATTCCCGAACTTACCGACGTTTCCGATGAACCGGAATCGACCTTCGCGCTCTACGGTGACGAAGCGCGCAAGCCCGGTTCGTACGCGTCGAACTGCCTCTTGGCGCGCCGATTGGCCGAGCGCGGCGTCCGCTTCATCCAACTGTATCACCGCGACTGGGACCAGCACGGAAACTTGCCCAGCCAGATTACCATGAACTGCAAGGACACCGACCAAGCCACCGCGGGCCTTATTACGGATCTGAAACAACGCGGCATGCTCGAAGATACCCTGGTGATTTGGGCGGGCGAATTCGGGCGCACGGTCTATTGCCAGGGTGACCTCAAACCCGACAACTACGGGCGCGACCATCACGGCCGATGCTTCACCGTCTGGCTGGCGGGCGGGGGAGTGAAGCCCGGCGTCACCCACGGTGAGACCGACGATTTCTGCTACAACATCGTCAAAGATCCTGTCCACGTTCACGATCTGAACGCTACCATTCTCCGACTCATGGGCATTGACCATGAGCGTCTCACGTACAACTTCCAAGGCCGCGACTTCCGCCTCACGGACGTTGCGGGCAAGGTCGTCGAGCCTATCCTCGCGTAAGCGCCACCGTACTTGCGCGCTCGCCGGGCGCGCAATCGTTCTGTCCATCCTCTCTCCCGTCGAAACTGGAACTCTCCACCCCATGCGCATATCGTAGGGGTACTTTGACAATCGAATGCCCCGGGGAATTCATCTATGACCGATATCGACTTCGATCTCGAACGAAGCTGGTGGAACGAGAAGGCTTCCAAGGAAGAGCGCATAGGGCCCGACGTACTTATCAACCGAGCCCTGCGTTGGCGCGAGATTGAACGGCGCCTCGATGGCGTATCGAGCATTCTTGAAGTAGGGGCCGCAACCGGGGTCTTTTCAATTCCGCTCGCCCGGCGCGGTTTCAATGTGACCCACCTCGATTTCTCTCCCGCCATGCTCGAAATTGCGCGCGAGAATGCTCGAGGCATCCAGAACATAACCTTCGTCGAGGCCAACGCCACAGACCTGTCTGAGTTCGAGGACCGCTCATTCGACCTCGTCCTCAACATGGACGGCGCCATTTCATTCAGCGGCGTCCGCGCCGGCGAGGCCGTGCGCGAAAGCTGCCGCGTAACGAAAAAGACTCTCATCCTCACCGTTTCCAACCGCGCCCAAATGGCCGCGCTCTGTTTTGCCGACAGCGTGACGGAAACCGGCCGCATACTGCCTGCCGTACACGAAATGTTCTTACACGGCCAATGGCGTCAGGAGCAGTTTCCAGACAATGCGCTTCTCGCTAAGGGAAATACCCAAAACCGTATCGGCCCATTGAAGGCTTATCTTCCCACTGAACTCCGTGACTTGCTCCAAAGCGCTGGCATGAGTGTCCTCCGTTGCGGGGGATTGGGGTCATTGACCGCATTCTGCGACGCCGAACTCATCACGCGTCTATCTACCGATAAACTCCTGCTGGAGCCCTTCCTCGATCTCTGCGAGCAGTTCGATACGGAGATTATGCCCGACGGCCCGGGCACCCGGAACCGCGCCGGTCTGATTGCCGTCGCCGCGCCTCGCCCGTGACCCGTCCGCTGGCCGTTCCTGCCGTCTTGCTCGCGCACCCGCCGCGGTGTACCATCAGGTGACAGGTTATGCCGTGAACTACGGCGGGACGCGCGGAACCGGGGACTGCGGTCTACAGCCTAGGAATCAATCCTCCATTGGTTTACTAGAGCTTGCGCAATGCAGGCCTTGGCTCTTTTCACTTTCGACACGTGGGGAAAGTACTTCTCGGAATGAATGCGGACACGGTATTTGAAACTGAACGACTGATCCTCCGGCCATTTACGGGAGATGACCTGGACGCCGTATTCGAGAGGACCTCGGACCCGGACGTCATGCTCTACCAGAACTGCGGCACCTTGACCTTTGAAGACACCCGGACCGGCCTGGAGCGAACCATTCGCGCCGCGCTTGAAACATGGCCGTTCGCAATCAGGGCCATTGTTGTGAAGGCCACGAATCAGAACGTGGGGGTCTGCCATCTTGGCCCATGTCACCGACTCGAAGGACATCCGATCGAGATTTCCTATTCCATCGTACGAGCCCGCTGGGGCAATGGCTACGCAACGGAGGCGTCCGCTAGGCTTATCCAGTATGGGTTCGAGAGCTTGGACCTCGCCGAAATCATTGCGGCCGTCAACCCGAAAAATGGCGCCTCGGCCCGCGTTGCCGAGAAACTTGGGCTCTCGGTGCGGGAGAAAGTGGAGTGGCCTAAGCAGGGCCTTGTTGATCTCTACACCATTACAAAAGAAGCATACGCGGATTGGAGGAGAGCGTGCTCAAACACCTAGAAGTCTTGAAAACAGTTGTCGAAAGACTTGCCGAAGCGGATGCCGCCTGCGGTGTCGTGGCGCAGGGAAGCGTTGTGGATGGCGCCGCACGGCCAGACTCGGACCTTGACCTGTTTGTGGTGTGCAGCACCGACCAGCCTGTCTTTAACGACTTCATCCAGGCCGACAATCGTGGGCGCATGAGGCTGAGAGTTCCCGTCGACGGCATTCCCATTGACATTGGCTGGGAATACCACGAAACGCTCGTGTCTCTCATCGAACAGAAAGGGGCCGGCGGCTGGTACATGTTTTCACGCGGCAGCGTGGCGCGTGACCCGGCAGGCCATGCCAAACGAATCCAGCAACGCATTCGCGATTGGTTCACAGTAAACCCCAGAATCGCCGCCGCTTGGGCGCAACAGCATGAAGAAGTCAGAAAGCGAAAGGTGGACTCGTCATACCCTCTTGAGTACCCAACCTTCGCGGACTTCTATCGGTACGTTCAGGAACTGGCCACACGAAAAGAAGGCGAGCACCCGGGCCAACCCGCCAAGTAGGGCCGCAGCGGCCTCACGTGCAGGCTATCGCGCCGCCTTGCTTAGAGAAAGGACGGAATAAGAATGATCCAGATGTTCCGTCTCGAACAAGCGCTAATACTGTTGTGGCAAACGATAGATGTACGCACACTGTGGCTTGGGCATCTTGCCCAAGGGGACCTTGGCCTGGAAGGCCTAGCCACGCAAGGGTCGGACTAACGCGACCCTTAAGCGCGGATTGCGGACAGTCCTGCCGTCTTGCTCGCGCACCCGCCGCAGTGTACCATCACGTGACAGGTTATGCCGTGAACTGCGGCGGGACGTGTGGATCCGGGGCAATGCGCGATAGAGAGGGAGGTCTCCATGAAGCTGATGCTGATCGGCGTTGTCGTGGCGGGAATGCTGTGCGCAATCACGGCCAGCGCCGCCGAACCTGACGCCAGGGCCAAACGCACCGAATGGTTCAAAGACGCGCAGTGGGGCGTGTTCACGCACTATCTATCCGATATTGCACTGAAAGGCGCCGAGCCCACGGTCGAGAACTGGAACAAGGTGGTGGACGCGTTTGACGTGCCCGGACTCGTCAAACAACTCGAATCCGTCGGCGCGAAGTACTACGTGATTACCCTCGGCCAGAATTCCGGATTCTACTGCTCGCCAAACGCCACCTATGACAAGTACGTGGGCATCTCCCCCAGCAAGTGCTCCCGGCGCGATCTGATCGCCGATATCTACGCCGCGCTTCAGCCCAAGGGCATTCGTCTCATGGTGTACTTGCCCGCCGGCGCGCCCGACCGCGATACCGTCGCAATGGCCGCCCTCGGGTGGAAGAACGGCAAGTATCCCCGCTGGTCGCATCCCAAAGGCGGACCCGACGGCGGCGACGACCGTCTCGTCGAGTTCCAGAAGAAATGGGAGGCCGTTATTCGCGAATGGTCCACGCGCTGGGGAACAAAGGTCTCCGGGTGGTGGTTCGACGGCTGTTACTTTCCCATTGCGATGTACGAACACCCCGACGCCCCCAATTTCGCGAGTTTCGCCGCAGCGGCGCGCGCCGGCAATCCCGATAGCATCGTGGCCTTCAATCCGGGCGTAGTTGATCCTGTTATCTCGTTGACCAAGTACGAAGACTACACCGCGGGCGAAATCAACGACGCGGAGAAGGTTAAATGCCCTGGACGTTTTGTGGATGGCGCGCAATTCCAGATACTGAGTTTCCTTGGACCGAACTGGGGGCAGAGTCCGCCCCGTTATCCGAACGAGACGGTCATCGCTATCACTCGCTCCATCATCGACAAACAGGGTGTCGTCACCTGGGACGTTCCCATCCAGCCCAGCGGGCTCATTGCCCCGCCTTTCATCGAACAACTCAAGGCCCTGCACGAGGGCTTGGCGAAACCGAAATGAAGCGGAATTCAATCATGAATCGAATTTCCTCCGTGTTTGTCCCTTTGACTCTTTCTGTCCTCTTGCTTGTTCTCGCCGCCCCCGGCTGCGGCGGAGCGCCTGACGATTCCAAGGTCATCCGAGTTACACGCAACATCGGGGGTAGAGAAGGGTTCCGGCATCACTTTGACGCCTGGAAGGGCGCCTTCGAAAAGGCCAATCCCGGCTGGAAGATGGAGCTAATCGATCTCGGTAACCAGGAAGGCTCCGACTACTACAAGACGCGCATCGCGACCGGCGACCTGCCGGAGGTCGTAATGACGTGGGCGCTGACCAACTTCCTGGCGGACGCGGGGCAGTTGCAGCCGCTGCAGGATTCCTATTACGAAAAGTTTGGCATTCCATTGCCGACGCCCTATAAGGGCAAGCGGTACACTAGCCAAAGCGGCTTACAGCTCCAAGGCATCGTGATCAATAAGAAGATGTGGACTGACATTGGTGTTACCACGCCGCCAAGTACGTGGGACGAATTGATCTCCGACCTCAAAAGACTGAAGGAGAAAGGATATCGTCCTCTCGTCTTTGGTGGCCGCGAATGGTCCGCTTCGCAGCCGCTCTTCTATGCCATCGTCACGAACGTTTACGACCGAGTCAATGATCCCGCAAAGCCCTCTTGGACTAAGCGAAGGGACGCGGGGGAGGTCAGTTTCCGCACGGACCCCACGATGAAGATGATCATAGGCAAGATGTTTGAGTTCGTTGACGCGTTCGTCGAAAAAGGCGCCTTGAGCGACGGCTACAACGAAGAGCAGCGGGACTTCTACGGCGGCAAAGGGGCCACTTGGCTCATGGGCAGCTGGATGGGCGGAGACATTGAGCCCAACAAAGTGGACTTCGAGATGGAGTACTGGCCTATTCCATCCATGACCGGCCTGCCGCCCGTTATGCTCGAGACCTCGAGGCTTCCGAACGGGTGGGCCATTTCGGCCTCCGCCAAGGGCGAGAAATACGACAAGTCCCTCGCCGCGTTGGAAGCGTTCTACGAGCCGGATGTCTACCAAGCGTTTCTTAACGGGGAGAGCCAGTTCAAGATTGCGTCCAAGGTCGCGGTCGATGGCCCCAAGAGCTCATGGGCGCCCGCGCAGCATCTCTACGACAGCATGGCGGCGAATATGAAGCAGTACGGGACCGCGCTGGGATGGCATATTGCCCTGGACGACTTGCCGCCCCCGGTTATTGTGACGTCCATGGCCCGCGTAATGCAGGAAATCCTCGTCGGCACCAGGGACGTTGATAAGCTCCTCAAAATGCTCGACGACGACTGGGATAGCGCCAGGAAGAGCATGTAGCTTTCCTTCCGGGAGCGAAAATGAGCGGACGCTTCCTTAGGGGCGCAGGAACCAATAGTGACTAGAACGAGCCTGTACAGATACCTATCTTCGTTCGTGCTCTGCGGGCCAGCCGTGATTCTTTACGGCGGTTTCGTGGTTCTGCCGGCGATCTTGGGATTCGCCTACAGTTTCACGGACTGGACCGGTTGGAATTCCCATCCTCATTTCGTTGGGCTCGCCAACTTCCGCGAACTGGTTCGGGATGACCGATTCTTCTCCGCCATCCGCTTCACCCTTTTCGAAACCGTTCTGATTGTCGCCTTCTTTACCTTCGGGGCGCTTGTCTTGGCCGTGTTGCTCGACTCGATCACCAAGTTCAAAGGTCTCATCCGCGGGCTGTTCTTCTACCCGTACGTGCTCAGTATTCTTGTCAGCGCCCTCCTGTTTCAGTATCTGGCCAACTACCGCGAAGGTGCAATCAACACCCTCTTGCGCGCCGTGGGATTGAACGATTGGACCCAAGATTGGATGGGCGATTCCCGATTGGCGCCCTACTTCATCTTCTGTCTGGTCGCGTGGAGCGGGTTTGGCTTCTTCACCACGCTCTATCTCGCGAACCTTCAGACCATTCCTCAGGACTTGTATGAGGCGGCAAGAATTGACGGCGCCGGCGCCTGGTCCGTGTTCCGGCGTATCCAGTTTCCCATGCTGGTGCCCACCCTGACCATCAATTCCGTGCTCGCACTGATCACGGGCATCAATCTGTTCCCGCAAATCGTCGTAACGACCGAAGGCGGCCCCGGCTATCGCACGGCGACTCTCGGCTATTACATCTATTGGCAAGGCATTCAAAACAGCCGCCAAGGATACGCCGCAACAGTGTCCTTCGTTGCTTTCCTGGCTCTGCTGGGCGTCGCCGCGCTCCAGGTGGCCCTCCTTCGCCGCAAGGAGGTCGTTCTGTGAGCCCCAGGCGTGTACATTATGATAGACATATCCTCGGATTCACACTGTTTCTAGCCGGTGTTCTTGTTGTTTCACCCTGTTTCCTGGCCATTCTGAACTCTTTCAAGACCCTCCGCGAGATTGTACGCTCGCCACTTTCTCTTCCCGAGCACTTCACGTTGGAGAATTACGTCTACCTGTTCACGGGTGTAAAGCTTGCGTTACCTATGGTAAACAGTTTCTTGATGTGCATCAGTGTGATCGCCGGGCTGGTGGCAATTGCCCCCATGGCGGCGCACTGGATGGCGAGACGGAGTACGATTGTAAGCAAATCATTACAATTGTTCATGCTGATGGGACTTACGATACCGTTTCAGGTGATCATGATCCCCTTGCTGCAAGAGTACAGGATACTTGGTATACAAAGTACGTACTTCGCCCTGCTGCTGCACTACATCTCATGGGGGTTGCCGCTCTGCGTCTTCATCTATTCCGGTTTCATCTCCTCCGTCCCAAAGGAGCTCGAAGAGTCCGCCGTCATCGACGGCTGCGGCCCCGTCGGCGTGTTCTGGCGCATCGTCTTCCCGCTGCTCACGCCATGCACGGTCACGGTCGTCATTTTTTGGGGCCTATGGATCTGGAACGACTTCATGCAGGCCTTCATCGTCATGGGGCCCGACAAAGGCCGCCTCGTGTTCGTCCAGCTTTGGCGGTTTCTCTCCGACAAATACGTCAAGAACTGGAACCACATTTTCGCCGGGGTCGTTGTCCTCTCCATGCCCGTGACGATTCTCTACGTTGCCCTGCAACGCCATTTCATCAAAGGCCTGACCGCCGGCGCCGTCAAGTAGGTCGGGAAGGGCCACACCGAGCCGCAGCCGAGCACGCACTTACCGCGATGACACGATGACTTTCTGTATCCCGCCCGGGAGATCGTGGGCTACGTTGCGTGTGAAGCCGGAGTTCTTGAACATGCGCTCCAACTCAGTGCGCGTGTAGGCGTCACCCGCCGGAGTCGCCGCCAGCATCGTAAGGCTGAATCCGGCGGCCGTTGAGGGAGTGATGCGATCCTCGTTCGGGACGAATTCCAACGTTATGACCCGGCCGTCCGGCTTCAGTGCGGCGGAGATCTTTCGAATCAGTGACTCGCACGCGGCAACGTCGAAGTGATGCAGGAAGTTGGTCAACAGTACGATGTCGTACGGCCCCCCAAAGTCCACATCAAACGCGTTACCCGGTAAGAGGCGATGGCGTCCGTCCAGCCCTGCCTTACGCGCGTTCTCCTGTGCGACCTCGAGCACGTGGGGCCAATCCTGCGCGACGATTTCGGCGGTGGGGCATTCCTTCGCGACCGCGACACCGAATGCGCCGTGTCCGGCGGCGATATCCAACACTTTCAGCGAGCCGTTGGCGTTTTCAGCCGCCAGTTTGGCGATGAACTGGGCCGGTTGGTACATCAGCGGCGCCATTGCGCGCGCGAACTTGGCCCACATCGGATGATCCGTCTCCAGCGCGCGCTCGCCGGGGACCGCGGTTCCACCTGACCGCACCGCATCCGTCAGATGCTCGAAGGACTTTTGCGAGGTTGGATTCAGCAGAAACTCGAGCGCGCCGCCGAGATAGGCCGGGGAGTGGGCATTGAGGAACAACGCCGAATCGGGGGTAAGCGTGTAGTTCGCGCCGGATTTCACCAGGAAACCCCGGACGGTCAGGTAGTCGCAGAGAATGCGGATGCCGCGTTCTGACGCGTGACACGCCGTCGCGAGTTCGGCCGCCGTGGCGGCGCCACCGGCGCTCGCCGTGAACACGCCCAATTCGATGGCGGCCCGAATCGCGGCGGTTTGCTGGTAGGCGTTTACCGTTTCGAAAAACAACTGTGGCGATGGTTCGTACGTGGACATGGGTACGCTCCTCTGTATTCCGTTCATGGCTTGGGTGAACATCGCTTCCACGTTACGCCGGTCGCGGCCATGGGGGACACTCATCCTGGGAACGCCGAATCTGCCGCGAGTCGGCGCGAAACTCTACGAGAGAACACTGGAAAAGGCGTAAACCTTTCAATGACCCCTACATGACGCTGTTCGGCCGCACGGTGTTGCTTGCTCAAGGAGGACCACCTGAAGCCAGGTTCAGCCGTGGACTATAAGTTATTTACAGCCAAGAGGATAGCGGGCGTCCTTCCCCGTAATTGGACCTAGCCCCGAAAAGCTTGGGGGCGGCATTTTTTTCTTGCTTAGATATGGTATTCATGTTATCATGACCACGATATATGGTATGTCGGTATCTGGGTAGCGAATATGACGCCGTTATTTTGTGGTTTCTGGACTTCTTGAACCTATATATAGATTAGCTCCTACCAAGGAATGGTAATGGACACTCGAAGTCTGCTCATCCGTTTCCCGGCCTTTCCGTTCAGTTTTTGCGATCTAACACCAGATTCCGAGTTGGCTCGACTCGCCGCTTCTCTGATTGACGCCGGTCATTCGGCCGAAATTGCCGATTTTGGCACCGTCGCGGTCCTGGACCGCCTATTCCCGCATGAACACCAGGCCTCTCTCCAGTCATTACTCGATAGGGCAGATAAATCGAGTGCATGGAATCCCCTTGCGGGCTTGATTTCGGCGTGGCGAACCCACGGCGCGGCAGAATGTTACCGCTCAAAACGTGATTCTTTATGCACGGATATTGCCCGAGAGATCGCGGGCAGGCGCGATGTACGAGTGGTTGCCTTCAAGGTTGATTCCGTTGGCAATATCGATACGGTTCATCGCATCGCCAGGGAGATCCGTTCAACAAACTCCAGGACCATTCTCGTTGGGGTGGGAAAGAACGTCGAGCTGGCCCAAAATCAGTTTCTGGGCTCATCCGGGCCCCTGGATGCGCTGCTCTTGTCCGATGCGAGTGAGGCGCTTATTGAGCTGGTTTCTCATGGCGATGGTCCGGTGGACTGGTCCGTGGCGCCGAACGCGTTGTATCGATGTAATGGCGAGATCCGGCGATCCGCGCGTACTGCTTCAGTCCAGTTCCTTGACATTTTTCCCACGCCAAATTACTCGCGGGAGGTCTATCCGACTGCGTCCAACGGAGAAAAGGCCCGCGTCTTCACGATTGAGGAGCGAAGCGGTCCGGCACGGGCCAAACCCGCCGCCGGACCATCGGGTAAGGCCGTTTCGGCGCCAGCGCGCGAACTGGTTCAACTGCACGCGCTGTACGGCGCCACGGCGTTTCATATCGATGCGGGATCGTCGTCGCACGATCAGTTGCGCGCGCTGGTGCGGGAGGTCTTGTTCCGGCGCCTGCGCCTGTCCTTCTCGATGAACGCCGCCGTCGAAAACGTGGACGCGATTGTGCTCGCGGCTTTGAAATCGTCCGGATGCCGCGCGTTAGGACTCGATACGCCTTCCGGCAGCCAGCGGCTGCTCATGGACTACTACCAGCGGCCCTTTGGTGTTACTCAGTTGGAGCAGGCGCTTCGGGCCAGTAAGGCCGCCGGTCTGTACACTGTGGCGCACCTGACCTATCCGAGCCCCCACGACGACTATCACACCGAGGCGGAGACCCTGCGGGTACTCGACCGAACCAGGCCTCATGCCGCCCCGATCCACCCTGTTGGTCCGAAACTGAGCGCTGCGTCTCGCTACGAGCCCCCTGGGGCGCGTCCCCGCAATCTCCGCCCGGAGGTCGTCTATGCGATGGGAACGGCCTGGGATTGGCTCCGTGAGACCGAACCGGTGTCCGTATCGCCTTGTGCGGCCCGGCGCACTCTGGCCGAAGCTATCGAAAAGAGGCGTATTTCCGCGCGCGTTACGGAATACACCGCGTTGCTCGCGTCCCTTGCGGGGTATTCTGGACTCGAAGACGAGTTTTGGCGTATAGTTCAGCGTCAGTTCTTCAGCGGTGATTGCGCGGGGATCGCTACTTGGATAGGCGCCCTGAACGAAGCCGCATGTGACCCGGCGAGGGCCTGCGCTGCGGAGCCTTGGGGCCAGATTCAGTCCGCGGTCGGAAATTGATGGGTTAGACCATGTTTCATGAGTCCATAGCCATAACCGGGGTTGGCGTATTGGCCTGCAACGGACTGGGGCGCGAGGCCTATTGGGACGCGTTACGGAACGGTAGGTCGGGAATACGCCAAATCCAGCGATTTGACGCCTCGGAGTTTCCATGTCAGATCGCCGGTGAGTTGCTGGACTTCAATCCCGAAGATTTCATGCGTAAGTCCGAGGTCAAGAATTGGCACCGCCACGTTCACCAAGCGGTCGCGTCGTCGCGCTTGGCGGTGGATGACGCGTCACTCGCCAAAGCGGGGTACGACTCCGAACGCATCGCCGTCGCATTCGGCACCAGTATTGGCGCGCCCAACGAGATCTACGAAGAATCTCAACTCGCGTACCAATCCCAGGGCTGGCGCAAGATTAGCAAGCTAGCGACTTCATCCTATGCCGGGCACTCCGCTACGGTTCACGTTACCGTAAACCTTGGGATGCGCGGTCCCGCGATCACGATATCCAGCGGTTGCGCCACGGGACTCGATGTTATCGGCTGGGGAGTTCAACAGATACGGAGCGGACACGTCGACGCGGCGCTCGTGGGCGCTACCGAGTCCCCAGTGTATCCCTTGGCTCTGGCGGGAGCCTGTTCGTTAGGCATTGTATCCAAACGAAACAGCGACCCCGAGGGAGCGATGCGGCCCTTCGACCGCAACAGCGACGGTTTGGTTCTCAGTGACGCGGCCGTGGCGCTGGTCTTGGAGCGCGCCGGCGCCGCGCGGGCGCGCGGAGCGCGAATTCTCGGCGAACTCGTCGGACACGGTTCCGCGGCCGAAGGAATGAATCCGCTCATCCTGGATAAGGATGGCAAGGGTCTGGCCCGCGCAATATCCACCGCCCTGACCAATTCAGGGGTGACTCCGGATTGTTTGGACAACGCCCATCCACACGGTGTGTCCCTGACCATGTACGACCGAAGCGAAACGAACGCTTACAAGCTTGCTCTTGGCCCTAGCGCGTACCGGATTCCCATCTCGGCCACCAAGTCTCTCACGGGCCAATCCTACGCGGTCGGCGGACTGCTGGGAGTAGCTTCCGCGTTGTTTTCCCTAAATACCGGGATTGTTCCCGCTACCAAGAATCTTACCGATCCCGATCCCGCCTGCGATCTCGATTACGTGCCGCTTCATGCCCGCATGAACGACATTAACACCGCGTTGGTCACTTCAATCAGCTTTGGCGGCACCCACAGCGCCGTCGTGCTGAGGCGGATGAACTGATGGTGACGTGGTTTCCATCGGCGTGTCTCTTATTCACCGCCGCGGCCTGCGGAACGCTTGCCGTGGTGATGGTGATTAACAACCACCGCCAGAGCACGCACTGGGCGTTCGCCGGTCTGGCGTTGAATTTTGCCGTCTGGTCGCTCACTGTCTATGGTGTTGTCAATTCGGACGACGAAGCGTCTGCCCGCTGGCACATCCAATTGACCATGGTTGCGGCGGCATTTTACCCCGCCACATTCTATCAGTTCATCGGATTCTTCCCGCGCGGCCGCTTTGATGCTTCGAAATGGCTGCAAACCATCTACTGGCTAGCCGTGCCCGTATTCTGTGTTGGAGCTTTCATCGGCAATTGGTATGTCGCTGGCGTCCAAGTCTCGCCAAACGGCCCTCCGGTTTTTACTCGCGGTCCCTTGTTTCTTGCCTACACCGCCATCTGCGTGTCCACCATCGTCGCCATGCTGGCGAACCTGGTGTCGAAGCTCCGCATGGCAGCAGGAGTTGATCGTAGACAACTTCAACACGTTCTCCTGGGGATTTTTTCCACGGCGTTGTTGGCGTGCGGAACGAATTTACTGGCGCCGCTCATTGCTACGGAGAACAACCTCGAACCCTACGGGCCAGTATTCAGCCTGGTCATGATCGGTATCTTTGCGTACTCGATGGTTCGTTACAACCTGCTGGACCTGTGGGAACTCTACTCGCGAACCACGGTTTACGCCGTCATTACCGGCTTCGTAATTCTGACGTTCTTCGGCTCGATCTCGCTAGTACAATTCGTCTTGAGTGGCGGGGGGCAGGACGTACGGAACCCGGTCTCCATTGTCATTGCCGCCGTAGTCATTGCTACCGTGCTGCATCCGCTCAAGGAGCACATGCAGCTATTCCTGGATCGGACCATCCTCAAGCGGCGCTACGACATCCAGAAACTGTTCTCCCGGGTCAGCGCCAATTCCGCCCACATTGTCCGGCTTGACCAGCTACTCGAAAAAGTGGCCACCGATATCGCCGACACTGTCGGCGTAACGGACGTCCGGGTGTTGCTGTTGGACAGCACCACCAAGACCAGCTTGGTTACGGAGTTCGCGACCGTTCCGCCTGAAGATGGCGCCTCGACGCCGGAACTGGGACGCGTGGTAACCTATCTTCAGGCAAGGCCTGAACCAATCGCACTCGAACATCTGGTTCGCACCTGGTCCACTCCCGAAGAATCGGAGATTGGGCGCATTCTATCCGAGTGCGATATCTACTTGTGCATACCTCTCAAACCGATCGCCGGACTTGTCGGAATTCTCACGCTCGGCGAGAAGGCGTCCCGAGAGATGTACTCTCAAAGTGATATCGACGTGCTCATGGCCCTTGCGGGACCTCTTGCCACAGCCATCGAAAATGCGCGGTTGTACAGGAAGCTCGAGGAGGCGAACCTCCACCGCGGGCGCATCTTGAGCACGATGCGTGGCGGGGTCATCGCCGTCGACACGGACGGCCGCGTAACCACGATCAATCAGAGCGCCGTGGATATCCTGGGGCCCGTTACTCTTGAGCAGTCAATGGAGACCATCAATCCGGCCGTCGCGCAGCTTCTGAAGCGGGCGCTGAACGACCAGCGGCCGATTATCGATTTTGAGGCCCTGATAGTCTCAGAAGCCGGCGAGCGGATTCCGGTCACGATGTCGGCGTCATCACTGTCCGCCGCCGATGGCGCGATCACGGGCGCAATGGTGTTCATTTACGACCTGACTCAGGTGAAGCGCCTCGAACACAATGTGCAGCGCGCGGATCGCTTGTCCTCGATAGGCACACTGGCCGCGGGTATGGCGCACGAGATTAAGAACCCGCTCGTCTCGATTAAGACGTTTACCCAACTGATGTTGAATCGCTGGAATGATCCCGATTTTCGCAACACGTTTACCGAGGTTATTCCGCATGAAGTTGAACGGATCGACACCATCGTTACCCGTCTGCTCGATTTTTCCCGTCCGCGAGCGACGCAATTCGCGCCGCAAAGCATCAGCGCCGTTGTCCATAAGGTGCTGGCGCTCGTCGAAAGCCAGACTCAGCGGCGCAACGTTACCGTCGAGCTCGAGTTTCCTGAAGAGACGTTGGAAGTGTACGGTGACGAACAACAACTCCATCAGATGTTTCTGAATCTGTTTTTGAATGCGCTTGACGCACTCGACCAAACCGATGGCGGATATCTTCGCATACGCGCATACTCGGACTTTATGCACGTGCGGCGCAACGGAATGGCCCCGCTTCTGGATGTCGAATGCGTGAAAGTGGCGGTATCCGATACCGGTTGCGGTGTCGCTCCGGAACATGTAAAACATCTCTTTAATCCTTTCTATACCACGAAAGAAAACGGGTATGGGTTGGGACTCTCTGTCGTACATGGGATTGTGACGGAACATGGGGGCGAGGTAGACGTCTCAAGTATTCAAGGCGTCGGAACTGCGTTTACGGTTACCTTGCCGTTGGCTCGAAGTATGACTTCAGTGGAGGATTAGAATCAGATGCGCGTGATCGTAGTTGTTGCCGACGACCCTGCCATTGCTGAGTCTCTGCGGGCGGCGTTACCGGAGAACGATCTTGTCTTGATCGAACCGAGCGTCGACGCCGCCCTGCGGCGTATGATTTCGATTAAGGCGGACGCCGCGATTGTTGACGATACCCCGCAATTGGGACGTCACGCGCTGAGCCGGCTGCGCGAAGCCGTACCAGCCATGCCGATCGTGATGCTTGCCAGCCGGAGCAATCCGGAGACGCTTGCGGGTTTCACGTTGGGCGGCGCCAGGGCCTGCCTTCCGAAGCCGTTCTCGTGTGAAGCGCTCCGCCAGGTCCTCTCCCAACTTAGCGCCGTTGAAATCGAACTGCCTGTGTCACGCGTGGCGGCGCCGCACCCGGTCGAATTCCTGGGGAGCAGCGGCGTTTCGGTCGGGCGTCACCAAGTGGCCCTGCGATGGCTCGGCCGCACGTCCGGCCTTATCCGCGAGCCGTTGCGGTTGAGTCAAAGCCTGGTGGATGCAGTCCTGGATATATTCGACACCGTACGCAGCGCAGTTCTCCTCGAGCAGGATGGAGTGGTTCGCGTGGCCGCGAGTCATGGCATTGCGCCTGAGGTCATCGGGTCACTGCGCCTTAGCTTCGCGTCCGGCCTCATGCGTTGGTTCGAGGGAAATCCGTGCCTGATCGACCGAGCGGCGCACCGCGCCGAATTCGACGCCATTAAAGAGATGCAATTGCTTGGAGCCCGTCTCGCCATGCCGCTGTTGAGCGGAGGCAGGGTGTGCGGCGCGATTCTCGTCGGAGACAAAGCCACCGGCGGAGAATACTCCCTGGAAGAACGCGACTTGCTTACCGTGATGGCGCGAAGCGCCTCCGTGGCGATTGAAAACGCCAAACTTTACCGGGACAGTTCGCGCCACCAGAGCCGGCTCGACGCGATACTCGCGAATATCACGGCGGGCGTCGTTACAGTCGCTCAGAACAAGACGATCTCCATGATGAATCAAAGCGCGGAACGAATCCTTCAGATTCGCGCCGTGGATGTACTGGGGCGCAGCGTGCAGAAGCTGGGATCGGCGTTCGCCGATATCGTGTTGCGCACCTTGACGGACGGCCAGCCGCTCCTGCGCAAAGAGATCACGGACCCTGCCATCGACGCGACGCTGGGTCTCAGCGCCACACCCTTGGGCGCCGAAGGCGTCGTGGTGATTTTCACCAAATTGGAGGAGGCGTCCGCGCCGCCCAGCGAACTCGCGTACAGTCCTTTTTGGGAGTATCTCGCGTCGCGCGTGGCCCAGGAAATCAAGAACCCCATGGTGGCCATCAATACGTTTGCCCAGTTGTTGCCCCGCAAATACGCTTCCGAGGACTTCCGGGAAACCTTCGGGACGGTGGTGCAGAAAGAGGTCACGCGGATCAATTCCGTGGTCGAGACCCTATTCGATTTTGCGCGCCAGCCCCGATTGGTGCTGCAACGCACGAATCTGAACGACACCCTCCGCAATGCCTTGCGTTCATTCGATGACGTGCTTGCGGCGCGAAACATCAAACTGAACCTCGACTGCGATCCCGCGGTCGCCGAAGCCGACCTGGACCCGGTCTTCTTTTCACAAGCCGTGCATAACGTGGTTCAAAATGCGATTGACGCCATGCCGCAGGGGGGAAATCTCACGGTTAAGACGAAACGCGCCGCGGAAGGCAGCGAAGTCCTCATCGCGGATTCCGGCCCCGGTGTTCCGGACCAAGACGCTTCACTCATTTTCATGCCATTCTTCAGCACCAAGGAACAAGGTATGGGATTGGGACTGACCGTCGCCAATCGCATCATGCAACAGCACGAGGGGCAGCTCAAACTGGTTGTGACACAGGAACCGGGCGGCGCCTTCGCATTATCTCTGCCCGCATCAAAGGAAGCCCATGCAAACCATACTAGCGGTTGACGATGAAGCGAGCGTCTGCCAAGCGTATAGGATGATCCTTTCGGACCGTTACAACGTCTTGCTTGCCGGCAGCGGGGCCGAGGCCTTCACCATCATCGATGACGCTCACGTAGATCTGATTCTGCTAGACCAGATCATGCCCGGCATGACCGGGACGGACGTGCTGCGCGAATTGCGCCGCCGAAACGAGACTATGCCCGTGATTATGGTCACGGCGTCCGGCGCCGTCCCGTCCGTAGTTGAAGCCATGAAGCTTGGCGCGCGCGAGTACGTGCTGAAACCGTTCGACGTGGACGAAATCGTCTTGGTGGTCGAACGGACGCTCGCGGAACAGCGGGACAGGCAGGAACTCAACGCGCTCCGCGAAGCCGGGACCTGCGGGTTTGGCTCCATCGTCGGTGAAAGCTCGGCCGTGATGCAGACGCTCACGCTGATCCATCAGGCCGCAAAAGTAGATTCCACCGTGCTGATTACCGGCGAGAGTGGAACGGGAAAGGACCTTGCGGCTCGCGCAATTCACTCCAGCGGTAAGCGCGCGGAGGAGGCGTTTGTCGCGGTTTCCTGCTGCGCCATTCCCGAGCCTTTGGTCGAGAGCGAACTCTATGGCCACGAACGAGGGGCCTTTACCGGGGCGACCGAGCGGCGTATCGGCAAAATGCAGGTCGCGGACCGCGGTACGCTTTTTCTCGATGAATTGGGTGAGATGCCGCTCGAAGCGCAAGCCAAACTTCTTCGCGTTCTTCAGGATGGACGCTTCTACCCCGTCGGTAGCTCCAAAGTGATCGAGGTGGATACCCGATTCGTATGCGCCACCAACCGCAATCTGCGTGACGCTATCGCGCAGGGACGATTTCGCGAGGACTTGTTCTACCGCATCAACGTCATTCCGATCGAAATGCCCCCGTTGCGTCAGCGGCGCGAAGACATACCGCTCTTGGTCAATCACTTCATTGGAAAGCATGCGCCCCGCGCGAATGCTCGCACACACGCGTTTAGCCTAAAGGCGATGTCCCAGCTAGCGTCATATCATTGGCCCGGAAATATCCGGGAACTCGAAAACACTATCGAGCGGGTTCTCGTCTACCACGGCCATCACGACGTCATCGGCCCAGAGCACCTTACTGGCATCCTGCCGGGAACTTTGACGGACGACACCAGTCAACTGACGGAATTCGAGGGGCTTTCGCTGGCGGATGCTACCGGACGCCTTGAACGCCGTCTCATTCTGCGAGCGCTGGAGCGCAGTAACCAGGTGCAGTCTCGAGCCGCGGAACTCTTGGGCACGACTCGGCGAATTCTCAAGTACAAAATGGATCAGCTGGGCATCGAGTCCGCCGCGGAAGATGCGGAGCAGCCACGATCCAATTCCGCCTGATTCAGGCAAAGAACACTCGACGTAAGACTGATGGCCCCGCGCCATCTTCATCTATGGCAAGACACACAATGGAGGAGTCGGAAGCATGTCGGTAACGGTAGTTGGTTCGGTCGCATTGGATACCGTGGAAACGCCCTGGGGCCGAAACGAAGAGGGACTCGGCGGCGCCGCCACGTTCTTTTCTCTGGCGGCTGCGAATTACACTACCGTTCACTTGGTTGGTGTCGTCGGCGCGGACTTTCCCAAGCAACATATCGAGTTGCTGCAAAAGAAGAGCATCAACTTGGACGGTCTCGAGCGCGCCGCCGGCAAGACGTTTCGCTGGTCTGGCCGGTACCACGATGATGTGAACATGCGAGACACCCTGGATACGCAATTGAACGTGTTCGAGCAATTCCACCCCAAGCTGCCCGCCGACGCGCGAAAGTCGAAGTACCTGTTTCTCGGCAACATTCACCCCGCGCTGCAATTGGAGGTGCTCGATCAGGCGGAACCCGCGTTCGTAGCGCTGGATACCATGAACCTCTGGATAAACATACAACTGGAGGAGCTCAAGAAAGTGCTTGCGCGCGTAGACGCGATCATCATCAATGATTCCGAGGTCCGGGATCTCACGGGCCACAGGAATCTAGTCAAAGGCGCCGCCGCTGTTCGCGCGCTTGGCCCCCGCGTAGTCGTCATCAAGAAAGGGGAGCACGGTTGCCTGCTCTTTCACGAGGGCGAGTTCTTTTCCGCGCCTGCCCTGCCTTTGGAAAATGTTGTCGATCCTACGGGCGCCGGCGATACCTTTGCCGGCGGATTCATGGGGTACTTGTCGCAACAAGACGCAACCGATTTCTCGACGCTCAAGCGGGCCGTGGTGCATGGAAGCGTGGTCGCCTCGTTCACCTGCGAGAAGTTCGGTCCAGACCGGCTCATGGAAATCGGACCCGGCGACATCCGGACACGGTACGAGCAGTTCGAGCGCCTCTCAGCCTTCTAGACCCTGAGAGTCTACGAGTCCGGCCGCTCTTGCGTCAAGCTGTCGGAGCGGTCTGATTCGGACGGATCCGGCCGATCTGCGTCTTCCGTGATCGCGTTGCATCCGCCTCCGCCCCTTTATGTCGCGGTATCCAATATGCTCTAATCTTCCTTGCCGCGCCTCGCGGTTTGAAGGACTCTCACATGGCTATACGCAAACACGAAGACCCGATAGAGCTGTTCAAGGAATGGTACAAGGAAGTCGACAAGTGCAATTTTGAGGAGCCGACCGCCATGACTCTCGCGACGGCCACCCCTTCGGGTGTCCCGTCCGCACGCGTGGTGCTCCTGAAAGGAGTTGATCAGCGCGGTTTTGTTTTTTACACCAATCTGGAGAGCCAAAAAGGCGAGCAGTTGCGCGCCAATCCGCAGGCGGCCCTGTGTTTTCATTGGATGCCGCTTGGCAAGCAAATACGTGTGGAAGGCCCCGTGGAGCTGGTGAGCAACGAAGAGGCCGACGCATACTTTGCGTCCCGCGCCCGCGATAGCCAAATCGGCGCTTGGGCGTCGCGTCAGTCGCGACCGCTAGCGAGCCGCTTCGATCTCGAGAAGCGAATCGCCGAATTCGCGCTGAAGTTCGGCATTAGTAAAGTCCCCCGGCCTCCGTTCTGGTCCGGGTACCGCGTTATCCCCCAGCGAATTGAATTCTGGAAGAGTGGAATGTTCCGTCTGCATGATCGGCTGGTGTACGAGAAGACGGACGAGGGCTGGCTCACACGCGAACTGTTCCCATAGACTGAGGGCGCCGGTTGGCCGGGACTGACCCCGTACCTTGCAGGATAGTCTTGCGCGAAACACGGGGTCTGCCCCTTACTTCGAACAGGTCATACATAAGACGAAGCGGGCGGCCCTTCCAGGCCGCCCGCTTCGAGTTTCGCAACCTTCTTGCAGTGACTTATCCGGTCACGTTGATCGTGACGTTTTGTGTTCCGCCGTTTGACGTGATTGGAATTGTATACGTGTACGTATTGCCCACGGTCAGGCCCGTACGATCCACGGTCAACCCAATCGAGTCGGTCTCACTCGTCGTTATGCCCGATGACGGAGTCGCGGTCAGCCACGTTGGGAGCGCCGCCGCGCTAAACTGCCAGTTTAGCGTGCTCTGCCCTGAATTCGTGATAGTGAGGGTATCCGACGTGGAAACCGCCCCAAAATCGATCAAGTTCGAGCTCACCGATAGCGCCGGGTTCGTGATTTGCATCGTGATGGGGATCTGAATCGAATTCGCTATCGCAAGCGTGTTGCCGGTATACACGAATACGATGGTTCCCGAATAGAAACCGGGGTCGCCCGTACGATCCGCCGTCACCGTCACCGTGTCCGCGCCAACGGTTGTGTTGCGGCTGCCATCGGCCGGGTCCACAGTCACAAAGGTTGGGTTGGACTGAACTTCCCAATTCAACTGCACCGACGATGGCGTGACGCCATATGGATAGCTGCCACCGATATTCTGAACCGTCAACGCTTGCGAGTTGAGCGCCGTGCCAAACGCAATGGACGTCGGCGCAATCAGAGCCGTCGGGAACGCAGGAGCGATAGAACCGTCGGCGCCGACCGTGATCGTATCCGGGTACACGAAGTACTTCGGTTCTGGGTCGGCGGAGTAAATCGTATTGTCGACCGTCAGGGCAACAGTGAACGGAGTCACGCCGACCGCCGGGAAAGTCAACGTGAGCAGATTGCCGAAGGCGCCGTACTGGAGCACGTCGGTTGGAGCCGGCGCGGTCAGCGTGTAGACCCCGCCGCCGAGGGGCGTCAGCGTCCAGCCGTCAGTCGCTCCGCCGTCCGCCGCAGTGACCAGGGCCGGAGGATCGAACGCCTCGGCGCTGGTCAACGTGAATCGGAATTTGTTCACATTACGCGGCGCATAGTCGAGCCGCAGCGTGACGGTCGCCGCGCCTCCGGCGACACCGGAGCTGCGCATCGAAATCTGTCCCATCTTCACATCGCCGGCGATCTCGCTTAACTTGAGGTCTTGAGCGAAGGTGCCCTGAAGAAGGCCCTCATCCGGACTGTCATTCGGATCGTTAACCTGCGCGTTCACGCGGGCCGGAACTCGTTCCGTTTCGTTCAGCGTCACGTACGTCAAGACCATCTGAGACGACAAGTCGCTGAGGATCGTCTGGAGTTTTTGATCCAGTTCCGCCACTGTCGGGTCGCCGTTCGCATCGCCGCGTGTCGCATAGTAGTGACCACCCGAACTTACCGCCAAACGGGCCAAGGGCTCGTTGTTCACATCCTTGCCCCAGCCGATCGAGAATATCCGCATCCGATTCGCGACGGCGAGATCCACCGTATCCTGCATGATTCCCGGCGGCGTCGTGAGACGTCCGTCCGAGACCATCACCAGCGCCCGTACGTCCGCGTTGTCAAATGAGAGAAGCTGCGCATCGACATCCCGCAACCGGCCCGCCGCGTCATCGACCGCCGGAAGAATTGGAGACGCCCCGTGATCCGAAATCCTGATATCGTGCAGAGCCGTCTTGAGCGCGGTCTTGTCTTCCGTGAAATCGCGCACCAAACGCGTCGCCTGGCTGCGATCATGGAATTCCATCAACGCGACGCGGTATTGCGCCGGAATGCCATCAATAAAATCGGACACGGTCTGTTCGTACGCCGCATGCAGTTGGTCCGTTCCAAGAAGTCCAAGGCCCTGCGCCGCGTCATACACGCTTCCCGAGAAGTCCAGCATGATCACCATATTGGTCCGCAGGTTCGCGCCCGACGTGACGAACTGATTCGTTTCCGTCGTCTCCAGCGAAACGCCGTTTTCGATGATCGGGAACGAATTCGCCAAATCCGCCGGCGTCGCGAACATGGCGCGATTGCGGAAATGCCTCATGATGAACGCGAATTGCACCAACGAAGGAATCCGCGTCCGCGCGTTGGCCAGCTCGAACGACAGCGGAGCAGCTTCCACCGAGACGAGCACCTGCTTTGGCGCTATGTCGGTAATGACAGCGCCCGTCCCATCCACCGCTTGGATGGTGAAGGTGCCCGTTGAGCCGCGGCTTTCCAGGCTCCCCCGATCAACGGAGACGCTAATCGTGCGATAGTCCTTGAATGGCGGCGGGCTGGCCACGCCAATGCTGTTGCCGGTAGATGGGCTATTGAACAGCCACACCTTGTCACTGCTCACGGTGAAGTTGAGTATCGTGCCCGGATCGCCATAGTTCGCGACGCCGAAGCTGCCTACACTGGCCAGCAAACCGAAGTCCAGTTCATCCGCATCGGTTCCAATCGAGGCGCGCAACGGCACCACCATGCTCACTTCAATTATCGCGTTGCCGCCGTTCGATGTAACCGGAACGTCCTGTTTGTACGCGCCAACCGCAAGGTCCGTGCGGTCAACCGTAACAGTTACGGTGTCTGTCTGAGTGGTAAGTGAACCGGCCACCGGAGCCATGGCGAGCCACGAGGGGAACTCGGCGGGGTCAATATTCCAGTCCAGCGAGCCCGTTCCGGTATTACGAATGGTGAATGTCAGCGTAGTGTCCCGGTCGCCAAGCGGCACGAGCGGGCGCTCGTCGGCCGACACCTGGCCGGTTTCTATTGTCAGGACCGGGGTCACTGCGACAGTCATCGTGACGGAGACCGTAGCGCTCCCGACGTTCGGTGAAGACGTAACGGAAAGGTCATGGGTGTAATTCCCAGGAGCCAGGCCAGTGCGGTTCGCGCTGACAAGCACTCCGTGCGCCGTCGTTGTAATGCTTCCGCTCGTCGGCGCCGCCACGCTCAGCCAGGCCGGAAGACCGGCGGTATTGACGGTCCAATTCACCGTACCCGTGCCCGCGTTGGCAATCGTGAACAGCTTGTTGGTGGCGAATGATCCAAAATTCAGTGTCAAAGGCGAAACCACCATTTGGGTCGCCGCTACGGACGCCGTGACGTTTACCGTGGCGGCCCCGCCATTCGAGGTGATCGAAAGCGTTCCCGCAAGCGGACCAGCGCCCAGTCCCGTTCGATCCACGGTCACGGTGATCGTGGCCGGTGTGGTGGTCGTCGCCCCTGTCGCCGATGAAACGCTTAACCAGGACAAGCTCTCGGTCAGTGTCCAATTCAGCGTCCCGGTTCCGGTGTTGCTAATAGTGAAGGTAGACGTCGTCGTTTGCGCGCCGAAGTCCAATGACAAAGGCGCCACCGACAATATCGGTATCGCCCCGGCGACGGTCACGGTCACGGCGATGGTGGCGTTTCCGCCGTCGGATGTGATGGTAATAGTGGCGGTGGGGGATCCCGATAGCGTGCTTCGGTCTATCGTCGCGGTAATCGCATCCGTCTCGCTGGTCGTAGTGCCGGACGTCGCGTTGAGTGTGAGCCAGGTCTGGTCGCTGGCCGCCGTCCAATTCAACGTTCCCGTACCCGTATTCCGAATCGTGAATCCGCGATCCAAATCCGTGGATCCAAAATCGAGGCTGCTCGGATTCACCGACAATACCGGAGTGGGGGGGCCAACCACGGTGACGCTCACCGCCACGTTCTGGTTTCCGCCATTCGATGTAATCACGACCTGGCCGCTATGTATACCTGCGGTGAGCCCGGTCCGGTCAATGGTCATTGTTACCGCTTGAAGGGCGTTATGCGCCAAACTCCCGCTCAGCGGCGCCGCGGTTAGCCAGGAAGGGCTTGAGGTGATGGTCCAGTTAAGCGTCCCGCCACCCGTATTTGAAATATTGAACACATCTGTTTCCGGCCCCGGGAGGGACGGGGGAAGAAAATTGAAGGCCAGGTTCGAGACCGACATCTGCGGTGGAAATGTGCTGGGACAGCCCACAGCCCAAATCAGCGCGCACAGAAGTCCGTATTGAATGAGGCGAGGTGATACGCGTGGCATGGCTACTCCTTCACCTTGTAGGACACGCCGGGCGCTCTCGAACCGGACGCGTCTTTCGATACTAGGGGGTTGTCCGGCGCGGCGTCGTCAAAATCCGCTGTGCCGTCCGCATCACGGTCAAACGCGCCGGTCGCGTCCGGGTTAAACCCGTCGGCCAGCGCGATGGGTGTCACACTTGCCGCGCTGGACCCCGTGCCAACCGTGATGAGGTCGGGGTACTGGAAGAACTTCGTGTTGGGCGGATTCACCAGAACGCGGTTATCCACGCGGAATCCAAGATCGAAATCTGCCGCGGCGCCCGTGAACGTCAGCTTCAGCATGTCGCCGAACGAACCGTAACGGAGATAATTGGTGTCGGTAGTCAGCACGGTGTATACACCGCCGCCTTCTGGAACCAAGGTCCATCCGGCGAGAAGCCCGTCCGCCAAGACCTCGACCGTCGGCGTAATCGCCGATATGAACCGGAGCCGGAATTGCGTCACATTGCGCGGCACATACTCCGCGCGAACGAATACTTCCGCGCTGCCGCTTTGAATGCCGGCGGTGCGCAACGAGATTTGGCCGGCGCGCACATCGCCGCCGACGGTAAATACCGAGTCGCGCTCAAATGAACCCTGAAGCCCGTTGTAGATCGCCTCGATTAGATAGTTGTGGGAACCGTCTTGAAAGAGCGTGATATACGTTAGCGATACTTGACGCGCCAAATCGGAGGTAAGCAGGCCGGGTGCCGTTGCGGCCGCGCCGGTCTCATTGTCCAGCAGGCCCATCAAGGCAGACGAGTTGGCCGCGACATAGTAGTGGCCGCCGCTGTCCGCCGCCAGCTTAACCAGCGGGGCTGTGTTGACCAGGTCACCAAAGCCGATCGGATACAGGCGCACACGGGAATCCTTCGCGATGGTGCTGAGCTGCTCCGTTGTGTTCACCGATGAGGTGTCACGTCCGTCGGTAATATATACGACCGCGCGCACGTCCGCGTCGTCAAACGGCAGGGCCGTCGCATCCTCATTGACCAGCCGCGTGCAGGCGTCCGCAACCGCATCGTTGACTTCCGACGCGCCATGATCGCCGACCGGAAGCGAGAACGCGTCCAGCGCGTCCAATAGCGGTTGTTTGGCCGTCGAGAACCCGTGGATCAGCCGGTTGGTCTGTTGCCGTTCGTGATATTCCATTAACGCGATTCGGTACGTTCCGGGAAGGTCAGTGATCAAGCTCCGCGCCCCGGCCACCATCTGCTCGATGGCCACCCCGGCGCCCGTCTCGGCGGCGTACATACTGCCGGTAAAATCGAGCAGCAGAACGATGTTGTACTTCAGATTCTGGGGGCCGGTAACGAACACGTTGCTTTCACCCGGATCGAGGAAAACTCCGTCCTCTCTGACCGTGAACGCCGTTTGCAGCTGCTGCAAGATCAGCGGGTCGGTGCTGTCAATGGACCGGCCGGTCCCGTCCCGCATCAGGAAAACAAACCGCTGAATGAACGGCGGCCGCGAACGGTTAATCGCGCCTTCAAAGCGCAAGGGCGCCGACTTTGCCGTCACCGCGACGCTTACAGAGTCGATGCCGTCGGCGGAAACCGTGATGGTCCCGCCATCCTCCGAGCCTGACAGCATGTTGCGATCGATGGTTACCGTGATCGGGACATTGTTCTTGTCAGTAGTGCTGGTGCCCAAGCTCGTCCCCGACGCCGGATTCATGAATATGAGATCCGTCCTGTCGGTCGTCAAGGTAAAGTTGAGTGTTGTGCCGCTCGGGCCGTTATTGAACACGTTGAAGGTCAATTCACTCTGGTCTTCGCCAAAGTCCAGGACGTTCGGATCGACGCCAATTACGGGACTCGTTCCCACGCCGATATTGATACCGACCGGAACCGTTCCGCCATTCGATACGACATTCAACGTGAAATTGATGATCCCCGTGGGCAGGTCCGTGCGATCTATGGTGATTGTAACCGTGGTCGTGGCGCCCGGCGCCGTGACACCGCCCAACGGCGAGACCGTCATGTAACTGGGGATGGGAATCGTCGCGGACGCGTCCGAAGGATCTTGCAGGGAAAGGCTCCAGTTCAACGGACCGGTGCCCGTGTTTCGAACCGTAAACGTACCCGTCGTGGTTGTCCCGAGAAGGTTCACCGTCTGAGGACTTACGTCCACTACCGGAGTGCCCGGAACCGACACCGAAACCCGAACTTCCCTTGATTCGCCCACGTTCGGTGTGATCGTTATCGTACCCCAATAACTTTCGCCCGGCGCGAGACCAGTGCGATCTACTGTCAAGTGGACCCGCTGCACCCGATTGCTTACCGAGCCGCTGGTGATGTCCGCCGTTAGCCAACTGATCGATTCCGACAGAGTCCAGGTCAGCGTCCCGGAGCCATCGTTCCCAACGGTGAAACTCTCATCAACTCCATCGGTCCCGAAGTTCAGGGCAGTGGGATTTAGTATCAACTGTGGGCCAAGAGCCGATGGACACCCTGTCAGGGCGATTCCGGCCATGCCAAGTAACAGCCAACACACGGGGGGCCGAAAAATTCGCATCATGTCGCACCTCATTAACACGCGCTTATGTCAAGTACACAGCGGACACTGTGGCGCGTTCCACTGCCGGGAGTGTGGCTCCGAATCGGCCAAGGCTTCGGTGTGAGAGTCTGACCCCGCATGATTCGTCGCCAATTCGGGCCGTCGAATCTCGGAGTCTCACTCTCGCGCCGTTGCCCCGGCATACTTGGGGTCAGACTCCTCGACAGGAGGCTTCGCGCCGTGGCGTCACCGGGAACACCGGGAAAACTGTAAACACAACGAAAAAAGGCGGGCGCCCTAACGCGCCCGCCCTTCCAAATTCATTTTGCCGCCGTGGCCAGCACGACATTCACCCCTGCCGCCTCAAGCGCGGGCACTTCCACGCTGAGCGCATAATCATTCAGAGTCGAGGAATCCAGCACCACCACATCGCCCGGTCCAAGTCCGCCATTGGCGGCATTCGTGACAAGCGCGTTGATGTCTCCAATCTGATTGCTGAACAACGACAACTGATCAAGATTGAACAAACCCGCCAGTGGCGAAATGTCGAAGATTTGATTGTCGTCCAGATTGAGCACCGACAAGTGCTGCAGGTCTTTGAGCGGGGTGAGATCCGTGATGTTGTTCGTATCCAAGTCCAACCACATTAGATTACTGGCGTTCTCAAGACCTTTCAGACTCGTGATTCCGCGCTGCTTGGCGTCCAGCGTCGTCAAGTCGAGCAGAATGGTCTTGGTCAGGAAACCAAACGGATTTCCCAACTCCGCGCGGATGGCCTTATCAAGCCCCTGGTCGGTGAAGACGACGATCTCATTCGGGCTCGGGCACCCGCTTAGCAGCGCCGCCACGCCGGTTAGCAACCCCACCACTCCGATATATCGTGCCAGTTTCGTGTGCATGGTCCCTGCCCTTATATTTCGGGAATCCAACGTGAACCGTAGACCCGTCGCGTCCCACTTCTCCTAAGCAATCAGTCCAATCACAAACTACGCTAGCCAGTATTATGCTCTTTGAAGCGCATTCTGTCAATAGTTTTCCTTGCCGAGATTTGTGCCGGGCGCCTCCAAGATTGCGGGCCTTCGCGCACTATTCAATAAAAGCTCGCACGCGTCTACCGAATGAACAGCAATCCAATTATACTGCCCAATCCCGATTCTCGCCAGCTACCGCGCCATAGCGGGGGTATAAAATACGAATAATGCGATCCCGCCTGAGGTGGCATCGGCATGCGATCACAGGCAGACGCTGAGAATCCAACGCGCCAACAACGTGGCGTCCGTAAACCTCATCCGCCTGGGACGAACGGTGCCGGGTCCCACCCATTCGCGGAGACGAACCCGCGCTGCCAGCGGGTCAACGCGCCGTGAATAGGCTCAAATTGCTTGAGTCAACATCGCGCTGCACTACAGCTGGAGGCCGCTCTATGGCCGCACGAAACTGTTCGCAAGGCTCTCTGAATAGGGATCTAAGTGGTCGGGTTGCACTTATTGAACGCAACATCCAGGAACGGAGAGGCCCCGCCCTTTGCGCTCACCACATCAGAGAATAGAAAGGTGACGCTGCATACGATGTCTTGCCAAATAGCCGCTTTGGAAGGGCCTTTCTTCGATATTCCGCTGATGTGTTTCATAGTGATTCTCCTCATCCTCCGCTGTAACGGTCGCGTCGCGCATCGGCGCGACAATGCCCTGCTTATAATTATCCGCCCTTGTGGACGTTGTAAAGAGTTTACCTGGACGGCAGGCTGCTGTCAAGACCTTTTCCTAGCGTCCTGCTCATCCTACCGTGCAAGGTCCGGTCCGTTAGCATCGCCCAGCAGCAAGGATGCCGAAGACGCTCGAGGTCAGGTAAGGCCTATTCCTTTGCGGCGGGGCCTCGGAGCTTTTCCTGAAGCGCCTGAACCCGGTCGAGAAGGGCTCGCGTTTGTTCGGACTGCGCCGTGGGCCCCTTTTGCTCAAATTCCTCCAGCGCGCGGCCCAGCGCGGCCGCCAACACGTTCAATTCCTCGAACATTTGTTCCGCGAGATCGGAAGGGGTTGGAATGCGCGTCTTGAGTATAACTCGCGGAGTGGGGGATAGCCCCATGACCGCCAGCGGGTCTTCCGTTTGGCCCGCGCCGGACGCCGTCGATGGCTCGAAAACATCGAAGAGCGCGTGATTCCTGATAAACGCCAGAAGCTCATCAGCGTTGATGTCAACGCATTCGGGATCCTGGCGTATGTGGGCCAGGAGTACGTCCAGTGACACCAGCGGATTCTCGGCTTCAGATAGCACGAGGAAACAGCGTTGTTCTATTGCCTCGAGACTCATGGCGCCACCTTGCGCATATTCTCCGGCTTCGGCACGTATACCTCCACGCCGTTGATATTCTTGTCCAGCGAGTAATTTCGAGCTATCGCCTCGGTCCAACTGGCGGGAAACGGCCGTTCTGTCCGCGCTGTTGCAGTCATCGCGATGGCGCTGAAGTAGCCGGACCGCAATCGTTCCAGCATCGGCTCCGCCGGGATGATACCGCCCTCGACTGCTACGCTCACCAAATCCGAGGGACACACCCACGGTTCGTGGTTAGACTCGAAGTACATCCAGGATTCCGTCGCCAGTATCGGTCCTTGAACTCCTTTCAGGTAACGCAAGACGTCCTCGCGATTCGAGGCGCCGGCCGTTTCCGCGCGCGCCGCCCGCAACGCCACGATCGAGTCCAGACCGGGCAGCAGTAGCAGGGTCAGCGCCGTCGCCAGCCACAGTGCGGCTCGCGCGCGTGCGGAGACTCTGGGCAGCGAGTGTTCGAGGCCGTATGCTGCGAGGACCAACGCAAACGCCGCCGGTTCCAGCACGTAGTTCATCGACGCGCCCGGCTTGACCATCGCCACTACGTTCAACAAAAAGCTTACAATCATCGCCGCGGAAAGAAACCGCGCCGGGCGCGTCAGACCGGGCATAGCCGCCACCGCAAGTCCGGCCGCAAGTGGAAGCGCCGCGCCGCGGCAGGCAATAAACATCAGGTACAACACCTGTCCGGGCTTTGCTCCATGGAACCCTTGCAGTAGGGGCCCCTCGAGCCAATGCGGTCCCATCGTCCAAAGCGATACCCATACCGCAACGACGCAGGTAACCACTGCGCCCAACACGAGCGCATAGACCGATTTCCATTCGCGGCCGATACAGTAACCGGAAAAGAACACCGCCGGCACAGAGATATACGAATGCTTGGCGAACACCGCCAGCGTCAGCAACACGCCCGCCGCCCATGCCGTGTTGAACCGCAGCGACACGTATACGGCCAGCAGCGTCAGCGTCAACGACAGCGCGTACGGACGAAGGCTGACTGCAAACAACTGAATCGAATGCAGGTTCAGAAACACGACAGCTGCGAACGCCGAGTAGCTCCAGCGCGCGCCCAGCATGCGGCACAAACAGACAATCAATAGCGCCGCGATGAGCGTAAACCCAAACGCGCAATAGTGTCCCGCCTTGCGCGTGGCCTCGAGTCCGCCTCCGAGCGCCTTACCCACGGTTCCGTTTAGGATGTAGCCAAGCGGGGGATACGGGAGCACATTGTGCGGAACGGCGCGCACGGCGCCGGCGTGATGCCCGCCCGGAAAGGCTTGTTGCGCGGCGTATACGTGCCACCCCTCCGCATAGTCCAAATCGGTGGTCTGGCGCAGCGCCGCGTTCCATCCATAGATCGTCACCGCCGACCAGCCAGTCAGAACCGCGATCAAGAACGCGCGCGAAGCAAATCCGAGTACGCCTGTGTTTCCGCTGGAATCGACTTTGATGGAGTTCGTCATAGTCTCCCGCCGTGTGATTGGATATGGCCCAGTATAGCGCCTGCCGCGATGCACATGCCATTCCGGTTTCCGTGGCTCCTCACGACGCAATAAACCGAAGCGGATTCGCGCCTGGGCCTTGTCCTTCAACGCGAACGATTAGAGTAGACGCGGCGGCTCGCCGCGTCGCCGGGGCGCCATAACCCTGTAATACTCCAGGCCTGCGATAGGCGATTCCACCGTTCTCCTCACTCGCCCGGCGCCTAGTCCTCCAGCAGATTTGTCTCGCGAGTCTTCCAGGTTTTCACATTGAGCCGGTTCGTTTTGATTTCGTGCGGCGTGACGAACCTGTAATCACGGTTCTCCCCGATACACCTTCGAATTCGCTATCACCTTCTCCAATACCAATGTGGCACGACGCTTAACAAAATCTGTTTCACCTAGGCGAGAGAGTCTTTCCAGCCGAGAGATTAGCGTTCCATCTGCCAGCACTATGAGTAGGCGACTGAGTGCCAGCCACTCACGCCGGTAACCGGGTTGGCCGAGAATGGCAATGGCTATATCGAGAAGACGTGATCGTTGTTGTTCGGACAACGGAACCCTCTTCAGTCGACGGTAGAACCATTCTTTCGCATACCCCACACGGAACGCCGGAACATCAACTTCGAGGAAGTCCAGTACCGCGTCGACGGCCTTTGGCGCGCCACTAAGAAAAGGACCCCAGAGCGGAGACAATAGCTCGTAGAACTCGGCGACCACTTGATTTCTCTTCTCATATTCCCGGTCCAGGAGTCGGTACGTTTCACGCGCGCTGTGATTCGGCCGCAAGCTCTTCCATCCGGCTTGAAAGATCTCGTCAGCTGCTTCGATTTCCTGCATTTTTTGCCGATATGGAGTCTCTTGCGTCATGTCGGTTTTTCGCCACCTCGGAAATCATTGGGAACAGTCAAGCCGCAGAAGAGTCGCTCCATCGTGTCTTTGCTTCATATGCTCCGACGGTATGTATAGAGAACTCCTTCAGACTGGTCCAGAGCCAGTCTGAAGGAGAGAGCTTATGGAGCCAATACGATGGTTTCGTCTTAGCCATCGTTTCCAAGTTCGCGCCTACTCCTCCAGCAGATTCGTCTCGCGAATCTTCCATGTCTTCGTGTTGATCCGGATCGTCTTGATTTCATGCGGCGCGAACGTCACATCGAGGGACTTCTTCCAGTGCGGGAGCTGCACCTTTGCCGCGCCGGTCTTGCCCGCTGTCTCATACCCGCGAATAATCAAATCCTTGCCGTCTTCGCTCTTCTTGAGCACCGTGAGCAGCACGTTCGCCGCCGTGGCGTTCAGGAACGACGCGTTCGCCGGCAGGGCGCCCTTGTGACCCGACTCCACGTGTACGATCACCGGCTCATTCAGCTCCCACGACTTCTTCGCGACATTCGCCGCTTCCCAGCCGCCCTTATGCGGAACGAGTTGGATGTGTACCGTCTGCCAGCCCTGATCGATGATCGACCACGGCTTTGACGAATCGTAACGGCCCCGATCATGGTGAGCGTAGGCCGGACTGCGCAGCATCGTCACGCGCATTATTCCGTCGCGCACGTCGAAGCCGTACTTCGAGTCGTTCAGCACTCCGAATCCATACGTCTTGCCATTCGCGGTCCCTGTCAAGTCAAACCACTTTTGCCCCGGCTCCTCGAATCCCTGAGTGTTCCGCACCTGCGACCCGTAGGCGGTATCGTAGGTCGCCGTACCCTCGGTGATCGTGGTTTCGTACCCAAGCTTCAGCATGGTGTATTTCTGCTGCCAGTTGATCCGGAACTTGCAGTCAATCGTGTCCACGTCGCGGTAGACGCTTACAGTCTGATCGATAGTGGACTTGTCGAACGTCGAAACGATGCGCATCGTCGCGCGGATATCGCCCAGTTCCAACAGTTCGAGCGAAGCGCTGCCGAACCGCCCCGCCTCGTTGCGGAACTCGTCGTACCCATGGCTCCACGTGTCGGAACTGTCCACCATGCACGCCAGCACGTTACCCTTCGTCAGCGTTTCAACTTTGTTCTTCTTGTCGTACAGGCGCAGCATCTGGCCCGTGGACGGGTCGAACTCGATGCGCCACCACTCGTTATCGAGGAAGTCGCGGCCGCCAAGCAATGTCTTGGCGACCTTCACCGTTTTGGCGCCCGACTTCGCGCTGAAACAGCGGTAGCCCAGCGCAGGCACTTCCGCCGTGAAGAGCTTGGTCGTGTGGCCGATGCGGTCTCCGTCCGCCGCTTGGCTCGGGATAGGTTTACCCTTCTCATCCGCGATGTGATACGGATGCGTCAATTCGCGGCCCACCATTCCACCGGGATTCACGACGGTCTTAACCGGCCACGGCAGCGGATTCACCACCACGATGGTGTTGCCCTCGTCCGAGGTGTCGATGGTCCGCGCGATGGTCTGAATGGATTCGTTGAGAATATGGCGCGCGGCGTGTTTCGCGGCGCCCATCTGGTCGCGCGTGTCGTTGTAGGATTCCTCGATGCTGGTGCCCGCGAGGATGTCGTGAAACTGGTTATAGAGCACGTGTTTCCAGGAATGCTCCAACGCGGCCTGGGGATACGGGTGGCCCTGCAGCAGCCACGCGATCGTCGCGAACCGTTCCGCCGCCATCAACACATGCTCGCCCTGCCGATTCAACCGCTTCACTTCCGAGTGAACGCTGTAACATCCCCGCGCGTGATGTTGCAGGTCGGTCGTGATACGGGGAATCGCGGTCTTCTTCGTTTTCTTCTGGAAACCCTCGAAGTACTCGAGCAATGTCGAGAACTTCACGTTGGCCAGCCCGGTATCCTTCTGCGCGTCCAGGATCTGCTTGATCGCGACTTTGGTTGGCCCGCCGCCGTGATTACCGACACCGAAGAATCCGATGATTTCTGTTTGCCCCGGATTCAGGTGTGGATTGTGCGGCAGGCGCTTAATCCGGTCCAACGCGTCATTTCGGGCGACATAGTTTTCCTGCAAACAGCACGCCAGAATCTCTGAGCCGTCGTTGGCTTGCCACCAGAACGTCGTGCCATCTGTGTAACGCATCTCACCCCAGTCCGGCCGCATATAGACGTAATAGTCGATGCCGCTTTTCTTGAAGATTTGGGGAAATGTTCCTGCGTGACCAAAGCTGTCCGGATTGAATCCCACCCTCG
>JACRLJ010000044.1:35063-66397 GCA_016215105.1 Candidatus Hydrogenedentota bacterium
CGCACGCCGAATTCCTGCTCGAAGAAGCGCTGCGCATACAGCCCGTGACGCGCAAGCGATTCACCCCCCGGAATGTTGCAGTCCGGCTCGACCCACCATCCGCCCACGATGTCCCAGCGCCCTTCTTTGACCCGCGCACGGATTTCCTCGAACATCGCCGGATCGCACGCCTTTACCCACGCGTAGAAGCACGCGCTGCTGGCGGTAAACTTGAACCCCGGCGTTTCCTTCATACGGTCCAGAGCGCTCCGAAACGTCGCTCGCGCCTCCTCATAGCCCTCGGTCCAACGCCACAACCACGTCGGGTCGATGTGCCCGTGGCCAACCATATAGATCGTGTAATCGCGAATGTTCTTCATTCTTGCCTTTCCTCGTTCCGGGATACGGAAGCGCTACATCCAAACTGAATCACGGCGCCGTGGCCGGGAGGGCGAATGTCCTCATTCGCCGGTCGGGGCGCCCAGAATGCAACCTGCTCAATTGTGTCCTTAGGAGCGTACGCAGCGTTATCTTCGATTGAAACACACCAGCCCTTCGAGCTCCGTCACAACCAAACCTTACACGCCCTTCTTCATGAACTGTGCCCGCTGCTCATCGATGTACGCGTGTCCGCTCACGTGTACACTGCGGAAGATGGTGGGGTTCACGCCGCGCTCTTGAAGCCGTTCGACGGCCTCCGCCTGAATGGCCCACAGGATATACGTGGCCGCAATACCGCTTCCCGGACACATCTTCTCGTTGCCGGTCACTTCAATCATCGCGTCGCCATGAGGCCCGCAATTATCAATGGCGATATCCACCACGTCACATAGTTTCATTCCGCTGCGGTGCGCGACATCGCAATGGGTCATCTGTTGCAGCGAGGCGACGCCAATCGTTGTTACACCGCGTTCCTTGCACTGAATCGCCAATTCGATCACGTTCGGCGTGCGTCCTGAATTCGAGTTGACGATGATCACGTCGCCGCGGGTCACTTTGCTCGAATCGAGCGCAAGCGTAATTGTGCGCGCGAGCAGATCGGCCTCTTCATCCGGCGTTCGCGTTACGGTGCGTTGATCGGCGGGATTGTCGATCTTGAGCTCGTAGTCAAACGGGACCATCGCCATCAACCCGCCGGCGCGGAAGAACGCTTCGTGCCGCAGCATGTGGCCCGTGTCCATGACGTGCAGCGCGCCGCGTTTCGCCAGACTCGACGCGACGGCCTCCGCGGCCCGTTTGATCGCGTCCAATTGAGTCGAGCGTATCTGGCCCAGGACGTCGTCCACGGCCTCGAAATAGCGTTCAAGATACATGTGCGGATTTCCTTTGCCGCTGGCGCGCCAGCAGTTTCACAATGCCCATCGCCGGTTCCGTAACAGGCGGATAGATTTGGAACTTCAGCCCGCTCTCGCGCAAGACCTGTTTGAACGGACGCAGAATCAGATCTTCGCCGCGAAATACGCCGCCAGTCAACACAAGCGGAATAGGACGCCTGCGGATGCGCGCCTGCCGTGTCGCGGCCACCACGAGGCCGGCCAGTTCCCGGCCGGCGCTGCGGCAGATTCCTCGCGCCACAGCGTCACCGTCCCGCGCCGCATCGAACACCTGCGGCGTAAAGCCAGCGACACGCGGCGGAAACAGGTGTCCGCTGCCGTTCGGATTCTCGTGTATTCTCCAGAGGTCCGAAATGCGCAGATACGCCATCAGCCGCTTCGTCAATTTGGTTTTCGGGCCGCGTCCGTCACGAGCGCGCACCACCGCTGCGATCGCCTCCCGGCCTATCCAGTAGCCGCTTCCTTCATCGCCAAACTGCGGGCCAAATCCGCCGCACGACGTGTGTTCGCCCTTTTCGTTCAGCGCCCGGCAACTTGATCCCGTGCCGGCGACCAATGACACGCCTGCTTCCAGATCGTGTAATGCCAACGCTATGTCGCCCTCGCTGATGCACGAGATCCGGACGCGGCCGAACACCGATCGAATTGCCAGAGTCACCAGCTTCAAGTCCAAAGGCCCCGCCAAGCCTGCCACGCGAATGCGCCCGTGCGCCCGGTCCGCCGTGCGTTTCACGCGCCGCAACAGCCGAGTCGTCTCGGCAAGATACGAGGCCCGCTCGATATACAGCGAACTCGAACTCTTTCCCAGCTCGGACGCGCGCACCCGCTCCTCTAAATCCGCCAGCAGGATGCGCGTCTTACTCCCGCCCCCTTCAAACGCGAGAAGCATGTCTTCCATTGTGTGGTCCAGCCCAATTCCGCCACCCAGTTAAGCGCCGCGCATTGTAGGACAGCCCCCCACCGATTTCAAAAGACCGCCTTCCGCAAGAAGCCCCCATCTGCGCCGCGCTTTTCCAATGCTCCCAAAACTCGCATAATTCCCATACCTCCCATCTCTCCCTTCCAACTTGCGCCGCCCCGGTCATTCTGACATTGTGTACCCGTCAGCGGAAAACACCGCGTGTCGGCGCCACAGAATCTGCGTCCGAGAGTATACAGGAGGCCATTGCTCATGAATCCCGCGCTGAGAACCGCCCTTGTCTCAATTGTAGCGATTGCCCTGTGTCTTAGTGCGAGCGCCGAACTCCGGGCGGTCGCTGTTCGCGCATTGGGCGGCTCGAGCGTCCAGATCAACGACGGCGACCACGCCGTGTTGCTTCCGCTCTCGCCCAAGGGTATGCCCGTAGCGCTGCCCGGCCAATCGCACAACGTGAAATTCCGCCATTCCAAAGACTCGAACGCGACGCTCACGATGGAGGGTGGCGCCGTTCCAGGCCTGACTTTCACCGAGTCCTATCGTTCCGTGACACCCTGCCTCATCGAGCGCACCGTCACGGTTACCGCCACCGCCGACCGCAGGTACTACATCGACTTGGGTTGGAAAACCGCAACCGAAGGCGCGTTCTATTCGTTCATGGGAAAGGAAGAGAAGACCGCAAACTACAGCGCGAGCTGCTCGGGTCCGGAATTCGCCGAGCACTCGATGCAGACCTTTCCCTTCCTGGGATACCGCGTTGGCGTTCAACTCTTCGGCGTCATCGGTGACACGCCCGGTCTCTGGGAAAACCGCTCGTTCCTGAAATTCGACATCGAAAACCGCCTCCTCTCGCTCACGAACGGGGACGGGTCTGCGAAACGAATCATCTCCATTCCGGCTACCCTCGACGCCACCAGCGTCTACCGCGCCCAATTCGATGGCTGGCAGCATATCGAAGTCGGCGAGACCCAGACCTGGCGGACCTGGATATTCTCGTCACCCGCCAAGTCCCTTTACGATGTCCAGCTTGCCGCGCACTTGGCCCTCGCCAACGCGAAGGGCTTCAATCGTTCCGGTCTGGAAGCCATCTTGCGAAACACACCGTACCTGCTGCTTCGCCGCAATCTCTTGCGCTCCGAAAGCGACTACATCTTCATCTCGGGCGTGGGCTACGGCTGGAAGCAGTGGGTCTCCGACGGATTCTGGATGAGCCGCGGCTTGGATGACCCCAAGTTCGACGATGCGTCGCAGAAGGCCACGTTCTTCGAACGCATCAATTACGAAGACAATGCCCAGTACTACTTGATTTGGGCCGTGCTCACCAAACGCAGCGGCGCCGAACCCGACATGCGTACCGTGGGCCGGGCCTACCGCTTCATGCGCGAGCATGAACATGACGGCCTGTACGTCCCGCCCCGGCTCAAGCCCGAGACCCCCCAATTCAAAACCTACCACGACCTGCTGCCCTATGACGACGATGATTCACCGTCTTCCGATCAAGGGTTTCACTGCGGCGCGCTCATGGCCGCCAAAGAACTCGGGTTCGACGTCAAAGACGAGGATATCGCCAAATCCATCGCCGGATACCGCCGCATGTTCAACGCCGAAGGCGGCTACATGGCTTCCAGCCTCAAACAACAAGACCACATCGGACAGGATTCGCTCTACGGTGAAGTCCTCACCTATGCCGTCTTCGGCCAGAAACTGCTCCCCGACGAAGTCGTCCGAAAGCACCTCGAAACCACCATGCGCATCCAATCCCCCTACGGCATGCGCGTCATCTCGAAAGCCAACGGCGATCTGCTCGACGGTCACAGCGGCGAATACGTCTTCGGCGGCTCCTGGTTCCTCAACGACGGCGCCAACTACCTCGACGGTCTCATTCACGGCATGGACCCGCAGTGGATTGACGACAAGCTCCTCTGGCGCCTCGAAAAGGAACTCGCCTTCATGCCTGCCTTCCACGAATCCATCAGCACCGTCACCGGCAAGCCCCACGGCCACCACCTCTACTCCTGGAACTCTGGATTCTGGTGGCTCCGCCGCGAAATCTGCCAGCGCCTCGGGATCACCACCCCCGACCCACTGGAACAGCGCCTCGACAAGGAACTCGGCGTCACACGCTCAAAAGACCCATCAGGACGCGGAGAATACCTCGCACTCGATCCGGGCGCGGCCACCCTTCGTCCAAAGGAATGATTTCCGAAACAAGTCCGCCCTGGATCAGATGGGAGCGCGGGATGGGAGGGCGGATGTCCTCATCCGCCGCGTACCGCGCGAATGCTTGTCTCTTGCGAAGTTCCCCTCTCAGCGCTCTTACGTAAGGAATAGCGCGAAACCGAAATTGGGTGGCACGATACCTTAGACGGCAGTCATTTCAACCTTCTCTCAAATCGAAAATCACAACACTTCGCTCCCTGCGCCAGTGTGCCTCTTCTACAGTAATTTATGCCGAGAGAAGCGAAATAATCGGGATAGGCAAGATCGTCCGCGTAGCAGTTTGGGATGCATGCCTCCGGCGCACCGAACAGCTTTGCCAGCTCCAGCCATACGCACCAGCGAATATCGAATTGAAATGCCTCATCGGTATTCTCGGATATGACCATCTCATGACAACCCGCTCGTTCGGCTGCTTGGGGAGCGACTTCGAGAAACTTCCGAAAGACATCAAAGGGAGCTCCGGCGCTCCGCACGTCCTCCGGCGTCGGCAGCGAAGCAAGTAGGGCTTCTCTTGCGGTTGCATCCATAACGCGGAACATAATCGTCTGTGCCTGAGCGGCGCCAACCACCCTTCTTAACGCCAAATAGAACGATAGATATTCGATCTGTTGCGCAAGGAAGGTATCGTTATTCATTCCTCTCGCTCGTATTGAGGTCAGATCGACGCGCTTGGCTCGACGCTTTTCATTGGCGAAGTAGAAAGCAAACTGCACTTTCTGGAATGAACTTAGGTTACTCAAGACGACCTGCTTGCCCCGCTGCAGTAACTTCTTCTTGATTTCCTCCGACCAATCAGCTTCAGCGTCACTCGCGGCTACGCCGTAGCCCTTTAGATGCTCTACCTTCATGATTGTCTCCGGTTATCAAGAATCGAAACTCTGACTGGACTCGCGGAGGTGCGCTTTCGCGATTGTAATCTGAAAGTAAGCGTGCGTGGCAGGCGCTTCTTACTTCCCCACGATTTCCCCCAACGCCCTCAGCAACGCGTCCGTCTCTTCTTCCGTCCCCACGGTAATCCGTAACGCGTTGTCCAAACGCCGGACCGGGAAATAGCGCACGATAATCGCGCGTTCGCGCAGGCGCTCGAAAATCGTCTTCGCGTTTGGCTGGCCGTTCCATTGCGCCAGGAGAAAATTGGACTGGGAGGGAGGGACCGAGAATCCCAATTCGGTTAAGGCCGCCATCAACCGCGCCCGCGTCTTTCGTATCTTCGCGCGGCTGTTGAGCATGTAGGTGTAATCGGTCATCGCCGCCAACGCCGCCGCCTGACTCGCGACGTTCAAATTGTACGAGTCCTTCGTCTTCACGAACTCTGCAATGATCTCCGGCCGCGCCACCGCCACGCCCACCCGCATTCCCGCCAATCCGAACGACTTCGAAAACGTCCGCATCACAATCGCGTTCTCGAAGCGCTTCGGAAAACCCATGCAGTCATCGTCCGCGAAATCGACGTACGCTTCGTCTATCACGACGATGCCGTCGAATTCTCGGCACAAACGCTCCACAGCCTCCCGCGGCACGCAAACGCCTGTCGGGGAATTCGGCCGCGGCAGGAAACACAGCCGCGCCGGGGTCGAGTAGAACGCGTCCGTCAACTGAAACGCATCGTCCAGGTCAACCAGGAACGCGGAGGCCCCGTGCAGTTGCGCCAGCGTCTCGTACAACACGTACGTCGGATAGGTCGTCAGCACCGTGTCGCCGGGGTCGGTGAAGGTCCGAACCGCCATGGCCAGCAACTCGTCCATACCGTTGCCCACCATGACCCAGTCCGCCGAATCGTAGCCATACCGCGATGCGCACGCCTTGCGCAGTTCCAGAGACATCGGGTCAGGATATTTGCGCAACGTGTCCGCAGACAACCCGCGCAACGCCTCCATCACCTTGGGCGACGGAGGATAGGGATTCTCATTGGTATTGAGCTTGATGATATTGGGCATCCGCGGCTGTTCGCCGGGCACGTAGCCCTCAACGTTCTTCAGTATCTCTCGTCCATACTTCATTTGCGCAATTCCACTGCCCGCGCGTGCGCGGTCAATTCTTCGGCCCGTGCTAACCGCGCGATGTCGTCCGCGCTACGCCGCATGCGTTCCGGCGAATACGAAATAATGCTCGTCACTTTGCGGAAATCCTCCGCGGTTAGCGGAGACGCCACCCGCGCGCGCCGGCCCGTCGGGAGTATGTGGTTCGGACCCGCATAGTAGTCGCCTACCGCCACCGACGTTGCTCCGCCCAGTACTGCGCAACCCACGTTGTGAATCTTATCGAGCACCTTGTTCGGATACTCCACCTGGACGGACAGGTGTTCCGGCGCGGCGATATCAATCAGTTCAACCGCTTCCGCTTGCGACCGCGCCAGGATGATGAGTCCTTGCCCATCGAGCGACCCGCGGATGATGTCCGCCCGCGAAAGCGTCCGCGTCTCGTTTTCGAGCTCCGTCAATACGCGTTGAATGAGTTCCGCTGATGTCGAAATAAGGATCGGACGCGCCGTCTCGTCGTGTTCGGCCTGCGCCAGCATTTCGATCGCCACCAGCCGCGGATTCGCTTTGGCGTCCGCCAACACGATCACTTCGGACGGGCCGGCCTCCTTGTCTATATCGCACACCGGCGAAATCAGGCGCTTGGCCGCCGCCACGTACTGGTTTCCCGGACCGGTAATCTTCAAGACCGCCGGGATGTGTTCCGTGCCATAGGCCAGCGCCGCGATCGCTTGCGCTCCGCCCACGCGAAATACACGCGTCGCGCCCGCCATGCGCGCGGCCGCCAGAACTAGCGGGTGGATACTGCCCTCATACGAGGGCGGTGACACCATTACAATCTCACCGACGCCGGCCACGCGCGCCGGCACGATGTTCATCAGTACTGTTGACGGGTAGAACGCCTTCCCGCCAGGCACGTAGACTCCCGCGCTTTCGATGGGCGTGATGCGTTGACCTAGTTTCGTCCCGTCTTCGTCGACTTCTTCCCAGGACTGCCGCAGATTCTTCGCGTGAAACTTGCGAATATTATCGTGAGCCCGCGCCAACGTCGCCACCAGCGACTGGTCTACCGTCTCGACGGCCTTGTCAATTTCCTTCCGGCTAAGTTCAAACTGATCGGGACGCAGTTGCGCGCCGTCGAACCGCGCCGTGAACTCAGCCACCGCCGCGTCGCCGCGCTTACGCACATCTTCGACGATGCTTCGCGTCGCTTCCACCTTCTCCAGGAAGCTTCGCTCGGAAGTCTCGTCTCCCACCGGTCCGGAAAGCGCCTCGACCGCCTGACGGTATGTGGCGTCGTCCGTTACCTCAATTATCCGCATTGGTCATTCCCTTACCCGCTGTATTTCCGCTCCCAGACTTGCCAGGCGTTCTTCAATACGTTCATATCCCCGGTCGATGTGGTACACGCGCGAAATCGCCGTCTCGCCCTTTTCCGCCGTTAGCCCCGCTATGACCAAGGCCGCGCTGGCCCGAAGGTCGGAAGCCATGACCGGCGCGCCTTTCAGCGCCGGCACGCCGCGAACCACCGCGGAATTGCCATCCAATTCTATATCCGCTCCCATGCGTACTAGCTCCGCGACCTGCATGAAACGGTTCTCGAATACGGTCTCTTTCAGGATGCTGGCGCCGTCGGCCACGCAAAGCATGGCCATCGTCTGCGCCTGCAAGTCGGTCGGGAAGCCGGGATGGACTTGCGTCGTCACATCGATAGCCTTGATGCCGTCCGGCGCCGAGGCCCGTATCCGGCTGCCCATCACCTCAATCTCGGCCCCGGCCGCGCGCAGCTTAGCCAACACGCTTGCCAGATGTTCCGCGTTCGCGTTCAGCACCGTCACGTCACCGCGTGTTGCAACGCCCGCGACAAGAAATGTGCCGGCCTCGATTCGGTCCGGAATAACGACGTGTTCGGCGCCCCCGAGCGCGTCCACCCCCACGATGGTGATCAAATCGGTGCCCGCCCCAGAAATCTGCGCGCCCATGGCGTTCAAGAACTGCGCCAAGTCGGCAATCTCCGGCTCGCGAGCCGCGTTGCTCAACCGCGTAACACCCGATGCCCGGCTGGCCGCCATCATCAGGTTCTCCGTCGCGCCAACACTCGGGAAGTCCAACGCGATGTCGGCTCCAGCGAGGGGCCCTTCCGCGATTACATAGCCGTCCTCGATTGCGATCCGCGCCCCTAACGCCTCCAGACCTTTCAAATGAATGTCCACCGGACGCGTTCCAATCGCGCAACCGCCGGGCAGTGACACCCGCGCCTTGCCGTAGCGGCCCAGCAATGGTCCCAGCACAAAGAAGGACGCGCGCATCTTGCGCACCAAATCGTACGGCGCCACCTGGGAGTCAACGGTCGTGGCGTCCAGCGTCATCGAGCGGCCGGTGAACTCGTTCGTCATCCCCATCTCGGCCAACAGCTTGTCCATTGTGAACACGTCATGGAGACACGGCACGTTGTGCAGAACGCACGGCTGTTCACCGAGTAGGGCCGCGGCCATCAAGGGCAGTGTCGAGTTCTTGGCGCCCCGGACCTGCACCGCGCCCTTCAACGGCTTGCCGCCACGAATGAGAATTTTGTCCATGTGTGGAGCCTCGTATCCCTCGTACTTACATGACTCTAGCAGAACCCGCGTCAGGGCGAATGGGAGGGCGGTTGTCCCCAACCGCCGTGGCCACGGCATAGGCCTTTGCTCAGCGTCTCAAGAAAAAGGCCCAAAGCCGAATCCGGCCTGGGCCTCGAAGTTACGGTGCGGTTCAGTTCGCGCTCGGCGTACCGGGCTCACTTGGCGTGGCAGGCGCAGGAGCGGCAGGCGCCGCCGGGGCTGCCGGAGCGTCAGCGGCCGGCGCTGGAGCCGGTGAATCCGATTTCGGCGCGGCGGGCGCCTCTGCGGTCGGGGCGCCCGATTCCTTCGGAGCTGGCGCCGCCGGCATATCCTTCGCCGCGTCACCCAGGCCAAGGCCCGAGCTCTCCAATCCGGAGAGATCGTCCTCTTGTGACTGGGTCTCCGAAATCTTCTCCGGCGCGACGCCTCGGGACTGTTTACCCTCGATTAGCGAAAGCGCGAACGCCAGGAACAAGAAAATCGACGCCATGATCGTGGTCAGCCGCGCGGGGAGACTCTTGCTCGCCCGCGGTCCAAAGACCGCGTCCGATCCTCCTCCAACGCCAAACGCGCCCGCGAAGCCCGAACCCTTACCCTTTTGAAGCAGCACGACCGTAATCAGGATGCCGCAGCACAGTATGTACAGGATCAGTAGCAACCAGTACGCAGTGGACCAACTGAAAACTGACTCTAAAAAGGACACGTATACTCCTCCAACTGTCGGTTATCCGGCCGCGTTTACTATTGCGGCAAAACTGTCCGCCTTCAACGCCGCGCCGCCTACCAGGGCGCCGTCAACATTGGGCTTGGCCATCAGTTCGGCGGCGTTCTCCGGTTTCACACTTCCGCCATATTGTATCCGCAGCGCATCCGCTACGGTTTCACCGAATTGCGCGCGCACGACGCTCCTCACGAACGCATGCGCCTCTTCCGCCTGATCCGGGGTCGCCGTCAGGCCCGTACCAATGGCCCAGACCGGTTCATACGCGATTGACATGCGCCCAAAATCCGCCTCGGTTAGGCCTTGGAGGCCGCCCGTAAGCTGCCGCTTCAATACTTCGTTCATCTTGCCGCCCTGGCGCTCTGCGAGTGTCTCGCCAATGCAAAACATTACTTTGAGGCCTGTGGCCAGTGCGTATTTGAGCTTCTCATTCAGAAACTCGTCGTTTTCCTTGAAGTACTCACGCCGCTCGCTATGCCCAATGATCGTCCAGGCGCAGCCCGCGTCCAACAGCATCTGCGGAGCGACCTCCCCCGTGTACGCGCCGCTCTCTTTCGGATAGCAGTTCTGGGCGCCTACCTCGATGTTCGAGCCTTTGAGCGCCTGAGCCACGGCGTGTAGCGACGTAAAAACGGGACACACGACAATGTCCACCGTCGTGGAGCCAGCCACCAACGGCTTCAGCGTCGCAACCATTTCAACCGCCTCGGCGATCTTCTTGAACATCTTCCAATTGCCGGCTACCAAAGGCCTTCTCACGGTACGAACCTTTCTATTCCAAACAGGAGGGCGCGCCCTCTCAAATCATGATTTCCATGCCCCGGACACCGTATTCATGAACGGAGAAACCCGTGAATCTCGGAATGACACGGCCCAACCGTGCAAAGACGCAAACCCGAGGATGGGACAAAAGCGTCTAACATTAGCATACTAGCCCCGGTGAAGCAAATATGGAACAGGATCAGCCGTACCTATTTCCGCTTCCTGTGTTTTCGTGCGTCCCAACAACCTGTACCCCAGACCCCAGACCCCAGGTCGGGACGAACGGGAGGGCGGTTCTCTCCAACCGCCGTAACCACGGCGTGAAGTTATGCTAGGCGCTCCAACTACCTGGCAAGGCGGAAACCGGTAAAGTAGTTGATCCCCATATACGGAAAATCGTAGCCGCGGATCGCCGACCGGGCTGGGGCGTTATAATCGATCCAACCTCCGCCGCGCGATACGCGATCCGTTCCCCGGGGCGAATCGATCCAAGCGCTACCATTTGCTGGGGCGCCCGTGTAGTCCGCGTGCCAGTCATCCTCGCACCATTCCCACACGTTGCCACTCATGTCGTACAAACCAAACGCATTCGGCAGCTTCAGACCAACCGGATGCGCGTACTTCTCAAGTGCGAGGTACGTGTTGTTCCACCACCAGCAGTAGGAACTGAGCATGGTATTGCTGAGGTCGTCGCCCCAGTAAAACCGCGTCGTCGTACCCGCCCGGCAGGCATACTCCCACTCCGCTTCACTGGGCAAACGAAAGGTCTTTCCGGTGTAGCTGTTGATCGCCGTAATGAAGGCGTGCGCGTCGTTCCAGCAAACGTGTGTCGCCGCAGTACTCGGATCGTCCAACACATAATACGGCGCGGCCACCCACGGCTTGGTTCCCATCATGGCCGTCCACTGCGCCTTGGTCAGCTCATACTTGGCCATCCAGAAGCCCTGGGAAAATGTCACTTGATGCTGAGGTTGTTCTGCGACAGCGTCGCTGTCCTGTTCTCCCGGATAACACCCCATCGTAAAGTATCCCGCAGGAATCCAAATCATCTCCAGAGGAACACCACCCGGCAGTAAGATGGTTTCAGCCGTGTTTTCATCCAACGAAATAGTGGCGCTCGCCAAGCTAGACTCACCCGCCCCGTTCTTTGCCTTGAAATAGACCGTCTTTTGCCCGTTGCCGGATGTCGCAATCGTGAATGACGGCGCCGCAGAGTAGGATTGCCACGCCGCTCCGATAAACGCCGGCGACTCCGAAGCGATATACTGCGTTGGATTGCCCGTGCAGACATTGTTCAGCGTCACGGTGCGCGAGGTTGAGGAAGCGGCCCCGCCATTTATCATTAACAAAGACACCGTTGGCGCCTGCTCATTCAAGGTGATGGTGTCGGACGTACTGGTCGATTCACCGATCGCGTTCTTCACCTTGAAGTAGACGGTCTTTACCCCGTTGCCCGAAGAACCAATCGTGAACGACGGCGCCGTCGAATAGGCGCCCCAGCTTGCTCCACTGAAACTCGACGACTCCGAAGCCATGTACAGCGTCGGACTGCCGGCGCAGGTATTGTTCAATGTCACCGTACGAGAGTCTGTCGTCTCGCTGCCGTCGATGCGGTAAGTAGACACCGATGGAGGCCCATCCAAATTGATGCTGTCGATCGCCGCAGCAGACTCACCCGCCGCGTTCTTCAATTTGAAGTATACGGTCTTAGCCCCGCTCCCCGGCGACGTGATCGTGAATGACGGCGCCGCCAAGTATGGCTGCCAGGACGCTCCACTGAAGCTCGACGACTCCGAGGCCATGTAGAGCGCCGGCAGTTCGGCATGGAAAGCGCTATCTTTACAGGTGTTATTCAGCGTCACGTTTTGCGAGGTGGTTGTCGCCGCGCCAGCGTTGATCGCGAATCCGGTTACTTCCGGCGCGAGTATGCAGTAATCCTTGATGTGTTGAAGCGTTGCCGCGCCGGCCTGACCTTTCATATATGCCCCCACGAAGCTATGGTAATTCAGAAGAAGCACCAGATTGGGATCGATGCCCAGCCCGGTCCCGGCCAGCGCAAGAAGGGTGTCCCCCCAGCCAATCGAGCCCTCATACGGGTAGGGCGGATTCATGTACACACCCGACAGTTGGGCCACAAGATCTCCTGCCACATCAACCCGCGAATAATAACGTACCCCGGCCGGCATGTTTCCGGCGGGACTTGCCGTTTCCACGACACTGATCCCCGCGCCGTTCGTCAATGGCGATCCGGCAAGGATAGCGCCGGTAGCCGTCCGGGTGTAGAAGTTCCCTTGAGAGTGAGGTACGACAATCACATTGCAGCCCGCGTTCACATACGCTTGAATCGTGGATTGCAGCAACATCTTTACAGGATCATCGTAGGCGAGGACGCTAAACCCGCTAATCCAATCTTCGATCTTCTGGGTTGTGCACACGGCGAGCTGAAACGGCATGGTCGAGTTCGGGTTCCAGAAACCCGACAGGGTCGCGTGGTAGTTCGCGGGAATGGCGCTGACTTTACTCGACAAGGCCGCCATGTCCTCCAGGAAGTCGTGGAAGTCAGTGTTGATCCCGTTCACGAACAGGACTCGGTTCCCGGGTGCGCCCGCAGTCTTGGCGCTGCTGCTCGGGTCACGTTCACTTGGGAGAATCCCGGCGACCGCCATGGTCCACTCCGCAATAGTCGGGTCGTCTATTCCGTGCGATTTGGCATAGGCCCGTACGGCCTGCCGCTTGGCCACCGCGAACGGATCGTATTCGCCGGCGGGAACATCCAGTGAGCGAACACGCAATTCCTCCAGTGTGCCACCGCCCGCAATATAGCGCGCTATCGTTTGGTCGAGCGCGGCTTTGGCTGCGTCGAATCCAACGGCCGTAAGCTGCGCTCTGAACGCCGAATACAAATCGTCCGCGGCGGTTCCCGCAGGTACTGCTGGATCCGCGAATTTGTGGACCGCCAGGGGAACCGCATCTATCGAAATACCCAACGCCGCGTTAATGACAAGTTGAACGTCGACGGCGTTCACGGACGCATCAAAATTGATGTCGGTTTGCCCCGTCGTTCCGGAAATTCCTACGGCCGCGTTGATCACAACTTGAACGTCAACGGCGTCAACCAGGGTGTCGCTATTCACGTCGCCCGGCATAAGCGCCGCAAAAGCGGGCGCGCAAAGACCGGTCGCTGTGCAGCCCAGCGCCAAGCCGAACATCATCGCCCTTGACAACATCACTTGCCTCTCTAGCAGCGGATGGTTATCGAAATTCTTCCCTAGTCTACGCAGTCCATGCTGATCACGCGATGGAGCGTCGAACCCTAGTGCGTCCGCTGCCGCTTCCCGAACGCACTTCATCTCGCGCGTCACAAAGCGCGAGGCAGTCCTGCAATTTCCTTCAAAATTCGCGCTATATTATGCGAGTTCTCGGCGCTTTCCAAGCGTACAATTCATCAGTGCGGTTTACGTAGTTACTACGCATGGTTGCCCCGGCGGACACTGGATGCGCATGGTAGCTGGAAAGCATGGCGGGTGATGCAGTGAGAACGGCATCACACTAGTTCAGGAAAAGCCCTGTCAAGCCCTAAGAAACGTTGACACTTCCAAGTTTCCGATTCCCCAGACCCCAGACCCCAGATCCTCAGACCCTCAGACCCTCAGACCACCGTCTCCTGCTCCCTTACCCCCGGTTTCGCCCGCCGGCGGCCGGGAGGACCCGCCAAAGCGCCGAAGTAACGCAAGAACCACTGGCGCAGATCGTCGATCATTGTGTAGGGCAATGGCACTACCACGAGAGTCAGAATAGTCCCCGTTGCCCCCGCCCAGCGCCAAGGGCACACACCCCAACATGGTCGCCAGCGCCGTCATCATCACCGGACGGTAGCGATCGCGCCCGGCCTGCAAGGTCGCCTCGAACCGGTCCATTCCGCCCTTCCGAAGCTGATTGAGATGGTCAATGATCACAATCCCGTTCTTGACCACAATCCCGGCCAGCAGAATGATCCCGATCATCGCCACCGTATCCATCGCGGTGTGGGTCAAGTACATGGCCCATGCGACCCCCAGGAACGACAGCATCACCGACGACAAAATCGACAGCGGCAAGACATACGACTCGAACAACGCGGCCATTACGATATAGATCAAAATCAGCGCCATGAACAAGGCGGTGACAAAATTGGCCATATTGCCCGCCAAGTCGGCGAACTCGTCGCCAAGATCGATGCGGTATCCCAGAGGTAGCTCGAACGCGCGCGACAGACGCTGAAGTTTTTCGCTGATACGGCCTATATCTTCCGTGCTTCGGACTTGCGCCGTAATCGTGATCACGTTTTGACTGTCCACACGGGTAATCGACTTTGGGCTTGCCGCTTTCGATAGGCTGACCAACTGATCCAGCGGCAGGAGAGTTCCCGTAGGGCTCACTACCAGCACATTGTCGAGATTCGCGCGGGTCTTGCGGTCCTCTTCGCGGAATTGCGCCCATACCGGAATCTCGCGGCCCGCGCGCTTAATATACGGCAGGCGGACGCCGTTGAGCGCGAAGTCCACCGTTTGGGCGATGTTCATCGGGGTCACTCGCGCGCGATCGGCGAGCGCTTCGTCAATTCGGACTTGAATCTCTTCTTTGTCGCGCTTCGTGTCGGTCTTGATGTCGCTCAGCTCCGGCATCGCCTCATGCATTAGCGCCTTGAACCGCTCCGCATAGGCCGTGAGTACCTCGGTGTCATCGCCGCGCATCCGCAGCGAAACGCTTCGCGTCTGACCCTCGCTCGACTCCGCCACGGAGAACTGAAGTTCCGCTCCCGGCAACTGCGTAGGCAGACGCTGCCACAATATGTCGCGCACTTGCTCTGTCGAGTACGGTGGCTCCTGGCCGGAAGGGTACTCATCCACCGCGCGCAAATACACGCGGACTTGCCCGCCTTCCGGGCTGTAGTCGAGGAAAATGTTCTTGATTCCCAATTCAGACCGCTGAGTGTCAATCGCTTTCTCGATCTTGTCGAACGTCTCGCCCGCCATCTTCATGTCAAAGTCCTGATCGAAGATGACCTCGATATTCACCGAATGCGTGTCCGCCGTGGGCATATCTTGCATACCCAATTGCTTAAATGGAACCAGATACGTTACTACCAATGCGCAGACGATAAGCGCCATCGTCGCGAGCCGATTCTTCAACGTCCACCGCAACGCGTGGACGTAGAAGTTGATGATCCTGGTTTCGATACCCATGTTGGAAAGCCAGGACAGAACCCCCGCGAGCCGTGATCCGCCGGTTCCGCCGCCCACGGACAAAATCCGCTGCGCAAGCTTCCCGCTGAGAAGCTGTTGACGTGTACGCATCCGGCTCATGGCCAACGGTATCAGCGTCACTGCGATGAGTAGACTGGCCGCAAGCGAGACGGTCATCGGCGCGGCGAACTGACGCATGTACACCGCCATGTCGCCCGTTTGCATATAGAACATCGGAAGAAACACCACGATCGTTGTCGCCGTGGATGCCGTGATCGCAATGCCCACCTCGCGCGCCCCGCGCTGCGCGCTATCTCGCGGCGAGTCGCCCAATTGCTGATGGCGGTAGATGTTCTCGATAACGACAATCGCATCGTCAACCAGCAATCCGAAGGCGATGATCAGCGAGATCATCGTGATCAAATTGAGCGTCATCCCGACGAAGTACATATAGACCAGCGCCACGACGACCGAAGCCGGGATACACAGCGCGATGATGATTGTCGGGCGGATCCGGCGAAGGAATAAGAACAGCACGAATATCGCCAGCAGCGCCCCTTCTTTGCCCGCAGACAACAATCCGTTTAGAGCCGACAGAATCAGCTTTCCCTGGTCAAAGAAGACAAATACGTCAATCCCCCGGAATGCGGAGTCCTTCTTAATCTCCTCGATCTGTTCCTTAATCGCCCGGCAAACCTCCGTGGTGTTTGCCTCGGACTCCTTTCGGACGATCACAAACACCCCGTGCTTACCATCAAACGCGTAATCATGCATGATGTCGCGCGAACGGTAGCTTACCTTCGCCACTTCCTTGAGCCGCAGCGCATGGGGGCCAATTACGAGATCGCCAATCTGCTCCGGCGTCGAGAACTCGTCGAGCGCGCGCACGTAATACTTGGTGTTGTTCTGCGTCAGGCCGCCGACCGATACGTTCAGGCTGCTGGACTGCAGAGCCGTCACCACCTGGTACAACGCCAGGTTATGAGTCCGCAGCGCATCCTGATCAAATTCGACCAGGACCTGGGACTCCTCCTTGCCGTAGATCTGCGCGTCCGCGACGCCCTCCAGACGCATCAGGCGAGGCTGAAAGATCGTCCGTGTTAGGTGCGTGAGTTCCTGCTCGTCCCCTTCCCACACCATCGTGAACATCATGACCGGCATCGACGTCGAACTGAACCGCCTCAAGTACAACCGATCCACATTGGCCGGCAGCTTGCCCTTCAGGCGTTCCATTCGATCCCGGACTTCCGACGTCGCCAGCGTCATGTCCGCGTCGCCCGTGAAGTTAAGATTGACCGAGCATCCGCTGCTGTCCGACATGGTCGTAATCCGCTTCAGATGGGAGAGCGTGCGGAACTCCCCTTCCGCCGGTATGGCGATCTCGTTCTCGACTTGTTCCGGCGTCGCCCCCGGATACGGAATCGCGCACCCAATAAACGGAAAATCCATGCGCGGGATGAACTCGATCGGAATCTTCTTGAGCGCGATCCCCCCTAGTCCAAGCATCGATAACAGCAACATAATCACCGTTACCGGCCGCCGCATGGCCATCTCCGGCAAGGAGAATTTCATCGCGCTTTGTCCCGTCCGCCGAACATGTCATAGACCGCCGGGATGATGATCAATGTTAAGATTGTCGAGCTCGTAAGACCCGCCATAACCGTGATCGCCATGGGCCGCCGCAACTCGGAACCCTCGCCGGTATAGAACGCCATCGGCACCAACCCCAGCACCGCGGTAATAGCGGTCATGATGATGGGCCGCAAACGAACCTTGCCCGCGAGCACGATGGCCTCCCGTTTCGGAAGACCCCGTTCGCGAAGCTGATTGATGTACGCCACCAGCACGATCGCGTTATTCACCACGATGCCGATCAGCACGATGCCGCCAATGTAGACCGATATGCTTAAGTCAATGTGGAACGGGTACAGAACGTAAATGACACCGATCAACGCCAGGGGAACACTGAACATGATCAGCGCCGGATGTACAATGGACTCAAACTGGCAAGCCATAACCACATACACCAAGAAGGTCGCCAGACCCAGCGCCAGCAAAAGGCTGTTATAGGACGTAGCCAGTTCCCGGTTCTGCCCCCCCAGCACCCACTGATAGTCGACCGGTTTGTCAATCCTCTCCACGTGCTCGACCAGTTCTCGTGACACCGCCCCCAGATCGCGTCCTTCGACGTTCGCCGTGATCACCGCGACTTGGCGTTGGTCGATTCGCCGGATCTCACTGGGACCGTCTTGCACCACGACCCGCGCCACCGCGTTCAGCGGCACGGGCGGATAGCCGTCCACCACGGAAAGTGTCTCCAAGTCGTGCAGGTTCTGCAGGCGCCGCTGATCGGTGCGCACCCGGATATCGATCTTGTTGCCGCGCCGGTTAAACGCCGTCGCCACGTCGCCCTGGACCTCGTTGCGCAGCCGCCGGGCTACTTGATCCGGTGATATGCCCTTCGCCGCCATAAGATCACGGTCCAATTGAATAATTACCTCGGGGTAACCCTGCCGTATGCTCAACTGCGCATCGGCCACCCCGGGTATACCGCGAACTTCGTCCAGAGCCCTTTCCCCGACCTGCTTTAAGACTTCCGTCTCGTCGCCCCGCAACTGCAACTCCACCGCCGTCTTGAAGCTGAACAATGTTGGCAGCGTGAAGGTGACTTCGTCCTTGGTCATGGCTTGGATTCGCGTTCGCAGCCGATCGATGATCTCGTCTTGCAGCTTGATGGTCTCGTCCGGGTTCTTCAATTGGATGCTGAACTCAGCTGTATTCTCGCCCCGGTTTCCCTGGGTCTGCGCGCTGCTTACCCCCACGACCGTTCCAACCGTCTCGACCTCCGGGACCTCGAGAATAAGCTTCTCGACCTGCCGCGCGCGCTCCTCGGTTTCCTCGAGCCGCGTACCTGGAGGCGCCTCAAGCGCCGTCAACGCAATCATGATCACCGCCACGACGGGGGCGAACTTCAGCGCCTGCCGCACGGAAAGATCGTATACGTGCTTGACCAGATTGAAACACAGGTCGAATACATGGAGCGGAAACCACATGATGATTCGTAATACCCAGCCGCACCCCGCCGCGGACAGGATTACCGATACACTCAGAAGAAATAGACCCGCGACGAAAAACAGCGACGCGCCCTTGACGAGAATCGAAAGGAGGTATAGGCACAATAGCACCGGCAGTGACATCACCGCCGTGACGCGAAGCGCGAAACCTGAAACGCCCGAAAGGTCTTTTCTCCGCAGCGAGTGTACCGTTGACCCAAACGTCGCTCTCCAGTGCTGCCTGAACCAGCGCCCCGAACTCCGCAGCCAGTACGCCGGGATCAGCAGCATCGTGGCCCCAAGGCCGCGGTGTCCCGTCCGGCCGGGAGAGCGCTGAACGCGGCAGGTGTGATAGGCGCGCGTCAGCCAGATCACATTCTTCCCCGACAACAGCGACAAACTCTGGCGCGACGCCAGCATCGGATTAAGGAACAACGCGACCAGCAATGACGTCAAAGTCGCAAACGTGACCACCAGCGCGTGGTCCTTGAATATCTGGCCGCCGACACCCTCCACAAACGCAATCGGGAAATACACCGCCACCGTCGTGAGCGTTGACGCGATGATCGCCCCGCGGACCTCGCCGGTCCCGCGCGAGGCGGACGCCTTAATCCCGTCACCCTCCTCGCGGCATCGCGCAATGCTTTCCAGCACAACAATCGAGCAGTCCAAGAGGTGCCCCGTGCCAAGCGCTAATCCGCCCAGCGACATGATGTTCAAGGTGATGTGCAACATGTACATCGGGATAAACGTCGCCACAATCGAGATCGGTATCGCAATTCCAATCGCCAGCGTGCTCTTTAGGTCGCGAAGAAAAAAATACAGGATGATTAGCGCCAGCAGACCGCCCTGGATCGCCGAATCCTGCACTTCCCGGATTGCCGCCTGAATAAACCGGGACTGATCGCTGATCAACGTCATCCGCGCATAGCTCGGCAAATGCGAACTAAGCGTTTTGACCAATTCCGCCTGTTTTTCTTCTTCGGTCTTGTTGTTTTCCGACGACGCGCCCTTTGAACTGCGCGAACTCTCCGCCAGCGACGTGACAAACTTCTCGGCGACCGTTGTTTCGCGGCGAAATCCCAGCGCATCCTTCAGCTTATTGCACACTTGGACGGTGTTCGCGTCACCCTCCTTGTAGATCTCCATCTCGACGGCTTCTTGGCCATTGATCCGAACCGCCGTATCCCGGTCCTTCGCCCCCGAGAATACCGTCGCCACGTCCTTTAGCCGGATCAACGGCCGCGGGCTTGTGTTCGCGCTTCCGGCGCCCAAGGCCCGTGTCAGTGAGGCCGCGGCCGCGCCGCCCGGGCTGCCGACTACGACCTCTCCGATCTCGGAAACGTCGCGGAACTCGTTCAGCGTGCGTACCAGGTACTCGGTCTTGCCTTCTTTGAGCCGCCCGCCGGAGAGATTAATGTTCTGCGACGCCAATCGGCTCGTGACGTCCGTCAACGAGAGGCCGAGAGATTTCAACCGCTCTGCGTCCACCAGGACCTGAATCTCTTCCTCGCGCCCTCCCTTGACCATGACCTGCGCCACACCGTCAACCTGCGCCTCAAGGTCGGCCTTGACGTGACGTTCCGTCGTGTCGCGAATCACCGTCAACTCTTGTTCTTCGCGAGTCTTCCGTTCCGCATCATCCTTGATCGCGCTCACGTCGGCCCCAGTGATCGCCACACGCATGACCGGGTCAAGGCTTGGGTCGTAACGCAATATTACCGGCTTCTCCGTGACCTCCTTCGGTGGAGTGAAGAGATCCAGACGATCGCGCACGTCCTGTTGCGCCGTGTTCATGTTCGTCTTCCACGTGAATTCCATGACGATCTGGGATACACCGGGGGAGGACGTGCTGCTGATTTCGACCAAGCCGCCGACAATGCTGAGGGATTCTTCCAAGGGGCGCGTCAGCAGTTTCTCGACATCTTCCGGCGCGGCGCCCGCGTATTCCGTCCGAACCGTGAGCGAGGGATAGGAAATATCCGGCATCAGATTCACCGGAAGCTTCTGATAGGAGTTCCACCCAAACACCATCAGCGACAAGAACAGCATCGCCATCGTCACCGGACGGCGAATGGGCAGGCTATACTCGTGCTCCTCGTGCGCGTGGGGAGTGCTCATTCGTCGTGGAAGTGTCCCAAATCGCCTCTAACGGCGCGGTTAGCCTCTTTGTCAACATCCGCCATGCTATTTGCAGGGATGTCGCTGATAATGAAGTCACACTGTTGACGGTGCAATTGCGGCTAAGCCGCCTTAGAATTTGCGCTTAGGACGCTTGGACGCCGACTTGGCCCCGGCCTTCCGTTTGGCTTCGGCCGACGCCAACGCTTCGTCGGCGCCGATGTTAGCCTTGGCTTTCAACTCGCGCTCTTCAGTCGTCACGCTAATCGGCGATTTCGGTTTTAGCGTTTGCTGCCCCCGCACAATGACCAAATCCTTGTCGCTCAGGCCGGAGACAATCTCCACCAGCCCTTTATCATCCAATCCTATCCCCACCTCGACGCGTTCCGCAATCACCCGAGGGGTTGCCACTCCAGCGTCGCCAGCGGCGGCGGCCGGCGGGTCGGAAGCATTGTCCGTCGAAGGCTTCGGACTGGGCGCGGGATCGCTCGCCGGCTCCAATTGCACGCGCTTATCGCTCTCTGCTGCCGGCGCGGCCTCTACTGACGGACCGGTATTCTTCGCCAGGAAGAGATACTTCCGCGCGTTCTCTTCAACAATAGCGTCTTTCGGAACGAGCAGCGCATTCTTATGCGTATCCATAACCAGACGCACGCGCGCGAACGCGCCCTCACGTAGCTTCTCACGCGCCGCCTTCTCGATATCCAGCGTCACCTTGAGTTGCCCCTGGTCGACGTTCGGATTGATTCGGCGTACCGTGGCCGTAAACTCCTCGCCGGAGATCGAGTCCACCGTGATATTCGCCGTTTGCCCAATCGTCAGTGACTGCAATTGCTTTTCAGGGGGATTGATGGTCAAAACGAACGACGCCGGGTCCACAATCGAAAACGCCGGAGCCCCCGTCGTCACCAACATGCCAACCTGAATGTTGCGGCGCGTGATCACGCCGCTTATCGGGGCCTTAATGGTCATGTTGTTCAAGCGAATCTTCTGCATATCAAGCCCGGCGCTGGTTTGATCGTATCCAAACTGGGCGTTATCCAACTCTGCCGCCGAGGCCAACCCCTCGTCAAACATCTTCTTCGTCCGTTCCAAGTTCGCCTTCTGCTGCTTGACCTGGATCTGACCCTGACGAAGCGCCGCCTCGGTCTCCTCCGTGTCCAACTTGGCCAGAACGTCCCCCTTTTCGACGTGAGCGCCTTCTTCCACCGCGATCTGTTCACACTTGCCGACACCTTCGGACGTGACATCGACGTGCCGTTCCGCTTCCACCCGGGTATTGGTCTCGAAATATCCCGAAATCTCTCCTCGCTGCGGATACTCGGCCTGGACAGGAATGATAAGTTCCGTATCCTTGTCCTTCTCCCCGTCCTGCTCTTTGTCTTTGGATGCGTCTGGACTCTTAGCGCTGGCTTCCGCGTTGTTCGCGGCAATCTTGCCGTTGCAGGCCGCAACCGCAAGCGCCATCACTACAAGTACCAACATCCGCACAAACGTGTGCATATTGCCTCCGAAATATTCGGCCAGAAAGCTTTCGTGTCAGGAGCGTCAAATTCTCGCGCACATACTCTTGACGAAGTTGTCACACCCGTGATCTGAGAGTACGGCTCGGTCGCCTCAGGCGAGAGCGGAGTCCCCGCTTGCCTGATAGTTTAATCCTCTTCGGAAAAAACTTCAAATAAATCCCCGTCATACCGCCATTTACGAAGCAGCAATTGGACCGCGAAACGTTCAGTAATGTTTCATGCTGGCCCTGCAAGACCCAACCCTGCCAATCGGGATGAACGCCCCCTGATGCCCTGATCAGATTTGTCCACGTAGTCCACTCCGGCCGGCCTGGCCGCGCCGCGTCAATTAACCGGGTTTCTGGCCAAACTCCTGGAATTCACTTTTCACCGTTGCTCTTGATATACTTCTACCCGTGCGCCAACCTTCTGTTACGGCCGTGGTGCGTCCACGCCCACCGTGAAGTCTCCAGTAACGGGGTGTCGTAAGGCGCTCATGCGGCAAGAAGTTGTGCGGTATTTACCTCCGAAACCGGCGATCAGCGGCGACGTGTACCCAACGAGGTCTCAATTCCCTCGGCGCCGGGCGTCGCGGGTAACGTCACAAAAGGCAGCGGAAGAATGACCCCTCTTATCGGTATTACCAGTGAGGTCCTGCTAGACACGCGGATGGGGCGGCCCTGGAACGCGCACCGCCTCCTCGAGGCCTACTCGAGCGCGCTGAGCTTGGTCGGCGGAGCACCGGTCATTCTGCCGGCGGCAAACCCCAAGTCCTGCCGCGCGACACTTGAGCATTTGGACGGACTTATCCTATCCGGGGGCAAAGAGGACGTTCCGCCGGAAGTGTTCGGCGAAGGACCTCACCCTACCGTCACTCCCATGCCCAGAGCACGATGGGACAGCGAGGCCTTGTGGCTGGCGACAGCCCTCGAACTGAACAAGCCCGTGCTGGGCGTCTGCCTGGGAATGCAGGTCATGAACGTCACCGCCGGCGGAAAGCTAATCCAAGACATACCCGACCAGTGCCCAGGGTCACAAGTCCACGGCGACCCGTCCGGCATGCGCCAGCACGAGGTGCTCATCGAGCCGGATACCTTGCTCGCCCGTCTTGCACCCGAACGAAAAGTAACCATCACGTCGTCCCATCATCAGGCGATCAAAGGCGTCCCAACTGGATTCCGCATTGCCGCGCTGAGCGAGGACGGAATCATCGAGGCCATCGAGGCCGTTGGACGCGATTTCCTCGTCGGAGTCCAGTGGCATCCCGAACGCAATCTCAAACAACCCGACTGGCTCCTGCGGAGTTTCGTAGAACACTGCGCAAATAAAACCGCCAGTTAATTTAGTCCCTTTGGTCCCTTTAGTCCCTTAGGTCCCTTCCGCTCACGAAAGGCCAAGAATGGACAAACCCCAAGTCAAAATGGTCCTCCGCACCATTGAATCCCCCACCGAGCATCGCGTCGTCATCGTAGGTGGCGGGTTCGCCGGCTTGTTCGCTGCACAGTCCCTGCGCAAGGCCCCCGTCCGAATTACCCTCATCGACGCCCGGAACTTCCATCTGTTTCAGCCGCTCCTATACCAGGTGGCCACCGGCGCGCTATCGCCCGCAAATATTGCTTCACCCCTCCGAGCCATCCTTGCCAAACAAAAAAACGCCCAAGTGCTCATGGGCGAAGTCACGGACATCGACGTGGAAAACCAGCGTGTGTTCATGGGCCCAAACCCCATCGAATACGACACGCTCATCGTCGCCACCGGCGCCAGCCACGCCTACTTCGGCCACAGCGAGTGGGGGAGTCTCGCGCCCGGTCTAAAGACCATCGAGGACGCCACGGATATTCGCCGGCGCATTCTGACCGCCTTCGAGATGGCGGAGTGCTCTTCCGATCCCGACGAAATCCACGAGTTGCTGACCTTTGTCATCGTCGGCGCCGGGCCGACGGGCGTCGAGCTTGCCGGCGCGCTCCGCGAGATTGCCTACCATACGCTGCAAGCCGAATTCCGCAAGATCAACCCCTCCGAAGCGACTGTCATGCTGCTGAGCAAGTCCCAACGCATTCTTCCGATGTATTCGGAGGATCTGTCCGCCAGCGCCGAGAATGCCCTCAAGAAACTCAAGGTCGTTGTCCGAACCGGTGTCGAAGTCACCGATATCCGGCCCGGCAGCGTCACGTTTCTGTGCGGCAAGAAACGCGAGACCGTCGAAACCAGAACCGTACTTTGGGCCGCCGGCGTCAAGGCGTCTCCCCTCGGCAAATTGCTCGCCGACCGTACCGGCGCCTCGCTCGATTCCCAGGGCCGAGTCAAAGTGGAAGCCGATAACTCTCTTCCCAATCATCCCAACATCTTCGTGGCCGGCGACCTTGCCAATTACTGCCACGGCACGGAGCAGCCGCTGCCAGGTCTGGCCGCCGTCGCTATGCAACAGGGACAATACATCGCCAAGCTCATCGCCAGCCGCGTGAATGGACACGAGCCGCCCGGTCCCTTCAAGTACCACGACTGGGGTACCATGGCCACCATCGGCCGCGGCGCCGCCATCGCCGACTTCAAAGGCTGGCATCTCACCGGCCTGCTCGCGTGGCTCACGTGGCTGTTCATCCACCTTATGAAGATCGTGCAGTTTGAGAATCGCTTGCTCATCTTCATGCAATGGGCCTGGAACTACCTCACCTGGGACCGAACCGCCTGCCTCATCACCAACGTAAAACCGCAAAAGCCGCCGGAACCCTAGCCGCGCATTTCTCATTCACCCCGTCCACGTCATCTACCCCGTCCACGTGGTCCATTTGGTCTGATCGGTCAGATCGGTCCGATCCGTCCGACCAGTCCGACCAGTCCGACCAGTCCGACCCGACGCGCTTTTGCTTTCCCCGTTCAACTTGCTATGCTCCTCCCGAAGTTCACACTCCCAGACACATGGAGTAAGAATCGTGATAGACCGTTCTATTCGCTTCACAAGGCCCCGTCGTCGTTTTCTGTTCGCCGCATGCGTCGTCGTGCTCGGCGTTCTCACGCCACTCATCGCAAACGCCGAAGACTCTAACCCCAAGAAAGGTACCGCCCCCGTGGAACTCCTATGGCCTGCAGGCGCGCCCGGCGCGCTAGGCGACAAAGACGCCGACAAACCCGCACTGACCCCGTATCTCCTCAAAGACGGCAAACCGCATCCGGCCGTGATTATTTGTCCCGGCGGTGGATACGCCGGCCTATGCTGGGACTACGAAGGCACGGACGTCGCCGAATGGCTCAACAGCGCCGGTGTTGCCGCATTCGTCCTGCGCTACCGCGTCTCTCCTTACAAACACCCTATCCCGTTGCACGACGCCCAACGCGCCATACGCACCGTCCGCGCCCGCGCCGCGGAGTGGGGGGTAGACCCTGCCCGCATCGGCATACTCGGCTTCTCCGCCGGGGGGCACCTGTCCGCCACCGCAGGGACCCACTTCGACAAAGGCGATCCAAAGGCCGCAGACCCCATTGACCGCGCGGGTTGCCGCCCCAACTTCCTCATACTCATCTACCCGGTCATTACCATGTCCGATTCCTTTGTAGAGAAAGGCTCGCGTGGAAATCTCCTCGGGAAGTCTCCCGATCCCGAACTCCTGAAGTCCCTTTCCAATGAACTGCAGGTTACCCCCAACACGCCCCCGGCCTTCCTCGTCACCAGCACCAAAGACTCGGTGGTCCCCGCGGAAAACAGCATCCAGTTCTACCTCGCCCAGCGCGCCGCCAAACTCCCCGCCGAACTCCACGTCTACGAGCGCGGCGAACACGGCTTCGGCATGGGCAAAGGCGACCCGTCCCTCACCACCTGGCCCCCAATGTGCCTCGAATGGATGCGGGGACTGAAACTGCTCACGCTGCCGTGAGTACGCTGCCTTCCTTGCCGGACGCCATCTGTGAACTGGTAGAGGACCACGCCGCCGCCTTGGTCTCTATAGGCTGTTCTGAAGCGCGCGTATTTCGGCTTACCGCGAATGGGAGTCCTGATCTCTTCCTGAAGACTTCTCCTCGACATTCCGTGAATCCGCTCGAGCACGAAGCCGCCCGGTTGCGTTGGCTGAAGGGCCGGTTGAGCGTACCCCGCCTAATTCATTATGTGGAGGACGACGACTGTTGTTATCTATTGATGTCGGCCATTTCGGGAGTCATGGCTTGCGATCCAGCGCGCGCCGGACACGAAATGGAGACCGTGAAGTTGCTCGCCGAAGGCCTTCGCCATATTCACGCCGTTCCCACCAGCGGCTGTCCGTTCGATCACTCCGCCGGTGTCATGATTGCGCAGGCCGAGGCCCGAGTAGCGGCTGGACACGTCGACGAGTCCAATTTCCAGCCGGAGTGGCGAGGCTGTTCCGCGATCAGCTTACTCCGTGAACTGGCCGCCACGAAACCCGCTACCGAGGATCTCGCGTTTACCCACGGCGACTACTGCCTGCCCAACGTGCTTATTCACGAACACAACATTTCCGGTTTTATAGACATGAGCCGTTCCGGTGTCAGCGACCCCTACCGCGACATTGCGTTGGCGCTTCGCAGCATTACGTACAACATTGGTCCGCAGTGGCGCGAGCCCTTCGTCACTGCTTACGGACTTTCCTCTCTTGACGATGCCCGTGTGCGATTCTACACACTACTGGACGAGTTCTTCTAAGCGCAGAAGACCCATGTTTCCACGACGAAGTCTCACCCAAGACCACTGTGTTGCAGATCGAGCCACGCCGGTGCTTGACGCGTGAAGAGAATATACGTATGATCGAAACAGAACCGTACGTATAGGAGTGTTCCAGATGCAAACCACAAAGCTTACATTGTCCGCCAATCCCCGGCTCATCCAGGAAGCAAAACGTCTGGCCAAGCAAGGGAACACCAGCGTGTCGGCACTGTTTGCCCGATACATCGAGAGCTTGTCTCGTGGCCGGGATGAGGATATGGCGAATCTTAGCCCGATAACACGAAAGGCGCTCGGGATGGTCCGCCTTCCCAAGGTGCGGTCGTACAAGAGAATTCTCGAAGACAGTCTTCTCGATAAGTACGGCTTCCGGAAATGAGGGCTTTCGTCGACACGAACGTACTATTGGACGTAATTGTTCGACGGGAGCCATTCTATGAAACGGCCGCGCTTATCTGGGCGTTGGCCGAAACGGGCAGAATTGATGCGCATGTCGCTGCTATCAGCTTTAACAACGTGTTCTACATTGTCAATCGGCTTGCGAACAAGAAAAGCGCGACCGAAGCCGTCAAATGCGTGCGTTCCGTGTTTCAGATAGTTTCCGTTGACAGCAGAATCATTGATGCGGCAATAGAATCGGGAATGGACGACTTCGAGGACGCTATCCAGTACCAGTGCGCATTGCGGTGTAAGGCCAGATACCTTATCACCCGCAATCCCCAGGACTTTCCGCGGATCGGCATGGTGGTCAAGCCCGAAGTGTTCCTTAGCTTGATCAAGTGAGTTGCCGTCACACCTTACTTTCTGGCCCATCTTTCGGCAGGTCCAGTTTCGCCTCCAGCCTCTTGTTGGCCGCTATCATCTTGTCCCACTTCACGGTCTTCCCCGTATACGCTGCAGTGCGCCCCAGAATCGCCGTCAACGTGCTGTTCGCCGCTTCCTGCGCGTTATTGAGGTGTTGTCCGCTCATGATGGCCGCGTGGAAGTCCTTAATGTTGTTGACGGCCCCTTCCTGGTAGATCTTTTCCGTCGCGCCCCCTGGCCACATCTCGGATTTTCCCTTGATTGAAACGGTTCCGCCATAGTGCGAATCCACCGTTCCCAACGTACCGTAGATTCGCGCGCAAATGTCGTCATATCCGGGCGCAAACTGATTCGAGCAAAAATCGATCAGCACATCGTTCGGATAGCGGTAGGTCACTACAAAATGGTCCCAGCAATCGCCAACGTCAACGCGCGCCTTCCGGCCCCCATACCCGTGCGCCTCGACGGGGTGCGCGTTCAGAAACCAATTGGCCACATCGAGCGCGTGGATATTCTGTTCCACAATAATGTCGCCCGACAGCGCCTTGTCGAATACCCAGTTGCGCAGCCGCTCCACGCCGGCGCCGTCTTTTGTTCGCGCCAGTAACCTTCCAGTTTGGTAATACGCCTGGCCGCACACGGGTGTGCCAATCATCCCGCCGTGGACGCGCTTCGCCGCCTCCCGGTAGAACTCGTTATTCCGGGTCTGAAAATCGACCAACACGTTCAACTTCCCGTTTGCCTTGTTCGCCGCCTTCACGATGTCCATGCAGCCGGGCACGTCCACCGCGATCGGTTTGGCCAGATAAACATGCTTGCCCGCTTCCAGCGCCGCCACGGTCTGCGTTGGATGAAAGTAGGGCGGACTGATCACCGCCACCGCGTCTACGCCGATCGCCAGCAGCTCCTTGTACCCATCAAGCCCCACATACCGGCGCTTCGCATCGACATCCAACTTTGTCCCCGCGTCGTCTACCCGGTCGCGAAAGTAGTCGTGTAAAGCCACTACTTTGGTGTTTGTGTTCTTCTCAAATAGATTCCCAATCCACGGTCCGCGACCGCCGCATCCAATCACGCCCAGTTGCAGTTTCTCGTTCGCCGCATAACTCCGCGCGGACACCGCCGGCAGTATCGTTAATCCCGCGGCCGCAGCCTTCAAGAACCGGCGCCGGTCAAACCTATTCTCGTTCATATCATTCCCTCCCTCTATTCAGCCTTCCGTTCGGTCCACTCCGTCCACCATTGCTCCTGCGAATACCCACTCACTTCAATGCGAGCGTTTCCGCCGTCGGCCGCTGTCCCGACGGAAGAATCACGTAGAGTTCATTTGGCTCGGCTGCCAATTCCCAACCCTCATTCCTGCGAACCAGTGGCGCCGGCGCAATCACCCGCAATTGTCCGTCTAGGAACTCAACCATCCACGCGCTCAGCTCGGTCGCGCTGCTGCGCCACCAAACGCTGCCTTGCGCCGTAGAATTTGCCATTAACGTTCTCGAGTCGCCTAGCGCTTGCGCATCGAGACTCGCCACGCACCACGGTCCGGCGCCCTCCAACACGCGCTGCCCGCCGACATCTAGCGAGCCGCTGCCCGTAGCCAAAAGCGGCTTTCCCTCAGGACCGATCAATGTCATCGCCGGCACAGATACGCTCGAACGTAGATCGAGCTCAGCGCCGGAAGCCTTGATGTGTACCGTCCCCCTCTCGCCGGTGCTCGAACTCGGAAACACCGTCACCAGCCGGTTCGCGCCACTGGCGGTCAACGTAGCGCGCCAGATACCCTGTTCGGCGCGAAGCTCGAGCGGCGCCGTAACGCCTGCCAGCGGCGTCAACGACAAGTACACGTTGGTTGCGGGATCTTGGGTCAAATTTGGCGCTTCCACAAACAAATCTCGGCCCGGAAGGACCTCCCACGGTTCCGGCGACCACACCACCATACCCTTTCCCAGGGATCGCTGATACAGTGGTTTGTGCGTCGGATTCTCCAGAACCTTCGCGTCGATTGGTGTGACTTGTGGTACAGGCATACCCGATACCGGTTCGCCTACACACTCAAACTTCGCGCCGGCCAGTCGTTCCAAGCGCTCCGCCTTCCGCGCGCCCAGACCGTCAATCGAGAAATCACCCGACAGGTACACACAACTTCCCGCCTCGGCAAGCTTCCGCAGGCGCTCGACGTTGTCGTCGCTCAACGCGTACGCGCACGGCATCAGCGCCAATCGCGGTGGCGTCTTGAGCAGGTTCGCCAGCTCCGACTCGTTCACTACGTCAAACGGTACATTCGTTGCCAACATGCACTCGATGGCGTTCGACAACACGTCATAGCCAAACCGGGCGGGCGCGCCCAGGCGCCAAGTGTCCGGCATGACCACCACCACATCCGCGGACGCGTAAGCCGGCTCGATGCGTTCGGAGAGCAGGCGCATGTTTCGGTACAGTTTCAGCGCGGGCTTTGCGCGTAGCGGGTTGTTCCACGCCATCCCCCAGGGAAATTCCCTATCCGGGTCATCGCTCCAACACCAGTTTTGAATCTTGCTCACGCCCATCGCCATCGCGCAATGAGTCATCCACCAGAAAAGCTGGTTTCGCTCATCGTCCGTGCGCTGGAGGTGGTATCCGTATCCTCCGCGCTCCGGCGTCCACGCGTCGTGCGTTTTCACGCCGAATTCCCCGATGTTTACGCCATGCCCCGACCGCCGCATATCGTTCCACTTGATGGTGGACATCAACCGGGCCGTGTCTCGTTTCGGCGTGTCAAAGTAGCCGATGTTTGCAGCGTCCATCCCGGCCACCGTCAGCCGGAGATCCACGCCGTCGTACGGCCATTGGTAATACTCCGCCGTGATCGGGTGCTCCGCGTCTTCACTCCGTATGGCCGCGCACAAGGCTCCTATCCACCGTCTCATCAATTCCGACTTGAACTCCGCGACGTCGCGCGCCCGAATGTCGTACCAGCTCGTCGCAAGATACTCCTTCACCGGGATCTCGCCCAGGGCGGCCTCCGGCGCCGCCGCGCCCCACGCGCTTCGCAACGCCGCATCGTTTGCATAGCGTTTACCGAGAAACGCGTTCCATAAGCGGCGAATGTCCGGCAGATCCTTCAGTTTGAGTACGAAGTCCCCGTTGAGGTAATAGACCAGCCCCGGCGTGGTCTTGTACCGCGCCGCAAACTGTCGGCAATACGCCGCCTGCTTGGCCAATTCGCCGTCGCTCACGGCCACATCCTGTCCTACCAGCAACCCGGCCATATACGCGAGGCCGAAGCGTTGCGTCATTTGAATGAGCGCGTCCAGTTGCTTCTGCTGGACTTCGGTGTAGACATAATCCTTCGGCGCATATTGCAGGTTTTCGAACATGTGCAGTCCGTAGTCATGCATTGTTTCGAGGTCGCAGTACCACGTCCACGGTGATTGGGCTGGCGAAAGAAACATATTCGCGTAGGTGTC
>JACRLJ010000044.1:66429-70085 GCA_016215105.1 Candidatus Hydrogenedentota bacterium
AAACTCGTCCGTCGCGTCGCAGCCCCGTCCCGGCCAAAAATGTATGCGTTATCGTGAAAGGCAATTTGTGGCCCCGCCGCGGTCACGCGCTCGTCACGTGCGCAAAACCCTGTTGTTTGCCTGTCTGCGAGGGTCTCGCCAACGCGCAACGACGCGCCGACACGCACGAAATCCGGCGCATCAGCCGCGATGGCTTTCGTGAAGTCGACAGAGCGAGCGCTGTTGGCGGCCACCTCTACGGTCTGCGAGTCTCTCGCGCCGTTCCAATCGAGGTCCAGCGTAACGGTTCGCGAGTACCGCGCTGCGTTATACACTTCCGCTTTCAGATGGGCCGTTTCGCCGCGCGCATACATTGAAACGTCAGTCGCGAGCGACTGCACGTATACGCCGGCCCGCAATTGCCGAACAGTTCCCTTCAGGAGCGCGTCGCCCGAGGCGCCTTCAAAGACGTCCCGGTTGACGACCCCGAACAGCGCCCAGGTCGAATGCGCGTATGGCCCTGCGAAATGGCGCACCAGGGCCCCTGCGGCGCCGCACGACCGGTCCCAAGCGTCGCGCGCCTCGACCAGGGGAATCCATCGGGCCTCTTGCTGCAACTGCGCCGTCGCCTCGAACCCTCGAACCGGGCCCGGAGATCGCCATTCGTTCGCGAGCGCCGCGCCCCAGGCCGGCGTCAGCGCCGTCCCCTCAAACTGCTGGTCGGGACTGAAGACGGTAAGTTGCCTCGGCTCGGTGATCAATCCGTCATCGGGTTTTCCGTAGTGGCCGTTTACCCATTCTTCGTTCGGCGCCGGCGCGCACGTCACGTCGTCCAGCCATTGCGTTCCCGAGGCGATGTAGAACCCGGACCGAAACACCACCCGCGCGGCCTGCTGCGAAATGTCCACCATGGCTTCGTACCGTTTCCAGTCCGCCGCCTTCCGGACTTGCGCAAAGTCCACGAACGTGACCAATGCTCCTTTCGCGTCAAACTGATAGACCGCGAAATACGCCATGCCCGCGCCGGAGAAGTTGCTCACTTTCATGCGGCCGCCCACGAGATAGCTTTGCCCCGGTTGAACGGGCAACGCCGTTTCCCATGTCGCTCCGCCACTCGCATTGTCGTTGGTGACTCGTCCGCACGCGCGTCCGGTGCACCCCGCTTCGTTGACCACGGCGCACGCCGCGCCCCCGGCCGCATCCCAACCCTCGCGGTCCTTCTCGAATCCCCCGTTCGGGATCAGCGCGTTCGTTATGTCCCGCGCCTTGGCCTTCTCCGCCGCCAAGCGTTCGGGATACGGAATCCAGGCGTTCCCGTCCTTCACCCATAGTTTGTCGAACGCGTATCCGCCCGTACAGAGGAGGTCCCCGCCGTGGCGAAGAAAGTCCAATACGGCGCCCTTGGCGGCTAATGGAAACGAGGCGCCCGCGGGCAAGATTAGTAAATCGTACGCGTCTCGCGTCAGCGTCTTCTCATCCGCCAACTGCGCCGCGTTCAACCGCGTCACCACGGCGCCATCCGCGCCGAGAACGCGCTCAAACGTAGTTGCGGGAGTCGCCGTTCCGTCCACCGGCATCGATGGCTCATCCATCACCGCTACGCGATAGGTTTCGCCTTCCGCCCAACATGCGAGCGCGAGGGTCGTGAGAATCAGCGCTAGAAAGGATCGTTGCATCGTGAACGTACTCTCAAATCCCTGTCGCACACCCCAGCCCAAGAAGATTGCCGTCGATCGCAAGTCTCGGCTTGACACGTACTCACCTCATCCAGGAGCGCGCTAGTGCGGTGAATCAGAATTGAAACACCCTGGATGAACGGGGAGATCGGAGCGAAAACCCGGGACTGACTCGCTTTTCGGCAGATTGAAAAGCGTGTCTGTCCCTGCTTTTCGCGGCATTCGCGTCCAAGCTCGAGACTCCGTCAAAATGACACACTACACTAGCTGCATACGCGATAGTGCAGCAGCGAGGACGGCGAGCCCTGACCGTCCTCGTTGCATCAAAGGCTTCCGACAGTCCGCTACTTCAACGCGCCCTTTATCGCGTCCAGTCCAACCCCAAAGATCTTCTTCGCGAGCGTGTCCAATTCGGCCTCTGTTCCGTGCATATGCACGGTGCGGTGGTCGTGGGTGTAACTGGCGTTCGGCGCCAGCGCCAACGCGGGCGAGGACGTCTCCAATTCGTAGAACGGGCCCAGCGGCGGTTTGCCCGGCCCGAGCGGACCGTCGTTGTACGCCATGATCGCGTCGCCGCTGTAGGGGTTCTTCTGTTCCTCCCACAGATTGTTCACGTATTCGGCCTTCGCATCGGGCGTGTTGTAGGTGACTACGGTCAATACGCGATTGGCCGCGTCGTAGCTCCCCATCACCCCTTTGGACCGCTTCGGATTCACGCCCAACTTGCCGCGCATGCCGCCGTCGCCCTTGAAGAATATCGCGTTCTCGGTAACTTTCAACCGCTCTCCCGGAATTTTTCCGAAGTAGTTGTCCGTTACCGGCGCCCCTAGTGTGGCTGCGTCACCGGAATTGATCGGTATGACCGTCGTGGTTTGCGGTGACGGTTTGTACATGCCCAAGATCCAAATCGCGAGCAATCCCGTTTCCTTCTTCCACGGCGCGTCACCGGCGTTGGTGACCGTGCTCGCCGTCTGATACGCGACCGCCTGCACGGAATCGGGTAGCGGAGCCTTCAAGAGGCCGCTGATTTCGCCGCGCTCCAGGACTGACACCTTGCGCTCGACTTTCACGTGAAATACCGTGCCCGACATGTTCGACACGTCGAACGTCTTCCGAAACGTGACGGATGATTCCGCCTTGTTCGCGACGTCATAGGCGTCGCTGTCGATTGGGGCCGGCGTCTGCCAGTCGTCCACGGTAAACTTCGCGCCGGGTTTGAAGAATATCGAGAACTGTCCGCCTTCGGGGCCGAGCCAGAACCGATCTTCTCCGCCGAAGACATTGATGTGCGCCTGCAGCTTGCCGGAGGCGATGAAATCCCGGTTAATCCACCCGTTGCTCAATCCGTTCTTTCCGCCCCACGTGCTCGTCATCACCCGGCCCTGGTACAAGGGCGACACGACGACTTGGCTATCGCCACGCTGCAATACGAAGGCCTTCGAATGCTGTTCCAGAAAACTCGCGTCCTCGCCAAATGTCGGCGCCGCTTTTGCCTCCGCCGGCTGCGCCCCCAAGGCCATCGTTACAACTAAACACAGTGTATGCATGGTTTACCTCCTCCTAGTTTCACGGTAAGACGGCGCCAACGCGATTGTTATACCACGATTGTAGCTTCCGGAGAAAAGGCGCGTCGGCGCGTCGTTCTCGTCGCGCCTGACAGGCTGCGCAAACCGCCCCATTCCTCCCATCACCCCCATCCTCCAAACCCGCCTTGACTGATACCAAGAACTCAGCTACTTTAGCTCAGTTGCCGCGCGTTACCCGTTGCGCGGAGAAAGAAGCCGATATGAAGATTACCAATATCCATGAACGCGAGATGCAGGCCGCGCCGGAGAGCGTCGGCGCGCTCCTCGACTCCCTGTCCTCACCCGCGGACGCCCTTTGGCCTCGGCGTTCCTGGCCTCCCATGATTCTAGACCGGCCGTTGAGCGTCGGCGCCACAGGTGGACACGGCCCGGTCAGGTACGTCGTGGACAGCTACACTCCGGGGCAAGCCGTCAC
>JACRLJ010000136.1 GCA_016215105.1 Candidatus Hydrogenedentota bacterium
TTGCGGCACGAGAACTCGACCCTACGCCGTCGTCACCACTCAAGATCCGTTGACATGGCGCCTTGCCACTAGAACGCCCTTTCAGGGCTTGTCTGATGCCAATCTGCTTTTCCCAGGGCGTTGCCCTGGGCTGCTATAGAGTTGCCCTTTCAGGGCAAGAGAATATGCAAGTCTAGAGGCGCGGCCAGAAAGCCTCCGCATAGCAAGACTCCGTACGAGCCAGCGCTGGTATTGACCCACTTACAGACGCTTTCTGGCCGCGCCGCATGAAAAAACCGACTCTCTGGCCTCATTCCCAACCCATTCTCAGCGATGCGGCGAGACGGCGCGTCTACTCTAGCGCATCGGCGACGCGGCGCGTCTACTTTGGCGCCCCCGTCTACGTGGAGCCCGGGGTGAGCAGCGCGTTAGGAGCCGCGTCCTTCTTCGGTTCGCCCGGGGCGGCCGGAGTGGCTGGAGCGCCTGGGGCAGCCATGGGGATCGCGGGAAGCGAAGGCGGCAGAAGGATTTCGATATTCATGCCGGCTTTGGCGTCCGCGAGGACCTTGTCCATCTTTTCCTTGGATTTCGCCGCAAGCAACCGGTTCTTAATGTTCTCTTTGACGAAGGCGTTTTCAAGCGGCAGCGGACCGGGCGCGTGCTTCTCGACGACCTTGACAATGTGCCACCCGGCGCCCGTCTTGAAGGGCTCGCTCACTTCTCCCGCCGGTACGAGGAAGGCGGCGGCGCCAAAGTCGGGTCCGAAGGGGGCCGAGGTACGCAAGACGTACGGATAGACACCGCCGTTTTGCTTGAGATTGGGATCTTCGGACACTTCCTTCGCGACCTTCACGAAGTCCTCCTTACCTTTCGTGACGCGTTCGCGGATGGCTGCGATCTTCTTCTTGGCCTCGTTCCAGACCTGGTCGTCTTTTCCGTTCACCCGGACGAGGATGGTGGCGACGTCAAGACTATCGTCCTTGAGCGTCATCCCGCCTTCGGCTTTCATCTTGTTGTAGGCGGTCTCGATTTCCTGATCGCTTACCGCGAGATCTTTCGTAGTGGCCTCGCCGAAATGCTGCCGGGTCAAGTCTTCCTTCAACTGCGCTCTGAGCTGCTCGATGGACATATTGTGTTGCTGAAGGAGCTTAGCCAGTTCCTCATCCGTTTTGATCCCTTGTTTTTCCTTCACCATCTTGATGCGCTCGTCAATCTCCGCGTCGGGGACTTTGATGTCCGCCTTGGCAGCGAGCGTATTGATGACTTTGAAATTCACCAACCCTTCCAAGACCTTGCGTTTTTGCTCGTCCGTGGGCGGTGAGTTAGGGTCAAATCCTGGCGGGGCCTGGCCAGCAGCGGCCAGTTGACGATACATTTCGACGGCCTTCCGTATCGCTTCGTCGAGATCTTTTCGCGAGATAGGAGCGCCATCGACGCGCGCGACAATCTCTTCAGGGCCGCCGGCAACGGGCGCCGCAAGCGCCTTTTCTTGAGTGTTTCCCGGGGCTGCCTGTTTCGCTTCGGGTTTAGCGGGATTCGTGGCCGGCGCCGCCGGTTCCGAGGCGGCGTTGGCATAGAGGACAAATCCAAACATGACCGCAGTGGCCGCTGTTAGGCGCAGAACTGAACGTACGCGCATGAAAGATCTCCTTGAGTGGGCTTCAATTTCCGCGCTGTGGCCCTCGTTTGGAGTCAACCGCAACGAAAACAATCTAAGTACGCCATGATACCCAATATCCGGCGTATCGGGCAAATCAGGCGAACACAACGGGGGCGCCTGAGGCGGCGGACCGGTAAATGGCCTCGATCAGTTCGACAGCGCGGCGTCCTTCCCGCCCGTCGATTGCAGGCGGGCGATTCAAACGGATGGCCTCGACGAAGTCGGTGATTTGGAGCCGGTGGCCGTCGCTGCGCAGGTTGCTCAGCGGGTCACCCGCGCCGGAACCCAGAATGGACTCGTCATTCAGGTGCTCCTGAATCTCCTTGTCTTCGGCAGTTTCCTGTTTGAAACGCCAGAAGCGCAGTTTCCCGTCTTCGAGGACGGCGCCTCCTTCGGCTCCGTGGACCTCGATGCGGGCGGAATGGCCCGGCCAGATCGCGGTACTGCCTTCGATCACGCCCAGCGCGCCGCTCTTGAACTTCAGCATGGCGCAGGCGAGATCCTCGACTTCGAGATGCTCGTGGGCCACCAGGCGAGTTTGGGCGTACACTTGCTCGACATCACCAAAGAACCAGAGCAAGAGGTCTATCTGATGAATCCCCTGGTTCATGAGGCAGCCTCCGCCATCCAGCTTGCGCGTGCCTCTCCAGGAGCCGCTGTTATAGTATTCCTGGGTGCGAAACCACTTGATGTAGGCATCACCGAGGACGAGTTTTCCGAAGCGTCCTTCGTCAAGCGCCTTGCGGATGCTGAGCGCTCCATCTGAGAACCGGGACTGATACACACAACTGAGTTTAACGCCGGCTTTTCCGGCAGCCGCGATCAGGCGGTCAATTCGTTCCGTGGTGACCTCGAGAGGCTTTTCCGCGAGGATGTGTTTTCCCGCAGCGGCGCAGACTTCGCCAATTTCGGCGCGCATACCGCTAGGAACGCAGAGGCCGACCGCGTGTACGTCTTTCCTGGCGAGCATTTCCCGGTAGTCGGTGTAGGCGGCGGCAGCATATTTATCCGCCAGCGATTGGGCGTTGCGCTCGACGACGTCCGCAACCGCGACCAAGCGCGCGCCCTTGATTTTGGAAATGCTTTCCGCGTGGATCGGAGCGATGGCTCCGCAGCCGATGATTCCGAAACCAACATCTGACATAGTTTGTACTCTCCTAAGACAACTGAGCCATAGCGATCAGAGAAGGCCGTCCGCCGTAAGCCGTGCCCGTGGCTCCCCGACGACGCAGCGGGACGCCGCGTCTTTGGCGACCCGCGGATAGGAAGCATTGTGCCTTTGGACCGCTGCGGTCGCGTTCGCCGCGAAACTTCCGCCCGAAACCATGCGTAGTGTATCCATTCTTGCGCGCTCCATCAACCGCCCAGACACCGGACCGCCGCGTCTAGAAATGATTCGGTTTTTTGCGTTTTTTTCCAATCAAGAACAGCAAAGTTGTTTCGGGCCTCGGTGGTCCTATATGCTTATCTGCCCGATTTTCGGGAATTCGCAACTCAAATCGACGCGGTCCAACTGCAAGACTGAAGTCATTGGTGTTTGAGGCGAGTTCCGGGCGCCGGTTGCCTGCGCTCGGCGAGCGCAGGCGTACTTGAGCATGGTGGACGTTGTGGACCTTGTGGACGTCGCCCTGATGTTGTTTGTGCGACTTCTTTGTCCGCAATATCTGCGCGAACAACGTGGAATTTGCGGACAAAGTAGCTAAGGCGGCCTGACCGCAACAGTGAAGCCAATGGTGTGACTTCTTTGTCAGCAACATCTACGCAAACAGCATGGAAGTTGCTGACAAAGAAGCTAGAGGAGGTATTCCATGCGGGGCTTCGTCCTTGCATTTGGTGTGATATGCGCGGGTTTGGCTGTAGCGCAGCCGCTGACTGTGGTGGATCTTCAGTCGTTCCGTCAGGAACAGGAGATTCACAATGATCGGGGCGACACGGTGCGGCTGATCAATCTAAACCCCAACGTTGGCGCGTGGTACGTGCTGGAAACGAACTTTGCGGGCAAGAAGTCCGTGTTCCATCTCGAGCTTGCGCTCCCGAGCGTCTTGCCGGCGCAGAAATTGAAGATTTCCCTTTACCGCGATGGATTGATCCTGCCTCAGGCAACGGGTGATTCGTGTTCTTGTTCGCTTTGGAATGGCGCGAACAGTTCGATAGATCGAGGTATGACTCCGTTTCTATCCGGCGTGGTAACGAAGACGAACGGCGAATTGAACGCCAATCCGGTTCTGGCGGACGTCCTGCAACCGCCCAAGTCATTTGCCGCGCCGTTGACCCCTATTTGTGATGGCCAGCTATTCGTTCGAACACAGTTCGCGGGGTCCACAACAACGTTGGAGGCGGCGACAGACACGCTGCGCAAGACCAGGCTCGGCGGATGGCTTGTCGAAGCCGTAAAGCCCTATCTTATCGAGGCGCCCGAAGAAGGCGAGCAGTTGACCGATCCCGTAAAGAAGAAGTCGGCGCCGGCTGAGGCCAGCTTGCCGCGCAGTGCGGTGGTCAACCCGGATAAGGCGGACCGGTTCTCGGAAAAGAACCGGCTGGGAATCGAAAACGACGCGGAGAATCACAAGCTCTATTACGGTCAATGGTACAAAGCTATTCATCACGACGGCGTATATGTCAGTGTGATGACCTTGGAGGATGTGGCGCCCGAGATACTGTCGAGTTTTCCGGATAGGGCCGAAGTGTACACGCCAGCCTCGAGGGGCCGTGAGGTCGGGGCGCTGGCCTATTTCGCCGCGTTCGACATGAGCCGGTTTGCTTTCGGTTATGGGCTGGGAGCGGAGCACCCGGGGGTGGAGTGGTCCGACCATGCAAAGGCGGTTCCGCATATCCCGCCGCCGGGTCCGGATGGAATCGGCAATAAGAGGCCGTTGGCGACGGTGGGGTCAGTGCCTCCGTATTACCTGCCGCAGTTGGAGGCGGTGTTTTCCGGGGGCTTCAAGCGCCAACACGGCGCGTTCCACAGCGGAGAGTTGGGGAAGGTGAACAACGGCAGCCATTTTGGTTTTATGGAGCAGGGCGTGGTGTTCAGCAAGCTTCAGCCGGGGCTTGCGACGGCGCGCATCGGCCTGGACGGCGCGCTGAGCATGCTCACTTGGCCTGCCGATGACAAAGCGTTGCTCCCGGAGTTGCGCGCGGCGCGTCAGAATTGCCTTCCCCTCATCGAAGGCTACGACACGGAAAAGAAGATGCCGATTCCCGGTCAGTACTTGAAGAGCCAAGGTCTGGGGGCTTGGTCGGGCGACAAGGACGGAAACTTCCTGACCATACGGTCGGGTATCGGCGTTCAGGAAGTCGACGGCAGGAAGTACCTGCTGTTCGGGTATTTTACGGGCGCGACGCCGAGTTCGATGGCGCGTGTTTTCCAGGCCTACGACTGCAAGTACGCGATGATCCTCGATATCAACACGCCGAACTACGGGTACATTGCGCTGTACCTTCGAGACGCATCCGGTGAGATCTCCGGGGTGGAAAACTTGAACACGGAAATGGCCGGCGGCGCCGTTGATAAGAACGCGCTTAAGTTCATTCAAAAGGATGACACGCGGGACTTCTTCTGCGTCCTGCGGAAGCCGTGAAATTGCTTGCAAGGCGCCAATCTTGGCGCGTCTAACGGCCTGTGGTAAGATGATCCGATATACTTAGTCGATGCGCGAGCGCCCCGGCGGCTGAGGACAGCCGCCCTCCCGTTAGCCCTAACCCGTGTTTTGCCGGAGGCGCTTTGGTTACGGCGAGAATAGTTACGCGCCTATTCCGGGCTCAGCATGCCGAGAATATGCGGCGATGGGTGAAGTCGGTGGAATACAGTAGGTTCTAAGGAAACGCGGCAGAATGCTTGATCAAGAGACTTCTCAGTTACGTCGAACGATCCCTTCCAAGATCGAAAAGCTTCTTGCGGAGCGCGGGATCACGTCCGACGACGTAATTATTGCGACGGACACCGACCTAAGCATCGCCGGCGAGTATTCCGAGCGCTGGATCATCGTCACTCAGAAGCACGTTCTGGTATTCATCATCGAAGAAGACACGGCCTTGTTGGTTCGTGAAGTCCCGATCGAACGCATTGAGAAAGCGCGCACGGACAGCCGGGTGGGGTCGGGGTTTCTCGAGGCGAAGACGGACGAGGACGTGTATGAAGAATTGCTCCGCTTTTCGAATCGCAATGCGGACAAGTTTGCGAAGGTGGCGGCGACGATTAAGTTGCTGGCGGGCGGACGTCCGGTAGACCTCACCTCGGAGGAGGAAGAAAAGACCCAGATTGGCCGTTGTCAGAAGTGCGGCGTGCGCCTTGCGGACCGGAGCATGTCGATCTGCCATAAGTGCCTGAAGCGCGGGTTTGTTTTCATGCGCTTCCTGGCGCGGACGAAAGACTATTGGCCGTTGACCTCGATGGCCATGGTCCTTGTTATTCTGTCTATTTTGCTCTCGCTGTTTCCGCAGCAGTTGGTCAAGATTCTGATTGATAACGTCTTTTCCAAGAATGATGACGTACCTATCTGGTTCGGCGCGTTGGTCAATGTGTTCCATCTGGGTTCGGACCACTACAAGTGGCTGTACATCATTGTGGGCGCGCTGGCGCTGACGACGCTGCTCGCAGTGATCATCATCTGGCTGCGTGAACGTATTGCGGTGACGATCGCCAACCGCTTGGCGTTCGAGCTTCGCCGCGACGTGTTCGAGAAGCTGGAAAACCAGGAAGTCGAATACCACGATGACCATCCCGTCGGTCAATTGATGACGCGGTGTACACAGGACGTGGAAGCGCTGCAAGGGTTCATCAACCAGTTGACCTCGGGGTTTGGTTACCAGATCTTGTCGCTGATTGGCGTAGCGGGAATCATGTTCTACATGAACTGGCAATTGGCGCTGATTGCGTGCTTGCCGGCGCCACTGGTGATGGTTTGCACAGTGATTTTCTACAAGTGGGTTGTCCCGCAGTGGCACAAGTATTGGAGCACGCGGTCGAATTTGTCGAACATTCTTCACGCCTCGCTCTCCGGCGTGCGCGTGGTAAAGGCGTTCGCGCAGGAAGCGCGTGAGGCGTCGCGATTTGAAGGATTCAACGCCAAGTTCCGGGATGCGGGCCTCAGCGTGGGTTATGCCAGCGCGTGGTTTTATCAGATGATGGGGTTCGTGTTTCAGCTCGGAAGCTACTTCGTATGGCTCTACGGCGGTCATACCATCTTGAACATGATGAGTCCCGATGCGGCGAGCGTGACCCATGAGCTGACGGTAGGCGGACTGATGGCGTTCCTGGGGTATTTGGGAATGTTCTACGCGCCTCTGAACTCGTTAACGCAGATGTCCAACTGGTTCACGCAATTCACCACGCAGGCGCACCGGGTGTTCGAAGTCCTCGACCGGGAGGAGATGATTAAGGAACCGGTGGACGCCATCGCGTTGGACATCCAAGGCGAAATCGCCTTCAAGAACGTTACGTTTGGCTATGACCCTCACATTCCCGTGCTTCATGAAGTCAGCTTTGCGATCAAGAAGGGCGAGATGATCGGTGTGGTAGGCCATAGCGGTTGCGGCAAGTCCACGACCGTTAGCCTGATTATGCGTTTCTATGATCCGGACGAGGGTTCGATCACGATTGACAATATCGACATCACGCGCATCAAGAAGAAGGTGCTGCGCCGCCAGATCGGAATGGTTGCGCAGGACCCGTTCCTTTTCCGCGGAACGATCGCGGAGAATATCTGCTACGGCAATCCGGATGTTTCGAGGGAGGTCATCCTGGACTCGTCGGATCGGGACTGTCCGGCGGCGAACGTCAGAGCGTGGCGATCGCGCGGGCGCTGTTGCACAATCCGCGTGTGCTGATTTTGGACGAAGCCACGTCGAGTGTGGACACGATTGCGGAGCGCGAAATCCAGAAGGCGCTCGAGGCGTTGAGCCTGGGGCGCACGACGATCGCCATCGCGCACCGATTGACGACGTTGCGTAACTGCGACCGGATCATGGTGTTCGAGGAAGGGATCATTCGCGAGCACGGTTCGCACGATGAGTTGATGGCGCAGAACGGCATCTACAAGAAGCTGGTCGATATTCAAACCCAGTTGACCAGCGAACAGACCACGACCGTCGACAACATCAAGGCGCTTGACGATCTGGAGAAAGCTGAGGAGGCGAAAGCCAAGACTCCGGCAGTATCCACGTACAAACGCAACACGGAAGTGCCGCGCATTCGCTATCTGGAGGCGAAAAAGCTGCACATTTACTCGATGGATGAAGGCGGAATGAAGGTTGCGTACGAGAATGAGAATCATCTTCACGTACGGGCGTACCGTTGTTTCCCGGTCTCACTGCCGAGCGAGTTTATCGCGCTTTGGACGGGCAGTTCGGCGTTGGAGCATCAGGAAATCGGGATGATCCGGCGGCTGGCCGAACTCAGCCCGAGTACGCGGCTGGCGGTGGAACATGAACTGGCCAAGAGGTACTTCATCCACTACATATCGGCGATCAATTCGATCAAGGAAGACGTTGGGTTCCTGTTCTGGGATGTGGAAACCGACAAGGGGCACATGGAGTTCATGACGAAACGGTGGGACCGCGACACCGTCGTTGAAGGCGGCGTCAAAGGACGCATCATCTTCGACGTGGACAACAACCGTTACGAAATCGAGAATCTGGACGAACTCGATCCCCAGAGTAACGCCACCTTCCACAAATACATCTACTGGTAGGCGGGCGGTTATTTCTTGGCGGCCTTTTCGATGGCCGAACCGCCGGCTTGCACGTCTTTGCCGACGCCACGGACCGTGTTGCACGCCAGGGCGCCGAGTGCAATGGCCGCGAACAGTGCGGCTACCAACAGAGTCTTGATGTGTTTCATTTCAGGGTCCTCCGCAGATTCTCGTCATGTGAACTAATGCCCGTATATGTGACGGGTGTTTTTGACCAGTCCGGACAACAAAGAAATACACGAAGCGCGGGGAAGAATTCAACCCAGGTGAGTTGATAATTGACAAGTGACCGTTGACAATTAAGAATTGCAGGGGCGCTCGCGGTCACCTGCTGTTCACGTCTGACCGTGTCGGCGCGGCGATACGCCCTCTCCCCTTCTTTCTCCACACAGCTCTTACGCTTCGTGTACGGTGCGGATTAAGTTCAGAATGTTTTCGAACGGGGTCTCGCGCAGGAGGCCGTGGTTCAAGTTGAAGATGTGACCGCGGTGTTGACCGGACTTGACGCAGGCCCTGGCCGCCTCGGTTATCGCCTCTTGGGAACTGTGGGCCAGGAGGTGGTTGTCGAGATTCCCTTGGACAACGGCGTTCTCGCCAAGAACTCGCCGCGCGTCAGCGATGCTCAGTCCGGAAGGAAGGCTGATGATGTCGGCTCCGGCGGCGGCGAGGTCCGCCAGGTTGTCCCATTCCCGCGCAAATACAATCGTGGGAATCAGCCCGCGCAGGGCTTCGAAAACTCGTTGCTGATACGGCAACGCGAACTCGCGGTACTGCTCGGTGGAAAGGAGCATCGCGGCGGACTCGAAGACCTGAAGCGCGGCTGCCCCCACTTCGACTTGGAGTTTGAGGTAATCAATGGTCATATCCGTGAGCATATTGAGCAGTTCGTGAGCGAGCCGGGGTTCGTCGCGCAAGAATTGCATTGACGCGGCGGCCGTGTTACCGAAACTCTTCCCCTCGATCATAAAGACCGCCAGCGTAAGCGGGGCGCCGGAAAATGGGCGATTCGATGACAGGTCCCGGCGCAAAGACAAAATCTGTTCCCATGGGAGAAAGCGGAGTAAGAATATCCTGGAAGAAGATAATCGCATCCACACCGAAACGCTGGGGCAACAGCGAGATTTGCGCAGCTAACTCCGGGTGGCGGAACAGTTTCTCGAGGGGCATCCCCGACTCGCGTTTGACCCGGTTGTACTCGGGGTCACTGCGTCCGGCTTGACGCATCAACCAAATGGGCGTGCGCGGGGTGGTTTCTCCTCGCGCGGCGCGTATGAAAAGGTCGTTGCAATAGGATGTGGTCGGTTCTGATGGCAAGAGTAAATCTCCAGGAAACTCGGTTAAGTTCCGGCGCTAGTGTACTGATTCATGTTGTTAGCATCTTGATACGCAGCTTTCACCCTTTACAGGGTACCAATCTCTTTCGCCCTTCCAGGGCTAACCTTTCATCGTACTGGGCGGATCCCACGGTTCGCACCGTGGGCTACCCTCTTGCGCCCCTAACCGGGGCTGAATGGGCGTCTCGACGATAGATATCTGTCGGCCTAGCCGTGAATCATTACGCCAAGCAGCTCTACCGATGTCTTCGCTGCGTTCGAGGCCAACGCCCAAAGTATTATCCTGGTTTTGGCGCGCGGAAGCCAGCCGCGGACTACGGCTGGCATGCTCGTCCAACCGAAGCGCACTCCCAAGGACACGATCAAGTAGGTACCAGTCTCTGCGCCCCGACCGGCGAATGAGGACATTCGCCCTCCCGACCATGGCGCCTTGACTTGGTGTCCTTTCTACAAATAGCCCCGTCCCGGGGTCCTTGGCTCAGAATTCTATGCTGCTCGCTTGTTCGATTTCGCTTGCCGCAGCGCCCAGGCTATTCCAAGAAGGGCGACGCAGGCCATGCCGGCCGCAACCCATGGGACGAGCTTCCGTTTCGAGATATGCGGAGGACGGCGCTGGTATAGGACGACGTCAGTAAACTCTTCGGGAAACCAACGCAGCTTGTCCGCTTGCCGGGCAATGGCGAGATTTGGATTCCTTCGCACCAGCGCTTTGTAAAAGCGGTCGGCCGCCTCCGGATCACGGTTCATAAGATAGGTCCCCCCTTGATACAGGGCTTCCGCCGTGAGCGTGTCATTGTTGGGGAGAAGAGCTGCGCATTCCCACATGAGGTCAGCGGCCTGGTAGCGATAGTGGAAACGCTTGCCGGGCTGGGTCGCAGACTGCTGCGTTCGGTCGAGTTCGTCTTTGGAGGGCTTGAGCGATGCGTCGTTGGTCTGCAGACGCGAGACCTCGAGTTCAAATTCACCGGCCTCCAAGAACCAGTCGGGGGCCAGCTCGGTTCCGACGAGTTCCAAACCATGCTCGCGCACCAGCTCCGCGGCGTTGAAGAGCGCCTGGGCGCGGTCTCGCGCCGGATTCTCGCCATCGTTGGCGCGGGCGAGGGCTGCGGCTGTGCTTTTCGCGGCGGTCTTGAGTTCATCGTCCGGATAGAGCGGAATCGCCTTTTCCCATTGCCCCAATCTTGCCAATCGCCGGGCAAAGAGGTGGCGCAGCGATGTTGCGGCGTCTTCGTTTAGAGCCGGAATGATCGAGGGAATCGCGCCAACCACCTTTTCGAGTTCGTCGATGGTCATGACGCGTTCGGCGATGTAGGCGGCGTCAGCCCATTCGTTGGCCTGCAGGAATTGCTCGACCGCCGCGGCGTAGTCTCCGCGAGTGACGTTCAAGGCCGCTAACTCGCCGCGGACAGCCTGATCCGCGGAAGTAGCCTCGTCAAACCAGGGATCATCGTTGCGAATCACCCACTTGTCGTTTGGATCGAGAAGACCAAGCAAATTCTTTAGCGTTAACGCGGCATCCTCGAGTTTTCCATCGCGCATCAAAAGCTTGGCCTGAATCCACTTCGCGTAGACGCTCTTGGGATCGGCTTGGCGCACCCAACGGTCGGCCGCGGCCATATCGCCTTTGCTATAGGCGAGCCACGCCAATTTGTCTGCGTCGGGCATGGCTCCTTCGGATGGCTTGGCGTTCTCGACCGCCTGAAGCCAGGCCGCAGGAGGAACTTCTTCCTCGCACATAACCCAGGTGGTGATGATGCCGCGAGTTAGAGGGTCCTCAGCCAAGCGAGGGTCGACGGTTGCGCGATCAAAGACTGCGTTGCAGACCCGCGACAGGGACATGTATCCGGCATTGCTTTCGGACTCGTCCGCGCTCGACGCCATGGCTGCGTAGCCGTGGAGCGCGGCGACAAAGTCACCCGCGATGGCATGGGCGCGGGCTTCCCAGCCCTCGCTGGCGTGCGCGAGGCCGAGCGAATCCGCAAAGCCGTGTTCGGCCAGTTCACGCGTGCGTTTGAAGAATGCAATGGACTGGGCGGGATCGTTTCTCAGCCACGATTTTCCGAGCATGAACGCCGCCCACGTGCTCCGGAACTTGCGATTCTCTTCCGGGAGAGCGAGCACGGCATTGAAGGCTTCTTTGGCTTTGTCCATGTCCTCGTTGTAGTACGCGCAGGCGCCTTGGACGTACAAGGCAAATTCGCGGGGCAGCTTTGAGAGCAGTTCCTCGTACTCCGTCATGTCGAATGGTTCGATGGGGGTTTCCTTGTCCCGCATGACGGTGTCGATCGGACTGAGGCGTCCGAAAGGCGCGTGCGAGCCTCGTTCTTGTTCCTTGTTCTGGTCCGCTTGTGCGCGCATCGCCCCGCGCATCTCACGATAGTCGTCCAGAATTATATCGGCGTCTTCTTGCGCGCCCGGCAGGGCTTGCTGGAGTTCGCGCACATCACGTTCGAGCGTGGGCTGCCAAGAGGAGGTGTCATTGGCGTCTGGCGAAGACGATTGGGTGTCATCGGGAGCAGTTACGAATTTCGGGTCCGCGCGCTTGAGCGTCTTGCTGAGCTCGTGAAAGAAGGGAAGTTCGACAACCTGCACCGGGCTCTTTCCACCGATAACAAAGTAGTCGTTTGGGAAAAATGGCCCGCACGCGCGCGCATATGGGGAAAGCGATAGCAGGAGCACAAACGACGCAATGAGAGTCAAACATCTCACGCCCGACACGATCAGTTTTCGGCAAGCCGAGCGCAGTCTCGATGAATTCCGGTGGACAGCAGCATAAACGAACAAGTGCGACGCGAATGATTTCACGGCCTTATTAAACCCCTTTCCTGCAAACAAAACATGGCGTCACGATCTGAGGAATCTACGTGTGAAGGCTCTAGTATATGAGTCGGCCATGCCGCAAGCAAGACAGCGTGATCACAATTCCGGAGGGCTGGAGAGTCATAATTGCTTGTCCGGTAATGAATTGGTACTCTTTAGACCTAAGGCGGCCCGGCCGCGCCGCATGATTGAGTTCATTCCTGGTGCGTTTGCTAGGAAGCTGCTCTCAGTATTATGATTATTGTGTGAAATCGGGAATAACTGTAGCGGCTAGTTACGATTAGGTTGTACGCGAGTGACGGGAACGCGGAGGGCCATCCTACGATGGCGGCGCCGGAGTTTGCGTCTGTGGCGAAAGGCTTGGTAAGTGTTTCAGCTAACCGTAAAGAGTGGCGCGAATAAGGGCATGAGTTGGCCGATTTCGGAGCGGCCCCTTGTCCTGGGACGCAGCAATGTCTGCGATATTCCGGTGCCCGATCCGGTCGTGTCACGCAGACATTGTGAGCTTTGGCAAGCTGACCAGATTATTCAGATTCGTGACCTCGGCAGTAGCAACGCGACGCTGGTAAACGGTTTTCCCGTACACGAGGCCAAACTGCGGGTAGGGGATGAGATTTCGCTTGGGGCCGTCGTGTTTGTCGTGGCTCAGGCGGCGTCTCCGTCCGCGCCCGAAAAACGTCCAGTCCCCGATGACGACACGCCGGTGACGTTGTGGCTGAACGACGCGTATTACATCAGCCAGAAGGCGCGCGAGCCGGAGGGAGATGACCTGCCGCGGAGTGTGAATGACCTGCGCGAGCTGTTTATTCTGGGAAGGAAATTCGGCGGCGCATCGTCGGTGCGGCAACTTCTGGACGTACTGGTGGGCCACCTGCGCGAGAAGTTGTCCCCAGCGGCGATTTGGATGGCATGGTATTCGGCGCCGGAGAAATGCCTGGCGCTTCATCCGTTCGAGGGCGCCGCGCCTAATCAGGACGCGCCGACGGAAGCGATGTTGCGCGCGGTCGAGACGGGATCTGGTCTTCTCTCTCCTCGCAGTATTCGCGAGCCGAACGGGCGCCGACTCGAGGTTACTCTGATCGCCCCGATCTCGACGGGCGCGGAGTCCGTAGGCGCGCTGGCGGTACGTTGCGCAACACCGCAACGCGTGTATGACGAAAGTGATCTCGAGTATTTCATCGCGGTGGCGCACGCGCTTGCGCCCCACATTCGGGCCGCAGGAATACAGGAACAACTTCGGCGCGACTATGAGTACGCGCGGCAGCGGGCCGGCATACCGTCGACGCTTGTCGGCGAGAGCGAATCGTTGCGAGCCGTCCGTGAGCTTGCGGCAAAGGCGGCCCAAACGCACCTTAACGTGCTTGTGCTTGGGGAAACGGGCACGGGTAAAGAGCTCGTTGCGCGCATGATCCATGATTTGGGGCCGCGCGCCCAGCGTCCGTTTGTCGTGGTGAACTGCGCGGCAATTCCGAGCAGCCTATTCGAGAGCGAGCTTTTCGGTTACGAGAAGAACGCCTTTACCGGCGCCACCACGGCGAAAGTGGGTCTGTTCGAGGAGGCCCACTGCGGGTCACTGTTCTTGGATGAGATCGGAGACCTCGCGCCGGACAACCAAGCGCGCATCCTTCGAGCGCTGGAAACGGGGACGTTTTATCGCGTAGGCGGAACCCGGGAGACCCACGTGGACGTACGCATTATCGCGGCCACGAATCGCTTGACGGGACCGCCGGAAAAAGGCTCCTCTTTTCGGTCGGACTTGTATCATCGACTCACGGGCTTTGAGATTCGCGTATCCCCGTTGCGCGATCGAACGGAGGACATTGAACCTCTGTCGGCGCACTTCCTGGAGGAGGCGAGGCAGCAGACCGGCAGTTCCGTGTCGGGGATTTCACCGGCTGCGCTGGAGCGCCTAAAGGCTTGGCTGTGGCCGGGAAACGTTCGAGAATTGCGCGCGTGCATACATCGCGCCGTGGCCTTGGCCCGCGTAGGGCAAATCGAGCAGTCTCACATCGCGCTGTTCGCGCCCATTGATGCGACGGGCGGGGAAGGCGGTATCCTGACCCTTGCGGATGCGGAGAAGCATCACATTTCGCGGGTATTGCGCCAACTGGGCGGCAATGTCAGCGCCACGGCGCGTGCGCTGAAGATTTCGCGGGCGACGCTGTATAACAAGTTTGAGGAGTATGATATACACGTGTGAGCGCCGGGTTTGGGGTCTAGGGTTTGGGGTCTGATTCAATCTAGTCAACGATGAGCCAGGTGTTTTCCTTTGCGGGGACTGTTACTGGTATCTGGACTTTGAAGTGCCGGTCAAGGGGGTACGGGGTTGGCGCTTGCTCTTTCTCGCGGATTGAGGCCGTGTCGGTGATGCCAGTGAAGTACAAGGGCAGCGTAATGGTCTTTGTGACGGCGTGATCCAGGGGATTGAAGACCATGGCGAGGCCGCGGGGTTTGGTCTGAGGATTGACGTGAAGGATGCAGTCGAGGTCACGTCCGTCGGGCCGCCGCACGTGGATGATGTCCGATTCGAGGATGTCGCGGTACTTCTTGAAGAAATCAATCCACTGTATGACCAGCGCTTTGGTTGCGTCGGTATCGTACCAGCGTGGACCACGATAGCAGGCCTGAACACCGGCTCCGAAGTTCTGGGCAAGATGGGCTCCGTAGGCGTCGAGGTGTTCCGAGAGTGGCTCGAGCGTGGCGGCGTCACCCCCTCCTTGATACTGCACCAGTGGCACAAACATCCAACCTATGGTTGGGGTCTTGTACCAGGTTCCGTCGAATATATTCTGTCGGCCGAGGATGAGCTGCAGTTCGCGGGGCAATGACCAATTGGTCTCGCGGTAGCCCATGGCGGTCTTGTTCGAGCCGCTGAGCATGTACCAGTCGGGGACATTGAGGAAGACGCCACGCGCCCGGCACCAATGGTAGAAATCTGCGATGGTTTGGTATTGGGTCCACTGGGAGTCATTTAGACCCTTGTGGCCGGGATGTAACGTTGATGCGCACTCGTCGCCGGGATATGAGCCGTCGTGCTCGAGAAGGTCCATGCCCGTCTGCTCGATGAAGCTCTTAAGCTTGCGGAAATACTCCTGACCCCAGCGGCTTGCCAAGCAAGGCGAGTCGCCAAAGATGGCTTGTCCGGGTTTGCCGGTTGCGGGGTTGATTACGTCGTCCGCCTCGCTGATCTTGCGGCTTGCGAGCAACGAGTAACCGCCCAATTGAACGCCCTTGGCGTGCGCATAGTCCACCAACTCCTTGATCTGCGCGATATAGGCGGGGTCTTCGTTTTCCATGTCGAAACCGCTACCGAAGCTGAGAATAGCCATTTCCGCCCCCACTTCGGCGCACTGATCCAGAGCCAGCCGTACGGCGGGCGGGTCGGCTTGGCGAATGTGCAGCATGATGGGGTTTTCCGTCGTCCAGGGCGCTAATACACGGTACATTCGCCGAACTTCGAGCCCTTTCCTCTCGCGATCCGTCGTGTCGGGAATCAGCTCGAAGGAGCGAAATGAATCGAATGTCTCGCCGGGCCGAATGGTAATGTCCGGTCCCATCGGAAGGCGGCACTCGAGTTGAACCGGGCTTTGGCGCGCGTAATTGACCTGGGTCAGGTACTGCGGATCGGGTACCCAGTAGACAGTACGCCGGGCAGTAGCGGGTTCCATGCCACCGAATCCAAAGTCACTTTCGACAATGATATTTGGGTTTTCCCAATGTTCGCGCGATTCGACTACCGATTCCGACTCGACTGCAGCGATAATTTCGCTGATGAACGTGTTGAGTTGAACTGGCTTGGGGCCGTCATTCTTGACGGAGATCCATTTCGCGAGTACGGGGATTCCGTCGTACAGCTCGAAATGTACCGAGACTGTCACGCCCGCGACCTTATCCGCCGGTGGTTGAAACTGAAATGTTAGCGAGACGCCGGGAGGCGGCCACGGCAGGTCTGCGGCCCGGCGCGTGTGTTTCCATGGAAAACGTTCAACGGTCTTTCCGACTTCGACCGCTATGCACTGAAAGGCCGCAGGGTCCGCCGTGAGCGCATCGACCCAATCGGCTCTCAGATACGCATAGTCCGGCTGACCAAGCAGACCGCCCACGTCATACTTGACGCCATCCAGTTCGACGATGGCCTCCGGCTTAACGCCGCGAATAAGGCTGGTATCGGTTACGAGGTTGTCGTACGCCACAGTAGCGGCGTTGGGCGCGACGCGCCACGTACGTCGTATGAGGCCGTTGGACATCACGATTTCATTTGCGTTTGCGCCGCGAGTCACCACTGCCTTCCACGGGGTGGGCGCCGTTAACCAATCGCTGTTAGGGTGGAGTGGTTGGGTTTCCGCAGCCGGAAGCTCCGGCATTGTCACGGCGGCGCGGGCCGCCGGACTCGCGGCGAATAGCCCAATAAGAATGGCGCTCAGGAACTTCATGATTGCATCCCTTGAGAGTTAGAAGCCTAGATTACCTTTGGAAGCGACGGCGCCACGCGGGACATCCGGCGACTTCTGCACGGGGCACTTGGCATTGCGAAGGTCATTGCCCAAGACCGCGATTTTGGACGACTGTACGCCGGAGATTTCCAGAAAGACCTCCGTCGATTCCGGCGCTTGTGACGCTTGAATCATGGCGCCGCACACATTGGATAGGCGAACGACGGGATGCTCCTTGCCGGGCCGGGCCTTTAGATCCGTCAGCACAAGCTCGGACACATCGTCGCAGACAAGCGCTGTGCCGGCGTTTCCGGGCTCGGAGGGTGTCACTAGGCCATCATTCGCCCAGCGCATCTCTTTCCGGCTTTCGGCGGTGATGCGGCAGAAGTCATCTGTGAACGCGAGCTGTACGTTTCGCAGCGTTAGTCCGCGCGCATGACGGCAGTAGAGGCCATAAGCCGGCATGACGCCGAACATGCGCGACGTAGGATAGGCCGGAATTTGTTCCGGGATGTCTTGCAAGACATCCGTATACTTTTCACCCCCGCGATAGAGGATGCGAATGTCGGAGAGCGTGATGCCCTCGACCGCGCGCCCCGGAATACCCGTGATGGAGCTGGGGTAGGTGGCGTTGGTGGCGACCACTCCGCTGATGACGACGTTGCGAAGCGTTCCTGGCGTAGGCGTGGCCTGGTCACGACCGCGGTTGCCCAACCGGATAAAGACAGGCGCGCGTACGTTCACCATGGTTATGTTTGAAACCACCACGCCGTCGATATTCGAGCCGTCGACGGATTCGAGGCAGATACCCCCAGAGGCGGGTTCATTTGGGGCGAGGCCCGCCATAACACAGTTGCTAACCGCGATGCGCTTGAAGTCCCCGCCAGACTCAGTGCCGAGTTTGAAGGACTGTGCGGTGGTGCCGAGATAGCAGTTGGTCACGACGATGTCCTCGCAGGACCGCCGTTCACCGAGGGAAAAACTGGTTTTGGGGACGATGGCGTCGTCGCTGGACTCGATGTGGCAGTTGGCGATTCGGACGTGGCGGCACGAGTCGGGGTCAATGCCGTCCGCGTAGGCGTTGAGTATGGTTACGCCATCGATGTTAACGTAATCCGTTCCGAGGAGGCTGATGTTATAATTAGGCGCGTTGAGCAAACGAATTCCTTTGATATCGACAAAGGTACAGCGCTTGAGCGCGACGGCTTTAGGGCCGTGACGCTTGTCCCAATTGACGTCAATCGTACCCTCGCCCACGATGGCGATGTGATCAATTCCCTCGCCCCAGATCAACGCGTGGTGAAAGAATGACGTTTCCTCATCGGCATCGTTCTTATAGGGAAGGGTCTCGACCGGATCGTAGTCGTTTACGTCCTTGCTGCCCTTGATCGTCGCGGCAGTGTCCAGTTGGAGAGTGACGGCCGAGCGCAAATGGAGACTGCCGCACAGGTAGATTCCTGCCGGAAAGAGTACGGTCCCCCCTCCCGCTTTCGAACAGGCGTCGATTGCCTTTTGGACGGATGCAGTGTCTTTGGTTGCGCCGTCGCCCCTCGCGCCGAAATCACGAACCGAATATGGGGAGAGCAGAGCGTGGGTTTCGGCGAAGGCAGCGGCCGCGAGGGATAGAATCACGCACACGACGCCTAGTCTGACGATTGTGTTCATGGGCGTATCCTCCGGTGGTTTTATGGTTAATGCGCCTACATACCTTATAGCAAAGAAGTGGGCTTACGCATATCTTTCCCTTTCAGGGAAATCGCGCCGGGTGATGCCGCATTCCCTGGGTAGGCCGTCTTCGCAACACCTAGGACGGCCAACTTAGGCCAAGGCGAGGTGTCAGGCCTAGGATAGCGCACTAAACGGTACCACTCTATGCGCCTCGACCGGCGAATGAGGACATTCGCCCTCCCGCCGACAGCCCTCTATGACTGCCGCGTTGACTGGCGGGGGCGATCACCCCACAATAGCGGCGAGTGGACGCGCAGTAGCGTTGGGTTGCCTCTTTCCTGAGGATGGGCATGCGGAAACTGACAGCATACTTGGTGGTGATTATCTCGACGTGTTGGACCTGCACGTCGCACGGTGAAGCGAAGGATGTGAACGTGAATCCAATAGGACCCGCGCGTGATGTGAATGAATTGCAGTTCGAGGGGGAGGCCCCGGCCCCCAACGCGCTGGAATGCCTATGGTACCGGCGTCCGGCCTCGCGCTGGGAAGAGGCCCTGCCGGTGGGCAATGGCCGACTGGGCACAATGGTGTTTGGCGGGGTGGCGCACGAGCGTATCCAACTGAACGAAGAATCCCTGTGGGACGGCGGCGTGCGTGACACGACGAACCCGGAGGCGCTCAAGGCGCTCCCGGAAGTGCGGCGGCAACTATTTGAGGGGAAGAACAGCGAGGCCGCCGAGCTCGCAGGCCGGACTATGATGGGGAATCCGAAGGGTGTTAGGTCATACCAGACATTGGGAGACTTGCGCCTCTCGTTTCCGATAGATGGAACGGTGACGAATTACCGGCGTAGTCTTGACCTCGGCTCGGGTGTTGCCACTACGGAATATGAGTCGAACGGTGTGAAGTACAAACGGGAGGTCTTCGCGTCGCACCCGGATCAAACGATTGTTATCCGAATCGAGGCCAGCCATCCGGGGAAAGTAGCGTTGTACGCGGCGATCATGCGTCAGCAAGACGCCGTATGCGTCAGTGAAGACGGCAATCGCCTAGCATTGCGCGGGCAAATCAGCGCGCCAAGAAGCGCAGCTGGGGCTTTGGCTGGGATGCACTTTGAGGCGGACTTGGAAGGTCTTGCGGAAGGAGGCATGGTAACGAGCACGGACGGATCGCTGCGGGTGGAGGGGGCGGACGCGGTGACGTTGTTGCTCACCGCAGCAACGGACTATCGCGGTGCGGACCCGGCGGAACAATGCCGGAACACGATAGAGAAAACGCGTCCTCTGACCTACGCTGAGTTGCGGAAGCGTCACGTTTCGGACCACGAACAACTGTTCCTGCGAATTGCGCTGCACTTGGGTTCGGAGGAGGCCTACGCGCTTCCTACAGATGAGCGCCTGAGCCGGGTCGCGGACGGCGCGAGTGACCCCGCGCTTGCCGCGTTGTACTTTCAGTTTGGCCGCTACCTGCTGATGGGGTGCTCTCGACCCGGTGATCTTCCTGCGAACTTGCAGGGGCTTTGGAATCAACATATCAACGCCCCGTGGAACAGCGACTACCATACCAACATTAACCTTCAGATGAACTACTGGATAGCAGAGGTGGGAAACCTGGCAGAGTGCCACGAGCCACTTTTTGACTATATGAAGTCTCTCGTAGCATCGGGTGAACGGACCGCGCAGGTCCATTACGGATGCCGGGGATGGGTGGTCCATCACTTGAGCGACCTGTTCGGCTTTACAACGCCTGCCGATGGAGTCTGGGGTATCTGGCCCATGGGAGCGGCGTGGTTGTGCGAGCATCCGTACGAGCACTACCTGTTCAGCGGGGACAAGGAGTTTCTTGCGAAGCAGGCCTATCCCTTGATGAAGGGCGCGGCGCAGTTCATGCTCGATTACCTGGTGGAGGACCCGCGGGGGCGTCTGGTAACGTGTCCCTCCCACTATCCTGAGAATCGTTTTCGGAAAGCGGACGGAACCGAATCCATGTTCACCTACGGTTCGACCATGGATTTGGAAATCATTCACGAGTTGTTTACGAACTGCATAGCGGCCAGCGAAACGCTTGGGATTGACGAAGGATTCCGAGGTGACTTGAAGAAAGCCCTCGACAAGCTGGCGCCGCTGCAGATTAGTCCGAAGACGGGCCGCTTGCAGGAATGGATCGAGGACTACGACGAGCCGGAACCCGGCCACCGGCACATGTCGCACCTGTACGCGCTGCACCCCGCGCATCAAATCACGTTGCGCGGTACGCCAGAATTGGCGGACGCGGTTCGGAAATCGCTCGAGTACAGGCTTTCCCACGGGGGCGGACATACCGGATGGAGCCGAGCGTGGATCATCAACTTCTGGGCGCGCCTCGAAGATGGAGAGGCGGCGGGAAAGAATGTCCAGGCGCTGTTGGCCAAAGCGACACTGCCAAACCTGTTCGACAACCATCCCCCATTCCAGATTGACGGTAACTTCGGCGGCGCTGCGGGAATCGCGGAAATGCTCGTGCAAACCCACGCCGGCGAGATCGCGCTGCTGCCGGCGCTTCCGAAGGAGTGGACAACAGGTGAGGTACGCGGACTTCGTGCGCGGGGCGGCTTCGAAGTCTCCATGCGGTGGCGAGCTGGCGGGTTGACCGATGCGAACGTTTTATCCAAGCTAGGCGGTCCATGCCGCGTACGAGCGAAGGCTTTGGCGGGAGTTCACGGGCCGGACGGCCGCGTTACGCTTGATCTTCCCGAAAGGGATGTCGTCCTATTCGATACCCAGCCGGGGAAGAATTACACCTTGACATTTTGAGCCAGTTCCTAGCCCAACTCGATGGACAGGCACGCGCGCTGCAGGTTTCGCTTTACAGCCAGAGAGGCCATTGCCTATGTGCGGGATTGTCGGATCGGTCGGCCATCAGATTGAGACGGAGCAGTTGGAGCGAGCAGTCAATTCGCTTCGGCGCCGCGGACCGGATGGCACAGGACTGTTTCTGGATGAAGTGTCTCCCGTCGCTCTGGGACACGCACGCCTATCGATCATCGACCTTCAGACCGGGGCTCAACCGCTGTACTCCGAAGAGAACGACATCGTCTTGGTGTGCAACGGCGAGATCTATGAGCACGAACGGCATCGCGCGGAATTGGAGGCGCGGGGACACGTCTTCCGCACCCGAAGCGATTCGGAAGTCATTCTGCACCTTTATCAGGAGCACGGCGAAGCGTTTGCCGAACGCTTGCGGGGGGAATTCGCCTTTCTCCTTTACGACCGGGCCAAACAGATACTGTTCGCGGTTCGTGATCGCTTCGGCGTCAAACCGTTGTTTTTCAATGAACAACAAGGACGATATCTGTTCACTTCCGAGGCCAAAGCGATGTTTGCCACGGGGTTGCTGAAGCCGCGCATCAGCGCGAGGGCAGTCCGCGATTTTCTCAGCGGAGTTATTCCCGACTCAACATTCGAGAACGTGAGCGTCGTGCCGCCGGGATGCTTCTTGAAGGTTAGCGTGAATACGAGAAGACACGACGTTATCCCCTACTGGAACTTGAACCTTTCGATCGAGAACGAGAGCAATGAAACGGGAAATCTGGAAGACGCTGCGAAGATGGTGAGGGAGGCCCTCGACGAGGCCATTTCGATACGATTGCGATCCGACGTGCCCGTAGGCGTCTACTTGAGTGGGGGCATCGATTCATCGATCGTGGCGGCGACAGTGGCCAGGTATTGCCCAGGCAGACTCAAGGTATTC
>JACRLJ010000117.1 GCA_016215105.1 Candidatus Hydrogenedentota bacterium
GCGTTGATTCCACGGCGCCAGCGCCAACAATATCCCAAGGCCACACGTGTTCGTGATGCCGGCGAACACGAGCCCGCAACCCACGAACGCGGAGATGCCGATGAAGCCCGGATGCACGGTATACCCGAGAGTTAAGCCGAGCAGCACGAGGCTGCCCGCGGCGATGCGCACCTGGCGCTCGAGGGATATCACCTTGCGCCCGCGAACGACTGGAAGTCCCGCCGCCTCCCAGGCCAGTATGCCGCCCTGGACAACGCAAACGTCGTTGATTCCCTGTGCGATGAACTTCTCGCAAGCCATGGTCGCTCGCTCCCCGCTGCGGCAAAAGACATAGAGCGTGCCTGCACCCGCGTTCTTTGCGACGCGCTTCGGATCGAGCGTTTCGAGCGGAGTCAGTTCGGCAAAGAAGGCGTGGGCCTCCTGAAACTCCGCGGGCGTACGCACATCAATTACCGCAATGCTGGAATCGGCGTCGTATAGCTTTTTGAGGGACGCCGGGGAAATCGTTTGAATTGCGCTCACTGTGTCGAGATCTCCTGGATTACCTAAACCAATAACAGACACTCAGCATACCCTGCCGAGATAGACAAATGCACCTGCGGGGGCCGGCGTCGGCCCCCGCAGGTAAGAACGATTCGGCGCTGGTAAACGCCGTTCGACGCTATTGGAACTGCGAAAACAGCGTCGCAAACACGCGCGTCACCGGGAAGTCGGTTCCGTACTTGATGAACGAAACGTGACCATCCAGGAACACCCAATTCGCGCCGCCCGGAATGTGGTTAAACCCGGCCACATCCGTGCCAAACAAATCGCCGTACGTCGGAATTGTGCTCTGCGCCACCGCCGAGGCCGCCGGATTGTTGATGTCGGTGATATAGAAGCGCTCGATCCCTTCTTTCAACGCATACACCGTCCGGGCGCGGCCCGCGTCGTTGGTGTACACGAGGTCCTTACCATAGTTGTTCACGCCGGGTACCGCGCCAACCTGCTGCATCACGGTGCCAACCAAGGCGCCCACGAACCCATTGTCAAGGTACCCACCCGTAAAGAGATTCGTTGCATTGACAGTCGCATCGTTCGGGTTCGCGTTGGTATTGAGATAATCCTGGCCCGGTTTTCCGGTCAGCGCCCACGGAAAGTACACGTACGACTCCACCGTGAACGCATAAGGGTCAATGTGTCCCAGATTGCCCTGGTCTTCCCAACGGTGGTCGGACTCCACGTGGCCTCGTCCCGCTGAAGCCGAAGGGCAGAGCAGCACGTTCGTGTCTGTAAGGTATTCGGGATAAATCGAGGGCCCGTCAACCACCCATTCGGTCGCGCCCGTTCCACCCGCCGGCGGAATCGCCGTGCTTGGGTTGTTGTGACCGCCCTTGACGTAGTTCGCGTAGGAGCGGACTCCGCCCACCTTGGTCACGTCCCAGGAAATTCGCCCGGCCGTTGGCGGAAGCTTTCCACCCTTGGATTCGTTGGCGTACAACTTCAATACCAGGCCCAGTTGCTTCAGGTTGTTCTGGCAAGAGGCGCGCCGGGCCGCTTCACGGGCGCGGGCAAGCGCCGGCAGCAAAATCGCCGCCAGAATTCCAATGATGGCGATCACCACCAGCAGTTCAATCAATGTAAATCCACGTTTCTTCGTCATTGTTCCATTTCTCTCTAGTTTTGACAACGGTTTGATTCAAAAACACATGCTCACTCAGCGAGAGAGCCCCGACATCGATCAACGGAGAGATAGACGAACGGCGTCCGGACGATGCCGATACCGCCATTCCGCCGCTCCCGAGCCCAAGATGGGATCATGCGCTACCTCCTTTCTACCTGACCATTCGGTTGACTGATATGGGATGGCCCAACGAGAACAAACCCGATCCTCGGGCCAAGATCACCCGGCAAGAGCGCCGCCGGGAGGGCGAATGCCCTCATTCGCCGGTCCGGGCGCCAAGACCGCTACCTGCTCGATTGTGTCCTCAGGAGCCGGGAAGACTCCCCATCTGCCGCATTCCAGATACATGAGTAACACTATCAACTTAGGAAAGTATACACCACCCGTCGGCTCTTGTCAAGTACCCCTCCAGGCCAGCCGCTGCCTAGTACATCCGCGTTCGCCGAGCACGGACCGCCCCTGTAACGTGCTGCAAATCGGCCTCCCTCGTCCCCGGCCACGCCTGGTCACGTTTGACCCGTCCCAATGCTCTATACTGCGGTCGTGGGCTCGATACGCCGCGACAGGGTCATCCCAGAGTCGGGAGACGCCCAGGGACTGACACCGTCTTTCGCACGGTAGTGTTGTGCGAAACACGGTGTCTGTCCCTCACCGGGGTGTCCATCCCTCACCCGGACAAGACACTATCGAAGGAGTCGGTGCCATGATCTTCGGGAAGAAATGGAGTTCCGCCGCCGAAAAGGCGCCGGACAACGAAATCGTCGGGCGCGTCCTCTCGGGCGAACGCGAAGCCTTTAACACCTTGGTGCTGCGTTGGCTGCCATCCGCTCACGCCTGCGCCTACTCCCACCTCGCCAACCACACCGAGGCCGAAGACGCCACGCAGGAGGCCTTTCTCAAAGCCTATCAGTTACTCGACCAACTCCGCGACGCCGACAAGTTCGGGGCTTGGCTCATCGCCATTGTCCGCAACGCCTGCAACAGTCTGACCAGACGCCGCAACCGCGAGACTCCGCTCACTCCCGAACACGAGGCGCAAGCCGCGGCGCCGGACATGGGACGGCTCGAAATGCAGCAACACGTTCGCGATCAGGTCCTGCGCCTCGAAGAAGCAGACCGTGAAGTGCTCATGCTCCATTACTTCACCGGAAAGACCACTCCCGAAATTGGCGAGCTTCTGGGAATCTCCGCCGAGGCCGTTCGTAAGCGCTTGCAGCGGGCACGCGAGAGCTTGGGGGAACGGCTCGTCGCGGAGGCGTCCGAAGTCCTCCAACCGCAATGCAGCAACGAAGAGCGCTCTCGAACGATCGTCGCCGCGATTGCAGCCTGCCGGGTGACGTGGAAGCCTCGACCACCGGCACGGGCAGCATCCGCACGGGCGGCAGGCCGCCCCCGCGGCACGGGGATACTGGCAAACAAGTCGATCGCCGGCGCCGGACTCGCTGCCGCAGCGTTACTCATCGCGATATCCGTCATGATGAAGTCTCGGACATCGGACTCGCCCGCCGCACAAGCTCCCGAATCCCGAACGCCGATCACGCGGACCGCATTGCAAGCCGCACAAGTCACGCCCACCTCCACGCCATCCAAGACGCAAGAGTTGTCACACTCTTCCGCGGCGGCTCCATCGGTCGCGTCCACTCAGGAAAGCGGCCCCACTCGAATCGTCCGCGGAGTGATACGCGATATGGACAACCAACCCATCTCCGGCGCACGAATCGATCTCGCGCATTCCAATGAACAACCCTCCAAATCCACCCCCGCAAGACCGAAGATCACCTCGGATTCGAGCGGCCTGTTCTCCATCGAGTGGACCGATACTATCCAAGAGCTAAACGTCTTTGCGCCGGGGGTCGAACACGCCCCGATTCTGTGCAGCGCCATGCCGCTCGACGGCGACGTCGAGATTCACACGCAGTTGAACAGGCCCCCGAGCGACCGCGGCGTCCGATCGCGGTTCCCCGGGGCGGCCGTTGTGACCGTGACCGACGGCGCCGGCGCGCCGCTGAAGGGAGTCACGGTACGGCGCGGGGATTCGAAATCGGACGCAATTGCGACGACAGGTCCGACGGGAACCTTCCGCCTAGACCCCTCGCTTTCTGAAGGGCTCCTCCATTTTGAGACCGACGGCTACGCGCCGGCCATTGTTCAGGTTCGGCCCGGACTGCCGATCAGCGTGGTTATGCGGCGTCCCGGCGCGTTGCGCGTGCGTGTGACAAAGAGCGGGGCGCCTGTGCCTGGCGCAAGCGTCCGCGTCGTCGGTGGAGAGCTTGCCCACGAACGTGAAGTGCGCGCCAACGATGAAGGCATTGCGGCGATTGATAATCTTCCCGCGCCGCTGGCCTATTCCGTCGGACTTTCGGCGCACGCTGACGCCTACTCGGTGAACGGCAGCACCACCGTACTCGAGGGCAAAACTGTGGAATGCGAACTGCGTGTGATGGATCGCTATCCAGCCACCGTGCACGGCACGATCATTGATGCGGACGGTAAGCCTGTCACCGGAGCGGAATTGATGATCCAACAAGCGGACTCCCCGGCGAGTCCACGTCAAGTGCGCACTAAGGAGGACGGATCGTACGAGGCGGGGCTCACCAACGGGACGAACCGGATTGCTTTGAATATGGCTTCATTGAAACGGCTTGTTCCGGACCAGGCGCCGGACGAGGCCTCTTTTGAGGCAAAAATCGAAGATGGCGCCGCAGACGTACGGCGCGATTTCAACCTGAAACGTATCAACCCGCACGTAACATTTCGTATAGTGGACGCGGGCGGAAATCCCGTAACCAAGGCCGAGATTACCATCAACCCTGGCCTGCAAGGAGACAATACCCAATTCATCGTGACGGCTCCAGACGGTTCGTTCACGACGGCCCGCGAGCGCGCTAATGCGATTCGCGCGTTCGACACTGAGCATAGCCGCCTGGGATGTGCGTCTGTCCCGCCAGGCGCTGATACCGTCGAGGTGCGTCTGGACGGCGCTATCGGCCAGATTCGCGCAAACGTGCAAGACGAGTCCGGAAAAGGCGTCCCGTCAATTCGAATCTATGCCAATGGAATTCCAGGCCCGGACTCTTCAGCGCCCGCCCAAGCGGAGTTCGGCTCATTGCAGGTTCGTGGCTTCTCAGACAGCCGCGGACAAGTGGTCCTTGATCGACTGCCGGCCGGGGCCTCTTACGTGTTGAGCGCGTGGGATGAAGACTACGCTGTGCTGTCGTTTACCCCTTCCGGACAAATCGTGGCCAGCGCAAACCCGGAAACGGTGACCATTACTTTGGGCGCCGCGAACGCCGTGGTCAGCGGCCGCGTGGTAGACGAGTCCAGCGCTGGCCTGGCAAACGCCACCGTCTTCTTCAACAGCACTGACCACAGTCAGATGTTCTACCGGCAAGTATTTACGGACGAAATCGGGCGCTTCTCCGCGGGCCTGTGCCCCGGCGGCTATACCGTCAGCGCCTTGCGCGCCACGCCCAACGCCATTCAATCTGAGCCTATCGTGGTTTCCGCGCCCTCGAGCAATATCGTGCTCACGGCGCCGCGAGGCGAACGCGCTCAAGCGCCCAGCAGTCCGGAATTGGAACAGGCCAGTATGGCGCTCAAGCAGGTCGGTTTAGTCTTCAAGATGTTTGCCAATGAGCACAAGGACACGTTTCCCTCGCTGAGTCGTACCTTCGGAGTGTTTAGCCCCGATCTCAGTCAGATCTACCCCGAGTATCTGAGCGATGCGGCAATCGTTGATCGCCTGGGCGGAAAACTTGACGTAAAGACCGCCTATCTGGGATATCTCATGAACGACGAAGAAATGGGCATGCGATTCCTCGACGCCTATGAGCAACTCGGCCCGGAAGGACTCGACGATCCGGACACGCTCCGCCAGTACTCCGAATCGCTTCCCGGAAGCGAACTCGAGCGCGCGATCCTTCCGCTCAAGGAAGGTATCGAGCGGTTTGTCATCACCGACATCAACAATCCCGCCGGGGCGTCTCAGGCCCAGTCCTCCATTCCCATCACCTGGGAGATGCCCGGCGCCCTCCGGCCCGACGGCGGCTACGTCTTGTACATGGACGGACACATCGAATGGGTCCCCTACCCCGGAAAGTTCCCCATGACCGAGCAATTCATTAACCGCTTGGCCGCGTTGTCGAGTACCAAGCCGAAATAGGGACAGCCCTTCGTCAACCGACCACTCCGTCAACTCGGTCCACGCCGTCCACATGGTCCACATGGTCCACTCTGTCCACTCTGTCCACTCTGTCCACTCTGTCCACTCGGTCCACTCCGTCCGACCTGTCCACTCCGTACGACCTGTCCGACCTGTCCGACCTGAGACGCCCACATATATAGGGGTAGTTCGCGAGCACCCCGCCGCGACTCGCCGCCCGAGTACCTCCGCGCTCGCCGAGCGCGGGCAGCCGGAGCGAACGCGCCATACAAAACCACAAAACCGGCCAAGGCGCGAACGTACCCCCCGTCCGCGCCAAACGCTACCCCATATCGCCGTCAACACCGCCGTCAACATCGCCGTCAACGGGAGGGCGGTTGTCCTCAACCGCCGGTCCAGGCGCCAGGTACAGGCCAACGTGAATACATCCGCTCCGAGCCAGAAGAATAGCCACCGGCAACCGCTTGCGTATCACATGGCGCTTTGGCAAACTGATCTCGCTGGATGAAACGAAGGCCAGCAACCCTCGCGGGGAACCTGTTTTTGCGCGCTTGAAACCGCAATGACCACGCACATTAATCACGTACGAGAACCGCTTGTCATCAAGCTCCGGCTGAGCCGGGACATTTCACTGGGAGGCGCCGCCGTGAATCGTTACCCACTACTCCTTCTCATAGGAACTCTACTTCTGGTTTTTACGCCGTTTCGATCGGACGCCGCAAAGCACTCGAAGCCTTACGCGAAGATGTCGTTGGAGAAGTTGATGGCGCTCCATATGGATGCGAAGGCCAAAGTAGACCGCGACTCTCTGATGGAAGTCTTGTACTCAAAGCTTGCTGACGTACCGACTGAGCAACTTCTCAAATTGCGGCAAGCCGCGCAAGCTCCAGGTCCGCGAACCGTAGCCGATCCCATGTTTCCGCTGCCGTCGTTGCAGGAAAGGATCAAAGAGGCGAGCTTTATCGTTCACGGGCGTGTAACGAATACGAATACGGAGTACTTCCGAGAAGACTTAATCAGGGACATACTCATGCGCCAGATCGGGTTCGATCGGTCTCGCGTTACAATTGATGTGGTGGACACGTATCCAAAAGAACTTGCGCTCAAGACTCTTACGTTTACCTTCAAACCAGATTTTTGCGAGGTCGGTCCGGCGTACAACGGACTCGAGTATCTGTTCGTTCTTCAAAGAAACGGCGACACCTTCGAATGCAACGGAATACTGGCGTGGTTCTCGGTGAATGAGGGTAAGGTGAAAAACGTGACTACCAGTGTGGACTTGCCATTGGAGGGCGCATGGCAAGTCGTCGCCGCGCAATATGCGGCGGCATCCGGAAAAGAACCACCGCCCACCGTGGCGCTTGAACTCTGGCTGGCGAAGCTTGACAGCGATAGCCTCGATGAGTGCATTGTGGGGATGTCCGTGCTAAGCGTCATGATGAACAAGAACTTTGACTCTTCACCGCGCATCATGGATGCAGTGGAGCGGATTCACGAGCGGTTTCGTTCTCAATGGGGTAACATAGACACGAAGAACCGGGCATCTAGTGACATTGACTCGATCCGTAAGTATGGAAATATGGCGAGCGCCGCCATCAAAACGGTAACGCGTCTGGCGAATCCAGCCTCGGTCGATAGAATGTACCGTCTAAACGTTGATGACGTATCGAATTGCGTGACGCCCATGTTTGGTCCTGTCTATGACGGATTCGACAAAGCCATGGTGGCGCTGGTAGCTGCGGCGCCCGGACCCAGTCGCGCACAGCATCTGAAGTTCCTGTTCACAGCTTCCGGGCAGATCGCCGGGGCCGGAGGAGGCAAGCCATACAGATTGGTCGAAAACCGGCTGGGCGCGATTAAGGCCCTTGCCGGCGTTCCTGGCGATGACATCACTGCGCTCTTGCTGGACATGAAAGTTAGTCCGGATACATACCGAATCCAGGGTGACTATGAAAAAGCTGCCATAACGGATGCGCTCGCAGCGCGTCATCTCAAGGATAGTCCAAGCAAGTAGCGTCCGGCGGAGGCCTCCCGTTTCGCGATCGCGACAGCCAAATAACGCGGCCTAAGAATTCAGCCATCAACCACCCCAACCCTCGTTTCGCCACCCGTTCGTAGTCCCGCCTTCAGGCGGCTCTTTCCCAAATCTCCCCTTCCCGCCACATCCCCACAACTCGCTACATTCCAATAACTTACCCCGCCTTACCCCTTGTTTCGAAAACCCGCCCAAAACCCCTCCACTCCACCCTCCAAGCCGAAACAACTGCCCCTTACATATAGGAGCAGTTCGCGAGCAACCCGCCGAGACGCAGCCCCCGAGTACGCCTGCGCTCAATGAGCGCAGGCAATCTCTACTCGACGGCTACGCACCGCGACACGCCGTCGGTGGAACCGAATACGCACTGCAACGCCGGTTCCCCTTCCGTCCGAAGAACCACCGGTGATGCCGCGAATGGTCCAGCCGAACGGGTGTCGGTCCAGAGGGTCTTGCCGTCTGCGTCCAGGCACGTTAGGACGCCGTGCTCGCCGGCAACGAGTATTCTTTGCCCCTTGTCCGTAATGACGACGGACGGCGGACTCACGCACGACACTGGCTGCTTCCACAGCACGCCAAACCCGCGCGACAACCCGAACAAGGCCGCGCCGTCGCTCACCACGAATGAAAGCGCGCCCGGCGAAGATTGGCCTGCGTACGCCAGAAAGATTGCCGCGTTGTCTGTCTTGATAGACGATTTGGTTTGGCATTCGCCGCTCCCGGCGTCCCACACTTGATTGTGTCCTTGGCGCGTGACGGTGACAACGGAGCTTGTCTTACCATCACCCACGAAGTCGATGACCAGCGGTGGGCAGTCCACGGAACCATCGGCTTGCGCTTGCCAACGCACGGCGCCGTCGTGTTCCAGACACGCCACCTGTCCGGACTCGCACACGGCCGCGATGGCCGAAAGCCCATCCGGTCCGGGTGGAAGCACGGACACAAGCGCGCGCCGTCCGGGCATCGTGTGAGTCCAGTACGGAAAGCCGTCGCTGATGACTCCGCGGACACGTCCATCGTCGAGTCCGGCGACCAATTCGCCTCCGGGGAACGGATGCAGATTGGCGAAGAGTACGCCCGTCGTACTACACGGGCCGTCAAACGAGAACGACCACCGCAGCGCGCCGTCCGGCTTCAGCACGTAGACCTTGCCGCGCTGGTCGGCCACCGCGAGGTGCGGCGAGCCGTCCCAATGACGCCCAAGTACAGGAGGTAACGCAAACGCCGTCTGAAACTCCTTGCGCCAGCGCCTCGCGCCGTCAGCGCCATAGCATAGGACCTCGCCCGCCGTTGTACATACGACGACGCCGGCGGCGCCGTCCAAATCCGCGATAAGCGGAGTTGCGCGGATCGGTCCCAGGGCCTTAGCGCTCCACAACAGCTGTTGCGCGGAAGGAATCGTGAAGTCGCGGGTCAACGGAGGCGAACCCGCTAGCGCGAGACTTAGCCGTACCGTCACGGGCGCTCCGTCCGGCGCCAACCCTTGCAGCGCGCCGTCTACGGTGACGCTCTCACCAGGTTCGAGTGCGAAGTCTTGACCAGAAGGCTCGACGGCCATACGCGCCGGCGCGAGCGCAGTGAGGCGGCCTTCCAAGCGGAACCCTGTTGCATTGACGAAGCCGTAGCGAAGCGTGGTCGACCGCCCGCCCGACGACACACCGTCTTCGGCAATGCACGTCAGCGATGCAGGCAGCAGAAACTCGCGGACCGGCAGTCGTTCGACAAGTGTGGGCCGAGGAAACGGTCCCACGTGAACATGGCCGTCTTCGGAAACGTGTTTTTCCTTCGCGCCAGAGGCCATATCCGTCGAGGGCGCCGCCTCTTCGCGAGTGGTGATCGTCAGTGGGCTTGCGCAGCCGCGCCACAAATAGGCCGAAGCGCCGGCGTTTGACCCCAGCACGTAGACTGGAGTGTCCCCGATACGATACTCGCCGACGCGGACGTAATCATCCAGCGGTGTGGTCGCGGTGTAGGCGGCGAGACTGGACGGCGGCTCCTTCGAAACCTTCGGACGCCGCGTTTTCTGGAACAGCGCATCGTAGCGGGCGTGTTCTTCCTCCGGCATGTTCCACCAGCAGGCATCGTCGTCGTCGATCCAGACGTAATTCGACGAAAACACCTTCGCGCCGGCGATCAGCGAGCGATACGTGTCGATCGGATAGCGCTCCCGCGCTTGGCCTGTCGCGCGGTCGCGGCGCAGCGGCGATAGTCCCATCGCTATGCCGCCACGCCGTTTCCAGAGTTCGTAATTCTCCGGCGCAAATCGCGCCCGGAGAATGTCTGTCGCGCGTTGGCAGAGGGCGGGGAATTGTTCGGCGTTGTCGGTATCCAACGAAGATCGAGTCAGTAATTGAAGCGAAGCGGTCGGCTGGCGGCCCAGGGCCAAAACCATGCCTTCGAACATGCGCAGCCACAAGGGGCCGGCGTCCAGCCAGTCATCCGCGATGAGAAGGATCTCCGCATCGGGATCTTCACGCCAAAACGCCGTGGCGATGCGTTTGCCGAATTCGGCGGCGCCGTATCCGAGATCCTCCGCGGTATAGCCTGTGTGTGTGTAGCCGTCCCATTGGTATTGGTAGAAGAGATTGCTTACTTGGCAGTGAAGCGCAATGCCACGCATTTCCGCCAGGCGGCAGAATTGGCCTGCCGCCGTCCAACGATCCTCAACAAAGCTCCACAAAGCCGGTTCGGAGAAGTACGGACGGTCCGTGGTAAACCGAGCCGCGGCGAAATTGCAGTCAACGCCCTTTTCGGCAAGGCGCCGATTGGCGTCGCGCAACTCCAGCAGCAATCGGTCGTCGTTCCCCTGCGTGGCCGCGTCACCATCCACCGCCCAAACGTCCGACGCCATATCGTCCATGACACCATCGAGCAGGAACCCACGGACACCACGGCGGGCCCACTCATCGGCGTGGTCCGCCGCCCACGTCGCGTTGATGGGCGTCGAAAGCAATGTCCGAGGCATCGCGGCGGGGATCGGAGGCTGTGCGACGGAGATCGGCGCTACGACGGCGAAAACGGCGACCGCGCATGCGGCACAGAGCCGCCGCAACGCATATACCCCCGTGTGAATCGCCATAGTTGTGTCTGCCCGCAGGATGAAGAAGCGCCTGATACGCCAAAGTAGTGTTTGCAAGAACATAACACGCGCGCGGAAGGTTGACAAAAAGCCTTCCCCGGTCGTGAAACCAATCACGCCGGGGAAGGCTGATTTAGCGCTGAATGAATGAGCGAAGGAGCTTACCCTTCTATCTTGCTGACATTGGCCGCTTGCGGTCCCTTCGGGCCGTCTAAGAGTTCGAATTGAACGACTTCTTCCTCCTTTAGCGTACGGAATCCGTCCATTTGAATGGCGGTGTAATGGACAAACACGTCAGGGCTGTTGTCGCGCGCAATGAAGCCGTAACCCTTTTGGTCACTGAACCACTTCACTTTGCCTTGCGCGATTCCTTGCGACTGCGAAGTTGTTTGCGTCACCCCAGCTCTCCTTCTGTTGATGCCACGACTACGCCAACGCTCCCGTCTCCGGAAGAACGCGATGGCAACTACCGAACACGACACTTCCTCATCTTTAGCATTTCACAGTGTAGCCCAAGTTGCGAATTCTGTCAATAGGGGGATCGCTGCGAAATAGGGGAACGTCACTTCGCGCTCCTTGCGCCGAAGTGCTTAATCTCAAAAGGATTACAGCCCGCGACCCGATTGGACCTCGCTCTTGCAAAAGCGCACCCGGGAGGTCGCGCGCGATCCCAATCCGTCATTTTGCGCATTATGTGTAGCAGTCCGCGGTCTTCTGCTTTACATATGCCGCTATGCGCGTTTATGGTTCTCCCGTTTTGGAACGGTCGTTTGTGCTCGTAACTTTGGAGGACGTTGCAGATGTTTTTCGTGCTCGCTATTGCCATGGCCGCGCAACCAGTAACTAACGATCCGTTTCCGGGGCGTTACCGCGAGGACATCACCGCTTCGCACGGCATTCGCCAGGATCAGTTCAATCAGGTTCACGCCTATCTCGATGCGCTGAAGAAGGAAGCCGCGGACCGCCGCGCCGAGTTCTTCAAGCCGGACTATTCAAGCGCGGACGCCTTTGCCAAGTCCTGTGAACCGCTTCGCAAACGCGTCCTCGAGCGCATCGGCTATCCGCCGCCCAAGACCTCGCCGGATAAAGAACCGCGCGTGGAGAAGGTTGCCGAGGACGAATACTCGACCATTTATCGCATGTGGCTCGAGGTCCTCGAAGGCGTGGAAGGGTACAGCATACTCACCATTCCCAAGGGTCTCGCCGGCCCGGCGCCGCTGATGATTTGTCAGCACGGCGGCGGTGGAAGTCCGGAAGTTATTGCGCCGTTCACGGGAGATCGTGGTGATGGGACCTTTAACTACGGCTGGATGGTGCAGCGGGCAGTGCAGCGCGGATACGTCACGTGGGCCCCGGAGCTCATCTTTCCCGTCGCCGGCGTTGAAAAGATCGAAGGCCCCGACCGCCTCGCGCTCGATGCCGGACTCCGTTACGTCGGCACTTCGTTACTGGCCGTCGAACTCTGGAAGATTCATCGCGGTCTCGACGTAGTGCTCAGGCGTCCTGAGATAGACCCGAACCGCGTAGCGATGATGGGGCTTTCCTACGGAGGACTCTACACGCTATTTGCCACCGCGCTCGAGTCTCGGATCAAGGTTGCGGTCAGCTCATGTTATTTCAACGATCGCCTCCGCTACAGTTGGGCCGATTGGTCGTTCCACAACTATCTGAATGAATTCGCAGACCCGGAGATCGGTGCATTGATTTGCCCGCGGCCGCTCATGGTCGAGGTCGGGGACAAGGACGCCTTATTTGTCGTCGACGGCGCGCGCAGCCAAGCGCCCCTGGCGCGGCGCCACTGGGAAAAACTCGGTCTATCGAGCCGCTTTCAGTACGTCGAGTTCGATGGGGCGCACGAGTTCAAAGGCGAGCGCGCGTACGAATTCGTGGACGCCGCGCTGAAAGCTCCTGTCGTCTCTAAGCCATAGGAACGGTTCACTTTAGCGGCGGCTTCATTGCAATGATCGAGTGGCCCGCAGCGGGACGACACGGAATGTCCTGCGCGGGCTCGCTTGTTCGTCGTAATGTTGAAACGAGGCAACAAGCATCATAGAAAGGTGAGAAAATGAGCATGAATTCAACAACATCAGAATACCTGTTGCTGTTCCGGGGGGCGCAGTGGGATAAGGAACTTTCCCCGGCGGAAATTCAGAAGGTCATGAGCCAATGGACCGCATGGTACGAACGGCTGCTCCAGCAGGGCAAGCTCAAAGGCGGTCAGCCCCTCGTACATGAAGGCAGAATCGTTTCCGGGAAGAAAGGACGCACCGTGGCCGATGGTCCTTTCGCCGAATCCAAGGAAGCTATCGGAGGCTACTTCCTGCTTACCGTCCACGATTTCGACACTGCTTTGGAGATTGCGAAAGAGTGCCCCGCGCTGGAATACGGATTGACGGTGGAGGTCAGGCCGGTAGCCGAGTGCTGCCCTACCATGCAGCGCGCGAGCGAGTACCTTGCCAAGGCATCGGCGGCGACGGTGTAAGCGTGAGCCTGCTAGAAGAACAGAGCCCGATACCCGCAACGGGCGAGGCGTCCCGGTTGGCGGAACACCTGTTTCGGCATGAAGCCGGGAAGCTGGTTTCCGTCCTGACGAAGATGTTCGGGACCGAGCGGCTGCAGTTAGCGGAAGACGTGGTTCAGGAAGCATTGATTCGCGCGATGCAGACGTGGCCTTACTACGGCATCCCGAGCAATCCCGCTGCATGGATTACGCAAACAGCGAAGAATCTCGCGCTGGATGTGATCCGCCGGGAAAAGCGGTTCCGCGAAAAGGAACCGGGAATTACCGCGTCGGTCGAGCGGCAGTTGGAGAACGCGAACGGCAGCGAGCCGCTCTTCTTCGACGACGAGATTAAGGACGACCGGCTGCGAATGATGTTTGCTTGTTGCCACCCGCTGATTCCGGAGGATGCGCGGGTGGCCTTGGCGCTCAAGACACTCTGCGGACTCAATACCGCCGAAATTGCGAATGCATTTCTGATGACCGAGGCCGCGGTCGCAAAACGATTGACGCGAGCCCGGCAGCGAATTCGCGAGTTGCGCGTACCTTTCGAAAGTCCCCTGGGCGCCGAGCTGGCGTCCCGCTTGGATGGCGTGGAGAAAACGCTCTACCTGCTCTTCAACGAAGGCTACAAAGCGTCCAGTGGTGAGAACCTGATCCGGGCAGAACTTTGTCACGAAGCGATCGGCCTTGGGACTCTCCTGGTCAACCACTCGGCAGGCAACCGGCCCCGCACGCACGCGCTGCTCGCGCTCATGTTACTGAACGCCGCGCGTTTGCCGGGGCGTGTTGACGGAGAAGGACAGATACTGCGTCTCATGGACCAGGATCGTTTGAGTTGGGACCAGGGAATGATTAGCCGCGGCATGGTTCACCTTGGCCAATCGGCGTCCGGAGAAGAACTAAGCGAATACCATCTCCAGGCGGGCATCGCCGCGTGCCATTGCGCCGCGAGCGATTTCGAGTCAACGGACTGGAGCCAGATTCTTGCCTTGTATGACCAACTGGTGGAACTCGACGATTCCCCCGTCATCGCTCTTAATCGCGCCGTCGCCGTTGCGAACGTGAACGGTGCCAAGGCCGGGATTGAATGTGTCGAGACTATTCCGGGCCGGGAGCGCTTGGACAGGTATTACCTGCTCTATGCGGTTCTGGGCGAGTTCGAGGCGCAACTCGATCATACCGAGGCCGCAGCCAGTCATTTTCGTAAAGCGCTCCAATTCACCGCAGTGAAATCGGAGCATTCGTATCTGTTGAAGAGACTGCGGGCGTGCGAAGAGCTGAGTCTGTGCGTGGCCGCTCCCTGACCCCGAGGACTTGGCATGCACCAGGACTAGAATTGTAGGAACGAAGCGGCTATTGACAAACGGCCTGCGATGGTGTATTTTACCGAAAGGTTAATTAACTAAGAGGTATAATACAAATGTCCGCCGACCCCATCAGCACAACGTTTGCGGCTCTGGCCGATCCCACGCGGCGCGCGATACTTGCGCGGCTAGCGCTGGGCGAGACTTCTGTCACTGAACTGGCGAAGCCCTTCAAGATGACAATGCCCGGAATCTCCAAGCATCTCAAGGTGCTGGAGCATGCCGGTCTGATAGCGCGCGGCCGTGAGGCCCAGTGGCGGCCGTGCCGGTTGGAGGCAAAACCGCTCAAGGAGGTCGCCGATTGGGTTGAGCGCTACCGCCGGTTCTGGGAGGAGAGGCTCGACCGTTTGGAGGTCTACCTTCGCGATTTGCAGGCAAAGGAGAAGAAGCATGGCCGTGGCAAGAAATGACCTGAACACCGCATTGGCTTCCGGGCCGATGATGACAGCTTCCGACGATCGCGACTTCGTCATCACACGCGTACTTAACGCGCCGCGAACGCTCGTATTCGACGCCTGGACGATCCCCAAACACATGGCGCGATGGTGGGGACCGCGCGACTTTACGAACCCGGTCTGCGAAATGGACGTGCGTCCGGGTGGCGCCTATCGAATCGTCATGCGCGGACCCGATGGCGCGGAATATCCGGTCTCGGGAGTCTTTCAGGAAGTCGTACGGCCTGAACGCCTCATCATGAGCATGGACTGCTCAGAGCACACGGACGAGTGGCATGACCAGGTGAATCCGGTCCGCGACAAATCGAAGAAGCCTTTTCTGATGGCTCTACAGATAGTGACTTTTGAAGAATTCGGCGCCAAGACCAAGCTTACCGTCCGAACGCGCTTCGATTCGCCTTTGATTCGCGACGGAATGTTGAAAGTCGGAATGACCGAAGGTTGGTCGCAGAGCCTGGACCGCCTCGAGGCGCATCTGCCGAGAGAATGACTTCAGGCAGGCGTTACGACCAAGGAAGAAGAACCATGACAAAGACCAAGAGCGATGCAACGAATGCGGCCGAGCGGGAAATCGTGGTATCCCGCGTGCTCGATGCGCCGCGTTCGCTCGTGTTCGAGGCGTGGACCGACCCGAAGCACGTGACGCAGTGGTGGGGGCCGCATCGGTTCACATGCCCGGCGTGCGAACTAGACCTTCGGCCCGGCGGCGCCTATCGCATCGTCATGCGCGCCCCCAACGGCGCCGACTATCCGCTCACCGGGGTCTTTCGCGAGATTGTAGCGCCCGAGCGCTTAGTTATGACGATTGACTGGTCTGAACATCCGGAGGAGTGGCACGACTTGGTGAATCCAACTCGAGACAGGAGTCAGAGGCCCTCGTTGGCTGCGCTTCAGACGGTAACCTTCCATGAACTCAGCGGCAAGACCAAACTAGTCATCCGCATCGGGTTTGAATCGATCGCAATTCGCGATGCAATGGTGAAGATGGATTTGAGCGAAGCGTGTATGCAGAGCCTTGAGCGCCTCGAGGCGCACTTGGCGCATACTTGAGAATGCGGCATTACGTGACACAAGGATAGAGACTATGAACAAGGTTGCGGCTAACGCGGCAAGTACCGCTGATCGGGAAATTGTCTTGACGCGTGTCCTGGATGCGCCCCGTGAATTGGTGTGGAAGGCGTGGACCGATCCCAATCATGTGGCGCAGTGGTGGGGACCAAACGGGTTCACGAACACCATCCACGAAATGGATGTGAGGCCGGGTGGTGTCTGGCGGTTCATCATGCACGGTCCCGACGGTGTCGATTACCCGAACCGGATCGTTTTCATAGAGGTCGCAAGACCCGAACGGCTGGTGTACTCCCACGGCGGCGACGTTCCGGATGGCCCCGTTGATTTTCACGTGACGGTGACCTTTGATGATATAGTCGGCAAGACCAACGTCACCATGCGGTCGATCTTCCCGACAGCCGCGGCGCGCGCCCTGGTGGTCGAAAAATACGGCGCGATCGAAGGTGGGAAGCAGCACCTTGCGCGCCTCGAAGAGTACCTGGCAGAGATGACCGCCTAGACGGTCATATGGTTTGGGCCAAATGCGGCGAGAAATCGAGGATTCCAAATGACAACTCAAGAGACAGTAATGAATGCGCAGCCCCGGCGCCTGCTGCGAAGCGCCGTAGCGGTGTTCTCTGGGTTCTTTGCGGTTGCGGCGCTATCGCTCGGTACCGACCAGATATTGCATGTACTCAAGGTGTATCCGCCTTGGGGGCAGCCAATGAATGCCCCAAGCTTGAATCTTTTGGCGTTGGCCTATCGGACCGTGTACGGTGTTGCGGGCAGTTACATCGCGGCTAAGTTGGCGCCACGTTCTCCGATGGCTCACGCCTTGGCGTTGGGCTTTGCAGGGCTTGTACTGAGTACGGCCGGCGCAATTACCGCGATCACGATGTCGGATCTGGGCCCGAATTGGTATCCAATCTCGCTCGCGCTTACCGCATTGCCTTGCGCATGGCTTGGCGGAATTCTGCATCGCGCGGGGCGCGCTGAGCGACGCGATAAAGTAGAACAGTCACGAAATACGCTCGGCGAAGAAGACAGTTCAGACAATCCTGCGAGGAGGGTATTGCCGTGATAGACACGCCCAAAATTGTGCAGACTTCCGTCCAGCCGACGGCCGTCATCCGTATTACCGTTCCGCGCGCGGAGATTATGAAGGTTATGGGACCGGGTCGCCAGGAGTTGATGGCTACACTCGCCGCGCAGGACATCGCTCCGGCAGGCGCATGGTTCACGCGCCACTTGAAGATGCATCCCGACACGTTCGACTTCGAACTCGGCGTACCGGTAAACAAATTAGTTGCCGCCGCAGGCCGAGTCACAAACGGGCGCCTGCCCGCCGCGACCGTAGCGAGGACGATCTACCACGGCCCGTACGAGGGACTTGAATCGGCGTGGGGCGAGTTTGACGCGTGGATTGTCGCGCAGGGCCGGACTCCAGGGCCGTCGCTATGGGAAACGTACCTCGCTGGCCCAGAGACAAATCCCAGTCCGGACAACTGGCGCACGGAACTAATCCGGCCACTGATCTAAGCACTAAGCCCTGAACCGTAGACCCTAGACAGAACTCTTCGCCAGCCGTCGGCAGCGGCTGGCGCGAATAACGAACCGACTACAAAGCACAAGGAGGATACCCCATGCACGTCCAACCCTATCTGTTCTTTGACGGCCGTTGTGACGAGGCGCTCGCATTCTATCAGAAAGCTCTGGGCGCCGAAGTACTCATGCTCATGCGGTTTCAGGACAGCCCCGAGCCCCCTATGGGAAACGTCCCGAAAGACAAAGTGATGCACTCCAGCTTCCGGATTGGCGGCACAACGGTGATGGCTTCCGACGGACACTGTCTCGGAAAGCCAAACTTTCAAGGCGTTTCGCTCTCGATCAACGCGGCGAATGACGCCGAGGCAGAGCGGCTTTTTGCGGCGCTGTCCGATGGCGGGCAAGTGCAGATGCCCATGACCAAGACGTTTTTCTCCTCGCGATTCGGTATGACCGCGGACAAGTTCGGCGTCTCCTGGATGGTTATCGTGGCGCAGGATGAGCCCGCCGCTTCGCGGGCATAATCAAAAGGAGCAAGACCATGTTAAGATCGCTCATTATGGTCGGAATCGTCGTCGTCGTTCTTGTCGTCGCCGTGGTGGTATTCGCGGCTACGCGCCCGAAAGAATTCCGCGTGGAACGGACGGCGCAAATCAACGCGTCCACCGACGTTGTGTTCCCGTTGATCAACGACTTCCATCAGTGGGAGCGATGGTCGCCGTACTACAAACGCGATCCGAAGATGCAGAAAACCTACGACGGCCCCGCAGCGGGGGCAGGGGCTAGTTTTTCGTGGAGCGGCAACGCGATGGCGGGGGCCGGCCGCACGACGATCCTGGACAGCAAAGCCGGCGAGTTCGTTTCGATGAAGCTCGAGATGTCCAAGCCGTTTGCGTGCAATAACCACGTGACCTTCACGCTCGCCCCGTCCGGCGAAGGAACCAAGGTGAGTTGGATGATGGAAGGCAAGACCGCGTTCTTCGCAAGGGCACTATCGATCGTCATGAGCATGGACAAAATGATCGGTGCCGACTTCGAGGACGGGCTTGCGAATCTCGATGCGGCGGCGCAGGCCGACGCAAAGCGCCTCAAACAAGCCGGACTGGCAGCGCCTGCCAGCGCCTGAACCGGTCCAGTAGTTAACAGAAGACCGAACTAACCGCGGCACGAAGTCTACGGAGGTAACATTGATGAGCAAAGCAAGTAACGCGCAGATGGTTTCGCCACGATTTGAGACTGGAAAGCCAATACTGATCGCTGGGCTGAAGACACGCTATTCCCAACAGACCCGCGCAGAGATACCAGCGCATTGGCACGGGTTTGTTCCGTATATCGGCCAGGTTCCGGACCAGGTAAACGGGGTGGCGTACGGAGTGTGCTGGAACTTCGACTCGGACGGCAATTTCGACTACTTGACCGGCGTGGAAGTATCGCGAGTATCCGACCTGGCACCGGGCTTCAGTCACGTGATGGTCCCGGGAAGTCGATACGCGGTGTTCACGCATTCAGAACACGCCTCCGCCCTTCCCAACACCATCCAAGCTATATGGTGCGACTGGCGGCCGACATCGGGACGCGAGATCGCGGACTCGCCAAGCTTCGAACGGTACGGTGAAAAGTTCGACCCCCAAACCGGCACGGGCGACATCGAGATTTGGGTACCCGTAAAGGAATAGACAGAAATAATTCCGCGCCGGAGGCCGTTCATCTAGTCGTGAGCATGGACGAGACGCTGGACGGCTAATTTGACGCGTTACTGGCGCAAGCGAGAGCGGTTGCGGCGACCGTGTCCAAGATGCGCCAGGGAGCTACCTCAGAGATAGGCACACCGATTTCCATAGTGATCCAGGAGTCTGGCCAGAAAGCCGGTTGATTGACGCGGCGCGGCCAGAAAGCATCTGTAAGTTGTCTAACACCAGATCTCGCTTTTGTCGAGTTTTGGTAAAAGGAGGCTTTCTGGCCGCGCTCTAGAGACCACATCGGAGGAGGAGTGAGGGAAATGAGTTCAGTACGTGTACTCGTTGGCACGCGCAAAGGCGCGTTCGTCCTGTCATCGGACGGCAAGCGAAAGAAATGGGATGTCAGTGGGCCTCATTTTGCCGGCTGGGAGATCTACCATATGAAAGGTTCACCGGTTGACCCTGACCGGTTGTATGCCTCGCAGTCCAGCGGCTGGTTCGGCCAGGTGATCCAGCGCTCGAACGATGGCGGCACGACGTGGGAGCCCGTGGACAACAAGTTCGTGTATTACGGCGACCCCGGAACTCACCTTTGGTACGACGGTACGCCCCACCCTTGGGAGTTCAAGCGGGTGTGGCATCTCGAACCGTCGCTTACCGATCCGGACACGGTGTACGCTGGGGCCGAAGATGCGTCCCTATTCCAATCGACGGACGGGGGGCAATCATGGCAGGAACTTCAGGGGCTTCGCACGCACAATTCCGGGCCATTCTGGCAGCCGGGCGCCGGCGGCATGTGCTTGCACACTATACTCCTCGATCCGGGCAATCCCGGACGGATATACGCAGCGATTTCCGCCGCTGGATCGTTTCGCTCCGATGACGGAGGTAAGACGTGGCGTCCCATCAACCGCGGATTGAAATCACCGTACGAACTGCCCGATCCCAACGCCGAGGTCGGCCACTGCGTACACCATATCGCGATGCATCCCTCGCGTCCGGATGTGCTGTTCATGCAGAAGCACTGGGACGTGATGCGGAGCGATGACGCCGGCGACTCGTGGCATGAAGTCAGCGGAGACCTCCCGAGCGACTTCGGCTTTCCCATCGACGTTCACGCCCACGAACCGGACACCATCTACGTGGTCCCGATCAAGAGCGACTCGGAGCACTTCCCGCCCGACGGAAAGTTGCGGGTGTATCGCAGCCGGACGGGCGGAAACGAGTGGGAGGCGCTGACCAAGGGCCTTCCGCAACGCGACTGCTACGTAAACGTGATGCGTGACGCGATGGCTGTTGACTCGCTTGATTCCTGCGGCGTGTACTTCGGAACCACCGGCGGTCAGGTCTACGGTTCGGCTGACTCGGGTGACAGTTGGACACCGATAGTCCGGGACCTTCCGGCCGTGTTGTCCGTCGAAGTTCAGACGCTGCCATGATTCGAGTCATTCTACCGGCTCACCTGCGGACCTTGGCGCGCGTCGAGTACGAAGTGACATTCGACATCGCCGGTGAAGTAACGTTGCGGGTCATTCTCGACGCGATCGAGGCCCGTTACCCAATGCTACGCGGGACCATCCGAGATCGTGTCACGCGGAAGCGCCGGCCGCTCGTGAGATTCTTTGCATGCGAACAGGACCTGTCCAACGACTCACTGGATGCGCCGCTACCCGACGCGGTTAAGGCGGGGACCGAGCCTCTTCTGATCGTAGGGGCAATGGCCGGCGGGTAGGAGTCGGTTCTGAGCGGGCGGGAATTGACGAACAGGAGGCCGCATCGCTAAGTGGACCAGCCGGTCACCTGCGCGACGCAAACATACTCGAGGCGCGCAAGAGGTGGCGCCCGAAACCCAATATATGGAGAGAAACATGGCCGGAAGAAACAAGAGTGCGGTTGCTGAGGCGGTGCGCGGGGAACTGGTCATTACGCGTGACTTTGACGCTCCGCGTGAACTCGTGTTCAACGCGTGGACCGACCCCAAACACATCGTGCAATGGTTCGGTCCCAGGGACTACCCTTCCACTCAAATGGACATGGACGTTCGAGTTGGCGGCGTCTGGCGCGGCTGCCTGAAGTCAACCGAGGGCAAGCCGGACCTCTGGCTGGGAGGCGTTTTCCGCGAAATTGCTAAACCCGAGCGGCTCGTGTTCACCTTTGCGTGGGAGGAACCCGGCGAGCGCGGCCTTGAAACGGTGGTAGCGATCACATTCAGTGAGCACGAGGGGAAGACCCGAATGACGTTTCGTCAGACGCCGTTCCAGTCGGTTACCGAGCGCGACGGACATCACTATGGCTGGTCCAGCACCTTCGACCGGCTCGCGGAATATGTGGCGCAGAACTGACTGCCAGGTTGGAATTTGCTAGATCTACGGTCAAAGATACTCGAAAGGAGAAGTCTTATGTCATCGGACACGCAAACCGCTCGCCCCTCGAAAGCGATGCTCTGGGCGGGATACGTCATGAGCGCCGTGCCAGTACTTCTGCTGGTATTCAGCGCGAGCATGAAATTCGCAAAACCGGCCGCGGTAGTGGAAGGATTCGCCCACCTCGGATATCCCGGGAGCCTGGCCTTCACTCTCGGGATACTCGAGATCGGCTGTACCATCGTTTACCTCATTCCGCGAACGTCCGTGTTAGGCGCGATTTTGCTTACGGGCTATCTCGGCGGCGCCATAGCTACGCACGTTCGCATCGGCGAGTCGCCGATCATGGTTGTGGTATTCGGCGTTCTTATCTGGGGCGGACTTTTCCTTCGCGACGAACGAATCCGCGCCCTCATTCCTCTGCGGAAATAGGTGGCGCGAGAGCAAGGTACTTATCGAGGTCAGTAGAGAAGACAACGGAGTGAACAAAGATTGAGCGTCGGAGGATTATCTAAAGCGCGGCTTAGCCGCATGAATAGAATCATGACCGGCCACGTGGAACGCGGCGAGGTCCCGGGAATCGTCACACTGGTCAGCCGTCGCGGCGAGACTCACGTCAACGCGATCGGCGTGACGACGGCCGGCGGAGACGAGCCGATGCGGCGGGACACGATTTTCCGCATCGCGTCAATGACCAAGCCAATCGCGGCCGCCGCGGCGATGATCCTCGTCGAGGAATGCCGGCTGCGGCTGGACGATCCCGTGGATCGCCTTTTGCCCGAACTTGCCAACCGCAAAGTCTTGAAGCGGCTCGACGGGCCGCTCGACGACACCGTGCCCGCGAAGCGGCCGATCACGCTCCGCGACTTGCTGACCTTACGCATGGGCCTGGGACACATCATGGCGCCTTCGAGCGGCTTTCCGATTCGAAAAGCTCTTGACGACGCGCAGCTACTCCTAGGGCCCCCGCATCCGCAGCAACTGCCTCCGCCGGATGAATGGATTCGGCGCGTTGGAACCTTGCCGCTGATGCGTCAGCCGGGCGAGACGTGGATGTACGATCTGGGCCTCGATGTGTTGGGAGTACTAATCGCGCGCGCCGCGGACCAACTGCTCGACACGTTCATGCGTGAGCGCGTCTTCGAGCCGCTCGGAATGAAAGACACTGGATTCAGCGTGCCAGCCGAGAAGCAGGATCGGCTTCCGGGCTGCTACGTAAAGAATCACAAGACCGGCGCCTTCGACGGCTACGACGATGCGCACGGTGGCGAGTGGACCCGCCCGCCCGCGTTTCCATCCGCCGCGGGAGGATTGGTCTCGACCGTCGACGACTATCTGGCCTTCTGTCAAATGATGCTGAACCACGGAAAGCACGGACGACATCGTATCCTGTCGCGGCTCTCGGTTGAGCTTATGACCACGGACCAACTAACACCCGAACAGAAGGCGGAGGCGGAGTTGTTCTTTGGTGACAGCAGCAGCTGGGGATTCGGTATGGCCGTTGTCACGCGGCGCGACGACCTCTCCTCCGTTCCCGGACGCTTCGGCTGGACCGGTGGCTTTGGAACATCAGCCTACTCCGATCCCAAGGAAGTCATGGTCGGAATCCTCATGACGCAGCGGCTCATGGATTCCCCCGAACCGCCGCCTGTATTTAGCGACTTCTGGACCTCCGCCTACCAATCCACTGACGACTGAAGACCCTGCGGCCGCACGTCCGTGATCGCCATTCCCCGCTCCAGATTTATTTGCCACTTCCTGTCCTTTGCGCGGCTCTTTGTTCGTCGTTTTCACAGAACAAGGTTGTGCAGCCCGGCGAGAAAACGTCCGCGAGTTGCGGAATGTTCTACCACGAGTCTCGGGCTGCTTCGCGGAGACGGAATATTGGACACGCGTTCGGCGATTTACTTACGAAGAGGAATGTAGAGGATATCCCCACTGGAGCCACCAACATAAACTGTGAAAGGAGCTTGTCATGTCAGTAATTACTGAAGTTGCAGCAGGCACGTTCTGTTGGCCCGAACTGTGTTCGGCCGATGCGAAGGCGTCGAAAAAGTTCTATTCCGCCCTGTTCGATTGGGAATCCGACGACCTGCACATGCCTGAAGGCGACTATACCTTTCTTCGGCTGGACGGTCAGCGTCTCGGGTCCATGTACCAGATGAAAGAGGAACGCAAGCTGGCTGGCATTTTGCCACACTGGAACTCGTACGTGGCGGTTACGGACGCTGACGAAGCAGCAAAGACGACAACCTCCCTCGGCGGTAAAGTTCTTACGAAGCCGTTTGACGCCGACGGGGATCGCATGGCCAATCTTCAAGATCCCACGGGCGCCAAATTCTGCGTCTGGGAGGCGCGCAAACAATCCGAGACGGTTCGGCTAAACGAAATCGGAGCCCTGTGCTGGACGGAACTCTACACGCACGACACCGCCAAGGCGTCGGCATTCTATGCGGGCTTGTTCGGGTGGCGTGCGAAGTCGTGGGACGGTGGACCGACGCCGTACACCGTGTTCGAGCCTGAGGGTCAGGATCGTCCCTTTGCGGGCATGCTAGAGATTACCGAGGAGATGCAAGACAGGCAGCCTCAATGGATCCCGTATTTTCAGGTCGGGGACACCGACAAGATAGCGCGTCAGGCGCGCAAACTCCGGGCGCAGATTTACGGCCCCGTCGACATCCCAACCATCGGCCGAATGGCAATGATCGTTGATCCTCAGGGAGCGCACTTTGCGGTCATCACGCTAAATTGTCAGCAACAGCAACAGTAGTCTGAATGGCGGAGCCCGGCGGCAAGACGTACGGGACTTGTCGGTAAAGTCACAGCGGTAATCGATTGCCCCGGGCCCAAGCCGCCGTTGTCGTGCTTTGGTATTGCGTGCACAAACGTGCGTCCGTAATTGGACCACAAAACCGGAAGGAGTTACTGCGATGCGAGTCATGGTTATCGTCAAATCAACGAAGGATTCCGAAGCGGGCGGGCTACCGGATGTGAAACTTCTAACTGAAATGGGCAAGTTCAATGAGGAACTCGTGAACGCCGGTGTAATGCTCGCAGGTGAAGGGCAAGGGCTGCATCCAAGCTCCAAAGGCGTGCGGGTACAGTTCTCAGGACCGAAACGGACCGTCATTAACGGACCGTTTTCCGAGACGAACGAGCTCATCGCCGGGTTCTGGGTGTGGAACGTGAAATCCATGGACGAGGCGATCGAATGGGTCAAACGTTGTCCGAATCCCATGAAGACGGATTCCGAAATCGAGATTCGGCCGGTGTTCGAGGCAGAGGACTTTGGCGTCGAGTTTACGCCAGAACTGAGGGAACTGGAAGAGCGTCTGCGCGTCCGGATCGCGAAGCAGACGACCGTGTGACAACGGAAGTCGCACGAGGGTTCCCGTGGCATGGTTCGTTCAAGATTCAGCATCGCCCGTCGGCGACGCAAGTCTCTGTCGAATTCTCGCGTCACCTTTACATCTTCTTGCCCATAAACTACATTGTCTATCATGACCGATTCGAGGAAATCGTGCCGCCTGCCGACTAATCTGTCGTTCGAGGATTGGGTCACTTACGTGTTTGACCACCCGATTCTAGAGCTTGCGTGGTGGTGGCAGAATTCGGAATCCGGTTACCTTCAACTGTGGGACCCACTCCGCAAGCCGGTACGCACGCTTCGTCACTTGACCGACCTGTTTACCGAACCGGGATTCTTGATAGACCGCTTTTCCCGTGCGCAGATCGATCAAGGCCTTAACTTCATCGTTTCCAACGCGTGCTCCGACCATATGGCTGTGTTCACGGACACTACAATTCCCTGGCCGGACCGTCGGGCCGGCTTTGATGCAATGATTCCGCTATACGCAAAGTTGATGGCGCCGGTCTATGGCAATGATTCTGGTCGCACGATTGCTAATCCGGGGCATTCGAACCATTTGAACTATGCGTGCTATATGTGGTGGGACATCGTTCCGTTCTACGGCGGCATGGAGCATTGTGATCGAGATCGAATCAATAATGCCGTGCTGCACGTCTTTGGCGAAGTCCTGAGAATGGATGCCGAAGCCTGCCTGGAAAGCGTCCTCCACGGCCTCGGGCATTGGCAAATGTACGTTCCAGAGCGAACGGAACCGATAGCTCAGAAGTTCCTGACGCGAACAGACATCAGTCTGGAACTCCGCAAGTACGCTGAGCAAGCCCTAGTCGGAAACGTCCAGTAGCGTCAAACATGCGACTCCGATAATCCATGTCCCGCAACGCACCAATTGTTTGCCTGTGAGGTCCGTCCGCCGTACGCGATATGGGGAACGCCTCACACATCCGGATGTCCCGTAGGGAAGAAGCTCTTGTTCGGCTCGTGAATTCAGCGCTGTTCATTCTTCAGTCCCCCTCGGTCTTCAAATCCACAATCCACAATCCCAAATCCGATATCACACGCTACAGCGCGGGCACATCAACCCACGCGCGTTTCTTCCAGGAGGCGTAGCCGAGTTCGGCGAGTTGGACGCCTTTGGCGCCTTCTTTGAGGGTCCAGCGGAAGGGCTCGTCCAATACGACGTGGCGCAGGAACAGTTCCCACTGCGCCTTGAACGCGTTGTCGTAGTTCTGGTTGGTGGGGACGGGCGTCCAGCTACCGTAGAAGTCGATCGGGTTGTCGATGTCGGGGTTCCAGACCGGCTTGGGCGTGTTGGCGTTGTGCTGCACAACGCAATTACGCAACCCGGCCACGGCTGAGCCGTTAACGCCGTCCACCTGCAAGGTCAGGAGATCATCGCGGCGCACGCGCACACACCAGGAAGAATTGAAGTGGCAGACGACACCTTGGTCGGTGATGAACGTGCCGTACGCCGCGTCGTCGGTGTCGCACTGGTACGGCTTTCCCTGCTCGTCCACGCGGTTGGGGAGATGCGTGGCGCCCATGGCCGACAGCGACGTGACATTGCCGAACAGGTTGTCGATCACGTAGCGCCAGTGGCAGAACATGTCGAGAATGATGCCGCCTCCGTCGGCCTTGCGGTAGTTCCAGGATGGCCGTTGAGCGGGTTGGTCTTCGCCGGTGAACACCCAGTAGCCGAACTCGCCGCGTACCGACAGGATTCGGCCAAAGAATCCCGAGTCGATTAGGTACTTCAGCTTTCGGAACCCCGGGAGCCACAGCTTGTCCTGCACCGCGCCGCTCTTGACGCCGGCGGTCTCGGCCCGGCGATGCAGGTCCATCGCCTCTTCGGAGGTCATTGCGATGGGTTTCTCGCAGTAGATGTGTTTGCCGGCGGCGATGGCTTTCTTGACGGCCTCGTAACGAAGCAGTGTGGTCTGCGCGTCGAAATAGATCGTGTAATTGGGGTCCTTCAACAAAGCGCCCAAATCGGTGGAGAACTTGATGCCACCGTGCGCTTCGGACAGCACGCGCAATTTGTTCTCATTGCGGCCTACGAGGACAGGTTCGGGCATGATGACTTCGTCGTCGCTGACTTTGACACCGCCCTGGTTCCGAATCGCCAAAATGGATCGCACCAGATGCTGGTTTGTGCCCATGCGTCCGGTAACGCCATTCATGATGATGCCTACGGTATGCGTCTTCATCGTGCTTCCTCTTTCGATGTAAGTTTGAGGCGCCATTTGCCCGCTTCGGAGAGTAGCGTGTTGCCGGGGCAAATGTCGAGCGGGCCACACGGACAACAGACTGTGGAAAACATAGGGTACAAGCCGTAGTGTTGTGGCGGAAGCGCCGATTCTCCTATGATTCAGGCAGATGCATCAGCCTACACGAACACGCGTCGCGCGATGGATACTTGCCATTGGCATTTGGCTGGCGCTCTCGGTGAGCCTGGGGTGGTACTACACGTTCACGTACTACGGCCGGGCGGGATGGCCGATGCCGCTGATAGAGCCGTGTCTGGCGTTGGTGATGTACTACTTCTCGGTACTCAATGTGGCTACGGAGATTCAAGCGCTCCATTGGGTTCTGGTATTTCCGATTGCGGGCGTGGCGTGGGCGTTCACCCTGTGGCTATTGGCCGCGCATTTGGGCGCGCGTCAGTATGCGCTGGACAAGACCGTCCTTGCCATAGCGCTGACGTGCCTGCCGTTGATCGCGCCTCTCCCGTACATGAGTTTGGTGGCGGGTCAGACCAGCGCCGGATTCGATGGCCATCGTATGTTGAGCGTGGCCCTGCGCCACGCGTGGGTGGAGCCGTGGCCGTGGTTGACGCCCATGTACTTCACTCTTGGGATGATCGCTATGGGGCTCCAGCTAGCGGTCTATCGGAGGGCGTTTTCTGCGCGCGGCAGACGCGCCTGGCTGCATTTTCTGGCCAGCGCAATCGCGGCGACCATGGTCGTGTGCGTTACGGCTTCGCTAGTGGCAATTCCGTTGCGGCAATGGTTTGAATGACCGCGTTGTCCGGACGGTCTTCTCTTCGCTAGAATACCCTTCAATTCCATGGAGGACTGCATGCGAGGCGTACTAGGTCTTTGGCGCACGTGGAAGCACGGGCGCAAGTTTGCAAAGAAGGGCAAGGGCTGCGAGTTTCCTGCGAAATACCTGGAAGTGGACGGCCATGTCGAGTTGGGCGATGGCTGCCGTTTCCGGAACAACGTGATCCTTCGGACGCGGGGTCAGGGAAAGATCGTGTTCGGAAACCGTTCGGGCTGCGGGTACTATTGCATCATCGAGGCGAATTCACTGGTGCAGATCGGCGATTTCACGGCCATAGCGGAATTCACGGTCATTCGCGATACCAATCACGTCGTCTACGGCACGGAGCAGCATTGGCGCTATACGCCGCAGATATCCAAACCCGTGATCATTGGACGCGAATGTCTGATTGGCAGCCGGGTCTACATCGGACCGGGGATCACCATTGGCGATGGCGCCGTAGTGCATGCGGGGAGCTTGGTCACGAAGGACATCGGCCCGTACGAGATCTGGGCGGGTATGCCGGCGCGTCGCGTCGCGCATCGGACGAAGAACGTTCCCGAAGCGGAGTTGTTGCGGACGCAGAAGTTGATCGAGGAGTTTGGACTGGGCAAGGACCGCCATCGCGAGGACTTGCGTCCGAGTTCGGACAAGCCGGCTATGGCGGTTCCTGCGAACGAAGGGGGTACATCGAAACCGGATGACGCCGAGACGCCCGGGGACGACGGAATCTGATGGCGATTCGCGCAATTACGTTCGATTTCTGGCGTACCCTGTTCAAAGAGGCGGGCAATCAGACCGCGCGCCAACGTATTCGCATGGATGCGCTGATTGCGGCCAGCGGTGTATCCGAGCAGAGCGCAGAACAGGCGTTTTCGGTGGTCTACGCGGAATTTGAGCGTAGTCATCGCGAGGATCAGCGTACGTTGCGGCCCGAGGATTCGGTGGCGATATTGGCTCGGGAACTAGGGGTTTCATTCGAGCCGCATACGGCGAAGGAACTCGCGCATACCTTTGCCACGGCGATCGTATACTACCCGGCGGTTCCCATCGAAGGCGCCCTGGACGCAGTGCGAGCGGCGGCGAAACGCGTTCCGATTGGAATCATATCCGATGTCGGCATGAGCCCCAGTCCATCGATCCGCGCACTACTCGAACGCAACGGATTCCTCGAATACTTCACCTGCTTGGTCTTTTCAGATCAGATTGGTGTGTCGAAGCCCCAAGCGCCGATGTTTGACGCGGCGCTGCGTGCGTTGGCGATACGGCCGGAGGAGCTACTACACGTTGGTGACCTGGAATACACCGACATTGCCGGCGCGAACGCCATCGGCGCCACGGCAGGGCTGTTCGTGGGGGACAACGATACATATGCGGAGCATACTACCGCGAGACACACGTTCACGAGCTGGGCGGCGTTTATCGAGCTACTGCCCGCGCTTCTTGCAGGTTGAGAAGAAGCATCAGTACGGCGCCGACGGCAGTTCCGCGGTCCAGGGCTCTTCCTCGGTATTGATGATGGCGTAACGCGCCACGGCGTTCGCGCCTTCCGGAATGCCCACGCTGCCAGGGTTCACGAATAATGTATCGCCCACCATGCGAGAGAAAGGCCCGTGGGTACGCCCGCAAACGATGAGCCGGACGGGAATGGTTTCGCGTTGCCGGCTGAACTTGGTATCAGGGTCGTTAGCATTGAGGCTTTCGGACTGGCTTGTGAGGGCGCCGTGACACAGGGCGATGGGAATACCGTCAACGGTGAGGGTGCGATGGCGCGGCAGACCGCGAAGGTATTCGAGATTCTCGCTGCGCATCGCCTCGTGCGTCTGCCGAATCTGATCGAATAGTTCCGGATCGACCTCTTTACTCTTCAGCGTGGCCTGCTTGCGATGGAAGATCACAGCGTAGCGATCCATCTCGCCCTGGACGCCGGGGATGTCCCGTTCGCGCAGAATCTCGATGACTTCGTTGGGCCAGCGGTGGCCAACGACGCTGTCGCCAGTATTGAGAATGGTGTGAATTCCGGCGTCGTCAATGGCTTCGAGCGCGGCTTCGAGCGCGGGCAAGTTGCCGTGAATATCGCCCAAGGCGGCGATGAGCATAAGAGTTCTTCCTTCCTGAATGCGGTCATTCGGACCCGGTACGGGCAATCCATCGCCGTGGTCTGCGCGGCGCAAACATCGAAAAATAAGGCAAAATTGAGAGTTTTGCGGCGTCTGTCGAGCTCGGGCGCTGGCGCGACGACGTTCCCGCCCCGTAAATATAAGGGTTTCGTGAGGCGAATTTCATTCTAACCCGAAAAATAGGGCTTGACAAATCGATATTCAAGATGTAAGCAATAGGCTGCGGTCGGGCATGAATTAGTAGTAAACACATGGATCGAACCGGCGGTTTGAGGCGGCGCCGCTTGTGCCGTCTGATTGGTATTGTAAGAAGCAAGAGGGGCCGTGTGGGATCCCAAACGTTAGGAAGGAGAAGAAACAATGGCAGGTAAAGCAAAAACGAAGTCGCAGATTGTAGCTGATTTGGCGGACAAGACCGGTCTGAGCAAGAAGCAGGTCAATGAGACCTTGGTCGCGATCACGGAGCTGGCGTACAAGGAAGCCAAGAATGGTTTCACATTGCCGGGTCTCGGCAAGCTTGTGGTAGCGGATCGCAAGGCGCGCTTGGCGCGTAACCCGGCTACGGGCGAGACCATCAAGGTCCCGGCGAAGAAGGTGCTGAAGTTCCGTATCGCGAAGCAAGCGAAGGACGCGATCGTTCCCCCGAAGGCGAAGAAGTAATCTTCTGCGGACCTCCGAGCCCGGCGGCGTACTCGCCGCCGGGCTCTCGCTGTTTCCGGATGAGCCGCTTGCGGAGAGTTGGGGCCTGGTTACTTTTTCACTTCGGCCTTGTCGTGCGCGAGAAATCCGATCGCGCGGCGCCGAGATTCGGGTGGCGTCATAAGTGCGCGAAGAGTGTCAAAGATAACTTTGAAGTTCTTGTCATACTTCTTTTCCGGAACCGCGAGTTTGCGGGCAAGGTCCTCGTCAGTGGCGATGAGCCGCCGGAACCGCACGAACGCTCTTACGACCTGGATACTCGCTTGGACAGCGGCCGGGCTATTCAGCACGTTGGCCGCCATGAGTGCCCCATGCTCGGTGAAGGCGTAGGGCAGATACCGGCGTCCACCGTGGCCGGAACTTGAGGTCGCATATTGCGACCTCAAGGAAGCAATATCCTCTCGCGTAAGTTGGAACATGAAATCGTCCGGAAATCGATCCTTATTACGCTTTATCTGCTCATTAAATCGTTTGGTTGGGACACCGTAGAGGGCCGCCAAGTCCGCATCGAGTACGACGTCTTGGCCTCGAATGAAGACAATCATCCCTGTAAGCTGTTCAGCGGGGATAATTGTATTTGGCTTAAGCGGCTTTGGACTCATACCCATAGTTGTAGTATTGGCTCCCAAGATCCTCTTCCTGGCCGCCTCTTCGCGACGGGCGCTGGATTATCACCCGTTCCGGCCAAAGCGTGCAACTACGTTCGGACAGTGACCAGTCGCATATCCATAACGAGATACTTCTTGATTGGCTAGTGGCCAATCAGTAGAGTTTATCTTTTGGGGCTTCCGTTAACCTTTGAAGACGATCATCACCTTGATGATTCTGGAGGAGAGCCACATGAACTACCGAATCGAAACTGACACGATGGGCGAGATGCAGGTACCCAATGACAAGTACTACGGTTGCCAGACGGCGCGCTCGCTGGTGCATTTCAAGATCGGCTCGGAGCGCATGCCGCGCGAACTGATTCGCGCGCTCGGGATACTCAAGAAGGCCGCCGCGCTGGTGAATCGGGACATGGGGATGATGAAGGATGAGTTGTGTAAGCCGATCTGCGCGGCCGCCGACGAGGTGATCGATGGCAGGCTCGACGAGCACTTTCCGTTGGTGGTGTGGCAGACGGGCAGCGGCACGCAGACCAACATGAACGCGAACGAGGTGATCTCAAACCGGGCTATCGAGATGCTGGGCGGGGTGATGGGCAGTAAGAAGCCGGTCCATCCGAACGATCACGTCAATATGTCGCAGTCGTCGAATGACACCTTTCCAACGGGAATGAGCATCGCGGCGGTGGAGCAGATTCACCATCACTTGCTGCCTGCGCTGCGTCGCTTGCGCGACGAGTTTGCGAAGAAGTCGAAAGCGTTCATGGACATCATCAAGATTGGGCGCACGCACTTGATGGATGCGACGCCGCTAACGCTGGGGCAGGAGTTTTCCGGTTACGTGCAGCAGTTGACCAACGGCATCGAGCGTGTGGAGTCCATCCTGCCGAAGCTGGCGGAACTGGCCCTGGGCGGGACCGCGGTCGGCACCGGCCTGAACACGAAGAAGGGCTACGACGTGAGGGTGGCGGCGAAGATCGCCGAACTTACGGGCTTGCCGTTCACGACGGCTCCGAACAAGTACGAGTCCCTTGCGGCGCACGATGCGATGGTGATGGCCTCCGGCGCGCTGAAGACCGTGGCGTGCAGCTTCATGAAGATCGCAAACGACATTCGCTGGCTGGCGAGCGGTCCGCGTTGTGGATTAGGCGAGATTACAATTCCAGAGAACGAACCCGGTTCGTCCATCATGCCCGGCAAGGTGAACCCGACCCAGTGCGAGGCCATGACCATGGTGGCGGCGCAGGTCATCGGCAATGACACCGCGATCAACCTCGGCGGCGCCATGGGCAATTTCGAATTGAACGTGTTCAAGCCGGTGATCATCTACAACCTGCTCCAATCCATCCGCTTGCTGGCGGATTCGGCAAATTCATTTACCGAGCACTGCGCTGAGGGCATAGCCCCGAACAAGGCGCGCATTGACGAACTGCTGCACAAGTCGCTGATGCTGGTCACGGCGCTAAACCGCAAGATCGGCTATGACAACGCGGCCAAGGTCGCCAAGACGGCGCACAAGCACGGTACGACCCTGCTCGAAGAAGCGGTCAACCTCGGCTTGCTAACGGAGGCGGAGTTCAGGAAGGAAGTCGATCCGACGAAGATGATCGGGCCGTCAGATTAGGAAGAGAGCGAGCCGCAACGGCGCACGGAGAACGCTGTGGTGACGTATTCGCGCGAAGATATCCAAGCCACGCTTGTGCGTATCGAGTTGGAGGAAAAGGTCACGGTCCTCTATGCGTGCGAATCGGGCAGTCGGGCCTGGGGTTTCGAGTCTACGGACAGCGATTACGATGTCCGGTTTATTTTGTGCGTCCCACGAGCGCCTATCTGTCCATTCAGCGGGACCGGGACGTGATCGAACGCCCTATCTCTGAGGGGCTCGATGCGAGCGGGTGGGATTTGCTGAAAGCTCTGGACCTGTTTCGCAAATCGAACCCGCCGTTGTTGGAGTGGCTTCAATCGCCGATTGTGTATGCGTCAAAATCGCCGCTGGCCGACAGACTTCGGACGTTGCTTCCCCAGTACTATTCGCCGATCGCCTGCATGCATCATTACCTCCACATGGCGGAGGGGAACTGCCGAGAATACCTCAGCGGCTCAGAGGTCTGGACGAAGAAGTACTTTTACGTGCTACGGCCAGTGCTGGCGTGCATCTGGATCGAGCGGGGGCTCGGCGTGGTCCCGACAGAATTCCAGAAGCTTGTTGACGGCGTTGTGGACCGCGACGATCTGAGGGCGGAAATAGATCGCCTCCTGGCGGCAAAGAAATCCGGGGAAGAACTTCGGAGAGGGCCGCGCAACGAGACTATCTCGTCGTTCGTCGAGCAGGAGCTGTCGCGGTTCAACGCCACGCGCCAAGCGCCGGCAAAGACCCGTTCGCCCGCCGCGTTGAATCGCTTGTTCGTTGAAACGCTTGTCGAAGTGAACGGGCCAGCTATCCTTGGAAGTCCTTCCCCGGCGCCCGCTCTTCTCCGATAAGGCACTGGGACGCTTCAACTCGACTGATACTCGAACAGAGGGCGGGTAGCAGAGAACCGACAGGAGATTAGTTGATGGCCGGAAAATATGAGTATAGATTCGTACGTGTGAAGGTTGGCGGCGGTTTTTTTGGAGGCCTCTCAACGGATTACCAGCAGGTAATTGAACAACATGCGCGGAACGGATGGCGATTCGTGCAGGCCTACGCTCCAGCAACGGCCGGATACGGGAGGTCCGTGCTGTGCGACTTGATTTTCGAACGGGAGTCGGAATAGCCGGTAGCCTCTGGCTGTCTCGGCGTGTGAATGAGGCTAGGGAAGGCGTTCTTCTGGATTTCAGACTGATCGTGATTCGTTGACCCGCTTAATGGTGGGCAACTAACAGAAGGGAACTATCAGCATGAAGAAGATTGGTGCAACGAAACAACCGTTTTCGATGGTGTCCAATCCCGCTCTGGCTTGGGCAGGCGCGGCGGGCGGACGGCAATACACCGTCGGGGCGCAGAGCTACAGCTTTCGCGAGTTCAAGAAGCTGGAGGATAGCATCGCCTGTCTTAGGAAGCTTGGGCTGAGCCACATGGAGTTCTGCGGGGTGCATTTCCCGCCGGACAAGGATGATGCGAACTTCGAGGTAGTGAAGCGCGCACTGGAACAAGCTGGGGTATCGGTTCCGTGTTATGGCGTGGAAGGGTTTGGGGCGGATTCTGCGGCAAACCAGAAGAAGTTCGAGTTTGCTAAGGCCTTAGGCGTAAAGGTCTTAACGGCTGACCCGGCGCCGGAGTCCTTCGATAATCTCGACGATCTCACGGCGGAGTTTGGGGTGAAGGTTGCGATCCATAACCATGGTCCTGGCGCACGGTATGACAAGGTGGCGGACACTCTGCGGGCGCTTGAAAAGCATAGCTCCATGATTGGCGCGTGTGTGGATACCGGCCATTCGATACGCTCGCAAGAGAAGCCGCACGAAGTGATTACGGCGCTTGGTGACCGGGTACACTCGCTGCATCTCAAGGATTGGCGCTTCGGCGGGCCGGAGACGATTCTTGGAGAGGGCGACATGGATATGGCGGCGGTGGCCCGAGCGCTGCACACCGTCGGGTTCAACGGACCGATTATGATGGAGTACGAGGAAAGTGCTACAGACCCTGTGCCGGATATGCGAAAGGGATTAGACAACTGGCGCCGCGCATCGTCCAGTACGTGATTTCTATGTGCTATATTGCGACAGTACTAGCACTCACAACTATTGACAAAGCGATCCCGAGGACAGGCGGCAGAGGCGCGCCGCGCGGGTGAGCTAGAAGGTCGTTTGACATTCGAGTTAGGAATTGGTTAAGCTCTGTTTGTTCGTTGGCGACGACTGCTTGACGGCGGGGTTAGCCCTGCAGCGGGCGAGGCCTTAGGGTCGCGAAAAAGTTGTTGACAACGGGTGAAGGTTGTGATAAGCTACTTGTCCTTCGCCGCTCGGAGCAGCGGTAAGACGGTCAGCTTGGCCTCGAAAGAGGACTGCGGACGCCGCGAAAGCGGAGAGCGACGCAGGGGTTGACAAGTCAGGGTGAACGTGCTAAGATGTACGTTCGGGTGGAGTCGGTGGTGACACTGACGCCCGCTCCGAGTGATAGTCGAAAGGTTCCCAGGCATAGTTATAAGACGAAAGCTGTCTTGCGCCGGGTTCTGAATGCGGCGCAACGGAGAGCGTTGTCTTTCTGTGTGCTTGCCGGGCGGTCCGAGTGGCCGTGTGGTGAATGCTCTTTGAAAATTGAATACGGTGCATGTTTAACACACAAACATGTCATGTGCAGGTTGTGTAAGGCTAGGTTCGCCTAGCAGTTACATTAACCCCCAAATAAGGTTCCTGTCCCAACGGGAACCCAGTAAACGATTCCTGCAAGTAACAATGCAAGAATCAAACTCGATATCAATAGGATAGAGCCTTCGGGCTGTATACTATTCGATTTTTTATCGGAGAGTTTGATCCTGGCTCAGAACGAACGCTGGCGGCATGCTTCATACATGCAAGTCGAACGGTTAAAGCCCGCAAGGGCATATAAAGTGGCGCACGGGTGAGTAACAGGTGGATAATCTGCCTTTCGGTGGGGGATACCGGCTGGAAACGGCCGTTAATACCGCATTCGATTGTTGGGCCTCATGGTCCGACAAGGAAAGGGGCTGCAAGGCCTCGCCGAGAGATGAGTCCGCCCCCCATTAGCTAGTTGGCGGGATAATAGCCCACCAAGGCATCGATGGGTAGCCGAGCTGAGAGGTTGATCGGCCACACTGGAACTGAGACACGGTCCAGACACCTACGGGTGGCAGCAGTAGGGAATATTGCACAATGGGCGAAAGCCTGATGCAGC
>JACRLJ010000122.1 GCA_016215105.1 Candidatus Hydrogenedentota bacterium
TCCGTGATGACTCTGCCGCCGCTCGTGAATTGAACGGGCCTGCACACCATATACCGCCCGGACGAGACTGGGCCGGGCCTGCCATCTTGCCTGGGGCGGACTCAATGTATGCATCTGGTGAACTCACGGGAGCATGGAGTTATTCCTGTGTATTTCGCTTTCTTAGCATCCGGACGTTGTCCGGCGCTCGAGATACTTGACGACAACCACGTAACTCCCGATAATTGTTCTAGACCTGTTGGGGTTCTGAGTTCTTGAATGGACATCACTCCGTGTCCATGGGGTTGTCGTGGGTTCGCAATGGACTCGCTGGCGGGAGGTACGCGGTGGTGGGTACGTACAAGCTACTTCACATCCTCATTTCAATCTCCTTGCTGTCCACGGCAAATCTCGTGACTAGCCCGGCGACAAAGGCCAGCGCAGAGGAATACACCCTTGCCGCGACTTGGCCCGACCTACCCGGAGCGCCCAATTTGTCCGCGCCACGCGGTTTGGCCTTTGATGCGCTCGGCAATGCTTACATTGCTGACACGGACCACGACCGCATTCAGAAGGTCGACGCCGCGGGCAACTATCTCACTTCCTGGGGCGGCTACGGCATGGGCGACGGGAAATTCGCGAGCCCGCAGGGCGTGGCGCTCGACTCCTTTGGCAACGTGTACGTCGCCGACACCGGAATCAGCCGAATTCAGAAATTCACGTCCACGGGCGTTTTCCTCATTCAATGGGGCGAGTTAGGAGTGGGTAATGGTCAGTTCAAGAATCCCGCAAGCCTGGCGGTAGACGCCGTGACGGGTAACGTTTATGTCGCGGACACAAACAACCACCGTATCCAAAAATTCACCTCGACAGGCGCCTACCTTTCCCAATGGGGATCGGAAGGAGCGGCCGACGGCTTACTCGATCACCCCTTCGGCATAGCCCTGGACACCCTGGGCAACGTCTACGTCGCGGATACGAACAACAACCGTATCCAGAAGTTCTCCTCCACGGGAACTTTTCTGACAAAGTGGGGCGCCGGGGGCACGATCGGTGGTCCTTTCAATCAGCCCTCGGGCGTCACCGTCGACCTCTTCGGAAACGTATATGTCACTGACAGCGCCAACCACCGCATACAGAAGTTCACGGCCATCGGCATCTATCAGACCGAATGGGGTTCTGTTGGCTCCGGCGCCGGCCAGTTCAACCACCCCGCCAGCCTGGCGGCGGATCCCGCCGGCAATGTTGCCGTCGCAGACACATTGAACAATCGCATTCAGAAGTTTACGGCCACCGGAGTCTACCTGAACCAGTGGGGGGTAGGCGGGGCTAGCGACGGCCGGTTCAATCACCCCTATTCTGTGGCTACGGACACCACCGGCAAGGTCTACATCGCGGACACCAATAACCACCGCATCCAGAAGTTCACCGCCTCGGGGACCTATCTCACCCAATGGGGTACCGATGGCCTGGGCGCCGGCCAGTTCAAATCCCCTTCTGGCGTGGCGGCGGATTCGTCCGGCGCCGTGTATGTGTCCGACTGCAACAGCAATCGCATCCAGAAATTCTCGTCCGCCGGAACCTTCCTCACCGAATGGGGCGGGACCGGCACAGGCAACGGACAGTTAAGCTCCCCGTTTGGACTGGCAATCCACGCTTCGGACAACGTCTACGTCGCGGACACCTACAATCACCGTATCCAGAAGTTCTCGTCCGATGGAGTCTACCTCACCCAGTGGGGCGCGAATGGATCGGCCGACGGCCAGTTCAACTATCCCTACGGCGTCGCCGTGGACGCCTCAGAAAACATCTATGTCGTAGACTGTTCTAACAACCGTATTCAGAAGTTCACCTCCACAGGAACGTACCTCAACCAATGGGGAGCAAGCGGGCCGACCGACGGACACTTCGACATACCCTCGGGTATTGCGATCGACGCCTCGGACAACGTCTTCGTCACGGACACCTTCAACCACCGCATCCAAAAGTTCGACTCCTCCGGGACCTACCTCACCCAATGGGGCGCGGGAGGAGTTGGCGCAGGTCAGTTCACCTACCCATTCGGCATCGCGGTGAACACCTCGGGCAGTGTCTATGTCGCGGACCCCGGCAACCACCGTATCCAGGTATTTGCGCCGCCGTCGGGCTCGCTTTCCGGCGTCGTGCAGGACTTTGTCACCGGCGCGCGGCTCGCGTGCGCCGCCGTGCGAATCCACTCCGATGCGTTGAGCGTCGACCGCAATGTGGTGGCGGATTTGAACGGCGAATACCGGGCGCTCAATCTTCCCGCCGGCGTGTACACCGTCGAAGCCTTCGCACCGGGATATGACACCGCAACGGCGCAAGCGTCGATCCTCCCGGCCGCCGAACGCTTGGTCCATTTCGGATTGCACGCCCGCACAGGTTCCGGTGGCATCCGCGGCGTAGTTACCGACGCCGTCACCCTCCTGCCACTGGCCGGCGCGCACGTCGACGCGATTATGGGCGGCGTTATTTCCGTCACTGCGTACACCTGCGCGGACGGCAATTATGAATTGGCAAATCTTACCGCGAAAACCGATACCCCCGTCACGGTGCAATTTTCAGCGCCCAGTTACGAGACCAAGACACAGGACACAACCGTCGCCCCCGGCGTGACTCAAACGGTGTCCACGTCTCTTGTGCCCAAATTTACCGGGCCCGGCGCGCTCATCGGAACAATCACGAACCAATCCAACGGCCAGCCGCTGCAGAGCGCCCGGGTTACCGTGAACGGTCCCGCCAATTCTACCGCGGCCTCGGACGCGAACGGCCTCTACCATTTCGACGCGCTACCGGAAGGGGCCTACACCATCGAGGCCAGCGCCGAAGGGTTCGAGGGACAATATCAGGTCAAGGATATCGTCTCGCTAGGCGCCCAGCAGGCGGACTTCAGTCTGGTTCCCGGCGCGTTGACGGACCCCGTCCTCGAGGACATTGACGGAAATGGCCAGGTGGATGCCGTGGATATCCAATTGGTGATCAACCGGGCCCTGGGCCTGACAATCATCGGCGACGCCGACGTCAACCGCGACGGCCAAGTCGACGCCGTTGATGTCCAACTCGTAATCAATACCGCGCTGGGACTGAGATAGCCCCGCGCGACAAATGATTTTGCATCGCTCAACGCGCTACCATAGCCTCCGGCCTCGGAAGGAACCTGCGCGTGAAGGGCGAACAAACCACTACTGATGTCTATCCCTACGACTCGAGTCGCGAGTCCACCTTCCTGACCGCATCCGTGATTCTCTTAACGCTCACCGCCGCGCTCGCGCTCGCGTTGCCCCTTCTTCAAGGCAAGCTCTATCTCTACAACGATCTCGCCCAATATCACCTGCCCCTGCGCAACTTCTACTCGCAGTGCCTGAAAAACGGCGACGACTTCGCCTGGATGCCATCCATTCTGTGCGGCTATTACGCCCACGGCGAAGGTCAGGCCGGCATGTACCACCCCTTCCACCTCGCGCTGTACCGCTTCCTTCCACTAACCTGGGCCTTCAATATCGAGCTACTCTCCACCTACCCCGTCATGTTCGCCGGCATGACGCTCTTCCTCCGCCGCTGGCGGCTGCCGATGTTCGCCGCGCTGTTCGGCGCGTTCACCTTCACCTTCTCCGGATTCAATTTGCTGCACTACATTCACATGAACATGATCGCAGTCGTGGCCCACCTGCCCTGGTTACTGTACGCGCTGGATATCGCGCTGCGATCCGGCGCCCCCCGCTCACGCCGCCGCGCCTGTCTCGCCATCGCGGTACTGACGGCCTCGCAACTCCTCTGCGGCTTCCCGCAAGCGGTGTATTTTTCCCTGCTCGCGGAGGTGATCTACGGCGTCTGCCTGCTCATTCACCAAGTGCGCCACGAGTTCCAGCCCGCCTCGTTCACGCCCTTGTGCGGCGCCATCGTCCGTTGCCTGTGGCCTGCGGCGGCGAAAGTCCTCGCCCTCGCAATGGCCGCCGTACAGCTTCTTCCGAGCCTCGATGTCCTCACCGCCACTAGCCGCGTCAACGCCGGAGCCGAGTTCCGGTTCTTCTTCTCGCTCCACCCCGCGAACCTGCTGCAGTTCATTGGCCCCTACTTCTTCCGAGAGTACGTCGGCATGAACGAAGACGGTCCCAAGCAATCCCATGAAGCCGGTCTCTACATCGGGGCGCTCGGAACCCTGCTCGTCCTCTGGGTCATCCTCCGGCGTCGTAACATGAGCCAAGAATTACGGCTTTCAGAATCCGGACCGGCAAGTCCTCCCCTCATCGTTCTAGTTCGCGCGGCGTTCGCGTTGGGTCTCATCGGCCTCACGCTGGCCCTCGGAAAGTACACCCCGATTTATCCCCTGCTCTCTCATCTGCCCATCATCAACGTGCTGCGCGCTCCCTGCCGCCACATCGTCCTTGTACACCTCGCCGCTTCGTGCCTGATCGCGGTGGCCATCGCCGACTTGGCCCGGAGCCCCGGCGCCAAAGCGCAGCATCCGTGGAGATCTCTCGCGCCGCTCGCCCTGCCCACGTTCCTGGGATGGACTGCCGCGGCGCTGCTCCTGGCCGCGCGCACGGAAGCCTTTCACACCGTGCTCCGGCCGATCGTTACGCACACCGTGTCGGACTTCCTCACATCCTACAAGGAGATTCTGCTGAGCCCCGTCCTAATGACCCTCGCCACACTTCTCTTCGCCACCGCAATCCGTTTCCGGAGCCGCGCGATGGTGACACTCCTCCTGCTCGTGGCAGGAACGGACCAGGTATGGAACACCTCGCGGCTCATTCGGCTCGAGCGCCCCATGAATCTCAACGCCTTCACCGCAAGTATCCCACTGCCCCCCTCCGAGGACAACTACCGCGTCTACGCGCTCGTCAATAACCTGATCACTCTGCGCGGCGCCAACAACGCAAGCGGGTACACCGGCCTGGAACTCCGGAACGAGTTGAACCCCGACCTCGTCAAGCCCAACACATTGCGCATCGCAGGTGTTCGCTGGGCCAACAACGACTGGCCTGTCCCTGGCGCGCCCATGCACTGGACCGAACTCCCCGACCCGCTGCCAATTGCTCGAATGGTCTCCAGAGCGATCGTTGCGCCCGATCCGGCCTACGCCCTCGACACCACGGATCTGCGAACCACCGCGCTCGTGTCAGCCCCGCTCGATTTGGCCGAAGGAGAACTTGGCGCCGCGACCCTGCGGTTCTACCGGCCAGGTTTAATCCAGATTCAAGCCACTAACGCCTCCCGCCAGCTATTGGTCGTCGCGGAAACGTACCATCCCGGATGGCTCCGCGACCCTATCCGCCCTCGCCCTCGCCGCATTCATAGTCCTCCCCAGCCGCTGACGCCCCATCCCTCCCATCCCTCCCATACTTCCCATTCCCCCCTGCCCAGTGGCTTTCCGAAGCGCATAACCTTATACTAATCCCGGTATACGGCTTGGGGAAGCGAACAACTCATGAGTGATCCGCGAATCTGCATTATCGGCGCCGGCAACTTGGCCACACGCCGCATCTGTCCCTACATTGGCGCCGCCAGCGCTGAACTCGCCGGCGTGTGCGACCTCGACTCGGAGCGCGCGGAACGGACCGCTCGCCGATTCGGTGGAACCCCCTACGAAGACGCCAACGAAATGCTCGATGAAATCAAGCCCGACGGTGTCATCATCTGCATCGGAGCCCAACAGCACTACGAACTCGCCCCCGCCATCATGCGCCGCGGCATCCCCGTTTACACCGAAAAACCGCCCGCGCCCACGGCCGCCATGGCCTACGAGGTCGCCCAGGTTTCACGAGACACCGGCGTGCTCTGTACCACCGCCTTCAAGAAACGCTACAACGTCGCCTACAGCCGCGCCAAAGAATGGATCGCCTCGTTCCCCCAATCCAGCCTCTACTCGCTGTCCATCGACTTCGCCTCCGGCCAATACTCCAACGAAGACGAAGCCCACTCGTTCCTGCTCGAATTCGCCATCCATGCCATTGACTTGGCCGGATACCTCTTCGGTGACGTGCAAAACGTCTTTGCGTTTGCAAAGGATAGAGACGCCTACGCCGTAAGTCTTCTCTTCGAGAACGGCGCCGTAGGTACTCTCAACCTCAATGGCGGACGCTCGTTCTCGGTGCCAACCGAAGAAGTCGAAATTTCCGTTCGCGGCGGGAACTTCATGACCATCCACAACTCCGCGAGCTGGCGTATTACACGCAACGAAAAACCGTGCGAATGGCACGAGCCACTAACCTTCACCAGCGCTGGCGACAGTGGCAACGACACCGGGCACCTGGCCGAATTGGTCGACTTCGTGGGCGCCCTACGCGCCGGTCGAACC
>JACRLJ010000123.1 GCA_016215105.1 Candidatus Hydrogenedentota bacterium
TTTCAGGACGGTGGAGTGACGTACGGATGCGAAGCCGACGTGTCGGGGGCGCTCTCGATGATGCTCACCAGCTATTTGTTCGACAGACCCGGATTCATGAATGACCCTGTTCCGGAAACCTACAAGAACGTATTGATCGCTGCGCATTGCACCTCCGGTACGCGCCTGAACGGTTTCACGGCACGGCCAGAGCCCTACGTCAGCCGGTCCCATTCGGAGTCCAATCTTGGCGTTGCGACCCAGGTCCTCTGGCGCGAAGGGCAGCCCGTTACCTTGGTTCGATTCACGGACGCAAAGCACCTCATCCTCGACACGGGAACCGTCGTGGGCAATGTGAATACGCCGCCCGCCGGCGGGTGCCGTACGAGCGTCGAAATTGCCATGGACAGGGTGGACGATGTCCGGGACGTGGCGGGATTCCACCAAGTTGTGTTTTATGGCAACCATCGCCGCGACGTGGAAGCGTTTTGCCAGATGTACGGCATCGCGGTGATGAATTCGCCCGCGCAGCCGCCCAAGAGCCTTACATAGATCCGCGCACCGCGACTCTCGGCGGACTCACTTCACGCTGGCGAAATGGAATCGGTGTACAGGGAGCGGCATTGGCGAATCCGCGCCTTTGATGCTCTTCCAGATGATTTCGTTCAGCGCGAACATGGGCGCTTCATCAATGTCGTCGAGGGCCATCTTCATGGATTCCTCAGCGCCATAGGCGTTCGCCAGATTCATCACGTTGATCTCGTTGCTTGCCGCAACCTTGGTATACGGAGTCAGATCGGCTTTGTCACCAAACGACCCGTACATCGGGTTGGCGGCGGCGTCGAACTGGCTCATGGGCGCCAGGCCTAGCAGCAGCTCGATGGTGCGCAGCATGGAACTGGTGGTGTAGAGCGTGCTGTCCACGACGCCGCGTTTGCAGTAGGCGCTGGCAACGAGGCCGACTGTGCGGCGCGCGTCCACGTGATCGGAGCCGTCCTGGGCGTCGTCCTCGATGGCGAAAAGCGCCAACTCCGGCCAATACTTGCTGCGGCTGATCCGTTCGAGAATCATCCCCATGGCGAGGTCGTTGCTGGCCACACAGGCCTTCGGTGAGGGTATTCCGGGGCGCGTTCCGTGAGTGTGGTCCTCCGGCAGGCTCATTACGATGAAGTTTGGCAGGCGCTTCTCGGGATCGGGGTTGTCGTAGTTCTTCTCATACTCATAGCTTCGATCGCTCCGGTCTCGCTCGAGCGGCGCGCCTGCTCGCCGTAACTGCGAAACGTCAGGCCTTTCTTCGCGCACTGGTCCCAAATGTACCCGGACGCCGGGACCACGGCTTCGGTGTCGCGCGGAGACCCGCTCTTGCCGCCGTAGTCTGGCGGCCATTCCTTTTCGATGAAGTCGGTGGCGTAGGCGGCGTTGGACCACTGGTGCCCATCCACGCTGACCTCGGCGTCGCAATAGAGATTATCGAGTAGCACGAATTGTTCGGCGATGGCGTGATGATTGGGAGATACGTCACGCCCGAAGATCGTGAGACGCGGATCGCCGTTGCCTTGCTTCAGGTCGCCGAACACCTGGTCATAGGTCCGGTTCTCTTTGATGATATAGATGACGTGCTTGATTGGGGAGCCCGCTCCGACGGCGCGGGGAATAACGGACGGCGTCGAGGACGGCTGAGCCTGCGCCAGCAAATCGTCATTGTAAGGGCTATTCGCAATGACTTTCTTGGTAAGCTCCTTGAGATCGCGCCTTGCTTTCGCGACGTCTACAATTGTGATGGCGCCTTTCGTCCCGGATTTTACCGTGAAATCGTCGTTCGGGTCCGGCGGAAGCGGGCTGTGCGGCCCGTGAATATCGGCTCTCGAAGCGATCCCTTTCGCATTGCCGATATAGAGCTTCTTGCCGTCCGGGCTGACGGCCACTGCTGAGGGGTACCACCCGGCAGGAATAAAGCCCAGTACGTCGGAGTCGCCTTTTTCCCTCACGTCGATAACGCACACGTCGTTGTTGTCCCCGTTGGCGACGTAAAGGGTCTTTTGTTCTGGGTCAAGCGCGAGCGCGTTCGGCGTGGCGCCTTCCGGCGCGCGCGCGGTCAGCGTGGTCTTGATGGTCTCGACTGCGCGACCCTTTTCAGTATCCACCACGACAACGCTGTTGTCGTTGGCGCATGCGACAAACAGGCGGCCGTCTTTGGCGAGCGCGATATCGTTTGGATTGTCACCGACACGAATCGTGGCAGTAACCTTGCAAGATTCGGTGTCTATCACGCTAACGCTGTCGCTGGCCCAATTCGAGCAATAGAGCGTCTTTCCATCGGGTGTCAGCGCCAGTTCATAGGGGTTGATTTCGGTCCGAATGCGCGTCGTAATCGAACCCGATTTCGTGTCGAAGACCACGATATTGCCCGCAATGCGATTGGCTGCGAACAGAATATTCTTGGCCGGATGATGGGCCAGCCCCGACCAATAGATCTGGCCCGGCTCGATGGTTTCCATTAGCGTCGAAATGGGTTCGTCGGAGAGCCGGCCACTCTTGTATTCGAATTCGTAAACGGGCGCCCGCTTATCTTTTCGGTCGTTGCCACCCGAAACGTAGAGCGTTTTCCCGTCCGGCGCCCAGACCATGCCCAGCCACGCCGTCGGCAGGGAAATCCGTTGCAGATCTTTGTTGGTGGCGGTGTCAATTACCACGAGACCATGCGGATTGAATCCTCCTTGAACAGAAATCATCGCGCGTCCGTCGGGAGTGGGGATGATGTTCAAGGGCAGGTCTTCTGTGGGAACGACGGCGCCTACCGGAGTGATGCGCCAGCCGTTGGGCAAGTTGTAACCGCCTTCGATAGCGCCGGGTGGTTCTGCGGCGCCGGCGCCGAGCGAAAGACACAGTGCGAACGCGGCGCAAACCGAAATCGAGCCGCGGCATAAAGTGGTAGACGTGCGATTCGGCGATCTCATAACGATCTCCTCTTACCTGTTTTCGTATTCAGGACGATCCAAATTAGCGATGGCCGCACAGGTCAGGCGCATTTCGTACCGCACTAGCTCTGCGCGGCGCCCGCGGTATTCCAGTCCAGAATCATCGGTTGACCTCCCGGAACGCAGTTGTATTTCTCGAAGTCGGTATACCCGATGGAGCGAAGAAAATCTTCGTCCAGGAATGCCTTTCCCTTGGTCTCGGCGGGCCGCCGGAGAATCTCGAATGTCGCGTCAGCCAGAATATCGGCTTTGCGCCAAACGGATGGGTCGCCCAGATGGTAATTGATGGTGGCGTAGGACTCGATCACCGTTTTCGGCCACAGGGCCGTGGCGCTGATGTTGGAGTCCCGAAGCTCTTCCGCCAAGCCGAACGCGATCATGGTCATGCCGAACTTGCTGATCATATATGCGATGTGGCCCGGGATGACACGCAGATCCACCGGCGGCGACATCATGATGATGTGTCCCGAGTTCTGTTTCTTAAGAGTGGGCAGGAATCCGGCCGTCAGGGCAAACGCGGCCCGCACATTGACGTTCATGACCAGGTCAAAACGCTTCATAGGCGTCTCTTCCATGTTCTTCCACCAAAGCGCCCCGGCGTTGTTGATCACGGCGTCCACGCGTCCAAACGCAGCGAGTGTCTTTTCAACGGCGGCGTCAATGCTTTCCTGCGACGCCACATTGCACACGACCGGCAACGCGTTGGCGCCCAGCGCGCGCATTTCTTCCGCCGCCGAGTAGATTGTGCCCGGCAGTTTTGGCGTATCCTTTTCCGTCTTCGCCGCCACGACAATATCCCACCCCTCAGAGGCGAGCTTCAGTCCGATGGCTTTGCCGATGCCGCGGCTGGCGCCAGAGATGAAGGCCACGTTGCGCATTCTGTAGGTATCCTCTCCGAGATGTAGTTCTACCACGTCCGCATGAGGGGAATGTTAGCCCTCCTTGGCGGACGAATCAATGCCCGATCTCGCGGTGAGTCATGATGCTCCCGCAGCCTTCAAAACGGACCGATCGGGGAGCGCGGGAAGGCCGGCGGCTTTGCGCAAGTCGAGCATCGCCCAGCAGTACCAGCAGGCTTGTTCCCCATTGCCGGGGTCGGAGGCGCTCCATTTGCGCGTTTCGCGGTTATACCAGAAACACTCGCCCATATCCGGAGTGGTGTTGACCTTCTCGAGGAAATCCAGCAGGTCGCACAGGCGCCCGTACTGCTTTGTCCGCCAACAATACACCGCATCCCAGCCCGCGACTTTGCCGATGACGCTAGGGACAATGCGATTGCCCGATGCGTCTTTCTCGCCTTCCGGCAACCAATCACTGGCGCAGACGCGGGGTCCGTCCCAGTCAATCTGCGCGACGCGATGCCAGGTGTCTATGGTGTCTTTGAACAGCACGGGGTCCACGCTGTCCCACGCGGCGGGAATGGGCGCGAGGTTGAGCCACCCAAGGCCGGGGAAAGGCTGTGGGGCGCGGCCTGTGGGCAGCAGCATTTCGAGATATATCTTCTTGCCGTCAAAATCGCGCGTCATGCGCTTGGCGATGTTTTCCTTGAGCCGGGCGAGGCGATCGGTCCAGAGTTGAACGTGCCGCGAGTCCCCGCGCCGCGCCGCCACCGGTATCGCGTGTTCGAGCGCGGCGGCGACGAAGGACTGGGTCAGGAAATCGTACGCAAGCCAATATTGGCCGTCGCGCGAATGCTCGAGACAATGGTTCAACACCAGGCCCGTTCCAATGCGCATGCCGGTGTTTCCCATGACGTATGGGGCGTCGGTGGTGCGGTCAAGGAGACGCGCGATAAACGCGTACGTCCGATCCTCGAAGGGGTTTGAGCCACGGGCCGCTGCCAAGAGCGCCCAGCCCAGGATGACGTGCGCTTGCCCATCCACCTCGTCCTCTCCGCTAATGATAGGGATAACGCTTTCAGGTGCGCCGGCCTTGCGAGGGCCCATGACGTGCGGCGCCCGTTCGAAATCGTTCTGCGTCATCGCCTGGAGGACATAGTCCAGATTGCGCTCGACTAGATCGTATTCACCTGTCTCGATAAACATCCGGGCGAACGCGCCGCTTGTCCGCGAGAACATTCCGGGATATGCGCCTGTCACCGATTCGGGAAAGTACCCGTCTGCCGCGGCGCGCGCGCGAATATGGTCGTAGGTGTTGAGCAGCAGCCGTTCATGGAACGGCGCTCGAAGTCGTTGCCGGACGTTTTCCACGGATTTCTCAGCTCCTGCTTCGTTGGGGCCGAGCTCGGCGCCGCAGCATGTTGCCACCAATACCAGTGATACTACGCAGTTCACGATTGTCCTCCTCGCTTTTTGGTCCATTTGTTTGGCGCGATTGTGTTTTGCCGTCATGGGGCTTCGGGCATTACTCCGTTTCCATTGGACATGCGGCCCGTAGCCGCCGCGTCTCGTCTTCAACGGCTTCAGCCTCCTGCGTTCGTCCGAGTTCATGCATGGCGCACTAGATCGATTGCCTCTTCCCGCAGGCCCGATGACCAACGGATCTCCGCCCACAGCCGGATGCCGTTGGTGTTTGCGGCGTCCAGGATAGCGGCTTGCCGCAGATGGTCCTCGGCCAGTTCGACGGCGCCGTGTTTAGCGAGGATGACCGCGAGCCGGATACGGACCTCCGCGTGCAGCGTCTCCAAGCTCGCATTCTTCGTCGCTACGGCGCGTTGCCAACGCTGCCAAAACGAGCAGATATGGTTTCCGGACACAAGGTCCGCGCCGCCCAATGATTTGGCTTCGAGCGCCAGTTGAAGGTAGTGGGCTTCCTGATCGTCGTTTCCCAGCATCCGGTACAGGCTTGCGAGATTCAGCGCGCGGGGCGCGGAACTGGGATCGAGCCGATGCGCATGCAGAAACGCTTTGAGAAAGCGTTCTTGGTTTTGGGGCTCGTGCCTCGCGGGATTGTAGGGGTTGATGAAATGGCGTCCGAGCGCAGTCCACAATCTCGGGTCCTCTGGCAAAGACTGCATGGCGCGCGCAAGCAACCGTTCCTCGACCTCCTGGAATACGGGATAGAACGAGTACCCGTACATCAGAACATTCTGATAGTCCTGTTCCTCGGGAGGAAGCTCGTGAAATCGCCGGCCGGACGACGGTTGCGCGGCGCACCAATCGATCAAGCGTGTGAGCCGGTTCTCGGCGGCAAACTCGGGCGTGCGCGTGTGGCCCCGCGCCGCAACTGCCTGCGCCTCCGCCGGATGCTCGATGTAGTATGAGACGCGCTCCTCGAAATTCTCGTCGTTATACAGCACGAGTTCACGACCGTCCGCAAACCAGCCGCGCACTTCGAGATTGCTTTCCTCCAAGAGGGCCATCGACCCGCAAGCCATCGTCTCGAATACACGCAAGTTCAGTTCCCCGCGGATCGAGTGATTGAACACGATATGCGCCCGGTTATACAGGCGAACGTAGTCCTCGCCAAGAATTTCTTTGCCGATAAAAATGCGATATCGGTCTGACATCGCGGCCAGACGCTGCAAGTAGCGTCCGCGCACGGGGTGCGCCGCATGGTTGAGATTGCCCGCGAAGGCCACGTCCAGGTCCTTGGGGATGGGCAAGGGCCGGTGCATTACGCTAACCTGAGAATAGAGAGGGAATAGGTGTTGCGGTGTCACATAGCCGCTTGAGAAAACTTCGACGCCGGGCTTGTCACACAACACCAGATCATAGCGGGACAAATTGACCGCGAGCAACGGGTAGAGGATATTCCAGTCCGAGACCAGCGCCACCGTCCGTATAGTGGAGTCCTCGATGCCCAGCGGCGGCGGACATAACTCCGGCGTCCAGCACAACACCAGGTCCGGCTTCCACTCGCTTCGGATACGGGCGATCACCTCATTCCAAGTCTCCTTACGGGGATTGTACGAATACCGCGCATCCGCATCTTTGCCGATGGTTCGCACGTCGTGGGGGCCCGCGTACAACGGTAGCGTCGATTCGACGCTACAGAAAGGGGTACCATGGCAGAGGACATTCATTGCGGGTCATCCGTTGTTTACGTAATAACGCGTGGCGTCATTCTAACCGCCGATCCTATGGTCTGCAATGCGAACGCGCATTCGACAAGCGGCATTGCCGTGGAGAGCGCATGCTGAATTCTGGATTGAACGCCGTACTGACTTTTTCCGATGCGAGCAGTGTGTCCGCCTCGGCGGCGCAACACATCGTCGAGGAACTGCGGCGCAAACCGGACGTGGTGATCTGCGCCGCGACGGGGGCATCTCCACTGGGGACCTACCAGGAGTTGGGGCGGGTCGCCGCGCGCAATCCGGAGGTGTTTCGATCGGTCCGCCTCATCAAGCTGGACGAGTGGGGCGGATTGGTCATGGACCACCCTGCAACCTGTGAGTTCTATTTGCGGAAACACCTTATCGAGCCGTTGGGCATCGCAGAGGATCGGTACATTGGTTTCCAGAGTAACCCGGCGGACCCGAACGCGGAATGCGCGCGCGTGGCGGAGGCAATTCAGAGGTGGGGCGCCATCGATGTTTGCGTGCTGGGCATTGGACTTAATGGCCACCTGGGTTTGAACGAGCCGGCGCCCGCCTTGACGCCCGATTGCCATGTTGCTGAACTGTCCGAGGTGACGAAGGGGCACGGCATGCTTGCGGCCAACGGCGCAGCGCCACGTTACGGCATGACCCTGGGTATTGGTGACATTCTTCGGTCACGGAAGATCATCCTGATCGCGCTCGGGGCTGCGAAGCGCGAACCCATCATGCGTATGTGGAGTCAGGGAGTCACCACGGACTTTCCTGCGTCATTCCTTCGCTTACACCCGAATACGCTGGTGTACACGGACGCGGCGGCGTCTTGTGGCGAATCGAATTCTTAGGGACTGAAGTTGGGAGAATGTCATCATGGGTAGCCGCGTTCGCGTCGGGTTAATCGGGTCGCAATTCATCAGTTCGATTCATGCGCGTGCATTGAAACGGTGTTCCCGCGCCGAAATCACGGCCGTGGCCTCGCCGACTCCGGGCAACGCCCGACGGTTTGCGGAACAGTTCGAGATACCGCGTCATTTTCTGGACTACCGCGACATGTTGGACCACGACAAAGTCGATATGGTTGTCATCGGCGCTCCGAATGACCTGCACTGCGAGATGACAATTGCAGCCGCGGCGGCAGGCAAACACGTTGTGGTCGAGAAGCCTTTGTGCCTGAATTTGGCCGAGGCGGATCGCATGATCGCGGCGTGTGACCGAGCCGGCGTGAAGCTGATGTATGCCGAAGAGCTATGCTTCGCGCCGAAATACGTCCGGCTGAAGGAACTGCTCGATTCCGGGGCCTTGGGCATTCCCACGCTGCTGAAGCAGTCCGAGAAACACGATGGCCCCCATGCGGCGCATTTCTGGGACGTGAACCGCAGCGGGGGCGGTGTCACCATGGACATGGGCTGTCATGCGATAGCGTTCTTCCGGTGGATGCTTGGCGGCGCGAAAATCCGGTCCGTGTATGCGCAGATGAACACGCAGGTGCATACCGCCAAGACGCGAGGCGACGACAACGCATTGATCATACTCGAGTTCGACAACGGGGTGGTGGCGCTTGCGGAGGAGAGCTGGACCAAACTTGGTGGTATGGATGACCGGGCCGAGGTGTACGGTTCCCTTGGCGTCGCCTACGCGAATTTGGTGCAGGGGAATTCGATACAGACGTATAGCGCGGGCGGGTACGGCTACGCGGTCGAGAAAGGCGGCTCGACCCGCGGCTGGTCGTTCACCATTTACGACGAGGAGTGGAATTACGGATTTCCGCAAGAGATGGAGCACTTCATCGATTGCGCCGCCGCCGATCGGGCGCCGCTCACTACCGGCGAAGACGGACGAGCCGTGCTGGAGGCGCTCTTCGCCGCATACGAATCCGCCAGTACAGGGAAAAAAGTCGTCTTGCCGTTCTTTTCGGATGCGGCGAAGCCAATCGACCTTCTTCTGCGAGATCCGGCGTGAATACTGAGGCAATGACTATGTTCCATTCCTGCCCTTGGCGCCTTCGGGGATTTGCAGACATCAGTACTCACCCTCTGTCATTTTCCTTCGCGCGTGTAAACTGAATACCCTATTTAATCCAAGATGGGCTGACGCGAAGTTCGATTCCCTGCGCACCAGGCGCCGAAAGTCTGAGTGATCCCCAGTTTTCGTAAGTTACGCTGTATTGTAGTATTACAAATAGATAACTATTGACATGGCGAGTTCGGATATAGAAAATGGGCTGAACATTGCTAATCAGAAAGACAACCCCAACAGGAGGCCATCACTATGTTCAGCCCAGCGACAATCTTGCCATGGTTGGAGGACA
>JACRLJ010000139.1 GCA_016215105.1 Candidatus Hydrogenedentota bacterium
CGCTACCTCGTTACCCAAAAAGGACGAGAATTAACAGCTACTCTCAACGCCCTCTTAGCCGCTTCAACCAAACAACTTATGGAAATCGCCGCATGATACTTCTTCTTGTCCTTTATAGATGCCCGGAAGTAAGGTACTAACGGCATGCCAGCGAGAAGGTAGTGACTTAATCGCATTAGCCTCCCGCGGCCGTTTCGCGCCGCAGGCGTCCTATTTAGATCCGCCGAGCGCGTCATTATGGCTGCTACGATGCACCGGCCTCGGCGTTGGTGTCGAAGAATGCGGTAATTCCAAATTGCCCGATAAACGCTTGGCTGTGACCAGCGACAAACTCGCCGCGCACGTTTGGGCCGGACGCCAAGTCGTATACCCCGTAGACACGGGAACGGTAGTCGCGCGTCACCGCCGCAAGATCAAAGTTGCCCCAGCCGGCAATCAAGGCCTTCACGCGATCCGTGGCCGCGTTTTTCGGCGCGGATGCGAGCCAATTCTTCACCTCGGATAGCTTCTTCTTTCCGGTCAGTGACACCACTTCCTGTACTTCCATCGCGACTGCGGACAGCCGTTCGTAGGTGGTCGTGTAGTAGAGCAGGCTTTGCGCATAGTGGTTCGCGTTCGGAGTAACAAACAGCTTGCAGGGTTCCGGGGCACGGGTGCTTCGCAAGGCCTCGCAGGCTGCCCGCATACGTTCATGAAAGGTCTTTGAATCGAGTTCACCCGCCATCGCCACATACGGAAAGACCTTGCCGGCCACGTCGGGATCGCCGAACGCGTAGCCGGAGAACTTCCGCAATACGTCCGCCTCGGTTTGCTCGGGATTCCAATACGCCTCCGCCGCCGCAAAGGCGTTCAGTATATTGAGGCGCGGCGTCATCGTGTAGTTGATCCCGCCCGAGTACCCCCACGTTCGCTCTTCCTTGCGCGCCTGCAACACGGCGGGCACGCGGTAATGCGGCATCACCGCCTCTTCCCGTTCACTGAGGTAGTAGTCCCACGTCAGCACGGGCACAGACTTCCGCAGCTCATCCACGATTTCCCGGTTCGAGTACTGCGGCGCTCTCGGCGCTCCGCTGAAAAGTGTGTTGATATCCCGATTCATGTTCACGGAGTAGACCGCCGTATTCGGGAACTCCGGAAGCCGCTTGAGCAGACAGGCGAACGCCGCCTTGGCCCGTTCGGAAGTGGCCTCCGCAGCGGGAACTCCCCAATCAAAGAACGGTGGTCCCCACGAGGAAACTTCAAACGTGAAGGCGCCGTTCGGCTGTGTAGCGGCGATGATCTCCAGACACAAGTCGATGAAGGTCTCATGCGTACAGCCGTTCCGGTGACATCCCCCGACGTCACCAGGGAAGATGCAGAAGACATCCGCGTTGGACAGTTTCTTCGTCCAGTGCGACCAGAGGTCGAGGATTCTGCGGTGTTCTTCCGGGAGCTTCGGGCACAGGTAAATCCATGTCGGCTCCGTGGTGTTGACGCAGATAAGGACCTCGACTTTGAGCCCCAACTCGTGCGCCTGATCGACGATCCAGCGCATGGCCTCCGCGTAGGTGTCGCTCTGAGCGCTTTGCGCCGGGTCCAGCGATCGCGACGAGAAGAAAGTGGGCGAAAGCCAGAACTCGAAAGTCGTGTACCGCATCGCGGCAATCATCTCGAGATAACTCCGCCATTCGGCCCGTGTCCACTGAGCAAAGGGCACGTCGTACAGCATGTTGACGCTGAATCCGTTTACCAGGTGCTCGCCGAAATTGTGATAGTAAATGCGCTGAGGGAAGACCGGCTCGTCGCGCACGTGTTCAAGGCCGGTGAAACAGTCCTTTCCGGTGATTTCAATCGAGCGGAGCAATTCAATTAGACCGTAGCGGCAACCGAGCGGCGTCTTCCCCCAAACCACGAGCCATCGTCCGTGGCCAGACGGCGCCGCCATCTGCTGGACCACGAATCCCTGGCCGCCAATGCCGTCCGTAAGCGCCGCCGTTATCGGCAAGCCCGTAGGAGCGGCGCCGGCCGCTACAACGATCCAGTCTCCGGACGCGAGTAATTGCGCGGACGACTGCACGGGGAGCTCCACACCGCAATTCGCGGAGAGATAGCGATTCAACTGCCCGATTGCGGAAGAGACGACTTCTGATCCCTCGTTGCTGACGGTGTTCAGAATTCGACACACGCCTTGGGAATTCTGAACAAGCGAGAAACGCTCGCCGTGGCGCGAATCGCGCGGAGTGTCCTGTTCGCCGAGGGCGGCGCTGGCCGTCAAAACGGTCAGAACTACAACCGCGAACCAGCAGACACCGCGCCGTGACTCGTGAATTGACATCATAGCTTTGTCCTCATCACCAATCTCTTTATGGGCTCTCGCGGGTAGAAAACGCGGACTGTGAGCACAGCCTCGCGCGATACGTCATCACACAGACCTTCCTAAAGGACGGACACAGGTTACAGCACGCCGCTGAATAGCTGCAATCGTGCAAGCCCTACGGCTAGCGCGCGGTTGGAGTTCGGAAGCGCCGTTCGGCTGTATTGTTGTTCCATGTCTTTGGGCGTGAATCACCGACGAGCAAGCTTTGGTCCAGTCGAAGTTTGCCGATATCCGCCGATATCGTTCAATTGGCGCGAAACCAAGGAAACTGCTACCTTAATTGGACTGAGAAGTCCGCGTTAGCCTTTCGATTGGGGAGACATCGTGACAGTGTTCAAAAGGGCCTGTAGGCTCAAGTACTCGGCACTGATGAGTGTGTGCGCGCTTCTGTGCCTGGCCATTGCCCTGCCCTATCTGAGAGACAAATACGGGCCAATCCAAGTGTGGCTCTCCCCGTGGGAGCGCAAATTCGCCATCACGCCGATTGGCCGACCCGCGAGCATCCTCATGACGCCCCATGGAAAACCGGGAGTCATCGTCATATGTGCGGAAGGTGAATTGCGCGGTACCGCTGATCTGAGGCTGAATTCACGGCAAGCCATCAGCCTGCCAGTGGGACTCAATCAGGTATACACTTTTGACTGGTATGAAGGTCCCTGCCAGTTAGAATATGTTCCTGGATCTGCGGTTTCGGGCAGACTCACCGTCAAATGGAAGTTTGGGTGAATAAGGGAGACACCCCGCTGCCTGCGTCGCTTCCGCATCTCGAATGTCCGCGGGACGCCTGCCTGCTTCGCACATGCTCTTGCGCAAAGCTGTGTTCGCTCGCTATGCTCCCAACAGGGATTCACCGGTTCCGCAAGAATGGGGAGACCTTACAATTTCCTGGAAGCTCGCATTTGGCAGATCCGCCATACCGCTCTTAGTTATCGCCACCATTTACGCGTTCGGCGAATGGTTCAAGACCACTGCGCTTTACGCCGAGCAGATGCGGCGCCTCTATTGGAACTACCTATTCCATCTCGCGTTCTTTCTTCCGCCATGCGTCGCGCTGATACTGAACCCGGCAAAGGCCGACGCTTACGGACTTTCACGCCGCCACATTGGTCAGGCGATGAAGATCGGCGCGCTATTCGCCGTGCCGCTCGTGGCCGCTCCTATGATTGCCGATGGCCTTGCGGGAACTATCCACCTTCGCCCGCCCATCTCTGGCCGGTTTATGCAAAGTGTCTTCTACCAGATCGTGATGGTCGCCGTAGCCGAAGAACTCCTGTTCCGGGGATACGTGCAGGGCGAATTGAACCGCGCTTTTCCGGCCGCACACAGACTCTTCGGTTGCCGGATCACCGCGGGATTCTGGGTGACCGCGATCCTATTCTGGGCGTGCCACGTTTCAATCCATAGCGGAATCGGCCTTTGGGACGCGGTATACGTCGCCGCGGCAGGACTACTGTTCGGCATTTTGCGCGAGCGCACCCAGTCCCTTGCGGCGCCCGCCTTGGCGCATTTCGGCTGCAATTTCTACCGTTATCTATTTGGCATGGACCTCTATGCGGGAATCGCCACCGGCGTTGCGTGGTTCTTCATATTTTGGAGCCTGCCACGACTTTGGAATAGGAATCCCGCTCCGCCGGCCTAAGAATGCCGCGCGCTCCCCATCTACGGGATCGCGTTCTGCGCGCGCAATTGAGGGCAGCCACATCACACCCGTGGTTTCGTGACCTTCCAGCGCCCCTTGACACCTCCCACACAATGTCTTATACTATTAAGACACTTAAACACTTTGAGCGGGGATGCCAAGACCATGGAGTTCTATCTCGCCACCAATGACGGGACCCCCATATACCGTCAGATAATGAACCAAGTGCAGCATATGATTGCGTCCGGACGGCTGCAACCTGGAGACGAATTGCCCTCGATGCGCGCTCTGGCGAGCCAGTTGGTCGTAAACCCGAATACTGTCCTGCGAGCGTACCGCGACCTCGAGGCCATGGGGTTGATTGTGTCGCGGCAAGGATCCGGAACGATCGTAGCCGACTGTGGATCACCGCTTGCGCGGCGGGAAAAACGGCGCATCATTTTCAAACGTATCGAAGCATTGATGGTGGAAGCGCATCAACTCGGGATAGCGACGGATGAGGTGAAAGATCTCATTGATAAGTGCGACGCCGCCATGGGATCGAAGCGAACGGCTTAGGCGCAACCAGAGACCCGGCCATGGAAACAGTCATTGAAATCGCAGGGCTTGACCGCAGGTACAACCGCGTCACCGCGCTGGAAGGCGTCTCGCTGAATGTGCCGCTGGGCGGCGTGTTTGGTCTCGTGGGGGAGAACGGCGCGGGAAAGACCACCTTAATTCGTCATATTCTCGGACTGCTTCGCGCGCAGCGGGGCAGCGTTCGCGTGTGTGGTGTTGACCCGGTTACTCATCCCGCGGAGGTGTTGGCCCGGATGGGCGTCGTGACGGAAGACCGGGATCTTCCGGATTGGATGCGCGTGGACGAACTGATGAACTACACCCGCACCTTCTATCCGGAAGAACTCCGCAAGACCTTTGGCTTGGATGCTGCCGCGCGAATCGGCGCGCTATCACAGGGACAACTGGCCAAGGCGAGCTTGTTGGTGGCTTTGGCCCATCGGCCGGAACTTCTGGTGCTGGACGAGCCGTCGTCGGGCTTGGACCCCGTTGTCCGGCGGGACATTCTCGAAGCCATCATTGGCGCCGTGGCCGGATCGGGGCGCACGGTGCTTTTTTCATCGCACTTGCTGGATGAGGTGGAGCGTGTGGCTGACCAGGTGGCGATGCTGAAATCAGGGCGGCTTGTCTTCAATGCCTCGATGGAAGCACTGAAGGAATCCCATCACGTGCTCATCGTGCGTGCCCGGCACGGCCGCGACAAGGCGCCGTGCATTCCGGGAACGGTGTCGCGCAAGGGAAACGGCCCGGAATGGACACTTCTGTGTTACGGCGAGCTGGATCGCCTCACGCACGCGGTGCGGTCGTGCGGTATGGAGGTCGCGCTGACGGCGACGCCTTCACTGGATGAGATCTTCGTCGCGCGATGCGCCTTGCCAACCAATTGGCGAGAGCACGTGGGCGCGCCGGTTTCGGTAGAGGCTTGATCCATGTGTATCAGGGGCAGCGGTCTTCTTTGGGCGGAATGGAGACGGACGCGCAAGGCGCTCGGCATAGGCCTGACACTGCAAGTGGGCGGAATCGTCTACATCATTTGGCGGCGGCTTGCAGGGGGTGGTGACTTGGGAGGAGGACTGGCGTTCTGGTCCTCCTGCGTCGCGATCTGTGTTTTCATGGTGCTTCTTCTGTCGCAAAGCAGCTCCAGCGAAATGCGGCTTGCCATCCCACGGCGCGCCTTTCTATTACCTATTAGCACTACTCGACTTGTGTCTTGGTTGTTCTTTTATCGCTTGGCGGCGCTGCTAACGACGGCGGGGCTGGCAACCGTAGCGCGCGCGCTCACGACAGCGCCAACGGAGGCGTGGCTGACGCCACTGATCGGATTTGTGGTTGTGTTTTCCGCGCTGCAGGCCTTGGTGTGGATAGCGCCATGGGCCGGAACGTGGACCACCTACACTCTTGCGGTATTCGCGTTCGTGCCGGGTGCCATAGTCCTCTACAGCCGCTACGAGCCGCATCTGCCGGACCATAGAGCCCGTGCAATCGCGTTTTCCGCCTTTTGCGTGGCGGCTTCATTCGTTGTGTGCTGTCTTGCCCTGCGTTCGCTCCGGAGCGGCGGACGCGTGCGCGGCGGCTACGCCACGGTTCGTCCACTGGGCGCCCGCTTCAATCTTGGCCGGTCACGCTTTTTCGCTTCGGAGACGCGGGCGTTGTCCTGGTTCGAGTGGCGGAATGACCGCGCAACTGCAACGCTCTTCTTTTTGGGTTTACTCTTGGCCATGAACGGGTTGCTCCATTTGGGCAGCTACCTGGAGATAAGCGGCGGCGCGGAGCTTGACCTCGAACGGCAATGGATGAATGGGCTCTTTCTCCTCCTTGCAACGGCCGTGCTCGCGCGCTTCTGGATAGGGACACGCGGAGTCTTGCAGGCGCGGCGGGCTCCGGGCGGGTTTCTCAATCGGCACCCTCTTGATGACATAGACCTCGCGCGCGGGAAAATCGCGGGGGCGGCCTACGTGGTTCTGTTGTTGTCCGCTGTCGTGGTCGGCGGCACAGCGATCCTGCTGGCGCTCACGCAATGGCTGACAGTCCATTCTATCGTTTCGATCACGCCCACGGCGCCGCTCTGGGCGTTTATCCCGATCATCCTGGCATTCACGTGGGTCGCTTATTGGCAGGGGTGGCTCATTGTCGCGCTCTGCGCGGGCTTGTTCTCCGCCGCATGGGCGCTGAAGGAGTTCGAACCGGTAAGCGCCCTCTACGCCGGCGCGTCTCCCGAGCACGGCCTTCTGTTTGCCGTGGTTTTGAATACATCCGTGGTAATTCCTTCGTCTATGAATGCCTACCGGTGCGGCCTCCTGTCCGGGCGCGCGCTTTGTCTGCTTGCGCTCGCGACGGCCGGGATCTCCTGTGTGTGCGCCAGTTGTCTCCGGACGTGCGGATTCTTCGAGACGTTCAGGTCTTTCGAGCTATGGACTTTCTGCGGCGCCCTGTCGCTTCTGGCAATGAGTCCGTTTGCGACGGCGCCACTGTCCGTCTATTACGCGCGCCACCGGTGAATCGGGGACGCAGCCTCTCGAGCCAACCATGAGGAGTGAGGACTATGGCGAGGAAGATGTGGCGCTGTCGCGCGGCGAGCGTGATGGCCGGGTTGCTGTTCAGCGTTGTAGCGAGGGCTGAATCGATCAGCCCTGCCTTTCCTGCTCTCACCAAGATCAAAGGCACGTTGGTTTCGTTCGACGTGAACGCTCGGACTGGACGTCTGGCGCTGCTTTATACATCGTGGCGAGGCGGATTGTGGATGGAAATTGTGGACGGCCGCACGGGCGACCGCCTCGGTGGTATATCGGCCAGCCATGCGCCCACGACACCGCGCTTCTCACCGGACGGGGAAACGCTGCTGTTCGTAGATACTGTTGGAAACATTCATGCCCTCGATTTGCGCGCGCAGACAACGAAGCTCGTCTTAGCAGACAAGGCATTCGAGAGTGTCTTTCCCTGTTGGGATCCGGCAGGCCGATCGATCGTTTATTACCAGCGGCCACGCAACCGCTCGGCCGGTATGGTTACTCATCTACACAAGCTGGACATCGCCTCGTCTCAAGCGGAACAACTCACCGATGACCCCGCGGCCCTGGATATCGCGCCGGTCTGGTCGCCCGATGGCAAGCATATTCTGTTTCAACGCACGAGCGGCGCCGGTCCTAAGCGCGTAAGAAACGTCTGTGTCCTCGATGTTGCCACGAAGGAAGTGCGCCCGCTCTTACCAGACGAGCCCGGTGACAGCGTGGTGAGCCAACGCCATTGGTCGCCCGACGGCCAACAGGTTCTCGTCGTCAAGACACAGAGCGGAAAAGGAGCAACTTCCGACACGGGCACGGTGCGCTTGATGCGCCTAGGCGAAAAGTCGGCGATTTGGTTTATCGAGCAGGAAGGTCTGGAAGACGCCGCCTTCCTTCCCGATGGTTCGGCGGTACTGGGCGTCATGGAGAACAGTTTTCTCTGGATCGATGCCGCCAACGGTGAGGTTACCTCGCGGTTCGACTTGGTGGAGACTGGCCCGTGCAAACGCGAGGTATCTGGGCCGGCGCTCGGATTCGAAGGCGATGGACGCGACGTCGTTTTTCTGAGCGCGAAAGGCACGGTCTACCGCGTGAAACTCGGTGGACCGTGGGCGCCGTTGATTGCGCCGGAGCCCGAGCCACTGCCCCAGTTCGAACAGGACGAGTACGTAATCGAGTCGCAAGACGGGTTCCGCGTACCGGTCAAGCGGTTTGCTCCAGCCAAACCAAAACGAGTAGCTGTGATGCTCGTAGTAGGAGGGCCGGGCGCACCGATTGATCCCACACAAGATTCCCTGTTGCCTCTGCTGCTCGAAGCAGGCTACGAAGTGGTCGCACCGGTCTACCGGGGCTGTGGAGGATACGGCCCGGATCACCTCGCCGCGAATCGTGGCGAGTGGGGCCGCGCTGACGTGTGGGACGTGGTCGCGGCCGGTAAGGATTGGAAACAGCGCTTTGGGAAGGATCGCCCGTTGGCGCTGGTGGGATACAGCTACGGCGGCTATCTCGCGCTTCTATCCATTGCGCGTGATGACGCGCCATGGGTGGCGGGTGTCACGCTGTGGGGCATGGTCAGCCTTCAACAGCCGCTGTTGGGCATGGTCGAAGCCGGCCTGCCCGCGGAAAGCGGCGCCCGCGACCGTGCTCTCGCTGAACGATCCCCCATTCGTCAGGCCACGCATATTCGGCGGCCGCTGCTAATCCTGCACGGCGCCTTGGACGGCGCGGCGAACATGGGTGAAGTAAACGCGCTGCACGACCAAGCGGCCCTGAGCGAACTCGCCGTCTATGAGAACGATGGCCACGGCCTTTTCTTGAACCGCGGCGACATGATGCGTCGTCTTACGGAATTCCTGGCGAAGGCGGCCGGCGCCGAGTGAGACTGAGGCCAGTTCGCACGCGGTTTTTGGGGGCATTGCACTTACGGATTGTTGCTCGGGACGTTCAATCGCCCTGTGGCGATGAGCCAGGCGTCTACGGCCAAGAAGCAGAGCACAGTGAGTACACCAATCGGAGATCCGAAGATGAGATCCTTTGGATCGAACACAGCGAAGATAGTCGAAGTGACGACATTCAACGTGGCGTGGCTCAGGACGGCAGGCCAAATGCTATCGGAGCGGATGCACAGCCAAGTCAGGTAGATGCTCCACGATGTGCTAAGCATGACGAACATGAGGAGGCCGATGAGTTCGTGGCCTTTGCCAAACCCGCGGCCGTCGAGCACGATCAAAGGGGCATGCCACACACCCCAGATGAGGCCAATGATTATCGACGCGCGTAGCGGGCCAAGCGGCAGCAGCCGCGGCAGCAGGTAGCCGCGCCACCCCAATTCCTCGCCGAAGGCGGAGATCATCGTGAGCCCTACTACGATGGTTAGCACGGCGCCCAACGCCAGCGCGAATTTCCAGGCAGACCAAGCGGCTGCGACGCCCGCGGACATGTCCCATACTTGCAGACCGAAAACGCTGGAGAGAATTGCCGCAGCGGCTAACGCGCCGAAGGGTATGGCGTAGGCCGCTAGAAACAGATGGCGTGTTCCGGGTCTCGGAAGATGCAGGCCGGAATCCCGAAAGCCCTCCGAACCGGCAAGACGCACTATCACACTCGCCAGCGCGGGGCCGAACATGCCGAGCGTCGCGCGCACCTCGAGACCGACACCCAGCGCGCGTAAGCCAATGAGCACGGTCCACGTGATCGCAAATGCGGCAATGATGTAGCCCGAAATGCCGCGCCAGTCGCGCTTGACTTCATTCATGGTCCGGCTCGTTTTCGCGTTTCATCTAGTCCAGGCGCCTCAAGACAGATTCCGCCTCACATGAGTGTACATCATCCGAGAGTATGTCGCTGACCACTTCGTATCTGTGTTACGCGCTGCGGAGAGTTTCAAGAAAGCTTTGGTCAATTTGGGCCTTTATTGTGCGCCAATCGAGTCCGAGGCGGCGCGCGGCTTCCTGGTAGTTTTCAGTTTCAGCGTAGACGAGTGTGCAGTAGCGCCGCACGAGTTCGTCGGCCGTAAGGCGCCGCGCGGCTACCGCGTCGAGGAAGCTTTCGCGAGGTCCTAGAGACTGCGATTTGGACGGCTGGTACGCTTTGCGGATAAGGATATTCCGCACACACTGCTCGAGCTCGCGCACGTTGCCCGGCCAAGCGTAGTCAGGCTCGAGATTCCCGCGTATCCACGCGGCCACCTCGTCCGCCAGCGCCTCAGCTTCGTCAACGCCCGCCACGTGACGCGTGATGAACAGAAGCAGGTTGTACAATTGCTCGGGGGACCCCTCGAGTTGGTCCCGCAACCGCGGCGTCACAATAATGTCCGAACACAGCCGGTAGTACAGGTCCGCGCGGAATCGTCCCTCCTCCATCTCCTTCGCAGGGTCCCGATTCGTAGCGGCGATCACTTTGCCCTCAAACCGCCGGTCCGCCGAGTCGCCTATCCGCTGGAATAGCCGCGCCTGAAGAACGCGAAGCAACTTCACCTGGATCGGCGGATCGAGTTCGCCGATCTCGTCCAGGAACACCGCGCCGTCCGCAAGGCACACCTCGAGGAATCCGGCCCGGTCGGCGATCGCCCCGGTGAAGGCCCCTTTCTTGTGGCCAAACAGCTCAGACTCGATCAGCGTTGGTGACAACGCCGACAGGTTGATCGGGTAGAAGCAATGCGTGAAATTCGTTGCGAACCGGTTCGTCCCGGGGTTGAACGCAATGTATCGCGACAGAGCGATGGCCCGCGCGACCAGCTCCTTGCCCGTCCCGGACGGACCAACGATCAGTGTCGTGATATCCCCCATCTTTCGGTACAGCCCGCGCCGGTATCGCCGCATATCGCACGTGAAGATGGACTGCCACACCGCCGCGCGCAATCGCGCCGAGGCCATCGAACCCCCAATGATGTAGTCGTAGATGTTGCGCCACGCCCGCCGCAACTGAAAGAAACACCCGAACATGTGCGGGGCCTCCCCCAAATCGAACATGACGCCGGGGACACCGAGATAGTACGCCACGTCTTTCTGAAAATGACGATACATGTCCGCGAGAATAGTGTCGGCGGGATTGCCTTGTTCGACGGAAATGATGTACTCGAGAAGCGGCTCGGCGTATTTGTTGTACAGGTAGTACAGCGCCGTGTCCTCGTAAATGGGGCGCTCGGCTTCCCGCGTTTTTGCGCCCCGGATGAGCCGTTCGCGGGCGCCGTCCGCCAGCTCCTTGGCCCGCTGCGTGAGCAGTCCGATATTGGGACGCTCGGCGTCTTCCTCGACATGCTTGTGCCACGCGCCGTCGGTGGCAACGAAGGTCTTGCCGAGAATGGTCCGCTCGTAATCGATGCGTTCGGGCAAGAAGGGATTGCAGTAACTTAGGTTGACTACGGCCTCTGCGGCGCCTCTTTCCGTGTCCGTAAACAACGCCATGGCATTCTCCTAAAGTACATCTTCTGTATATCCATTATACATAGAATGTTCGTTCTTGACTCTTCAAGTATCAAAGAGGAGATCCTTATATTCATAAGTTGTTTCATATAAATAGGTTATATATCAACGACCCCGTGGCATCGCAGTTGCTCTTACAGAACAGGACGAAAACCAGAGCCAGGGCGTGGATATCCCAAGGTGATAGCAGGTCCTGGCAAGGAGATACGGCAATGAGCATGAATATACTTCTGATAGCCCCGGCGGAGGGGAAGTGGAAGCGGATCGGACAGCGCAAGACGTTCAACGGGAAGACGTTTCGATTCTCGATGCTTTCGCTACTCAGCGTCGCAGCGCTTTCGCCGAAGAACGCAACGGTGAGAATTGTGGACGAACAGGTCGAAGATATTCCGGACGACGGGTTTGATCTGGTTGGCATCACCGCCATGACCGCCGTCGCTCCTCGCGCATATGAACTATGCGCGCTGTTCCGGAAACGAGGAATCCCCGTGGTCATGGGGGGATTCCACGCGACGCTGAACCGCGAGGAAGCGCTGCGGCACGCGGACGCGGTTGTAGTCGGACCGGCCTACGGCGCTTGGCAGCGGGTCTGCGAGGATGTCCAGCAAGGCCGGCTTCAACGCGAGTACTTCGGCGATCTGGATAGCGCGATCCCGGTGCATTTGCCGCGGCATCTGCTTGATAGAGACCGGTACGTAACGGTCAGTTCAACATTTGCCACGTTGGGCTGCCGGAACCGTTGCCGCTTCTGCTCGATACACCCATTTCACGACGGGAAACGGTGTACGCGGCCCGTCGCGGAGGTCGTGGCGGAGGTCGCCGCGTTCCGGGACCGCTTCTTCGTATTCGTGGATGACAACCTGACCCAGGATCGCGATTACGCTGTCGACTTGTTTCGTGCGCTGGCGCCGCTCAAGAAGCGTTGGGTCCTGCAGGCCTCGACTGAGGTCAAGGACGACCCTGAGCTACTGGCGGCGATGCGCGACGCCGGCTGTCTGGGCGTGTTCATCGGACTGGAAACGTTCAGCGAAGAAGCTCTGGAACAGAGCGACAAGGGATTCAATCGTCCCCAGCAGTACCGCGACGCGATCCGGGCGTTTCATCGGCACGGAATGTACGTGGAAGCCGGTGTGATCGTCGGATTTGACGCCGATGACGTGACGGTGTTCAGCAACACGTTGCGTATGCTCGAATGGATCGGTATCGACGCTATCCAGTTGTCCATACTGACGCCGTTGCCCGGCACCGCCCTCTTCGATGCGGTGCGCGGGCGCATTACAGACGCGGATTGGGGACACTACGACTACCGTCATGTGGTCTTCACCCCGGAGCGAATGAGCGCGGAAGAACTCCAGGCCGGCGCGGACTGGCTTATCCGATCATTCTATTCGCCCTGGCGCATTCTCCGGCGCGTCTGGCGCTGGGTCACGGTTCCGAATGGCTGGAAGCACGTAGTCTACCCCGTCGGGCTGAACCTGGCGTATTTCGGCCGCACGTGGCGATTCGGCATCGGTGGACACGACCCCGCCCGGAGCCCTGCGCGAACGCTCGCGGCGGAACGTCTCGCGTGAATGAAATGGGTCGGGGGTGAGAGACGCCAACGGCGGAATTCGGCCAATGGCCCGTTCGCCACAAGCAAAGGCGCCTTGCGAGTCCGGAACTCGCAAGGCGCTATGAACGTTCGCGGCGTAGATGGCGACGCTGGGGCGAGCCATCAATGCGAACAGAGGTCGGTCTTGTTTACGGCGTATTCTCGCCCAGTTTAATGAGCAGCTTGACGAATTCGTCCAACTGCTGTTCGACACTCACTGCGGCGGGCGCTGCTGTTTTCGCCGGCGCCGGCTCTTGGTGACCGTTGCCACCTTTCGACACTTCGGCGATGGGTTTCACATGCGCGCCACCCAAGTGGCTCAACGCCTGCCTCACGGCGGCGCTGGACTGCGACACAGCGGCGTCAATGTTCTTCGGACCGCTCACGCATCCCGCGGCGTATACGCCCGGACGCGACGTGAGCACGCGCTCGCCATCCTTCTCGGTTACGGCGACATAGCCGTCCGAACCGAGCGCAACACCGAGCGTTTCCGCAAATGGGCCGAGGCCCGCGGGCGGCCGCACCGCTGACGCCAAGACCACCATGTCGAATTCCTTCGACACGTTCGCGCCGTCGGGGTCCGTGTAGTCCACCTTCAGCTTGTTCTGATCCGTCGATTTAATGCTTTGCACTTGGCCGCGCCCTACCTCGACGCGATCCCGAACCGGACCAGTCAAATAGTCGTTTGGATTGATTCGGCTCGGCGCAGTCGCCGTGCCGAGCAACATTATGTGTCCCAACTCCTGGCTAAGCAGGCGCGACGCGTGACTGACCGAGTAGGTCCACGTGAACGGGGTGTTGTCGCACACCACGATAAGCACACTCTCGGGTTCTTCTTCGTTGGACGGTTTGGAAATGAACCCGCCCGTAATGCCCGAAACCGTAAACATACGCTCGAGTTCCATTGACGTGAGGATGTCGGGATGCGAGCCGTACCCGTAGGGCTCGAGGCCGTCCACGCCGACCAGATCGTAGCCCGCGGCCAGAATTACCGAACCCACTTCGCGCGTGAATATCTTCGACAAAGGCACATCGAAATGAATCGCGTTGACGTGGCATTCCTGCACACAACGCTGGCACGGCAGGTAGTTCGGCGGATCGTTAAGGCACGAATCCAGGTCGATGACGTACGTTGCGGGGACTGCCGTGCGGAACGGCTGAAAGATCGCCTTGCGGAACGTGAGACCGGCGTCATACTCGTTCGACGTAACCACCGGGCACACGTTACGGCAGCCATTGCACTGATCGCACGCGCTGTTGACGAAGCGCTGCCGCTGGCGGAACATCACCGTGAGATGGCCCGGCTCACCCGTCACGTCGGTTACATCGGTCAGGGTAAAGATCTCAATGTTGGAATGGCTTGCGACGGCGGCTAGGCTCGGAATTTCGGAAGGCGCGGGGGCCTCCGGCGCATCCTTCTCGAGGATGGAAGCCAATTTGCCACCCAAGGTCGCCTTGCTCTCGACCAGAACCACGTGTACACCCGCGTCGGCCAACTGAAGCGCTGCGGCGCATCCGGCGGCGCCGCCGCCAATAACGAGAACCGAGTTGTTCATACGGCCACTTCCTGTGTCGCCAGTTCAAAGCCCGCGTTGAATGCGCGAAGGTTGAGTTCGATGGTCTTCGGCTTTACTGTTGCTTCAATCGCCTTTTCGGCGGCGTCCCGGCTAACCACTCCGGTCTTGCCTACCGTGTATCCGAATACGACAACGTTGGTGACGATGCGTTTGCCCAGTTCCGTCGCCATTCGGGTGGCTGGAATCCGGGACGCGTTCTCGTCGCCGGCCGAGGGATGCACCAAGTCGTTTTCGAGGATGAGCGTGCCGCCCGGCTTAAGCTGCGGGCGGAATCGCATATAGGCTTCCTGAAACAGCGCCACCAGAATGTCCGGCTCGATCACCAGCGGATAGTCGATCGGGCCGTCCGATATAACCACGTCCGCGCTCGAGGCGCCACCACGGGCTTCGGGCCCGTAGGACTGGGTGAACACGGCGTGCTTGCCATCAAACAGGCTTGCCGCTTTGCCCAGCAACATGCCGGTGAGAATAATCCCCTGACCGCCGTAGCCCGCGATGCGAATTTGTGTCAAACCCGGCAGAGATTCCGTCCTAGTGCGCATCCTTCATCGCCGCCCGTTCTTTCGTCGATTCTTCCGTAGCGCCGGTTGGAGATGCTGGCGGCGCGCCCGTCGCAGGACAAAACGCGGGCCGATCCCGATCCACAAAGTTGCCGACGATAACCGGGCTGTCCGGGCGCAACATATCTATGTCCACATCTTCCAAGCGGGCCTTGTCGTCCCACTTGCAGCGCCGGTGATACTTCAACATTTCCTCGATGCCCTCGCCCACGTCGTTGGGGCGGCCAAATCCCGTCGGGCACGGTGACAGCACTTCGATGAACGCGAATCCCGGCTTGCGCATGCCCCGGAGTATCGAGTCCTTGAGTTGGCGCGCGTGCAGGACACTCCACCGCGCAACGAAGTTCGCGCCTACGGCGTTCACCAGGTGGGGCAGGTTAAACGGCTTGTCGGCGACGCCGTAGGGCGTGGTGCCCGATTTCGCGGTCATCGGCGTCGTCGGGCCGGCTTGGCCGCCCGTCATGCCGTAATTGAAGTTGTTGATGCAGATGACGGTCATGTTGACGTTTCGGCGCGCCGCATGGATGAGATGGTTTCCGCCAATCGAGGACAGGTCGCCATCTCCGCTAATGACCGTCACCGTCAACTCGGGCCGGTACACCGCAATTCCGAGCGCAAACGGTAGCGCGCGTCCGTGCGTAGAGTGATACGAATCCACTTTCACGTAACCCGCCGTGCGCCCGCTACAGCCGATACCCGACACGCACACATGCTTGTCCACGTGTACCCCGGACTCGACCAGCGCCTCGAGGTAGCAGTGCATCGTGGTGCCGATGCCGCATCCAGGACACAGAATATGCGGCAGACGATCCGCGCGCAGCAGATCATCGACGGGGTGTTTCTTCGCCACAATCGCGGCGGTCGGTCCGGTCGTTGTCATTGTACGATGGCCTCCAAAATGGTTTCGGGCGTAATCATCGCGCCACCTGCACGGTGTACACGCCTGACCGGGAGCTGCGTCAACCGCTCGACTTCGCGCCGGACCTGCCCAAGGTTAATCTCCGGCACTACGAACTGTTTCACTTGGCCGGCGGCAATCAATTCTTTGATGCGCGCCGTGGGAAACGGCCATGCCGTGATAGGACGCAACAGGCCGGCGCGAACGCCTTGACGCCGCGCCAGATTCACCGCCGCCCTCGCGGACCGGGCCGTGCAGCCAAATGCCACCACGATGGTCTCGGCGTCGTCCAGCAGAAAATCTTCGTGCATCACGATGTCCGCGGCGTGGACGCGAATCTTGTCCACCAGCCGGTTTACGAGCTTCTCGTGGGGTTCCGCGCTCAACGCCGGATACCCACGTTCGTCGTGGGTCAAACCCGTCATGTGAATCTTGTAGCCTTCGCCGGCGTGCGCCATTGGCGGCACCAAATCGTCGTCCGGCATGTACGGCAGATATTCGGAATCGCCCGGCGGCAGCGAGGGCCGCTTGCGCGGCGTGAACGGAATTTCGCTCGCGGGGGGGATGACCACCTTCTCGGTCATGTGCCCGATCACCTCATCCATCATGACCATCACCGGCACGCGGTATTTATCGGCGGCATTGAACGCCTGAATGGTCAAATCGAAACATTCTTGCGGCGATGACGGGCAATAGGCGATTACCGCATAGTCGCCGTGCGATCCCCAGCGCGCCTGATAGATGTCCGCCTGACCGACACCCGTGGGTAGACCGGTCGAGGGCGAACCGCGCATGACGTCCACGATGACGCACGGAACTTCCATCATCGCGGCCAGTCCGATATTCTCCATCATCAAACTGAAGCCCGGACCCGAGGTCGCGGTCAAGCTGCGGGCCCCCGCCGCCGAGGCGCCGATGATGGCTGCGATACTGGCTAACTCGTCTTCCATTTGCACAAACTTGCCGCCAACTTGCGGCAGGCGTTGGGCCAAATGCTCGCAAACTTCCGTGGAAGGCGTGATCGGATAGCCCGCGAAGAAATCCACTCCCGCGGCCAGCGCGCCCTCGGCGCACGCAAAGTCGCCGCCCATAAAATGCACCCCGGCGCGAACGCGGGGAGTCGCGGCAGGTTTACTCGGTGACTGCGTGCTCATGGCTTCCTTCCTGAATCGGCGTATCAACCGCGGCGATTTCGTGCGTGTAGATTGCGAATTCCGGGCACACCAGATTGCAGAATCCGCAATGGATGCAATCTTTCTCGCGGCCCTCGCGAATCTGGGGATAGTGATAGCCCTTGGCGTTGATCTCGGTGGACAGCGTGAGCATGCCTTGAGGACAGAACTCGACGCAGAACCGGCATTCCTTGCAGCGCTCTGGAATGACGTACACCTGCCCCTGAGGCACCTTCGCATAGGAAAGGTCCATGGGCGTGCGCAACGGCTTGTTCTTGGGTTGGTCGGACTTTCGATGGGTTTTCGTCATGACACTTCACCCGCGAAGTGCGCACGCCTAACCGAACAGTAGGTACATCGCATTACGAAATCTCCTTGGCCAGCGCGATTGCGGGCCGAATATCGTGTGAACCGCGGGAATCAAGTCCGGCGCCCGCGATGTTTCGTGACGCCAAAACAGACCTGTCCACTACAGTGGATGCTGGAAACGTGTGATATCGAAAGGACACGGCAACCACAACCATGGTCCGTGTGGCGCACGATGCGCGGTGCGCGGGACACGCCCGCGACCCCGGTACGTTCAACTCAGTTCCTGTAGCCAGACCGCTTCGACACGGCACACCACTAGCGTTTTCTCTCGCCACAGTAATTCTACTACGCCGGGCGCGTTCGGACATCAGGGAAAATCCTCCAAAATAGAGGAAAAACAGTTCGGGAATCTACGCATACGAAGACGCCGCTGCCTTCGCAAAACTACGTAATTCGGTTACCTGCCGCCGCTAATCCGACCGCAACAATCCATTGTCAATGGCAAAGCGCACGAGCTCGGCCCGAGTCTTTAAGTCAAGCTTCGCCATAATATTACCACGATGCGCCTCCACCGTGCGCAAGGAAATAAATAGCTTCTCGGCCGCCTCGGAGTTGGTGAAGCCCAGCGCCAGCAAACGGCATATCTCCTTTTCGCGGGGCGTCAGGCATTGCAGCCCGCCACTCTCCTGTTTTGACGCCGGTTTCCCGACATACGATGACACCAGCAGCCCGGCAATCGATGGGTCCACATACATGTCCCCGCGGAAGACAGATCGGATCGCCTGGACCAGTTCCGTTCCGGTGGATTTCTTCAGCACGTAGCCGCGCGCCCCAATTTGCAGCAGTTCGCGCAAGTAGTGTTCGTGCTCGTGCATCGTGAGAATGATGATCGCGAGCGCCGGGTACTTCTCGAGCAGCGCCTCCGCCACGCGCGCTCCCGACAAGTCAGGCATGCTGATATCCAACAGCAGTATGTCGAATTCCATCTCCTCCGCGAGCTTGATGGTGTCGACGCCCGAACCGGTTTCGCCTACGATCTCAAAATCGTCCTCACGTTCGAGCAGTGCGCGCAGGCCGCTGCGAAACACCGCGTGATCGTCCGTGATAACTATGCGAATCGCCACTACAACTCTCCTGTTAACGGGATCTTGATCCGAACGGCGCTTCCTTTACCCACCTCGCTCTCGATGGTGAGTTCGCCTCGGATCAATTCCACTCGCTCTTTCATTCCCAGCAGTCCCAGCGCGGCGTCCTTGTCGCGAAACACCAATCCGGCCTCAAACCCGCGGCCGTCGTCTTCAACAATAAGGATAATTTCATGGCTGTGCCGAAACAAGACGACGCTAGCCCGGTGCGCCTCCGCATGGCGCACGATATTCATGATCGCTTCCTGCGCCACCCGGTACAACGTAACCTCGATGTGGTTCGGAAGGCGTTCCAACTCAACAGGATACACGGATTGGTAGTCAAATGGAATACCGATCCGTTTTGACACGTCCTCGACGAAGCGCTGAAGCGCCGAGTCCAGCCCGTAATCGTCCAACACCGACGGGCGTATATCCCACGCCAGGCGGCGGACCTGGTCGATGAGGCCGCGGACCTCGTCTTCCACACGGGAGTAGCGATCCTCGGGCAGCACGCCGTCCCGGCGCAACCCCTGTACCGACAACAGCACCGACGACAGCGACTGACCCAACTGGTCGTGAAGCTCGCGGGCGACACTCTTTCGTTCTTCTTCCTGAACCCGCACGATCCGCTCGATCAGGGATACCCGAACTTTCTCCTTTTCCTCCACCTCCCGGCGATAGGTGCGCAATTCTCCCGCGAGCAAATTGAAGGCCTGCGCGAGCCGTCCTATCTCGTCGTCCGAGTAGACGCGCGCGCGGGTGTCAAAGTCCGCCGTGCGCAAGCGGTTCGTGGCTTGCAGCAAGTTCTGTATCGGGCGGACGATGGCGTACGCCAAACCAAACGCCAGCGTCTGACCAATCACCAGGCAGACACCCAAACTGAACAGCAGCGATTGGCTGACCGCGGTGATTTCGCGTTGGATAATCGTATCGCCGGCGCCGACGCGCACGGTGCCGCCGCTGGGAACCGGCGTCGCAACCTCGAGTATCAGCCCGCCCGGACGCGACCAGAGCTGGAACCGCGCGTCCGGAACGACGATTTCCGAAGGCACGGCGTACAGATCCGATCGCAGCTCTCCAGCCTCTGGATTCGTGTGGCACGAAGCGCACAGCGCGTCCTGCTTCAGCATCAAATCGGCCGGAATGTTCGTAGGGAACGTAAACTCATGCCCCAGAACCTGCTCGTCCTTGCCTTGAATGATCACGTATCGCACATCGGGAAAGGTGCGAATCACGAGCGCGATCTCCTCGGTAATCGCGGCCGCGTCACCGGTCTCGATGAGCTTGCCCACACGTGACGACAGGGATCGCGCAATTGACAGCACCGTTTCCGCATGAATCCCGTAGTGAGTGCGGTACATGCTCGCGCGAATTCCGTAGTACGACACCGCCCCAAAAAGAAACGTCACCAGGATTCCGATACCGAGTATTTTCACGTAAATCGGTACGGATAATATGCGTTCCCAAATACGGGTAACTATCATTCGCAATAGGCCTTCACGAGGGCGGTCAGCTTGGGATCAACTTGTGGTCGGGCGCCGGGACGTAGTCCGCTAATCAACAGTACTAGGTGTCCAAATCCGCGACTCAGCGACGCTTAGCGACGAAGCAAGCGTTCCAACCGGGTCGATGCGCAACGGGTATCATACGAAACCAGACCCTGCGGAACAAAATGCGGAAAAACACTCGGATTGCCGGACCAGTATCGGCGCCAAGCCGCGACGTCTCACCGCGCGGAGCGTGTCGAGTGGGCCCGCGTTCGGCGAACGCGGGCGGACCCGGCGCGCATGAGCGGTCTGGCCTATCGGGGGACAAGAGAAAGCCGCGCAATGGGGTCCGAATTCTTGGGGCGGTAGCATTCGGTCGAGGGAGCCGTTATTCCCATTGCGCGGCGAGGGAGGACCCCGGCGGAGGTGAGCCGCCTCCGTCCGGGGTCGCTAGGAGAGGAGAGGTCAGCACAGCCGCCGCGCCGGCCTCAGGCCGGGGGCGGTCACACGGGCACGATCATTTTGCAGCCAGAGAATACGCACCATGACAGGATTGAAATCCGCCGCCAGCGCCGCCTCACGTACACGCGCGCCGTAAGCAACTGTCGCATCGGCCAGCGCCACTGGCCCTTCCAATTTCCTGTCCATCGTATCCTCTGCTTTCTAACGCCCCTTACTACGCTTGCGGGCGTTGACACCGTAGACACAAGCCGCGTGCCAATGAAGGGAAAGAAGAGGAGAATCAATGTAACTGAAGTAATAACACAGAGTTATAGTCCCTATTGCTTACGGTTAGGCGCGGACTCGAAGCTGGAGGGAAACTACGCTCGCGTATATAGGCTCGTTAACTTTGACATTCGTGTAGGTTTCCGGAATCGTGGATGCTGCTGGGACGCAGGGGAAGCGTCGTCGGACAGGTCGGACAGGTCGGGCGGATCAGACGGATCAGACTGATCAGGTTTCTCTAGCGCTGCGCTGCGGCCACTTCCCCCACTGGGGCGTACTTGCTGGCGACATATTCGTCGATCAGCTCGCGGAACTGCGCCGCCAACTCGTCCGGCGCGCCGGTAAGGGTTGCGTGTTTCCGTCCGTCGATGTAGACGGGGCAACTCGGCGCTTCGCCCGCGCCCGGTAGGCTGATACCGATGTTCGCGGCCTTGGATTCCCCCGGACCGTTCACCACGCAGCCCATCACTGCGAGCGTCATGGTTTCGACGCCCTGGTACTGTTTCTTCCACTCCGGCATTTTCACGCGCACGTAGCCCTGGACCTGTTCCGCCAACTCCTGGAACGTGGTGCTGGTGGTGCGGCCACAGCCGGGACATGATGTAATGCTGGGCGAAAACGAACGCAGGCCCAGCGACTGGACCAACTCGCACGCCGCATAGACTTCCTGACGCCGGTCGCCGCCGGGCTGCGGCGTGAGCGACACGCGGATCGTGTCGCCGATGCCTTCCGCCAACAGCACGCCCATCGCCACGGAGGACCAGATCTGTCCCTTCATCCCCATGCCGGCCTCGGTCAACCCGAGGTGCAGCGGCTGGCCGGTCTTCGACGCGAGTTCGCGGTACAGGCTGATCAGATGGGTCGGAACGGAGGTCTTGCAACTGATGATGATCTGGTCCTTGCGCAGACCGCACTCGAGCGCCAATTCCGTGGACTGCAGCGCCGAAAGGATCATGCACTCGTTAATGATCTCTTCGGACTCCTTGCCCAACTGCCGGTCGGTGTTCTCCTGCATCTTCTGCATCACCAGTTCCTGGTTCAGCGATCCGCCGTTCACGCCGATGCGCACTGGCTTGCCGTTGTCCGCGGCGATCTGGCAGATGGTCGAGAACTGAACGTCGCGCGCGCGGCCTTTGCCGACGTTTCCCGGATTGATGCGGTACTTGTCCAACGCCTTCGCGCACTCGGGATGTTCGGTCAGTAATGTGTGCCCGTTGTAATGGAAATCGCCAATGATGGGCACATCGCAGCCCGCGTCGCGCACACGCTGCCGAATCTCCGGCACGGCCGCCGCCGCCGGGCGCAGGTTCACCGTGATGCGCACCAACTCCGAGCCCGCTTCCGCCAGTTCGACAATCTGCTGCGCAGTCGAAGCCGCGTCCGCCGTGTCGGTGTTCGTCATGGACTGCACGACAACAGGCGCGCCGCCGCCGACCTGCACCCCCCCAACCAACACCCCAACCGTTTTCCGACGCGAAGCTATTGCCATGTGTACCGTAATCCCGTAGTCTCTCTCACGCTACTTCGGCCAAACCCGATCCGCCGCAGCCTCAAAGTATAGCAAAAACATCCGGACGCCGCATTGCGCGATTCCGGCTTTGGGAACGAGTCGCGCTATTGATAGTATTGGGCAATAGCGAGTCTGGTACTCTTAGAAGGAGCTTCTTTTGACCATTCGCGCGGCGATTCTCGGGTATGGACGAAGCGGCAGCAGCCTGCACGCGAGGCCGCTGGACGAGTTGGACGACTTCCAGGTGGCCGCGGTATGTGACGTCGACCCGGAGCGCCAGAAACAGGCCCGGGAACGGTTCGGCTGCGTCGTCTACGATGACTACCACGAGATGCTCAAGCGGGAATCGCTCGACGTTGTTTCCGTCGTCACGTGGAGCGACCAGCACTGTCGGATGACCTGTGACTGCCTGGCCGCGGGCGTCAACGTCGTGGTCACGAAGCCGTGGGCGGTGAACGTCCGGGAGGCCGAGCGGATGGCCGCCGCGGCGGCGGACTCGGGCATGCTGCTTATGCCGTGGCTGCCAGCGCGGTGGGGATGCGACTTGTTGCGTCTCCGGCAATTGATGGACGCGAACGCCATCGGAAACGTGTTTCTGGTGCGCCGCGCCCATTGCGCCTTCGCCACACGGTGCGACTGGCAAACGCAGCGCGTCCACGGCGGCGGGTATCTGCTGAACTGGGGACCCCATCTCATCGAACCGCCGTACCTGCTCATGGGCAGCCGCGTCACAAGCGTCTACGCGCGGATGAAGCAGACGATTAACCCCGGCGACGTTGAGGACATGTTCCTGGCGGTAATGACCCTCGAAAACGGCGTCGTAATCCAGAGCGAGTTCGCTATCGCCGCCGAGGACTTGCCGAGTTGGTTCATCCAGGGCGACGAGGGCGCCATCGTGATGCACGGCCCGCATCTGAAACTGAATCACACGACGCCAAAGCGGCCGACCGATCCGACGCAACCCTTGTTCATGAAGTCTGAAGACACCACCATCACGGAAGAGACTATCGACGGAAATCTCTACGGGGACGAGTACGCCGTATACAAAGCAATCGCGAAGGCCCTTCGCGGCGAAGAAGCGTTTCCCGTGAAACCCGAAGACGCGCTCGAACTCTCGCGCGTGATCGACGCCATACGGACGTCCGCCGAAGAGAACCGCGTGGTTCACCTACCAACATCTCCCGCCGTCACTTGAGCGGCGAATAGTCCAGCGGGGTCATGAACAGCGACTCCACCTTGTCGGTCAGTGATCCGTTGACCTCGGAAGTCTTCTTGACCTCCTGCCATTCGGGGTCAGCACGGAATTTCTTGAAGGATTCCTCAGCCTGGGCTTTGCTCTTGTGCGCCAGGATGTAGATAAGCTGATTCTGGTCTTTGTCCACGCGCGTCCAGTACCCGATATTGGTCATACCGTGCTTCGTGAACAGCTTCAGAGTGTGATCCCGAAAACGCGCCAGCAACGCGTCCATCTTTGATGGCGCGGGCGTGTACGTCCGCAATTCGAAACACCGCGGGCTATCGGACGACGACGGCGCGGCCTCGGGCGAGAAATCCGTGGCTTTCAGGTAGATCGAGTCCGCCTTGGTTACGAGCTTTCCATCCGCCTCGGTCGTCTTGACCACGGCGGTCCATTCCGGATCGGCCGCGAACGATTTCCACGCCTTGTCGTGGGCCTCTCGGCTCGGGCTCGCGATAATGTAGATGAGTTTGTTCTCCGGATTCTCCACCGGGACCCAATACCCGATATTGGTGAAACCGTGTTTGGTAAAGAGCGCGCACGTGTGATCCCGAAACCGGGCCTTCAACGCATCTAGCTTTCCCGGCGCCGCATAGTACACCCGGAGTTCATAGCAGCGGGTGTCGCCCTGTGTAGCGCCAATTCCACCGACGAATGTTAGCAACAGCGCACATACCAGTTTCGATTTCATGAATCATTCTCCTGATGCTGCCGCGCCGCAATGATGGCGCCAATACCGAGTTAAGCCCTACCCTGACTATTTCAATGGAAAGCCGACGGACTGCGTCATCACCGGCCATTGGTCCTTCGTGAGCCGAAGCGCTTGCGCCAGCGCTTCCCGGTTGGAGACCACCCGGGTCACGGTAGCGAGTTTTTCGGATGCGCAGAACAAGTACACGTTCTGAATGATACACCCCGTGGTGATCGACGCGTACAGGCGCTTATCCTCCTCCGTTTTTCCGCCGCTCTGCTGGAAATCCGCCACGTATACCAATTCCACCGGAGGTCCGCCCGCGGACTCCGGCGATCCCGTCGTCTTGCGCAGGTCGCCCTCCGCCACGCGTTTCAACTGGTTCGCCGCCGCATCGTAGAGATACGCGCCTTCAGCCGTCACTGCATAGATACTGACTTCCTGCTTATTCTTCGCCGACGGCGCCGTGCGCATCCCGGAGTCGGGGCGGTTGATCCCGAACGCGGCCCAAAGCAAATTCGAGAGGCTCTCCCGAGTCAACGGCTGCTTGCTGAATTCCTTCGTGCTTTTCCGTTCCTTGAGCGCTTGAAACAAGGGTAGCCCGCCCTCCATCCGCGGGGCGGAAAGCGAAATGACAGCGCCGTCTTCCGCTACGGCCATTCCCCCATGCGCAACAAGCGCCGCCAACACCACGCCGGTAAGCAGGTTCCGTATATTCGTCATGGCGGTTCTCCTCGGTTCGTCGCGCTGTCAATCGCAGCACGCAGTCTTCCCGTGAAGCATAGCATGTCCCATGGGGCGGTAGTGTCGATCGAATTAGGATATCCGGGGACGGCAGATCATTTTCGTGCAATGTAGATTGCCGGCGACCATTCGCGGACGTCTGTTGCCGCCACCGTAGCACTGGGGTGTCTACGGCCCTGATGGGGCCGTGCTATCGTCTCGTCAGCGCCATCTACACACCCACAAGATTCTGGCATGAATGCTTCCCGCTAGGACGCCCTTTCAGGGCTCGCAAAGTCTCGATCCCATTTCCCAGGGCGTTGCCCCCATAAGCGTTAACTGAATATACGATTGCCGAGAAGTCCCGAAGCCTCTGGGATTGGTAGGTGCGACGGCGAGGCGAGTCGGAAAGGGATGACGTGATGCGGGACCAAGCGGAAAGAGACCGTGCGAGGGGAAGGTCGGGAACGACGGCCGCTTGGAGTTGACGAAACATGAATAGCGTTTCGCGCCAGTTACTGCGCCGTTCAGCGCCCTGCTTCGGTTGCCTGCGGTTGCGTAGGGTAGCCGCAGGGAAAAAGAGCGTCACCCGCGCATACGAGAGCTTCCACGAGAAAGGCCACGAGGAGCTTGCCGTGAAGCCATGCTTTTGCGCCTTCCGGGTCATGTTTGGGAAGACATCCCAAACCAAGAATGGATTTGAGGCGCTTGAATACAAGTTCGATCTGCCAGCGGCCCCGGTAGATTTCCAGCACCTGATCGGGCGAGAGCGCCTCGACAGGCAGCGTGGTCAATACAAAAACGTATCCGGCGGCCTCCAGTGTCTCGGCCTTGACGGCATGACCTTTTCGGGAGGCCTGCTGGCGCAGTTTGTCTCGAGCTTGCTGTGCGGACGACTTACTCTTCTTCAGTGCGCACACGCGGACCTTAATGCGTTCCCCATTCGATTGTTCATGTTCTATCCAGCAGGTCCAGTCTCCGCTTTGGCCTATCCGAAGCTTACGGAGTTTTTTCAATAGCGGAAAAGGCGCTCCCGATTCAGTTTGCAGCGGAAGGTTCGTCAGAGGCAGCCGCACCAGGACATCCCCGCCGTGAGCCACCACATGACAGATGCCTCGGCGCGTTGCGTAGACACGGTCCGCCATCAGCAGGTCTCCCGGCTTAACCGGGAACCGCGTGAAGGTCTCGCCCCCTTCGTGGATTTCGGTGACTTCAACAAAATCGCAGCGCAACGTCCTGAGCTCTACCGCATAGTGGATCCGCCAGTCACTGCCCGTACTCCCCGGCTCCGAAATCGACGAGCCGTCGATCAGCCTCGCCCGATATCGGCCGGGCAAGGCACGCTGCGGGCCTCGCGTCACCCACGCGTGCATTATCCCCTCCGACATCCAACGAAACCACTCTCCCGATTGCCGCAGGCGTTTCCAAATCGCCACCGACGAAACATGCGCCACATCACCCGACGACGCGCGCACCGAGGTCTCCTTCAACGAACTTCCACACGCCAGGTGAATCAGTAACGTACGCAGCAGTCGATCCGCATCGGCAAAGCCTTTCGCCCGCCGAAGCGCCCCCAGCGTTCGCGCTTGCTCCCGCCAACCTTCGGGCAAGAAACGCAGCAGCAATTCCCAATCTTCGAGGTCCGCCCCAATCGCTTGTTCGATGCCGCTATCCATCGTCGGCCTCCCATGATGTTCGCGCAGTGTTGCGCAAGGGAAGCCTATGATAAGATGAGCGAAAATGTCAATTATTAAGTTAACGCTTATGGGGCAGCGCCCTGGGATGATATAGTTCGCCCTTTCAGGGCCACGGTACTCCGGCCGGCGCCTTCTCTCTAATCTATATGACCCGTAACGTTTCCGTTGTTGTCGGGTCCCCAGCACATCATTCAGCCGCAAGGGCCCACCAGCGCCGCTTCACCAAAGTGCCCCTATATATGATGGGCATCCGTTTCGGCTCGTGGCCGGTTCGTAGGCCTGAGAACTGGGACAGACGCTGAGGCGCTCGTGCGAAACGAGGGTGGGCGCCGGGCGCCAGCGTCAGGGCGTTTACTTACAGCGATGGAAAGGATGACGAGGATAGGACGGTTGTTGGCGATAAGCGAGACGAGGGCATGCGTGCTAGAAGGTCCGCACGGACGGCCTGGTGATCTTTCGAAACAAGGGGGGTGAGGGGATAACTCACTGCGGCGTAGTCGGTTGTGGAGGCGATGGCGGCACGCCTTGGGTTCGGGGTGGCGGTGGCGCCGGAAGGGCAACTTGGTTGTGAATTCGTATTGTAAGTGCGCCAAATGGCTAACCCGTTAATGGAGGGCGAGTTATCCACATATCCACAGCCAGGCGCAGGCCCACGCATATGGCGGTAGTGGCTGTGGGGATGTGGGTAACTCGCGCGGCCTGTGCGTAGCGTGTGGTCGGAGGAACGGAACGAAGTGAAACTTCGGGGGACGTGTGCGTTCCCGAGTACAACTCGGGAACGAGAAAGAAATAGGGCGAATCGGAGGATTTGGGAGCGTTCGACGGACCGTATGGGTGGGAAGGGCGGAGCGGATTGCCGGGTATCGGGAACTACGAAACGAGGGTAGGAGGGACTGGGGTTTGGGACGGGATGTCTCGTCCTGATATAGGTTGACAGGTGGAGGACCTGTTATGGGCCAGAAGATCGTGTACCGGTATAGTGAGGCGTTCAAGCATCAAGTGGTAT
>JACRLJ010000140.1 GCA_016215105.1 Candidatus Hydrogenedentota bacterium
AAATCACCGTGCCGCCGCCGTGGACCTCCGACGTACGCCGCGCTACGGCGTCCATCCTATTTCCCGAAATGGGGAAGGACTCGAGCGTGAGCGTCGAGTGCGTCTGGGCGCCAGAGGAGGATCTCATTGTCGATATTCTGGCCTCGAACGTCTCGCCATCGAAGACGCCCGAGGCGCTGGGCGTTGCGAAGTTCCTGCCGGGCTGCGAGGGGAATATATCGGGCAAAGTGAAAGTGCGCCGCTCCATCGGGAATACGCATATTGGCGTAGACTTGCGCGCGACGGAACTCTCGTATGGAGATTTCAGAGCGCCGGGCGGCGAGCCAGTTACGATCCAATGCGATATAGACAGTGACCCCAAGTTCCACGCGATGGCCATTCCGAACATGGAACTTGGTCTCGGCGGCGCGGGGCGGGTGAAGATCAGCGCGGGTACTGTGTCGTTTGCCCCGTATGATTTCGGCGCACGCGTGAGCGCGAACATCGACTTGGAAAAACTGGGAACCGTCTTGAATCTGAGCGGCATACGCGGCGTCGCTGAACTGAATGCACCCGCCAAGTACTCCGCCGGCGCGTTGCGCTTGCCGCTTTCCGGAACGATTTCCGATCTGACCGTCAGCGGCGCGGTGTCTCCCTTGGACCAGCCTGTTTCGCTGAAAGGAATACTGTCCATTGATACGGCCAAGAACGAATGCTCCGCGAGCGAGCTGGAGATTCGGGCCGGCGCAGGTTCGGTGTTGACGATCACCGGAGCAAGTCTCGCCATGGACTCGGGAAAGGCGCAAATTCCGCTCTCGCTGCAATCCGATATGGCGATTTTGACGCGAATGGGTTGGCTCGCGGACATCGCGGGGCAATTGAAGGTGACGGGGACCGTGTCGCGACTGGATGGCGCATACAGCGGCAGTGGCGACTTCGATGCGCAGGCGGAGTCATTGACCCTTCCCAATTCTCTTGTAGGCCTGGGCGGCGTGAGTTTCAAAGGGACGCTGAATGGTGATGCCGGTTTGGGTGGGTCCGGAAAACTTCGCGCGGCGAACATCTCCGTAGCGGGGGCCGCGCTGCACGACGTCACCGGAACGGTCGAATTGGGAAAAGACGGCGTGAATATTGCCGACTTGGCCGCGTCAGTATTTGGCGGTACGGTGAAGTCCGAATTGAGCGCCGGACTGCTTTCGGGCGCGCTCCCGGTGAACGTGAACGGCGCTTTCGAGGCAATCGATTTGGACGTCTTTACCAAGGAGTTCAAGCCGCCCGGAGCGATATTGACGGGGGTAGTCCAAGGCGAGTTCTCGTTGGCGATGGATCGCGAGTCCCTCAAGGATTTTCGGGTCACGCTGGGTTCCGTCAACGGCATTACGATGAATCGTAACCTGGTCGAACAGTTGCTCGTGTCCGGCGCGGTAAAAGGCTTCACGGGCGCCAAGACCCTGGAACGGGTCATGAGCCAGATCGTTGGCGACGCGGAGCAACGCGCATTCGATCGCGCGACTCTCACCTTGTCGTATCAAGATGGCCAATTGAAGGGACAGGCCGGACTGCACAGCAAGGAATTGAACTTGACGATTGACCTGACCGTTGACCCTGCCGCGCTGAAGGACGCGATCGAGATCCGTCAGCAAACGCAGCTTGAAAATGTGGCAGGAATCAGGGCGGACCCGGTACAATTGTAGTAAGATCGTGCATGGGAGACGGCGTTGCGGCCTAGCCGCAATGGCGTGGACACTGGTGTGACGTCTTTGTCCGCAACGTCTACGCCAGAAGCAACGAAGATACCCACAGAGAAGCTACTGGAGACCTAACATGGTGAAGAATACGATAGCGCTGCTGGCGGCGGTGGCCGTCTTGATGACGCTCGGGTGCGTCATCACAACGAAACACACGATTGACGCCCACATTACGGTGGACATTAGGCACATCGAAAAACAGGCCGACAACATCCTTGATTACGTGGAAGGCAAGACGAACACGTTGCCCGGCGCGGAATCGGAAGCCAAAGACAAGAAGCCGGAGAAGGCGCGCGGCACATCGATGCTGAGGGACGTGATCGAGTGGATGAACCCGATTAGGACGGCGTACGCGGCGGAGTTGAAGCAGAGCTCACCGGCGGTGAAAGACAGCGGCTGCGCGGGCGAAAGCAATCGCGGGGTCCTTGAACTGCGGCCCTGTGACAAGCTTACGGACGCGGCGAAGAAGAATGAGGCGCAGCAGCTCATCGCCGCCGAAAACGCAGATCGCAAAGCGTTGTATAAGGAAGTGGCGGAGTTGAATCGGGACCAGAATGTGACCGTAAGCGCCGTGGAACGCGTGTTTGCGCAGAAGCGGTTGGAGCGGGCTCAGCCCGGACAAGTCTTCCAACTCCCCGAACCAGGGGATGACTTCGACGCATTCAAGAAGTCCGATGTAGGCAAGAAGCTCGGAGCGGAGTGCAAACCGGGCGCGTGGGTAACGACGAAATGATTGCTCTACGCCGTAGGCGATGACGATTTTGAGGTCCTATAGATGAGTGCGTTTGGGGTGGAAATTCCGCCTTCGTTGATATGTCTCTTTGAGCCCGGTGTTTCCAAACAGAGCGCGCTCGAACAACTCATCGTCCTGACGTTGCGCGCCGGGATCGTCACGAACGAAACGGCGTTTCGCGAGGCCGTCTTCGAGCGCGAATCCATCATGAGCACCGGGATCGGAGCCGGCGTAGCCATCCCGCACGTCCGAATTCCCGAAGTCGCCAAGCCCACGCTCGCCGTGGGCGTTTCACGCGACGGAATCGATTTCGGCACCTTGGACGACGCGCCGGTCCACATTGTTGTTCTCTTCGCCATGCCGTTTGGCGCTCACCGTGAGTACTTGGTATTGCTGGCCCAAGTGATAAGCACATTAAAGTTACCGGGATTCCGAGACTTGCTGCTCTCATGCAATTCGCCGGAAACCATCGCTGCGACGATAAACTCCATGTGAGTCTACGCGCTGGCGGATTGCATCCGGGCGCTCCAGGTTGCGTTACGGGAACTGCGACTGACCCTAGCCGCATAGTGCGGTTCGGCAATTCACCATTCTCCGCCAAGGCGGCACAAATTGGCCCTATCGGGGAAGGAGGTCTGTGCGTGGTAATTTTCACGTTGTTATGTGCGTCGTCGGGGGCACTGGGCGCCAACGCTCAATTGACTGCGATACAGGATGTGCCTTTTGCGCAAGAGTTCCACGAGGCCTATCCGTTCGAGACCGGTGCAGCGGCAAATGATGTGCGGGCTGTCGCGGTAGACGCTAAACAGAATCTGTGGGCCGCGACAAAAGGAGGGGTGTATGTCCTTCGATCCGGAAAGTGGTCGCTACAGTCCGGCGTGACCACGGGGCCGGTGTACGACCTGCTTGTGGACGAGAAAGACAACGTATGGGCAGGAGCCTGGGATGGCGTGTATTGCGTCACGGACGGCGTGGCCCGGAAAGAGTCGGACGTTACGGGCACTACCTCGGTGGTGGGCAATGGTCCCGAGGGCTTGGTCGCGATGGGACCGGAGGGGTCATGGAGGCGTACCGGTCAGAAATGGAAGCCCATCGAGAACAAGGGGTCACGCGGCGTACGCGCCGTCGCTCGAGTTGGACGCGACGACCTCTACATCGGTACTGGAGTAGGGCTTTACCTCTGGACGCCGCAGGCCCTGCGGCATTTCTACAAGGAAGAAGATCTCTATTCGGGCGATATCCGCGCCCTCGCGATCGATCCGAAGGGTCAGCTTTGGATCGGAGCCATGGGCGGTATTGACGTCTATTCGGATCAGACATACCGGGCGCACTATGGTCCAAACGAAGGGCTGCCCAATTCCGATGTTCGCGCGCTAGCTTTCGATTCCGACGGGGTGCTGTGGGCGGGCACGGCCCTGGGCGTCGCGCGCTTTGACGGACGAACGTGGTCGTTGCGTCACGGCAAACGTTGGCTCCTTAGCGACGACGTACGCGATATTACTTTCGGGAAGGACGGCACGGCATGGATCGCGACTGGCGGGGGGGTCAGCGCGATCAAGCGGCGCACCATGACACTCGAGGATAAGGCCGCGTACTTCCTCGACATCTGCTACAAGCGCCATATCCGCCCGCCGTACCTTGTCGAAAAATGCTGGTTCTCCGACCCGAAGAATACGAGCAAGTGGGAACCACTCGACGACGACAACGATGGCACGTTTACGGCCATGTACATGGCGATGGAGTCCTATCGCTGGGCGGTCACGAAGGACCCCGCCGCCAAGGAGCACGCCGACAAAGCCTGCGAAGCGCTCGAGTTCCTTCAGCACGTCACCGGCGTCGAAGGCTTCTTCGCGCGAACCGTGGTCCCCAGTACCTGGACAAAGATGAATGACGCAAATCACGTAATGTCACCGGAGGAATATGCCGAGCGCCGCGTGCGCGACCCGCGCGCCAAACGCGTCGATGAGCGCTGGCGCTTGTCGAACGATGGCAAATGGCTCTGGAAAGGTGACACGAGTTCCGACGAGATGGTCGGCCAAATGTTCGGCTTCTACCTCTACCACGAACTCGCGGCTGACCCACAACAGAAGAGTCGAGTCGCAACGCACGTGCGCAAGATCGTGGACTACATCATTGACGGCGGCTACGTCCTGCGCGACCTCGACGGCAAGGCTACGCGCTGGGGCGTGTGGGCCCCTGAACAGATCAACAATGACCCGGACTGGCGCGTCGAGGGCGTCAACAAGACCTTCGAGGTGTTATCGTTCCTGAAGGCAACGTATCATATGACAGGCGACGAGAAATACCAACGTGAATTCCTCAAGCTCATTAACAAATACGGATACGCTGAGATTGCCCGAAATCCCAAGTCCTACGGTCGCTCCGAGCGCACCCACATACAAGATGATCTGCTGGCGCTGAGCACGCCCGGATTGCTGCTGTCGGAAACCGACCCGCAACGGCGCGCCCTATTCGTGGAAGGCGCTACGTGGGCCTATCGGACCATAGAACACGACAATAACCCGTTCTTCAACTTCGTTTTTGGGCTCGTGGGAGGGAAGGATTTCCACGCTGAGGAAAGTGTGGCTTTCCTGCGCGACCACCCGTTGGACCTGCGCCACTGGGCCATTGACAACTCAGTACGCGAAGATATCCAATTGGTCCGGCGCCCAATGCTCAGTCCAATGCAGACCAGCCGCATCCTCCCGCCCAGCGAACGCGGTGTCATGCGCTGGGACAAAAATCCGTGGGACGTCATCTCCGGCGATGTTCCCGACCCAGAAGGGCGCTACGAAAGCAGCGGCGTATTCTGGCTCCTGCCGTACTGGATGGGCCGGTACTACGGGTTTATCGCCGCGCCGCACTAGCTTCTGTAACGAAGATTCCCCGGAACCGGTTACCCGGCTCCGGGGAATCCATTTCGCAATCGGCAAGTTGGCCGCTCACCGTGAAGCAACGCCGCTTCGCCCGCTATCCTGCCCAAGCGCTAAAGGCCGCGAGCGTCACGCAATTCTAGCTATTCAACCAAGCAACCAACGAGTTCATGAGCACACAACTACGATCGGGGTACTTCGTGAACCCCACATGGCCGTCCATGTACACCACGTTGCCACCGCCGGGAATGTGGTTGAATTTGTCCGCCGAGACCGCCACGATATCCCACAAGACCGGGATTGTACTCTGCGCCCTCGCTGAACCCGCGGCATTGTTGATGTCGGTGATCATGAATCGTTCTACGCCTTCCCTCATGCGGAAGATCGTGTCAGTGCCGGTGCCACCGCTGCCGGTAACCTGCAATTCCTTGCCTGTCGGGTACTGGCTCCACAGCAAGCTGGCCCACCCGGCAGGATCGGGTGACCCAAACATCCCGAATAAGGCAGCAGTGCCGGGCTGGGTCGCAAGCGCGCCGTTTAGCATTACCAGACTCGCGCCGACCTCCCCCAACGCCGTGTTTACCATGGTTAGAGTAATGTCGGGCGGATCGGGATAAAGGGTATCGGCCGGCGTCGGCATGGCGGTATCGGAATCAATGGCAAAAGCCGCGCCCGTAAATGAGCCAGGGGTATCGGTCACATAGCCCAAGTATTTGTAGCTTAGCCCGCTCATCCTCCAGGGATCGAACTGATTCGGATCGACGATGTTCACGTTGCCGTCAAGCGTGCCGCCGCACCATAGACCGCCGGGACACGTCCAATTCACACTCGGGTCAGTCAAGGCTTCACTCTGTCCGCCACCGACACCTGAGGGACAGAACGCAACCTTCAGGTCCGTGAGGTATTCGGGATAGACCGCGGGTATTTGGGGCATCTTCTGATGCCCTTCGGGAGTGCAGCCCAGGCACCACCGCGGCGATGGAAACTTTCCGCCCTTACTCTCGTTCGAAAACATCTTGAAAACCAGACCCCATTGTTTCAGGTTGTTCTGGCAACTTGCTCTTCGCGCCGCCTCGCGCGCCCGCGCCAAGGCCGGCAATAGTATGGCCGCCAAAATGCCAATAATGGCAATGACCACGAGCAATTCAATTAGCGTGAAACCTCTCTTTCTGTTCATTATGATGGCTCCTTTTTTTTGACTACGATCTTCCAACACACGTACGATATGACATGCATGTTATCCGGAATCTACCGGAGTACAGCCCAAACAATGAGGCAAAATCGTAACGAAGTATTGCGAACAGAAATCGAAAACTCTCCAACCACAGGCGCCTACTAACGACAACGATGACGCGAGAAAGACCGGATTCTTTCACTCTCACGGTCCACTACAACAGATAGCCGTGATGTCCTAAGCGTAAAATCTACTTTTCAATCTGGTCCCACGCCATACCCGCGTTAGCCGCCGCGTACTAGCGCCACCACCCCGAAGGGCCGCGGCAATTCTTGTATTCTTCTACTCGGAGTCTAGATCACGCCGCCTTAGAATACTTGTCTGGAACGGGGATTTGGTTGTACGAATCTCCTTGACAAGACCAGGTCCTTGGGGTATGTTGCTTTGAGGAAGGCGTCAAAGGTTCATGCGTCTTGTTCATATTCTGGATTTGGTTGTATGATTCCACGATCTCCCTTGAAAGCCGACTACACCGCCTCCCACGAATTGGTCGGCATTTCCGGCCACCGCCCGGTGCGGGTCAGCTCTTGGGTGGATGGTCCGGGCGAACTACGCCAAGTGCCGCACGAATCACCAGAGTTTCCCGGCTGGGAATATGGTGACTTGGTATACACCCCAAGGTGGCAGGATCGCAGGCCGCACGATCACGATTTCTATGAGATTTGCATTGTGCGCCAAGGGTTTGCGGAGCATCGCACCGACTTTACGGATGACCAGTTGGAGCCCGGGACCGTGGTGGTCCTGGCGCCAGGTATCGCGCATACCATTTGCGGGCTGCAGGGCTTTCGGCAAACCAATATCTACTATCTTGCGGAATGGTTGTCCGATGATCTTTCCGCCTACTGGGGACAATCGGCATTTGTGCCGTTGTTTCTCGCGGCCGCACTGTTTCGGTCGCCCCTAAAACACCCTGTTCCCCAGTTCGTTCTGACACCCGAGGAAATGCGGGACATCGACCACGAGTTGGCCGACATCGGACTAGAATGCCATGCCGAGTCCTCCTCGCTGACGTTTCTGAAATCGACCCTGCTAAAGCTCCTCATCAAACTTAGCCGGGCCTATAGCAGGAGGGTCCCTGAGGAATTGGTGCTGGGGTTTCGCAGCCAGGTCACGCAGGCGCTGGAACACATCGAGCAGGCCATTCTCCAGTGCGAACCATTCCATGTGAACGAACTAGCGAAGAAGATTGGGATTTCGCCCAACCACTTTACTTCAATATTCAAACAGGCCACGGGCTGGGCGCCCATGGAATACTATCAGGGCCGGCGCGTGCAGCATGCAAGCCGCCTCTTGCTTGATCCCCAACGCTCCATCACCGACGTGGCGCACGATCTTGGTTTCTTCGACTCGGCGCACCTGTGCCATCTCTTCAAACAGTACAAACGCATGTCCGCAACCGAATATCGTAAGCTATGCTCTGGGAAGAAGATTCAAAACCACTTAACGCGGGACTGACCGAGACCACGCGACGGTCCATTCAGGTTGAAGAACAGCAATGGGCTCACAGGTATCCTGGGCGGTGCAGCCCAGTAAACGACCCCCGACCTGCGTAAATTCGAAAAGCCCTTGACCTCTTCTGGATTTGCGAGCGGGAAGACACCAACCGGGGAACCACCAACTCCTCATTAGGTCGGAATACCGCATCTTAGTGACTTTCGGTGCGGTGCCCGGCTATCATTCCCCAATTACATCCGCGGGGAATTGTCCACAGGGAGTCGCACAATGTCGCATAAGATGTCGCACATCATCACTGCAGTCGTTATTGTTCTCGCTGCCCTGTTGGCGGATCGAGCGTGGTCTGAAGGGGCTCCCGCCGCGCCGCCTGCGGCGCCGAGCGCCACGCCGGCCCCTCCCGCGCCACCCGCGCCAGTTCCACCCGCGGTGACCATCGAGACGGAATGCGTAAAGTGGTCCGTGAACGCGAACGGACAGAACGCGCAATTCCTGGACAAGGCGAGCAATCAGGAATACCTGGACGCAAAGTCGCCAACGTATTTCGCGTCCGTGAAGAAGGGTGGCAAAGAGTTCGCGCCGTCGGCCGTCACGTTTGAGAACGGACGCATTACGGCGGAATTCGGTGAGGCGGGCGTCCGCGCTATTCTGCGGGTAAGAATCGAGAAGCGCTACTTTATCATCGACACGCTTTCCGTTACGGGAGACCCGGACGAGGCCGTCATCTTCAACGTGCCGCTGACGTTGAAGGGGAAAGTCGAAGAGCCCTTTGCGTGTTCCGCGTTGGCCCTGAATCTCCAGACAGACGTGCCCAGTATGCCGGGGCCGAACGCCGCCTTACACGCGTCGTGCTACCGCAAGTTCGGGTTCCAGGGGGCGAAGGTGGCCATCCTTGCGTGCCCGCAGGCGCAACTGCGCGACGTGATGAAGGAAGTCGTTAGCGCGGCCGATGAGCTTCCCAAGTCGAATATTGGAGGTCCGTGGGCCTTGGACTCCGAAATCAACCGCGGCTCGTACGTATTCGACTTTGGAGACATCTCGGAGTCGACCGTTGACAGTTGGATCGAGTTCGTCAAGACCCTCGGGGTAACCCAGATTGATTTCCACACGGGCCAATCGCTTCGTTTCGGCGACTGCGAGCCTGATCCGAAGTTGTACCCCAAAGGACGCGCCAGCGTAAGAGCCGTCACCGACAAGCTGCACGCCGCAGGCATCAGCGCGGGTCTTCACACGTATTCGTTCTTCATTGCCAAGAACACGCCGTATGTGACGCCCGTGCCTGATCCCCGCCTGGCCAAAGAGTCCGTCGCGTTCACACTGGGCGACGCGTTGACGCCGGAGGCCACGCAGGTTCCGGTCGTCGAAACCACGAAAGATATCTCCACGATCACCGGGTTCTTTGTGCAGAACAGCGTCACGATCCAAATCGACAACGAACTCATCATTTATGGTGGCGCAACCAAGGAAGCGCCGTTCGCGTTCACCAATTGCCAGCGGGGCGCATACGGAACCAAAGTGGCGCCGCACGCCAAAGGCGCCAAGGTGTACCACTTGAAGGAGTGTTTCGGGCTATTCACGCCGGACGCGGACTCGACGCTCTTGAGCGAAGTGGCCGCCAATACCGCACAGGCGTTCAACGAGTGCGGGTTCGACATGATCTATCTGGACGCGCTGGACGGCGAGGGTATCTTGGGCGGTCCGGAGAACGCCTGGCACTACGGGTCGAAATTCGTGTTCGAGATCGCCAAACGATTAAACAAGCCCGCCTTGTTCGAGATGAGCACGTTCCATCATCACCTTTGGTACGTTCGCGCGCGCATGGGCGCCGCGGATCATCCCACACGATCGCACAAGCGGTTCATTGATGACCATTGCGCGGGAAACCTCGCCGGACGTGGCATGTTCCTGCCTATGAACCTTGGATGGTGGGCTGTGCAAGTTTGGAACGAGGCCTGGCCCGCGCAATCCGAACCCACGTATTCCGACGTGATCGAGTATCTGATGTGCAAGGGCCTCGCGCACGATATGAGTCTTTCGCTGATGGGCGTGAATCCCACTACGATTAAGGACGTTCCCGCCTACCAGCGCCTGGCGCCCATCATCCGCCAGTATGAAGAGTTGAGGCTCGCGAAGTATTTCCCCGAATCCGTCAAAGCCCAACTGCGCACCCCGGGCGACGAGTTCACCCTCGAAAAGGTTGCCGACGGCAAGTGGCAGTTCCGTCCCATTCAATATGCAAAACATAAGGTCGAAGGAATCGACGGGCGGACCAATGTCTGGACGGCGAAGAACAAATTCGGCTCCCAACCCGCCCGGTTGCGGATCGAAGCGTTGATGTCGGCCGCAGCCTACGATTCCCCCGAAGGCGTTGTCATAGAAGATTTCAGCAAGGCGGACGCGTTCACCGATCGGGCGAGTGAAAAGGGTGTGACCTCGAATCTGGAGACTTCCACCGTCCAGGTCAAGACGGGCGCCGCAAGCGGCTGCTTCTCCGCATCAAGCGAACGCCCGGAACCCAACGGCGCGTGGACGCGCATCGCCCGGAAGTTCACGCCGCCCTTGGAGATCTCCAAGCAGCAGGCATTGGGCGTCTGGGTATACGGAGACGGACTCGGCGAGTTGCTGAACGTCCAATTGAGGAGCCCCCTGCACACCTTGTCTCTCGGGATCGGCGATCACCATATACCCATCGACTTTACCGGCTGGCGCTAACCCTCGGGCTCTGGTATAACCTCATCCCGCAAGGCAAGAAGCCAACCTGTTATCTCAGCCCCATCAAAGCCCTCCCGATGGTGAAAGCTAAATTGAAGAACCCCAAGGTTAAAGTCGGCGACACCGTCGTGACCTTCCCGGTCGAGATCGAGAGTGGCGCCTACCTCGAATACAACTCGATGACCGACTGCAAGCTCTACGGACCAAACGGCGCACTCGTCGCCGAGGTCAAGCCCGAAGGCGCCGCGCCTGGCCTAAACCCCGGCGACAACAAAGTCGAGTTCACATGCGAACCGCCCGCAGGCGTTTCCGCTCGCGCGCACGTAACCGTCATCGGCCAAGGAGAGCCGATCAAATAGGCGTTTCGAGTCGAAAGGCAGGAACAGGGGAGAATGGTAATGATTAAGTATTTCTGTGTGGCCGCTGTTGCTTTGGCCTTCACAGCCGGATGCGGGAATATCATGCCTCCTGGGTCGGTCGCAGGCTTGCGTAACTTGGACGCGAAGGAATTCTCCGGAGGATCACCCGAAATACACATCGATTGGCCGAACCTCATTGTTAACACGCTCTCTGGTCAGTCGAATTATGACGTTGCATTGCGTCCCCGGCGGTCGGCGCCCAATACTTTGGAAATCCGGGCCAATTATGTTGCGACCACTGGAAAGCAGGCGTCATTCGATCAGGCCATTAACCTTTCTGACTTGGGTTTCGCCGAGAAAGATGTCAGCGGTCTAGAGGTGAATTGGGTCAACGCCAACGGCAGCGTAACGGCTCTCAACGTCACAAAGCGGCCGCCGTCTTCGCAGCCCATTCCCGCTCCCGTGAAGGCGGATCAGAGCTCTCCGGTTTTCACCTTTTCGGGGGATGATTCCTCCGTAGGCTTTGTAGTGCATATCGAGTCTGGCGTCCGGGAGGGTGGTTTCTCAAACTTCAACGGCACAATTAGCCTTGCTGGAGGGCGGCTCGATACGGCCGTCATTGAAGTGACTTTCGCCGCGAAGTCACTCTTCTCGGACTCATCCTTTCTTACCCCGAAGCTGAGCAAACGCAACGACTTTCTTGAAACGGACAAGTTTCCAAACGCGACGTTCAAATCAACGAAGGTCGTACAACAACAAGACGACCCTGCGATGTACGTGATTGCCGGAACGTTCAATCTTCACGGAATTGAACAGCAGATCACGTTCCCGGCGGAGATTGCTGTGAACGGCAAACAGTTGAAAGCGACGTCCAAGTTCTCCATCAATCGCAAGGATTGGCAAATCGTCTGCGGTGAAAGTGACCGGCTGTTCAAGGATGAAGTTCTAATAAGGCTGGAGATCAATGCCACTGTCCCCTCTGCGCCAAGATGAGAGGCCCGCGCAACGGGTTTATACCCCATCCGCCAGGGAGTGGTCCCACAACGCCCGTTCACGCTTCTCCTCTTCCCATGCCGCGGAATCCTGTTTGAGGCGGGCGAAGGCGGTATTGGTTTGATTAAGCAGATGTCGACGCTGAAGTTCCCGTATGGCCTCCGCCAACAGCGAGGTCAACGATCGGCCGGTTTGCTTGGCCATGTCGCTCAGCGCCGTATGATCCGCTTCAGAAATAGAGACCGATTGCATCCTCATCGCCGTTATCTCCATAAAGTCGACTGCGATTAAGTAGACGCAACACCCGCTGGCTACGGGACAGCTTGAGAAGGATTTGTACCCCATCCATCAAATTCACAATCGTGCTCGTACCCTAGTTTGCACATTCGACTCGCCCAACCTGAAACCGCTGAATCGTTCATTGGCATTCTCGTGGTCCAGCCAGTGACAAGGCGCATCTTCGTATCTGAGGCAGATAGACCGGTTTCGACCTCGTAGCCTTCCTTCAACAAGGCCTGCTGAAGGGACTCCGCCTTTGTCTGGGAATTGGTGTAGAAGAAGAATTCCAGTTTGAGCTGGCTCTCGGGTGTCACTCCGTGTGTACGGAGTTGCTCGACGGTCAGAGGAGCCATTCGAACTTGGTTCGTGTGAATTTCGGAAAATCGATGATCCGAGAGAAATCGCTTTGGCTTTCTTGATAGGAAATTGAAGAAGTCCATTGACTGAGTCCCCATGTCTGCAATTCTTATCCAATGATGAATACGACGACCGCGCCGTCTTCCAGAGATTGCAGGCTCTGCGCAATGGCTCCAATGCCATCGAGCATCGGCTTGCCAGCCTCTGCCTCGTCTGTTTCGTTGAACTCGTTGTAGTAATCGCGCAATTGCGCCTCGGAAAAAAGCTCTGCAGCAAGTTGGGCAAGATACGCCCGCTTGTGAGACTCTGTAAAAATGAAATGTGTCGCGCCGCGCTGCTTCGTAAGAAAGGCCGAAAGGTCGCCGAATTCCGAGCGCATCAAGTCAATCTGACGCTCCTCCTGCAAGTAGGCCAGCAGGGTCGCCAAGACGTACCCCGGCCATTCGTACTCCGCCACTTCGCGGCCATGGTGCGTCAAAAACTCGTAATACGTGTCCTTGCGCTTTCCGAACCAACTCTTTTTTGGAATCGCCGCGTCACGGAGACCATCAAGCTCGGTTTTCGGCATCAATATGAAGGAAGCGATTGCTGACATCGGTTATTCCACCCATCATCTGCTTATTTGGTTTCCAAACAGTTCCGTATTCTGGTTTTGCCTCCAGACACTACGCTGCCGCAGGCACGCCAAGCACAGCGGGTGTTAACCTGTCGCCAACAACTGAAGCCTCCTATGAACATCCCCATCCTTGATTCGGACTATACCCGTGGTTGGATGATAGCGGAGAACGCTACGTTTTTGCTCAGTCGCCTCAATGGCCCACCGCGCACACTCCGATGCTTTCTGACTGTCTCCGCGTGCGCTGTACATTAGCGCTTTTGCACCGTATGTTGCGTATACAACTGCTGGAAATATTAAGCCATACTCAAATTCGTCCAAGACTGCAAAGGCATCATCGAAGAGGTCGATGCGTCCGCCAACCGCCACCCACCACGCGAAGTCCAGATGTGCACTTGTGAGTACTCCTGGTCGCGACCTTTGCGCCTCGAACACCTCCTTGAATGACGCCAATGCCTCCTCTGTATCTCCCATATCCAGTAGGCATTCCGCACGCTGGTGAAACACCATTGCGAGGTCGGCCTCTGTCCTCCATTCTCTCAGAATAGTATCTAGGAGCATGAGCGCCGCGCGAGCGTATTTCTTGCCACCGCGATGATGCAACTCATACGCCTGAATGCGTGTGTACTGTGCCTTGTGGTACGCGCCACGACTTCTGCCAAGTCTTGCTAAGAACTCTGTTTGATCCTTGTGCGTCCAAGTGTGGTGTCGATACCAATCGTCACGACTCACCGTGCAGCCCTTCTTTCAGACAGGCTTCCGATTAAGTTGTTTCCAGGCAAACCCGCATAATGGTCTGACTTCGAGATTCCGGACAGTATGTTCTGGTGCGCCTGCGGCCGCGTTTCAGGCTTCAAGCTCCATCCCCTCCCCGGCAAGCCGATAATCACCGACGCATCGGACACTCACCTCTGTTGGTTTCACTATAGTTCAGGGTGACGCGGACGTCAAGGACTAGGCGGATGGTCATGCTGAACGGGATGAAGTGCGCGGCGGAACCCTCATAGAAGTGATGGCGGAGAGGGTGGGATTTGAACCCACGGTACCGCAATGCAGTACAACGGCTTTCGAGGCCGCCGCCTTCAACCACTCGGCCACCTCTCCGCACTGAGTTGGAATGCCCAAAGGATAGCAGATGCGCGCGGCGGAATCCAGAAAATGCCCCCATCGGCCTGATTTCGCGCGCTATGCCAGATAGCCCCCGTCGACGGGCAGGATTGCCCCCGTGGTATAACTCGAGGCGTCGGACGCAAGGTAGATCGCCGCGCCGACCAGCTCTGACGGTTGGGCGTGTCGTCCAGCGGGAATGTGCTGCACAAAGGTGTCGTAGATCTCCTTCGTGTCAATCAGGACCTGCGCGAATTTCGTTTCGGTCAGGCCAGGGCAGATCGCGTTGACGCGCACCCCTGCCCCGCCCAGTTCCTTCGCGAATACCTTGGTCATCATGATGACGGACGCCTTGGTCATGGAGTAAATGCCCTGCATCGGCGCGGGAGACACCCCGACAATCGACGCGATGTTGATGATGGAGCCCTTGCCCTGCTTCACCATCAGACGTCCCGCGTGTTGGGTCATCAGGAAATAGCCCTTCACGTTCACGTCGAAGGTCTTATCAAACACCGCTTCCGATGCGTCAATTGCCGGGCCAAAGTAAGGATTGGCCGCCGCGTTGTTGACGAGAATGTCCACGCGTCCCAACTCCGAGACCACCCGCTGAAACAGCGCGTCGATGGTCTCGGGACGTCCCGTGTGACACGCAATTGGAACCGCCTTGCCCCCAGCGGCGGCGATGGACTGCGCAACCGCGTCGAGCGCCGCCTGGGTGCGCGACGCCAGCACAACGGTGGCGCCCTGTTCGGCCATACCGCGCGCTATCGCCTCGCCTATGCCCCGGCTCGCGCCGGTTATAACCGCGACGCGGCCTGTAAGGTCGAAATCGGCAATGGGCATCAATCTCTCCCGAGGGCTTCTCGCGAAACCCGTATGGCGCCAAATCGAACGGCGGCCATTTCTGACCGCCGCACGTTTCAACAGAATCTCTTGTTGCCGGTTAGAAGCCGGCGTTACGTTTGGTGAATTACGAGTACTTGACTCCCATCAAGTGACACAGGATGTAGCGATCCAGTTCTTCGTAATCGCGCGCCGCCCTTAATTGCGCTTCCAACTTATGATCGAGCGTTGCCACCTTGTTGAGAAGGTGCAGAAACCGGGCCCGGCTGCTGGACAGGTGCTTCGTGGCGACCGACTGTTTCTGAGTGCGCATGGCTTTGACGTCAAAGCCCACCCACTCGCCATGCCGGCCGTAGCTGTACTCTTCGAGCACGCGAACTTGGCTGAACGCGTGGCGCAGATTGAACGAGCCGAACGACTTGTCCTGGTCGAACTTCAGGCCGCCCTGGTCGTTCAGGTGTACGCTCCACAACTTGTTGTGCGCGAGCCCAAAGGCCATGTCGTCCGAGGGGTCCAGTCCCGCGAGCAGCGAATGCGCTGATTCGACGAGACACCCCACACGCGCCGGGTCAACCGTAATATACGCCATCGCCACGGCGTGCCCAATGGTCGGAATGATGGCGCTGTCTACAGGCTCATTCGGCTTGGGTTCAATAAGAATCTTCAGCTTCTTGTCGTATTCGAGGAAAGCGTTCAACGCATCCCGAATCTGCAACACCTGCTCGCGCGCGTTCTTGCTCTCGCGGACGTACGTGCCTTCCCGCGCCAGCCATACGACCATCCAACTCGTGTTGAGCGCATTGTTGAGGTCAATACAAACTTTGGTGCGTTCGATCGCGTACTTGCGCATCTTCGGATCGGGGTTCGAGTACGCGCCGTCGATGGTGTTCGGCGAAAACCAGAGGCGCGGCGCGACGAACTCGGCTTTCAATCCTTCGTTGTCGAGGATCTTCTTGATACGCGCTGCTTCTTTCATGACCTGAGCGGGGGACTTTTGATCAATGTCCGGAACGACGTCGTCATCGTGGAATTGCACTCCGTCATAGCCCAGCCCTTTGTAGAGCCGCAGCTTCTTCTCGAGCGCTATGGGCGCGCGCACCGTTGGACCGAACGGGTCCGCGCCTTCATCGATATTCCACGGCCCAAACGAAAATCGGTATTTGCCTTTAATGGCTGCCATGCCTGAAATCCTTTCGTGTTGCTCCCGATCTGCGCGGCGCGCAGAAACTGCGATAGCATACGTTTGGACGTGCGGCCAATTCAACCGAAGGACGCGCAACGCGCGCGGAAATCAGCCAATCGAGGGGAAGCGCTAGCGATGGATGAGCTTTCTGGCGCCGCAATTCTTGGTACGGAAGCTACCGCGGCGTCTTACGGCTGCTTCGGGACTTTGATGCGCTGTCCCGGCCGCAACTGACTTGCATTGTTCATGCGATTCAACTCGAGCAGTTCCTCGCGCGAGATACTGAATTTCTCCGCAATCTTGTCGAGGGAATCGCCGGACTGCACAATATAGGGCTCCGTCGTCTTCGCGGACGCTTTGTCTGCCTTGTCCGCGCGCTTGACGTTCGCGTTCTCCGGCGCCGCGGTTGAACTCAGGTAGACGCTCAACTTCTGCCCTTTGCGTAGTTCGTCATCCGCCAGCCCATTCCACTGTTTGATCGCATCCACCGAAACGCCGTATTGCGCGGCGATATCCGCCAGCTTCTGACCCCGCGCGACCGTGTGAATCCACTTTACACCGTCGGCTGGCGGCGCCGCCGCGGGCGCAGGAGCCGCGGTGTCGGGAGGCGCCGCTTTTGCCGCCTCATCCGGCGCAGGTTGCGGAGCCGTAGGCGCTGGGGCAGGTTCGGCGGGCTCAGCGGGAGCAGGCGCTGGGGCAGGTTCGGCCGGCGCAGTGGGCGCAGGTTCAGCGGGAGCGGCGGCAGGCGACGGCGCGGGTTCGGCGGGAGCAGGCGCGGGTTCAGCGGCCGCTGGCGGTGTCTTCGTCGCCGCATCTTTGTCAGCAGGCTCAGACGCATCGGTTGGCGTGAAGATAACGAGCTTCCGTCCGTACTTGATATCGTCGTCTTCCAGCTTGTTCCAGCCGATGATGTCCTTCTGCTTCACATGGTATTTCGCGGCAATCTTGGACAGCATCTCGCCCGGTTGGATCTCATGAATCACCTTCTTGGTGTTGGGCGGTTGCGGAACATCCGTATCGGCTGGTGTCTTCTCTTTCTTTGCTGTCTGCTCCGCGTCGGTTTCTTTGTCTTTGTCTTTCTTCTTGTCTTTTTCCTTATCCTTCTTCGCGGGCTCGGCGTCCGGCGCCGAAGCGTCTTCCTTCTTTGCCACCGCAGGCTTCTCGGCCTTTGGCTTCTCCGCGGCGGGCGCCTCATCCGGCTTTCGCACGATCAGCTTCTGTCCAGCCTGAATGGTGTCGCTGGTCAGGTTGTTCCAGGCCTGAATGTCGGCGGCTTTCACACCGGCCTTCGCCGCGACCTTGGTCAGGCTATCGCCCTTCTGGACTTCGTAGACCGACGCGTCTGGCGCGGGAGCCGCCGGAGCAACGGATGACGCGTCGCCGGTGTCCGGCTTCGCCGCTGGCGTCTCCGGTGGCGAAAAAGGCCAGCCCAAAGCGCCAGGTTTCAGCGGAGCGGACGCAGTTTCCGCTGGCGCGGATAGCTTCGCCAGTTCCTCCGCGCGGCTAGGCGCAAGAGACGTCACACCACGGTGTACAAACCCGGCTTCCAGCGCGATATCAAGGACCTTCTTGCTCACGTGCTGGCCAAGTGACGCGTCCGGACGGACCAACAGCGTCTTCTTCTTGATCTCCGCGGATTGTCCCCCTAAGACCTCCGCAAGCTTCTCTTCGGCGACGGCCTTGCCATCTACAAAGATCGTCTTGTCCTTAGTAATGTCGACGGTGAATTCGCCCTCGCCTGTCGTGGTCGGCTCTTCCTTTGGCGCGGCGTCGCCTCCTTTCGGAGCGCTCGGAGCGGGTTCAGGAGGGGTCGCCTCCTCGGCGGGAGGCACGACAGGGACTACCTGCTCGGCCTTTGCTTCTGACGCTGGCTTGGGCTCGACGGACGGCGCGGGCGTTGATGGCGCCGGCGTGGGCGGAGTCACGGGCGCGGGCGGCGCGGGCTCAGGTCCTTTGGCAAGTGTTGTAGCAGATTCGACGGCCGGTAAGCCCTGAGATTTTCGCAGGAAGGTCTGCCAACCTTCGAGACGACGAACACTCTCGCTCAGGTCCGCGCGGGCCAGTTTCCCGGCGGTCACTGCGTCGTTGATAGCAGCACATACCGCCCGAATGCGGTCTGGGCTCGGGTCCAGATACATCGCCACGTCGCAACCGGCCGCCAGTGACTCGACCACCGCTTCGTCCACGGACCTATCATTCTTGATCGCGCCCATATCGAGATCGTCGGCGATGACGACGCCCCGGAATTCCAGGCGTTTGCGCAGGACGGACTTGATGATCACCGGTGAGAGCGACGCGGGCCGCTTCACGCCATTCTCCAATACAGGGACGGCAATGTGCCCGACCATGATTCCCGGCGTCCCCACACGCGCGGCCTCGGCAAACGGGAACATGACCTTCGCCAATTCGTAGCCGGATCGATCCAGGACGGCCAGAGCGTCATGCGTATCTTGCGAAGAAGCGCCGTGACCGGGGAAGTGCTTCGCGACCGCGATGACGCCGCCGTCGGCCACACCTGCGGCAAAGGCCAGGGCGTGAGTGGTCACGGTGTCACCCTTGGTTCCAAAGGCCCTATCTTCGAACGTGGCGGGTGACACGTCTTTCTCGTATATGTCCATAACGGGCGCAAGCAGCACCCCGATACCGCGCGCGACACAGGCCGCGGCGTACTCGCGCCCCACTTTCTGCGCATCGGCGTCTTCCTTTGCGCCCAGTTCGGCGGCGCTGGGAGCGTTTTCCAGGCGCAAGCGATTGATCTTTCCGCCTTCCTGATCGACCGCGATGAGAGGCAGGTCTGCCAAGCCGACGCCAAGCCCAGCCGCCTCCTTTATCTCCTGGACAAGCTTAATGACCTGCGCGCGGTTCTTGACGTTGCCGCCCAAGAGGACCACGCCGCCGGGTCTGACCTCGCGCAGCATCGCCTTGGCGTCGTCGTCCAGATTCTCTCCCTTCACCGCGATAAACAGGTGACGGCCAGGCCACACGCCGACAGTATCAGCGGGCGCAAGCGTTTCCTTTGGCGCCACGGCAGGCGTCTCGTCAACGGCGGGCGCGGCCGCTGTCTTCGGCGCTGGGCTGGGCGGGACCGCCGCGGGTTGCGCTGGCGCTACGGGCGCCGTTTGGTCAGGCGCTGGGGCCGCAGGCTCGGAAGGGACCTTCACTTCGGGGGCGGACGCTGTGGTCAGCGGCGCGGGTGTCTTGGAGGAGTACCCCCACAGCGCGTAGCCAGTTGAGAGTCCGATCAGGAACATCAGTAGATACGGTACCAAGACCGATATGGACGTCTTGCGCCGCCGGCCGCCGTAGATATTCGTCACAATTGCATCTCCATTAGTCTCTAGAGGGACCTTGCGACCCCCGGACACCATTGAGTCACCTGTTCTCACCGCCGAATCGGACCATCCCCGGGCCAACTTCCGGCGGTTACCATATCACGAATCCGCCGCCGAATAAACGAAGCGCGGTCGCGGCGCCCCGCTTCAATGGGCATTTCCGAGACAGGATTTCGGTTCCAGCTTGCTTTATTTCGCGATTTTGACTATAAGAAATGGGTACGTAGCAGGCCGGGAGAGGCGTATGCCAAAAGGCGGTACTGTAGAGCTCCGGATTTACTGTATTTGCGGCCAAAAGATGAAGGTCTCGGAATCCATGTACGGACGTCCGGGCAAGTGCATTGCGTGCCGTCAAAAGATCCGCATCCCGCGCGTTGACGAGATTCCCGAGGACACCTCGGAGCTATACCTCAAAGATCACCCCGAGTTACTCCGCAAAGTGGAGCGTCCGGCTCCTGCGCCCGTGGCGCCCGTCTCAACCGATTCGACGTTTCCGGAGGACGCCGAAGAGATCGATCTCGAGGAAGAATCGCCGGCCGCTTCAGGCGCTATCCCGGCCATCGACATCCTGGAACCCTTGCGAGACCTGTGCAGCCTCGAGTATTCCGTCGCCCGTAAGCTGGCCGCGCTTTCGGAGTACGAATCCGAGACGAGCGGTACGCAATTGCGGGACGAGTTGAAGGGATACCAACGGCGCATCGAGACCGCGCGCGCCGACTTGGACGAGCAGATGCGGCAGCGGCTGATGGAAGTCGCCATCGAACTGGCGAACACGCACGAGAAGATAGCGTCGTCGGGTTTGGCCGCGCGCGTGGGCGAGATCGGATTCCGGGCCTTCCGCGAGAAGGTGGAGAAGCTTCGCCGCCGCCGCGAGGCGCTGGAAAAGCTCCAGCAGGACTTGCGCGGCTGGCTGACGTGCCGGGATCCGCATGTGGCCGGCGGCTTTGTCGAGTTGCCCTTCGATCAGATTCCTCAGGAGAGTGTGCGGCTCAATCTGACCGGCGACCTCGAGGGCAAATCGGGGCTGATTGACCGCCACATCGAAGGTATTCGACGAGCGCTGTTTGCGCGCGAACGCGCGGAGCGCAAATTGAGCGAGACGGAACGGCTTCAATCCGGCTCGACGCCGATCCCCGGACTGGCGGAACTGCGCGCGGACGGCAAGGCGGAGAAGCGCCGCGCGGATGCGGCGATTCGCTTCTACCGCGCGCGGCTCGAGCAACTGAAGAAGGACTACGATAGCGACATGCTGGCGGTCGCATCGCAATTGGACCTTGCGCGCGGACGGCTCCAAGTCGGCGAATTGAGCCGGCCTCAGTTCGATGAATTGGAAGCGGAGTTGGAGCGCGCCAAGATGGACATGGCGAAAGCGACCGAGTTGCTTGGCCGTGGCATGAACGCCAATACGGTTCGCGACGTGCCGCAGTTGCGCGGCACGTTTCTGGCGCGCCTTTCGCGGCCGTTGGGCCAGGAGGGCATCGAATCCGATTCGTGGATCGCGTGGGGCGCGGCGCTGGCGTTAATCGCAAGTATCCTGTTGCCGGCGGCCGGCGGCCGATCGGCGCTGGGCGCCTTTAACGACTGGCACGCGAACTATCCTTGGACACACTGGTTTCTCACCGTGCCGGTATTGGGGGCGGTCTTTGTGTCGTTGGCCGGACTCGTTCCGAAGGCCGCCTTGCGCGGCGTCCTCGTGCTGGGGTTGGGCGCGCTGATCTGCATCGCGGGCGCGCTGGGCCTGCACGAAGCAGCCTATAGCGCGACGGACGTTGGCCGTGTTCTTCGCGAAAGCGGGCTCGTGCGCCCGGGCACGGTCATGTTCTTCCTCGCCGCGGCGGCCGTCATGTTGTCATCGTGCATCGCGCTATCGAACGTGAAAGCCGGTTGGGCGGCGGTGGTTCCGGCGGTTTTGGGAACCGGTATCGTGTTGTTCGCGATCGTGACGGACGCGTGGGGATACTTTCTTCCTGCTCCCGAGGTTTCCGTAACCGCCGTGGACGGCGCCGGAGGAGTGCAGGTTACCCTAACCAATGCGGGTCACCGGGCGATGCACGTTGTCAGCGACACCGGCGAAACCGGCGCGAACGTACGGACTTGGAACCGGCCATTTCAGTATTATTACAGTATCGAGCGGCAGATTGGCCAAGGCTCATGGCGTCCGCAGCGCGTCCAGGATCTTCGCGGCCAGACAAGCTCGAGCGGCCCGCTAGCGGGGGGCCGATCAGTCGAACATCAGTACACGTTGACGCCGGGGGTGTATCGCGTCACGCTGACCGCGAGTTCGCCCGAACGGAATTTGGCGTCGTCCCCGATCACGGTGGATGCCCCGGCTGCGCCCCAGACTCCAGGCGCGTCAGAGCCCGCGCCAGCAGCTCCGCCCAGTGCTAGCGCCTCTGCGCAGAACCCGCCTTCTGCTTCCACGGGTTCGACTACACCGGCCGCGGCTCCCGGAACCGGCGCCAGCCCGGTCTACGTGGGGATGTCCATGGAATTACGGGGCCTCGTGAGAGCTCCGGAGCGTGAACCGCAGTTCGCGATTGTGATCCATTTACCCGACGGGTCCACGCGCGAGCGGCGTGTTTCGACGGGCGGCAACGTCTACGAGAAGTGGATCGTTCGTGAATTCAATCCTCAGGAAAGTACCGTCACGGTAACGAACGGGCAGTCTGTCTACATTCTTCGCCGCGGCGAGCGCGTCGATATTCCCGCCGACAAGTAGTTCGCCTACCGGCGGCCGTCGTGGCGGCCGCCTTCCGAATGCTTCTTCTCGTGGTCAGATTCGTGTTTGCCGCCGTGCGCATAATGCCACCTGACCGCGTGATGTGTTGACTCATGCTTGCGGCAACGGTCTTTCACCGACGGGTCGAAAGTCCACCCGAGTTGCGACGCCACCGATGCAAGCCGCGCGATCATCTCGTCGGCGGTCTGCGCATCGATCTTCTTACCCGATTGCGCCTGAATGAATTTGACGAGCGCATTGGCGTTATTCGCCGCGGCCTTGAGCGATTGCGGGGTACCTTTGGCCAGTGCGGCGCTGACGGCATTGATCTTTGCCGTCAGACTCGACACTACTTGGGGCGCCACCGCGCCGTTCGTCACACTGTCCTGGAGCATGCCATAGAGGATGTCGAGTTGGTGTAGCGCGGAGCCGGCAGTGATGGTGATCGTGACCGTGGCGGTCGAACTTGCCCCGTCCGGATCGGTAACACGCACGACGGCGGTATAGGGGCCTCCCTTAACATAGGCCACGTCCACGATCGGTCCGGTGGCGTCCACTGTGCCGTCACTGGTGAAATCCCATTCGTACGACAGGGTATCGCCATCGAGATCAGACGACCCGCTGGCGTCCAAGGTAACTGTTGTGCCTTCCCAACTCGCCTCTTCCAGCGTCACGGAGGCCTGACCGTTTACCAGGGCCGATGCGACCGGAGGGTCGTTGACTGCGTTCACCACGATATTCACCGTCGCGACGTTGGAAAGGGCCTGGCCATCGCTGACCTGGAACGTAAACGCGTCGGGACCGTGGTATTCCGGGTTGGGTTCATAGGTCAAGTCGGGAAGCGCGCCGCCGAGAACACCGTACGCGGGGGCTACAAGGACTTCGTAACTCAACACATCGCCGTCTTCATCGGCCGCTTGCAGCGTAAAGCCGGCGGGGGTGTCTTCGTCGATCGTGACCGACTGGTCAATCGCCACCGGTTCGTGATTCATCGAGGGCAAGGCTGGAATGGATTCGAGCGCAAGGACGTGGAACCAGCCGGCGGACACAACGCTAAAGGCTGAGCCCGCGGGGACGTTGCATTGTCCAGAGTCATTCCGGCCCCAGGCCCACAGTGTCCCGTCCGACGTAAGCGCTAGACTGAAGCGTTCGCCGCATGAGATCGCGGCGAAAGTATTACCCGCGGGGACGTTGCACTGGCCGAGATCGTTTCGACCCCACGCGCGCAGCGAACCGTCGCTCGCAATCGCCATGCTGTGATACGCGCCGCCCGCGACTGCGAGATAGCCGGAGCCGACCGGCACGTTGCATTGACCATAGGTATTCTGTCCCCACGCACGAAGCGTCCCGTCACCGGAGATGGCCAGACTGTGAAACGCGCCGCCCGCAACGGCGAGATAGCCATTGCCGACAGGTACGTTGCACTGACCGTAGGTGTTTTGCCCCCACGCCCTCACCGTCCCGTCACTGGTGAGCGCCAGACTGTGAAACCCGCCGGCGGCAATTGCCGCAAAGTTTGTCCCGGCGGGAACGGTACACTGGTTGTAGTCATTGCGGCCCCACGCGGCCAGCGATCCATCACTTTTCAGCGCAACGTTGTGCCAGGCGCCCGCTGTAACGGACACGAAATCACTGCCCGCGGGAACGTTGCACTGGCCATACAAGTTGTCGCCCCAGGCCGCGAGCGCGCCGTCGGCGCGCAGTGCGGCGCTGTGCCAATAGCCGGCGCCGATGCCGACGAAATCGCTGACGAGCGGCACGGCGCCTTCGCCGTAGGTGTTGCCTCCCCAGGCGCGCAGAGGCGCCGCTTCTGCAGGCTGAGCGAATATGCCCAGTCCGAGGAACGCGGCGCAAACGCCGAGGATGAAGTAGATGTAAGCTTTCATAGTCCGACTCCTTTACATTTCGGTTGCCGGAGTAACCCGATGCGGTTTGAGCCAAGAACGCTGATGCATATCGCATACCAAATATGCGTCTCGGCGTAACGGCGCAGAATGCAAGGAGTTATCGAAATGACCGTAGCGAGCGCGAACCGGACGCGCGCCGTCAGACCGCCGGATTTCTGTCGGTTTTACGGACAACTCGACGGTACGGTGGTCGGCATGGGGCGGGCAATACGACGCGGTGCCGCAAGGCGGCACGGACGTCATGGACGCCATGGATGCCGAGCACGTGTTTCGACCTGTCAACCCGATCACCACAACTCCACCCGTTACCAATAGCCGGCCATAGGCGATGCCGCTCATGGTTGACGCGGCGAGACGGCGCGTCAGCTGGGGCGCCAGGAGCTTCTCTACACGGCAAAGCTACCCAGAAGACAAATTCGCTGGCATTCGGTTCAGCCAACACGCCTAGGGCAGGCTCCTCGACGTGTAAGGCTACTGGCGCCCCGGTGACGCGGCGAGACGGCGCGTCTACTTTTCTAAGCTCTGCGCTAGAGGCGCGGTGTCTCGGAGCGGCGGCCTGGGCGCCATGAGCTTCCCCGCACAGTAAGGCTAGCCTGGAGACAGATTCGCTCGCAGGTGTTTCGGTTTTCGCGCCCGGGGTAAGGGTCTCGATGTGCTTGGCTACCGGCGCCCGGGTGACGCGGCGAGACGGCGCGTCTACTTTGCGGACCCGCGTGGCCCGCATTCTAGGAAGCCTACGCATCGTGTCATTCTGAGTCCGCCGACACGGACGAAGAATCTGCCTGGCGCATGCGGAGCGCTGTGCATATGACGCAAGGCCGTTGAACGTTGGCAGCAGATTCTTCGCAGACGCTCAGAATGACACGTTAGTAGGTATGTGGTATAAAGAACGTCTTTTCTTCTCATTTGCCCACTTACTCCCGGCGCATGTCTAGAGTTGTAGTGCTGCGCGGGGTTGAAGAAGCTGCGCTCGGCGCTAAAGTAGGCGCGGAGTCTCGCCGCCGCGGCCTGGGCGCCAGGAGCTTCCTTACGCGAAAATGCTAGC
>JACRLJ010000121.1 GCA_016215105.1 Candidatus Hydrogenedentota bacterium
GGACGAACACAAGGCGCTATACAATAAGCTGATGGATATGCGGCGCACATATGCGCCTCGCATCAAGACTATCGACGCGACGCATAGTACGGAGATTCAGCCCCCGACGATCATGGTTCCATTGTTGTCTCACCTGGGGGAGAAGTATGAATTCTATAAGGCGATGCAAGAGAAAGGTCAGGAAGTCTGGTTCTACGCGGCTTGTGGTCCAAACGGGGCGTATTCAAACCGGTTCTTGGACTATCATCTGCTCAAAGTGCGTTATGCCCACTGGCTGAATTTCAAGTACAAGATTCCGGGCTATCTCCACTGGGGATACAACTTTTGGGGGATGCTCTCACCCTATTCGGATATCCATATGACGTGGGCCGTCGGACCTCTTCCTCCTGGCGATTCCTACATCGTCTATCCAACACCCAAGGGAGTGCTCGACTCGATTCGGTGGGAGACCGTACGAGATGGAATCGAAGACTATGAGTTGCTCAAGATGCTCGACGCCAAGAATGCGTCCGAGGCATCGCGCATCTGTACATCGCTCGTACAGGGTTTCGACAAGTACGATGTGGACGTTGGCCATTTCCGCGCCGCTAGGCTCGATCTCTTGAACGCGCTCGAGAAGTAACCGTTCGAACCGCATCATATTCGCGTAGCGACAAAAGGCGAAGGCGTTGCACAGTATCAGGCTAGCCAAGCATGGAGATCCCTGTAGGAATGAGATCGTGAAGTACAGTGGTGTTGATGGCGCCGCGTGGTCACGGATAGTCCGAACTGCAATCGTCTTGTGTCTTTCGATGGGTTCAGCATTCGCTGAAACGACCGAAATCGTGTTTTTTGCGGCGGGCTATACGCCCGAAATTAACACTGGTGACAATCCTAACCGGCTGCACGAATTTACCCGAATCGCGAATGAGTGGGAATCGCTTCATCCGGGCGTGAAGGTTGTGTTCGTCAAGCAGCCCGTTGGAGACTACCTGACGTGGCTCCTCACGCAGGTCAAGGGGGGCATGGGACCGGACATTCTTTGGGCGGAGGGCAATTGGTGCAACGATTACGCGAAGAACAACTGGTTTGTGCGGCTCAACACCTATCTCGAAGCGCCGAATCCGTACGTACCGGGCAATCAGCGATGGCGGGACCTTTTCTATGAGCATTGGCTTCAGACGAAGGTCGCGCCCGATGGAAGTCTTTACACGCTTTCGATAGACCTCAACGAGACGGGCGTTTACTACAACAAGGACATTTTCCACGAGGCGGGAATGGAGCCGCCCACTACTTGGGCGGAGATGATCGAGTCGTGTCGAAAACTTGAGGCGGCCGACTGTGTGCCGTTTGCCATATCCGCAAAGCAGTACGGAAGCTTCTCGTGGGCAAAGTGGGCGCTGCACGATCAACTGTGGAGCGATTTGCTTTCAGAGATCGCGGTGCATGGCGCGGTCGGATTGGTGAACGATCAGGAGATGGTACGGGCGTATCACAAGGGACTATGGTCTCCGCGTGACCCGCGCTACACCGAAATGCTTCGTATCCTAAAAGACTGGTCACAGTACTGGAACCGTGACGCCATGGCGGGCACGCCGGACGAAGAGCGGTTGTTTCGCATGGGAAAGGCGGCAATGTATCTCCAAGGGGGCTGGTACATGCCGAACCTGCTCCGCGATCCGCTACGCACCTTTGAGTTTGGAGTCTTCCCCCTTCCCGGCATCACGAAAGTTACCAGCCCCTACGGGCTCGAGAAAGCAGGTCCTGCGCCGGGGGTTGGCGGGGCGAGCGCAACGCAGTACGCAATCACCTCCAACGCGGCGCGGCGAGGGAGGCTCGAGCTTGCCGTTGACTTCATGCGCTTTTTCACCGCCCCGAGAAACCTCGAACGTCTCGTATACGAAGCAGGAATGTGTTTGCCGAACGGACCCGGCATGAAGATTAATCCGCTCTTGACACCGTTTGCCACGGAGCTGGAGGTGCGGCGATACCAGTTTCCTGGCCAGGTAAGTGTGAAACGGCATTACGAACATGAGTTCCGCGTTATCCAGAGCTATGTGGGCGGAACCTATACGCTGGAGCAGGCGGTAAACTCGATCGACGAGTCTGTGGCGGCCGCAATAGACAAACTTGTCCAGGAGAATCCTCAATGGGCGTTCACACCCGACTGGAATATTCTTCCGGACAAAACCGGCGTGGCCCCGACCGGTCCCTCGGAAAGGCCGTTCTGGATACGGCAGGGGCCGTGGGCGCTTCCTACTGGGTTCTTGGTGGCTCTGGCAGGCGTTGTCGTATTTCGTGCGCGCCGGTTGACTGGAAACAGGGCGGAGACGCAGTGTGGGTTGGGTTGGAGAACTTTCGAGAGATCTTCAGGGACGGGATCTTGGCCGAGTCGGGCGTCAACCTGATAAAGCTGCTGGTGGTTGGACTGGTGATAACGGTTACAGTGCCGCTGGCGGCGGCGGAACTGATTTTTCACCTCAAGAGTGAGAAAGTTCAGTATATTTATCGAGTGCTCTTCATCATACCGATGATTGTGCCGGGAGTCGTTACCCTTCTGATTTGGGGCTTTATCTACGACTACAATTCTGGACTATTGAATCAGATTCTTCGCCTACTGGGTTTGGAGCGCGCCCCCCAGGCATGGTTGGGAGATCCGAGGTTTGCGCTGTACTCCTTGATGTTTGTGGGGTTTCCGTGGGTGGGCGGATTCGCTCTATTGATCTACACGGCGGGCCTTCAAGGTATTTCGACGGATGTGCTTGACTCGTGTAAGCTGGACGGGGCGACTGGACTGCGGCGTATCTGGTCGGTCGACATTCCCCTTGTAATGGCCCAGATCAAGCTGATGATTGTGCTCGGAGTGATTGGGGGGATTCAGGGGTTTCAAACGCAACTGCTCTTGACCGACGGTGGGCCGGGATACAGTACAATGGCGCCCGGACTGGTGTTGTATCGAAACTCAATGCTTTACGATCGGATGGGGTACGCCTGCGCAATCGGCGTCGTACTATTCATCATCATTCTGTTCGTCACATACATTAATATGAGGTACCTGAGATCGAGCACCGAATTCGAGACCAAATAATGCCTAGAGGCATGGCTCCAATCGGAGGAGCGTCAATGCGCAGCACGGAGCTAGTTATTCATTCCGTACTTGCCGTCGCGATCGTATTGACGTTCTACCCTTTCATTTTTATGGTGATTACGTCACTCAAGTCGAATGACCAATTCTCTCACCACTTCTGGAGCGTGGCGCTGCCCGCACACTGGGAGAACTATGGCAAGGCCTGGGGCGGCATCAGCATGTATATCGTGAATAGCGTCAAGGTTAGCGTGATCTCGGTCGCGGGGGTGCTGCTGGTCTCGTGCATGAGCGCCTACGCATTTGCCCGGCACCGTTTTCCGGGCGACAACCTTCTGTTCTACTCGATCATATCGCTGATGATGGTTCCGGGTGTCTTGACGCTCATTTCATCGTTCATGTGGATGAAGGAGTTTCCATTCGTCGGAGGAAACAATTGGGTGGGCGAGGGGGGATCGGGGTTTCTGAACTCGCACGTGGCGCTCATTTTTCCTTATATTGCCGGCGGCCAGGTGTTTGCCATACTCATTCTTCGGAGCTTTATCGGAGGTTTGCCGGAGGATATCTTCGAGGCGGCGCGATTGGATGGGGCGAACGAGATGACCATTTTGATGCGCGTGGTCGTCCCGTTATCGAAGCCGATCCTAAGCGCGATCGCGGTGATGAATCTGCTCTCGGTGTGGAATGACTATGTCTGGCCACTGATCATAATCTCAGACGACGCGAAACGGACCCTGCCCATTGGGTTGGCGTTTTTTCAGGGAGTGCATGGAACAACGTATGGACCCTTGATGGCCGGTTACACGCTTGCCAGTTTGCCACTGCTGACGCTGTTCTTCTTTGCGATGCGTCCGTTCGTTTCTGGGCTGACTTCCGGCGCGATAAAGGTGTGAGGAGATGGTGAGTGGAATGTGCGCGCTGCGGCATCGAAACGGACATCTTTGGATGCTGGTTGATGTCCAAGACGGCGGGCGTTCGTATGCGAATAGAGATCATTGGCTGTCTTCGGGTAAGGTGAAGCCGACGCGAATCACCATTCGGGTGTCAAGACGGGAGTACGTATGAGTCATTTTTCTGCGCTGGACGGCTCCATTGTGGGGCTCTATCTGCTGTTCACGATGATCGCGGGCATCGCCGTCCGCAAATACGTGGGCAACGTTGAAACGTTCCTGATGGCCGGGCGCGAGATGAAACTGTACCTGGGGATTGCCTCGCTCGCGGCTACGGAGTTTGGGATCGTGACCTGCATGTACACCGCGCAGAACGGGTATGACAAAGGGTTCGCGGGCGCGATGCCGGGCATTCTGTTCTTTCTGGCGTACCTGCTTATCGGATGGACGGGCTTCTGCATTACGCCAATGCGCGAAGCGGGGGTGATGACGCTGCCCGAGCTGTTCGAACGCCGATTTGGCCTGCGCATCCGCCGGCTTAGCGGTGTGGTCATTATCCTATCGGGGCTGCTCAACATGGGCGTGTACCTGCGTATGGGCGGCGATTTCCTCGTTGCGGTGAGTGGGATTTCGCGCGAGCACTATAGTCTCGAAATCATGATGAGTCTGTTACTGCTAGCGGTGTGCGGGTACACCATTCTTGGCGGAATGCTGTCCGTGCTCGTTACGGACTTCCTGCAGTTCGTGGTGATGAGCGCGGGTCTGATCATGGTAACCACATACATCGTGTGGCGTACCGGTTGGAGCACGATTGTCCAAGCGGTGGACCAGCACTACGGCGCCGGTGGTTTCAACCCATTTGCCAATCCGGACATGGGCTGGTCCTTCGTTATTTTCAACAGCTTTGTCGTGACCGCGTGCGTGCTTACGTTGCAGCCGGTGATTCAGCGTGTCCTGGCGGCCAAGGACGCGAAGACCGGCCGCCAGGTGTTCTCGCGAACCAGTGTTTTTTTTGCGTGCCGCTTCGTGATTCCAGGCATCTGGGGTATGGCGGCGCTGGCGACGTTACCGCAGGGGGTCATCGGAGATAACACGCTGCTGGCCATGCCGACCTACCTCGGCCAAGTCGTGCCTATAGGGCTCATGGGCTTGCTGGTGGCGGCCATGCTGGCGGCGGACATGTCGACGGACTCTTCTTACATGCTGGCGTACGGCAGCGTGATCTACAATGACATCCTGGCGCCTTTCCACCGGCGCACTCCCCTTACAGAGCGTCAGGGGCTTCTTTGGAACCGCATGATCGTTGCGGGACTTGGCGTCTTTTTTCTGTTCTATGGGCTTTGGTTTCCGTTGCGCGGAAGCCTCTGGACGTATATGACGGTCACGGCGACGATTTGCTTCGCCAGTATGTCTACGCTGCTCGTGGCGTGCTGTTATTGGAAACGGGCCAATGACCGGGGCGCCGCGGCAGCGATCTTTTTCGGCGCAGCGATTCCGATTGCGTATCTGGTCCTTGAGCGTGTGCCCGCCGCGCAGAATATCATTACTTGGATTGGACCCAATTGGTGGGGCGTTGCGGCCTACTTGGGATCCGGCGCGGCGATGGTGCTCGGGTCGTTGTCGAAGCCGTCCAGCGCGTGTGTAAGTCTGGCGTCCGCCGAAGCCGGCGAAACACGAACGAAGGGTTAATTGCTATGAACAGCCTCTGGTACGTGTTCTGGGTCGTTGTGGCCGTCATCTGCGTCGCATGGTACACGGTTGTTACCGTATACGTGGCGGTCCGCGGCGCCTCGGATATTCGCGGCATGCTTGCGCGTCTCAAGGCAACGGAGTCCGGCGCCGCTCCCCCTGTTGAGGGGGCCTCGCCGCCGCGCGACTAAACCACGTCCACTGCAGGGCGGAATAGCCGAAGCAAGAGCAGTTGAAGGGCGATGGCGGCCGCCACGAACAGAGGTGTTAAGTGGAGGGCGGCCTCGAAGCCCAGGTTTTCGGCCAACTGCCCCAGCGCTATGCCTCCGGCCAAGCCGCCAAATCCCAGCATGCCCTCGTTAATAGCAGCTCGGCGATGTCCGAGACGCGGGTCCGCCAAGCTATAGTAGAGGGAAGTGAAGAACGAGACGCCGAACGCGCAACCCACGGCGGAGAAACACAGCAACATCACGATGAAACTATGGGTGTGACCCAGCCCCCAGAAGGCCCCTGCTGCGAGGACCTGTGTGCCTGCGAGAAGAGCGGTCCCACGCCCCCGATCTCCCGCCTTGCTCAATGCGAAATAGCACGCGACCATCGTGATAGATAGGACGAACGCTGGCCAGGAATACGCTGTGGCAGGTCCCAGCGCGTCCAAGATCCCCCCGCCTTCTTCCCACAGGGTGAGCTGGCGGTTGGCCACCAGTTCCTCAATTCTCTTCGGATAGACCGATCGTGTGACGGCCGCCAACGCGCCTGTCGTCAGGGTGGCGCACCATGCGGCGTAGAGGCGTCCATCTCCCGCTTCGCGCCGCCCCTGACGTTCGGATCTAGCATCATCGTCTGCACGTGTGGCGTCGAGACGCCGTTTCTCGGGAAGCGACACGACCAGGATCAGAACTGCCGCGCCCGTGGCCGCCAGCAGGACGAAAGGCAGGGGCATGAACCAGTCATACAGGGGGCCGGCAGCCAGAGGACTAAGGGCGAACCCGAAGCTGGACGCCGTGTTGAACCATGCCAGATGGTGAGCGCGGAGGCGCGGGTCGGACTCGGCGCCGATCCACGCTTGAAGCGCAGGCCACGCCAGCGCCAGACCCAGAAACGCGGCCGTGGACATTCCGCCGCACAACAGTGGCGTCCGAAACAGCGGAACCAGCGCGAACAGGAGAACGAAAACGATTGTTCCGCTCACGGCCCATTTCAGGCCACCGCGGAATTGCGATACGAAGGTAGAAGACACGAGACAACCAACGGCGTATGCGGCCATTTGCGCCGCTCCGATGGCGCCGGACATTGCCGCGCCCCCGTGAAGCCGGTCATACACGAAGAACGGCATGGCCGTTAGCCCTACCATGACGCAGAAGTCGAGCAGAAACGCCGCCAGGTACATGCGCTGGTGAGGCCGGAGCCCTGCGCTAATCTTCACCTCGGAGCCATCCGATTCGCGGGCCGCTTCAACCGAACTGCTCAGCGGCTTGCCGCGCCTGGAGGAACTCCGCGCCGCGGTCCCGCAACTTTCCAATCAGCGCGTCCAACTGCGCTACGGCATAGGGTCCGCAGTTCTTCACGATAAATGGGTTTGGGCGTACAAACCCTTCACCCGCCAGAGCAATTTCACCTTGAGGCATGGGATGGAATTCCCACGGATGGAAGTAGAAACACAGGAATGGCTCAATCCCCTTCGCTTCGCAGTAACCAATGAACCGGTCTATATGTCCCATCAGCGCTTCCGCCCCTTCCGTACGAAACAGCGGCCACTGGTCCATGTCGCGTCCATAGGGGTCCGTGGACTTCATGGACAGGTCGGCGAAGTTGGGAAGCTCGACGATACGCAGATTGCCTTCTTGCGTCCAGTCTTTCCGGCTGGGATGGTAGGGCCGAAGCCGTTCGCGAAAAAAGAACATCGGATAGGTCGCGTCGGCGACGTAACCGAGGTCATCCAGCGCGTTCACCATTGCCGTCGACCCGAACAGGCAAGGCGCGCGAAACGACACTGGCCGCGCGCCGGCCACGTCCTCGATCAATTCGGTACAAAGCTTGAGACGGTGCGGAACTTCTTCCGGCAAGACAGGCATACGGCTGGGAATCTCGTACAGGGCCTCGCCGATGGTTTCGTGGAACAGGGTATGGCTGCCGATCTCGTGACCCTTCGCGGCCACCGCGTGAACCACCTCGGGATGTTTCTTTACGCTTTCGCCCGTAAAGAAAAACGTACTTGTCACCTTGCGCCGTTCGAGCACTTCGAGGATGAGCGGGGTACCCTTCGTGAGACCCTCATAGTGGGACGTGAAGTTTCCCACATCCGTTTCCATATCGAATCCAAACACCACTTGCAGCTTGTTCATCGCGTAACCTCCATGAGCGGGATCCCTTCGCGCTCAAGTAGAACGCGTTTGAGTTCGTCCATTTCGCCTCGCAGGATTAGGGTCTGCGATACCAAACTGCTCGGCATGACACGGTTCTCGTTCACCTGCATGGCGCCAATTGTTTCCAGTTCAAAAAAGCCCAATGCGCCTCCATTGAACACGCTGTAAAGATCGGCAGCGCTAAACGGCCCGGCCGATTGGTCGTTGTCGGCGATGTTGAAGTAGACGCCCTGCTGCGGATTGGTGTAGCGGAGTATCAACAACGATCGGTTCGTATCCAGCGCGCCGATGCATTTCGGAGCGTTGGCGACCTTCACGCCGATCTGGTGGCGGTCGGTACCGCCAAGCCTAAAGGTGAAATGGTCAGTTCCGCAGGTAATACGCTCGCCGGGATCGCCGTAGAAATCGAGATTCAAGGCCGTTTGAGCATTGCTCACCTTGCCAAAAGAGATTACGCCGTCAGCGCCGGGAAACTGCTCAAGGGACCACGGGGCCATGAGCACGTGCTGACGATCCAGCGGCTCCTCCGGAGTGAAGATATCCTCGGTCCGGTAGCCCACGCCCGCCAGATCAAATCCTTGAAGAAACGATACCGGTTCCACCGTGGTGATACGCCGTTGAATTCGAATCCGGATGGAGACTCCTCGCCGGTTGACGAGTTCAACGTTCTTCTCGATGGCGGCGGCGTGGGCGTCTTGCTGCGTCACGACCGGATTCACCTCGGCAATGCCTTTCTGGACGTACCATTCGCCGGTCCCGTGCGGATAGTTGAATGCAAACTCGCCGCCCTCTGGCGCGGGCCACAGCGAATTGCCGCCGAGATTGTTGAACTCCCCGCGTACGGGGTTTTCCAGACGATCCACGTCGAGCCGATGCGTCAATTCGCCATTCAGGTGGCAAAAAACGCGGCCCTGAAGGCTCGGCGCCACGAGGACATCTCCCGCGCCGCACGGCAGCGCAACGAGATTCCGGTCATGCTCCCGCAGTCGGTTCAGCATCACGGCCTCCTTTTGATTGTTTTCCACGCCACCACAACGGGCGCTTTTCGCCTTCAAGAACGGTGTACAGCCCCCGGTAGGCGTTCGGAGTCACGCCTTGGTGAAGTTTGAATAGCCGGGAGAAGTGCGCCGAATCGCAATAGCCCATTCCGTGGGCAATCTCCGTGATCGACCGCCTTAGGTCGAGCAGTTCGATGCTGGCGTGCTGTGCTCGTCTGCGCTGATAATAGGCCATGGGGCTCAGCCCTGTCGATTCTCGGAATATTGCGCTGAAGTAATCTGGATTTGTGTCCAATCGGCGCGCCAGGTCGGCCACATGAAACGGTTCTGATTTCTTGATGAGTACCTCGATATGTTCCAGCGCCGATACAACCTCGTCGCGAAAGCCGAGTCCCACTTCCACTGGCGACTGGCGTACGCAAGCCCGGCTTAACCGAATCAATACCTTTAGCAGGGCGGACTTGAGAAAGGTCAACGAGGGGAACTTGGAGGCCGATTCGCGGGTAATGTCCGCCAGTTCACGGTCAATGGCCTCCATTTCCTCGTCCGTGAGCTTAAACGTCGTTACCAGTTCGGCTTGTGGCCGCCGGAACAAGGCTGCGGCCAAGAAGAGGGGCACGAGTCCGGCTTCACGCCAATGGGTCATCAAGTCGTCAGCAATCCATTCGGTGAGGTAGTACAGGTTTGTCTGGTGCAAGTCGTGAAGACCGTGTATCGAATGCACCATTCCGGGCGCCATGACGACAACGGTCCCGGCGTCCAGTTCTTCCGCGCCCAGAGCGGTTTCGTGGGCCGCGACACCGCGGCGAACAATGCACACCTCGAAGTGGGCGTGGTCGTGGGGACGATGGTCCTGCGTGTCCGGGCAGAACACCGGGCTGCCATAATGCCAGCCCGGGTATTCGGGGGAGTCGGGCTCGACATCGCGGAAGGGCCCCGTTCCGTGCATCCACGATGCCACCCGAACCGGCCGCGCCGACGTCACTCCCACTCTGTCTAGACTCGATGTGTCCACTGCCTCGAGACGGTGCTCTCCCTCGGCGTGGTCCGGCCTGGACGCCTTGCGCGGGCTGCTTCGTTCGGGATTGGTCTTGGATGTGAAATCACTCACGAGCTAACGCCTCCCCCATACTCTTTACGGTGACACTGGTCCGTACTGCCGGAGCATTGCCCGCAGGAGCGTTACACGCAAACGTTATCCTGTTATCTCCCGGCTCCAGCACAGGGACTTCACCGGTTGGCGTGACGGGTCCGAGCGGTTCGCCGTGTTCATCGTAGGCGATGCATTCCGTCATTGAATTGAACTCGAGGTACTGACCGCTCTTCAGCGTGACCGGAAATACGAGAACTTTGCCCGCGATGGCGATGCTCGGATTGACGACTTCAATTGGCGCAAGCGGTAGCGCCCGAATAGGACTCAATACACAGTGTATGTTCTTGTTAGCCGGGAGATTATTGAGAAAAACATTCAGCGAGCTAATGTGCGCGTAGTCAACCCAAACAATGTAGTCGAGTTGAACATCGCCAAACGGTATGGGCTTGTTTCCTTGGATATTCTGCCGGGCCGAGTAGGGCCAGCCAAATCGTCCAATGCGATCGGATTCGGGTTCGACGAGAACGAAGTATCGCCAGCCAGTGAAATCAACTGTGATATAGTGATCGCTGATCGCTCCATTGATGTGCGGGGGATTCTTCAATTGCAGATTCAGGATTTCGCCTTGTCCATCCCCGTTAACCCACACGCCAAGGGCACGGTCGGTAAGGTTGAGGTAATCAGGAAAGGTCTTCCCCGCCTGCGCCCACGCCGACTCGGGTTCGGCGTGCTCGCTTTTCGCGTCAAAGGCGGCGCTCGGCAGCCCGTCTTTCATTGGTTGTGCGACAGGCGCGAACGTGGCCACGACACCGGACTGTGAGCGCTTCTCGGTAAACTCATCCGCCTTGGCGAAGTCGCTCAACGGAATCACGTTCGGAGCGTCATAGGGGGCAGCGGCCATAAGCGCTTGAATCCGTAGTTGCGGCGTCTGTCTAGAAAACCGATTGGCGCTGTTCCACGAAGCGGTCTCTTTGCCTTCTATTGTGTGTTTCGAGTACTGAACCCTGCGAAACACCGGCTTGTTGTCCGCATCCTGGCCCAGTTGGAACTCGTCTCCGCGCACTCGCAGGGCCGCGCGTGTGGCTTCGGGTACGGTTCTCGATAGCCGCAAGGACTCGTACTGCTTGATTATGCCGCCCATCCGGCGAACAGATGACGATTTCGCCCAAGTTTCGGCAGTAAACCCTACCAGTAGCGACAATCCGCAATCGTAGCCAACGCACTTTCCGCATAGATACTCGATGTCGTCTGGAAAGGTTTTTTCGGGCTGTACAGGACTCCAGTCAAAGGCGCCCGACCAGCCGAGATGCGCGGGTAAGAACATGCGCTCACACTCTTCGTTGGCAATGGTGTGGATATCCACAGCGCGCTTGAAGGCGCGCGATGGAACGTCCCAGGCCCCCATGCGCGATCGCGCGTACCACAGATGATGGCTGAACGAGCTCATCTCGAAAAGGGCGGGGCGGTCGAGACGTTTGTTGATCTCGAACACGAACTTCGCCGCGTAGTGCCAACTGTTCTCCGAGCCGGCGATTACGTCGGCGCCATCGAGCGCGTCCAGGTAGATCATGTCAAAGCCGCAACGGTTGTAGACTTCCGCCGTGCGCGCCGCTACATCCGTGAACAGCGTCGAATCGCCCTCGGGCGCGAATAGCCCGAAGCACTCCTTCATGTGTGCGACTTTTGCGCTCTTGGAGTGGTTGGCGGCGGCTGTTCCCCAAGCCCCGCGCTTGCAGCTGGTAAATGCGAACGGCGGTTCCGCACTAACCCCGCCAAACGTGATGAGCTCATCGTCTATTCGGATCGTTGCGCTATTGCGCACCTGGAATCCTGTTATCGCGGACAGGCCCTCAGGAGATTCGAGGAGTGGAGTTGTGCTGGCGTCCGCGCTGAGGTCTTGGGCGAGGGTAAAGACGCGGCCGGTTGCGAGGCGCGCGTCGGGCTTCGGAGAGACCCACTGGGAATCCTTGGCCATAAAGAACGCATACGTATGCAGTCCTGCCTGTATTCCAGCGGCGTGTAGCTTGTCCACCACAGCCTTCACCCCGTCGAGTCCGTGTGGATAGTGCTTGGCGTTCGGAACCAGATCGCCAAAACGCATGGTTTCCCCGGTATGGAAATCGATCTGACCAATGCCTAGATTCTTGGCAAGTTGGATCCAAGAATCCACGGTGTCCTCGCCGACCTGGCCTCCGATGTCAATTAGATACGATCCACGCGCGATCTCAGCGTCGAGCGCCCACGGGCCGCCCAGAAGCGAACGCGGGATATCATCGGACGACTTCGCTACTTCTTTCATTGTTTCGCGAAGCGTTTCCGGCCGCGACACGATCAGGGCAACTTTGGCGCCTTCGAATCCGAATCGTTTGTAGGCTGTCGCGAAGAGGTTCTGCATTGGGCCGGGTAGTTCTGGGACGTTGGTCTTCAGGTTCAGCGCCAGCGCGCAGCCTGCAAGCGATGCATTCGGCTGAAGGGGTAGATTCAGGAAATTCAATTTCTCGACATCACCCGGCTTGACGGAGATGACTTCGAAGGTAAGAAATGACTTCTCGGCGCGAGGACGCAACGCGACTTCCGCGCCGGAAGCCCCGAACTCGATTACCCAGTTGCCATCGCGACGGGTCACCTTTGAAGCGGCGTAGACCTGACCGCCGTTCTGGAGCGTCGCACACGGCCATGAGGGCGTTGCGAGGAGATTCTGCTGCGTCGCCTTATTGACGAGCGAAACGTTTTGTCCATCCGCGCCGACAGTGTATAGCACTGAATCATTTTCGACGACGAGCGGCTCGCCGGACACATCAACAGCCGCTAATAAGACCGTAGCGTACAGAAACGAATTCAGAGTCAACGAGCTGCCTCCTCAGGTTCGATTACGACGGCGCCGTAGGCTTCCAGTCTAGGTACGCGTAGCGCCAAACGCAGTCCCTGTTCGCAAACCTCGACCGCGACGTCCCGTCCGCTCACGCGCACGGCGGCGCCCGGTGCTTCCAGACAGAGTTCTATATCGTGTACCGGCAGAATCTCCGCGATTTGCCGCGCGTCCGTGGGCAGGGTCCAGGCTACCGTCCGATTGGCGAGATGAATGATGGTGCGATTCAGCGCTTCCTGGCGCCAGACTGTCACCTCGACCGTGCGCGGGGCCGTGACGGTGACCTGCCGTGACGGCAGCAGCGCGTCCACGGTTTCAACAATGAGCTTCCCGATATGGGTGTCTCCATGCAACTCGAAAAAGCGCCCGATGTCAAAGGCAATGTAAGCGCTTCGGCCCCGTCCGAATCCATTCGCCGTCACTACCGGCCACTCCGACGGCGCGAGTGGCATCGGATCTTTTGTGCCGGCGACAGACCCGGCGGGATCGACCGCAATGTGGCGTACCAGTACTTTGCCACGACTGCGCACCTGTTGAAACAGTCCCGAGGCGGGTTCGGGTTCGATGGACCGTTCGATGGCAAAGGGGCCTTCTACCGCGCCAACACGCGTGATACCCAACACATCTGCCAAGCCGGGCGTTGGGAGTAGATTCCCCTTCCGGTCGAAACACGAAGTCTCCGCGGTGGCGAGTACGAGGCCGCCTTGCGCGGCGTAGTCGCGTACCGCCTGACAAAAGATCGCGTCGAGCGTTGCGGAATTGGGTAGGATCACCAAGTCATAGCAGGCTAGGTCCGCTGCGGACACAACACGCTCGGCGACGACGATGTTATACGGCAGATGTTCTTCGATGAGGAGGCGCGCCCAACCGGCGAACTCCTCGCACCAGCGCATGTCTTGGCCGTTGCCGTGATACTTACGTGTCGCCCACGAAAAGACCAGGGCAATCTTCGCCGCGCTGGTGGCTGCCTCGTCGAGGTCAGCATCCTTCATATAGAAGTCAAACCCCTTCTTGACGCTTTCGAGCAGATGCTTCGAACTCGTGGTATCGGGGTACGCGCCGACGCCGCAAGGACCAAAAAGTTTGGCCCCGTTTGCCTTGCACGCCGCCCCGCACACTTGCCATTGGGCCTCGGTCAACGGCCAGTGCGAGTAGTGGATTTGCGCCGAGGTCCGCAGGATCGCCGAGGGCTTGCCTACGGCGTGCTGCCAGCGCACGTTAATACTGGTCGCGTTCAGGTCGGTAGATGGTACCAGGAACGCGTCGAAGCATTCGGACAAGAACATGTCGAGCGAATCGAGCCACTGCTCATCCACCCCGAAGTTTGGGGACAGGCTCATCGGCGCGAACGCGTTGTGCGCCGCCACGACCCCGCGCGCTCGCACTTCGCGTGACAAGTCAGCGAGAAGGGATGCGCTGCGCTCGCACTTCCAGTCAATGTACTCGCGCCAATGGGCGGCGATGGCCTCGCGCGTAATATCCGTCTGGGCGCAGATTCGCTCGAGCGTTGGCTTGCAGTACGGGCAGACACAGATTCCGTCATTGACAAACATGTCCAGGTGAAACGCATCGGGGTGGTAGCGGTCCAGTATTTCGCAGGCCACCGCGATTACTTGGTCCCGGCGGGGGGAATTGATGCAGGGCACGCGCCACTGACCGCCGGGCACGTTCTGCACGCGCCGTTCGGGGTCCGCCGGGTCCGCCCACGCCGCCAGCGGCATTTCCTTGAGGGTGGGATCGTTCTCGCGCCCCAGTGGAATCATATTCCATTCCGGGTGGCGCGATTCGAGCCAGTTGATATAGGCGATTACTTTCTTGCCCCGGCGCCGTAATCGTTCCAGCACCTCGCCGAAATAGTCGCGGCCGTGAAGATTTGGGTGTTGCGGCCATATCTGGCTGGGGTAGTACGCGACACTGAACTGGATGGCGGCATAGAGGGCGATTACGTCGGCCCCCGTTGCGGCCAGTTCATCCGCAATGCGGTCCGGATCGTACTTGGCGAAGGCCACGGCTTGGTCGTTCAGGGCATACTGGTCGTACCAATACAGACGCCCGCGCCGGTTGAGCCACTGGGTCATTCGTCGTCCTTCAATACTTCAAGTATAGTTGAGCGCTTCTTCCACCATGGCGAAGTAGTTGGGAATCGGGACGTAGTTGCACACCGTGTTGCCCGAACCCAGAGCATAGCGCCCGCCCGGCATGCATGCTTCGATAGTCTGACGCGTGTACGCGCGAAGCTCGCTTTCGGGCAGACGGGCCAGTTTATCCACGTCAACGCCACCCAATACCGCCGTGCGCTTGCCGTAACTCTGTTTGAACGCGATGACATTATTACTCTCGTCCTCGAAAGAGTGGCGGCCGTCAATGCCCACGTCGTCAACGAGTTCGCGGCTAATCGCGTCCAGGTTGCCGCACGAGTGCAGGAGATAGAGTAGACCATTGCCGTGAGCCAATTCGGCCAGTCTCTTGTGCCACGGCAACACCATTTGCCGCAGATGGTCCGGGGCAATGAGCGTGCCGGACTTATAGCCCATGTCGTCCCCTTGGAAGAAGCCGTACAGTTTCGGCAATTCGATAAGCCGCTCGTAAAATCGGTAGATGATCTCACCCGTCTTCCGAAACACGGTGGCTACCAAGTCAGGGTCTTCGCACAGCAGATAGCACATATTCTGATATCCCAGGATAGCCTCCTGAGGCATCTCCAGGAATCCTCCCGTGGGACAAACGAACATGCCCATGCCGTCGGGGAGATTCTCGGCGACAAACTCGTACTGCCACAGGTCACTCTGATCGGGGTCAGGCCACCGGTAAGCGTCGAATTCGTCCCATGTGGATACGAGTCCTTTGCCCTCTTCGGCCCAGTTCCTCGTACCACGGGAGAGGTTCGCCGTGTCGACGGCCGGGCGCGTCTTGGCGGATGGGAAGTCCAATCCACCTGTAACCCGAACGTAGTCGTAGCCCATTCGGTGGTAGACTTCGATACGATTCTTCAGGTAGCTTTTCCACGACGCCTGGTCCGCGCCTGGCTCTACCCAGGCGCGTCCGAGACAGTTCCGCGAGATTTCGCGCTCGACCTCGTAGTCCAGGAACAGCTCCACGAGCGGCGGACGCGACGGAATTGTCTGGCCGCGGATCACCTTCACGAAGTGATCAATATCAGCCTGTGGTTTCTCCAGCGGAACCGTGAGCATCAGTCCCTCCGAACGCTAGGCGAATATTCGATCCATCTTCGGACTGAAGGGAACCGCTCCCTTTTCCGTGATTTCGTAGCCCGTTTCAATCCGCGCGCCGTTCCATTTCGGATACTTGAGCAGGCCATGTTTTTCGTAGTACTCCCGCCCAGGCGCATCAATCTCACGGCCGGTCTTGCCCGGTATGAGTTGTTCCTTAGTTAGGCGCATGACTTCCTTAAGGTGGTTGAGGCATTCCTGCTGGTCAGCGGTGTATTCGCCCGAAACCGGCGCTTGGTCGCCAACCACGCCTGCATAGCCCTGAACTTTTGGCGCAATGCCAATCATGACCAACTCGCCCGGCTGCAGCTTCTTCGAACTCGCCGTAGGAACCACAGCGTTTGAGCGGGCGCCAGAGCCTACGATGGCGCTGAACCCAAAGCCTGTCGCGCCACGGCTGCGCGCCGCATATTCGCCCGCGGCCGCCACCTCGATTTCGGACGCGCCCGGGACTATGGCCTTCTTCATGGCGTCATAGCAGTGGTCGGCCAGCGCAAACGCCGCGCGAATCTGCTCCAACTCCCAGGCGGACTTGTTGTATCGCAGCCCGACGAAGTCCTCGGTGATGTCCACCAGTTCCACGCCCCGGAACCCGTCTACAATCTGGGCGTAGCACGCCGCGGGCATACGGCCGCCGCCCACGATCCCCACCCGCGTTATCCGTCCGCTAGTGGCTGTTAGTTCGGTGAAGAGTTTCGGAAAGTCGATAATCACGGCGTTGGGATATTCCTCGTCCGGGACCATGAAGACCGGGAAATTCCGCGTTTCTTTGATTGCGCTATCGAGTTTGGCGAAGGGCTCGCTCTCAGGACCGCCTAGCAGCATGGGCTTTCCGGTTTTTGGAACCAGGACCGCGCCGCTCTCGAATTGGGGGCACCATCCGGTCAAATACCATCCGTTACCGATGTTGAACTCGTCGTAGTAGACCAAGGCCGCGTCAAGGCTTTTCGCGTCCATGATCGTGTGCAATTTGGCCAAACGTGCGTCCCGCTCGGTATCTGTCAAGTAACCCATACTCTGTCTTGCTCCTTCAGGGCCTCCTCGCCCCGGTTACACCTGCGTGTATCCTGTCCACGCCCCGCAAAAGGATAGCATACGCAGGATAGACAGTCTTGCGCAATTCTGGCTTGAGCTTGTATGATTCCGAGATATGAGCGTCAGCGTCAATTCCGAATCTAGGAATCGTACAAGTGACGGCGAGAAACGCTCTAGTCGCCGAATGGGGGGTGTGGGAGAATAAATCCATAGAAAGTGCCCATCGCCCGCTGGCCGAGCTGACAAGATACCCCGCGCGGCCGCCGGTAATCATACTTGATCCGCCGCCGGGACCTAGCATGTACCGAATGGCGTGTTTTTGAACGACAGAACCTGATTGGAGGCGTTTGGCGATGCATTTGGCCTTGGTGGACTGGATCATCATCGTAGGATACTGCGTTTTCTCCTTGGTTGTTGGGCTCTACTACTCCAAGCGCGCCAGCCAGGACATTGGCGAATTCTTCGTGGGCGGAAAGGAAATGTCGTGGTGGCTGGCCGGCACTTCGATGGTCGCCACTACCTTCGCCGCTGACACTCCACTGGTGGTGTCGGGCTTAGTGCGAAAGGGCGGCATCTACGAGAATTGGCTATGGTGGTCCACCGTGACCGGGGGCATGGTCATGGTCTTTTTCTACGCGAAACTGTGGCGGCGCGCCGAACTCATCACCGACAACGAGTTTAATGAGTTGCGCTATGACGGAAAGGCTGCTTCCGCCCTGCGCGGCGCCAATGCCGCCTACGGCGCTTTCATCACCAACTGCATCGTGCTCGGTTGGGTTCTGCTCGCGATGGTCAAAATCTGTGCCGCGCTTTTCGATTTGAGCGCGCTGGATGCGGCCGGGGTCAGCGTTACCGGTATTCACTTCGAATGGGGCAAACTCATCATCATCTCGGCGCTCGTCATCATGACGCTGGGCTATACTGCGCTTTCCGGGTACTGGGGCGTGGTCATGACCGACTTCGTTCAGTTTATTTTCGCCATGGCGGGGGCGATTGCGCTCGCGGTGATAGTTGTTTGGAAACTGGGCGGACCGGCGGAAATGGTTCACAAGGTAATTGCCGCTCCGGGCGTGGACCCGAAGGTGATTCACTTTGTGCCCGACCTGCGCACCGCCGGAAAGCTGGCGTTAATCACGTTCGCCGTTCAAATTGGATTGCAGGGCTGGCTGGGCGGCGCGGGGGGGGGCTACATTGCCCAGCGCCTCTTCTCGACACGCAACGAGAAGCACGCTGTGCTCTCGGCATTGTGGTTCAACTTTGCCCAGTTTGTCCTTCGTAGTTGGCCCTGGGTTATCGTCGGACTCGCTTCGCTGGCGTACTTTCCCTTGGTCGAGGGGGAGGACCATGAGTTGATGTATCCGAAAATGATCGTGGAATTCCTGCCCACGGGTCTGCGCGGCCTCATGGTGGCGTCACTTCTGGCGGCCTTCATGAGCACCGTCAGCACGCAGCTCAATTGGGGCGCCTCCTACCTCGTCAGCGATCTCTACCAGCGCTTCATCGTGCGGAACGCCTCCGAGCGCCACTACGTTAATGCCGCCCGGTGGGCCACGCTGCTCATCGTCGCCGGCGGCGCATTCGCGGCCTGGCAGGCCGACAACATCTCCCACGTCTGGATTTATCTCATGACCCTCAGCGCGGGCGGCGGCATCCTCAGCCTGATCCGGTGGTATTGGTGGCGGGTAAACGCCTGGTCAGAAATCACGGCGCTCGGTAGTTCGCTAATCGTTGCCAACCTTAACCTCATTGCGCGTCCCTTCGCAGCAGCAGGGACTATTTCCGCCCCCTTTATGAGCCGCATCGAGTGGTTTTACTCCTCGGACATCTATCCCATCCGTCTCGTCTTTATTCTCGTGGTATGCACGTCCATCTGGCTCGCGGTGACCTATCTGACACCGCCCGTTGCCGATGAGCGTCTGGACAGCTTCTACCGCCGGGTGAGGCCGAAAGGGTGGTGGGGCCCCGTCGCGCTCCGCTGTCCCGAAGTCGTTCCAGACAACTTCAGCGGCGGCTGGATGGGCTGCCTGGCCGGCACAGTTTGTATTTATTCGTCCCTATTTGGCATCGGCTATCTATGCCTCGCCCAACTGCTCTGGGGCTGCCTTTTCATGGTGATCGCGGGCCTCTCGGGATGGCTCACTCTCGCTCAGGTCTCGTCAGACCGCAGTTCGTCGCTGTGAATCAGCTGTTTCCCATCGAGGAAGTACGGTGGAAACACGCGGCGCGCACGCATACAATGGATTATAGGCGAATGGCGTGAGTCCGTCGTAGGTCTCGTGCGAAATCACGACTAGCAAGGATAGGAGCAGTGACGACCTGCCGTAAGTGGATGTCTCCGGCTACTGGGAAACGAGAGACGTGACAGGAAGTTTTCACATGCCGAGATTGGGCGGCGCGCCGTGAACACGCGCGCTGTCGCTGCATCAATGCGGCTGGCTCTTGTCGGGGGATTGGCCGTGTTCGCCTGCGCTGGATTTGCCGGAGTGGGGGCCGGGACTCTGGCGGCGCTCCATGGACTGACGGGCGTCCCATCGGAATCGGATCTAGTCCTGAAACTCGCCGTCAAGTCCGTGTTATTTGTGTTGACAGCTGTTTTGTGTCTGCTTGCGGTTCGACATTGGCTTCCTCGGACTCTTGAGGACAAGCCCGGCGCTTCTCCTGAGGAAGAGGCGACGTGGCGGACGCGCCTCGCGTTATTCGGCGCGCTTGGGCTGGCGGCGGCGCTGGCGTTTCCCAGACTGGGGGCATGGCCATCGCTCCAGCCCGACGAAACCCACCACCTCATCGTCGCTCGAAATCTGGCGGTGTACGGCAAGTACGCGTCCGGCAGCCCGGACAAAGGCTTCATTTATCGTGATCCGTATGATTCAGTGGGGCCGCCGGTGTTGGGGCCGGTCGCCATGGCATTTGGTCTCACTGGAAATAGCTTACCTGCCGCGCGTTCCGTGATGGCGTGCTACTATTTGGCCCTGTGCGCCGCGCTGTACTTCTTGTTCAAGCCCGTCTTCGGGCCGGCTGGCGCGGTCAGCGGACTATTCATGTTGCAGGGGGCTTTTGGTTCCGTATATCTCGCGCGCACGCTCTACGGAGAGGTCCCCGCGCTGTTCTATCTGGTTATGGCGTTGGTACTGTGGCGCCGCGCGATAGGCAGGCCAGGTTTTTCGTGGGAGGGATTCCTGGCGGGTGGGTGCTTTGCATTTATGATCTTCTGTAAAGCATTTCTCTTCATCAGTCTCTGGGCCATCACCGCCGCATGGCTCTACGACCGTCTTGCTCATCGGATCATCCGATGGCGGCATGTAGTCTGGCCTGCAGTCGGCGCTTTACTTACCGGAAGCGTGGTCACGCTGACACTAAGCTTCTTCCCCTCCCCTTCGCAAAGCACCATCGCACAAATAGTCGGGTATTACGAACACTACCTCATGTTCGGATTCAAGTCCGTTCCGGTAACACTTGCCTGGGTCTGCTCACGGCCGATCGAGACTCTAGGTGCGATTGCCGCCATGGCCGCCGCGGTTCCTGTCCTGTTTCATCGCCGCTACGATCCCGCCGCCGCCGCCTTATTCTTCCTCGCGCCGTTACTAGCCTTTTGGTGGATCTTCTTTACTCCGGGCAACATTCCGCGCTACACGTTCTACTCGAGCACAATAGGCGCGCTATTCGCTGGGGCGCTGGTGTGGAACGCGCTCCGTCAAGCGCGAGACTCCGAACGCTCAATCCTGTGGCGCTGCGCGGCAGGCGGAGTTGCTCTGCTCCTGGCTGTGGCTGCTGAAGAGCGGTGCCGGCCGGAAATGCGCGGCGTGTATTTCGTTGATGAAGCCCGCGATGACCGCGAACTGGCCGCGTATGTGGCGGCGTTGCCAAGAGACACTTCGGTCGCGACGACGCATTGGCCCCTGGAAAAAATGATGACCCTGCTTGCCGATCGCTACGTCCCGCTGATTTCATCTGTAACACCGCCGCCAGACGCCTATTCCGTAGTCATCGCTTTTCCCCAGACGGACGCACTGTCTGACCGTCCTGCGCTGCGCGACCAACGTACTCCCGATCTGACTATAGGACGCTACGCGATAGTGCTGAATCCCCAGTGAACACTTCCGCCATTAATCGGTTTTCAACCTAGAAACGGCGCTTCGTCGCCCGTTACGCACCTGCTACGGTATTTCACGTCCCATTGTTCGGCTACTCGCACGACGAAATCGCGGAGTTGATTCTGCAACGCATTGGCGTGGGTGAGCCAGATCACGTGGGCAGCGCCTGATATCAAAACGAACTGGCCATAGGGCAATAGCTGCGCCAACTGTTCCACGGGCCATGACGGACGAATATCGTTCTCGCCATAAACGAAAAGCGCGGGGACCGTAAGACCGGCTATTCGGCGCAGCAAATCGGGTCGTCGAACGAACTCCTTCCACGACTCGTTGACTTCCGGGTTAACGTCGGTGTCAGATGGGAACTGGAACCCGGGATTGACCTCGCTAGCCTTTCCGCGTCGATACTGTTCCCGCCACGCCGAGTCTTTGTGGATTACCCCGCCCGAAATACCGAGGATTCCGAGCACATGTTCCGGATGTTCCAGCGCGTAAGCCACGGCAAGATCCGAGCCCCATGAATGACCTCCGATGATCCATTCTGCTACTCCATAGTGGCGCCGGATAATATCCAAATCGCTGACGCAGGTCTCAAGGTTGTACGGTCGTTTAGCATCGGAACGGCCGCAACCCCGTTGTTCAAAGCGAAGGACACAGGCGATGTCGTCGATCATCCCAGCGACAGGGCCAAGATAGTCGCAGCAGCCCGGGCCTCCGTTGCACAGCATCACGGGAACTCCCTGGCCTTGGGCGACAGTCCAGATCCTTGCTCCATCCGATTGCACGTAGGTCTCGCCCAACGCCATCAGTCCTCGAGTCATGCGATATCTCCCCTTGCAGCAGCCCGCCATTGGAAGAACACCAAGTGGTTCAACCACAGCCCTTCAGAAGGTAACCTTACCAAACAATGCCGGGTCGCCTGTTCCTTCTTCACGCCGGGCCCACGCTGACTCCTCTTTCTTGACATTATATCGCGTGCGAATGAAGTTCATGTTCCACGTCGTGCCCTTCTGCGGCGTGGCGCCTAGGGTTGCGAACGGGATGGCGATTTCCGCCGCCCAACCAACCGTATAATTCTTCGTGGCCGCCTGCCACGCTCCGTCCCAACTCGCATTGCTGCCGCGGCTCTCGTACTGTGCGCCCAGGGGGGTCACGGCAAAACAAAACGGTTCTGTTGCGCCCGTATCAATGAGGATGGCGCAGGACTCTTCCTTCCACACGGGATCGTCGTGCTCCTTCAGGCTGGCGGACATCGTGTCCATGCGCGGTTCACGGGAGTACACTCCGATGAACAGCGTGTCTCGCGTGCGTACGAGACGCACCGTCGTCTGCGCTTCCGCGAAAATTGCCCGGTCTGTACGGACGAACCCATCAACCTGTGCGACCGGAGGCCATGCATTTTCCTTGAACGACGCGTCCAACACCGGAGTTGAAGATGAGGCGGCGCAGACGACTGCCGTCGGCTCTTTGAGCGCGAATACGCAAGGGTTGCGCAGGATGGCTTGACCGTTCGGTGAATCCACGGAGATGCGTAGCCCGCGGGTGCGGAACGGCTTGGACGGCAATACCGGCGCGCGAAGTCCGCCCCGCTCCTCTGAAGTCCATTTCTCCACGGGGACAAATGCCCTTGCGTCGTCGCTTCGTTCCAACGAAAGCGTTGTTGTGTCTACCGTCTCAAAATCCACGCGGCAGATCGGTCCCGGTGACGCAATGAAGTCGTAGGTCGCCTCGGTATGGTGTTCCGTATCGCGAAACTCGGGCGTCCCCGGCAGTTCCAGCGCGATGTGACCGGGAGGAATTGTCATTTGGCGAGAGGGAAGCAGATATGGGCCGAACAGAATAGACGAGGGGACGAACAGACCGTTGTCTTTTGCTCGGCTGATGATCTCCTGTGTGCGGTCCGGGTCGCTGTTGGGATCCTGCTTGGCTTGGGTCTCCACGAGTCTTACTAATTGCCGAAGGCGCGAATCCGTTGGCTTTTCGGAATAGGCCGCTTCGAGAGTCACATATTCTGTGAGATTGCGGTAGAGCCGTTCGACAATATCCGTGTCGAGATCGCCCTCGGGCACGCGTTCGCGAAACGATTTCAAGAATTCCTCGAAGCGCGCGAACTCATCTTTGGGCAGTACTCCGCGCAAGACCTCGTGATTGAGCCGGTCCGCCAGCGCTGAAATCGTATCTTCTGGCTTGGGCTCCCACAAGGAGGCCCCAAAATAGTCATTCAATCCTTCCGGCCACGCCAGAAGCAATGCGGATTCCGACCACGCCTTGCCTAGCGCGAGCTTGAGTGTATTCTGCCCATCCGGACCTGTGTCTCCTGAGTACACAATGCCTCCGTTTGGACTTTCCTCCGCTGCGAGTTCGCGTATCCAGGTGTAGGCGCTGACGGCGTTTTCGCCAGGCGCTCCGAAGAACGATCTTCCCGCGGTCTTGCACCACGCGACCGTATCTTTCACTCCGCCGGTCCCGGTGGCAGGATCGCGAGCCGTAAGAATCACGTCCTTGGGAAGCAGGGGAAGCGCCTTGGCAAGTGATCCGGTCACTGAGCCCTGACGGGGATTCAACGCGTCGGCCCACAGGATCAATCGTAGCGCAGAGTCCACTTTCTTCGCCGCTTTGTCCGCAACCGTGACCAGCGCCCCGAACGCTTCCACATCCCGATAACCCGCCTTCGCGCATCGGAGATCCCTGTTCAGCGCTTGGACTGCGTCCATCCCTATATGGACATATCTCGGCTTGAGATCCTTGTTTAGCGCGGCGAAGCAGACCCGCAACGCGTCAAACGTCTCAGGAGCGGCGGGGCAAAGCGCCGCCGCGCCGGAAGGCACGCAGGTGTACGTGACATCGACTGTCGCGCCATCCGGAATCGCGCCCCCCGTGATCCGGCGTATTGTCCACGGCGGGTTTTCCATTCCGACACTCGGGTCGTTGATTCCCGGAACAATGGCAAAATCCGTATCGCGCCGGCAGTCCTTTCCGGATACTTTGACTGAAATCGAGGAAGAATCCACGTCAATGACGTTGGACTTTGACAGCGGGCGAAGCGCGTTGCCATCAAGAACGATGTGGTCAACCGTCGTCATTCCTTCGGCGGAGCTCGGGCGCGCTTGTACAATTGGCTGCGCTCCATCCAGCAGACGAATCATCGGCACGGGCTCAATGTGAAGCCGCCGTGCCTCGTCGAACACGGCCTTCCACTCCGCCGCAGCCCCGTCGGAAAGCGCTCCAAAATCGTCACTCGAAAGAATCAGCATGTTACAGGTCACTTCCGCTAAGCGCCGGAGATCGCCAGAACTTGGACGTCCCTGGTAAAGGGCTCCGCGCACGGGAAGGCTGGGTTCATCACGCGCGCGTAGCGCAGGAATCACGCGGTTCTGTTTGGCCAATTGTGTCAGAATCTGCAGTCCGTAAAAGGTTCCCGCGGGATCGGTTCCCGAAACCACGATCGCGCTGCGGGACACAAGAAGCCGGAATCCTTGGGGTCCAGGCGCCGACAAATCTAAGATCGCGCGTTTCAGCTTCCGATTTTCAAAGGATGCGTGGCGGTCCGGTTCACCGATGAAAATAGCCGTTTCTGACGGGTTTGCGTCCGACGCCTTGACTACCGTGAGTTTCGCGCCGACCGCATCCCAAAGCGCCTGAAATGAGTCGATCTCGCCGGGGGTCGCGTCGTCCGACACGATCATTGGAGTCCGCTCCGAAATGGTGAAGCCGCGGTCGTTTGAGACCTCGAGCGTTTTCGGGACCGGCCACAGCTCCGGCGTCACGGGAGTCGTGGTCAACATGAACAGCACGGATAAGACGGCCATGAGTTCCTCCACTGCGGTGACTTGCGCGTCACATAGTATCTGGCGCGAAGGGAAAGTATAACGAATCGGCCTCGGGGCATGCACACCGGAAGACGCACCATTGCTCCAAGCCGGCGCCGGTGCAAGTCGGGGGGACGTCACTCCGATTCCACGTTCCGATTCTACTTCGCAACTTTTCGCTTGTATATTTTCTGATCGAGCGTTACACTCTGTGGATTGATTCTGTTTCGGACTTCAAACTTGGGTGGGCCGTTTCGGAGACAAGAATCAAGAAGCAGGGTACGGGTGAGTCTTCCAGATTTTCCGGACATAGATGACGCGCAAACGCGCGCGCGCGAAGGTGTGTTTGACGACCAGCTGTCATTTCCAGCTCCGTTCGTCACTCCGCCGCCGCCGATTACGGTCATCATCAAGCGCGACGGACGTGAGTGCCTATTCGATAAGAAGAAGATTGCCGAAGGCATCTTCAAGGCCTCGAAGTCCGTCGGGAGTGATGATCGCATGCTCGCCGAGAGTTTGGCGTCGGGGGTTACGATATATCTCACCAAGAAGCTTCAAGGCCGGCCGCCTAGCGCCGAGGAAGTTCAGGACACGGTCGAGAAAGTACTGATCGAAATGGGGCACGTCAAGACCGCCTTGGCCTATACCCGCTATCGAAACCGGCGCGCGCGGATTCGCAGCTTTCGCGCGGGCGATCCTCGGATGCTCGCGGGCGAACTTGATGAGGCCCGCCGAGCTCCGGTCGCGGGTACGCTCTCACTGTTTGTTCGCACGGGTGGTGAAACCATTGCCGAGTGGGACCGCGAAAAAATCGTGGAAGCGCTGATTCGCGAAACGAATATTGCGCGGCCGCTCGCGGCCGTGATAGCCCATGAGGTCGAGCAACAAATCGCCGCCGCGAAAGTCAAGACGCTTACGGCCGCGCTGGTTCGTGAACTGGTTGACGCCAAACTCATCGAATATGGTCTTGAAGAGGACCACCGCCGTCATCAGCGTCTGGGTGTGCCACTCTACGACACCCAACAAATCATTTGCGCGCCGAATCTCAACGCGCGGCGCGGTTCCGGCGATCCCGCCGCCACGGACCGCATACTTGCGGAACGCGTTAAGAAGGAGTTCGCGCTTACTCAAGTGTTTTCTCAGGATGTCGCAGACGCCCATCTTCGCGGAGATATTCACTTGCACGGACTCGGGTATGTGGATCGATTGCAGAGCGCTTGGCCGTCGCTCGACTTTGTTAAGCGCTTTGGGGCGTTGGCGCCCGGATCGGGTTACCGTTCGCGTCCGCCGAAGCACGCCCACGCGCTTCTTGGCCAGTGGATCAGTTTCAACGCGCTCCTTGAGAACTACTTTTCGGCAGCGCTTACGTGGGACGCAATAAACGTATACCTGGCGCCATTCTTACACGATCTCGATGACTCAGGGCTTCGCCAAGCAGTTCATATGCTGATTTCCGGCCTGACGTACCGAAGCCCCGCCTTCGGATCCCCGTCCATCGCGCGCGGAATCGGAGTTGTATGGGATATTCCCCATCGGCTTCGCGAGGCCGATGCGATCGGGCTCGGTGGGGAATTGACCGGGCGGTCCTATGCTGAATATGCGCACACGGCCCAGCGTATCGCGTGGACCATAATGGACATCTATCGTGACGGCGATGTAGGTGGTGGCGCCATGCCGGCGCCCGTTCCGGTTGTTTGCCTGTCGGCGGATTTCTACAGGTCGCAAGGCCACGAAGGTTTTCTTAGGCAGGCTGCTTCGGTGGCTGCGGAACGACGGGAGATTCGATTCTTGCTCGACCGCCTTCCCGAGGGCAGGGCAGCGTTGACGCCGACGTGGCCTTTGGAGCGGGTTGTGGCGCACGACGTGACGCTCAATCTCCCGTTCGCAGCGTTTGCCGGCGTCGACGAAAGCGGCGCCGGCGATGAACTCGAACAGTTGCTGGCGTGCGCGGTGCGCGCACATGTACAAAAACGGGAGTTTTCCGGACGTTTGCTAGCCCTTCAGGAAGGGGGGCCATGGCCGCTGTTGGCGTTGACTCGTGAAGGCGCGCTCTTCGTGAATCTTGATGACGCCGTATACCGAGTCAGTATAGTGGGACTCAATGAATGCGTGCAGGGCCTCACAGGAGAGGAATTGCACGAGTCCGACGCGGCGTCGGCGATGGGGGCGCGCCTATTGGAGCGCCTCAAGCGTTCGTGTGAATCCTGGAGCGCGAAAGAGGATTTGCGGCTTGTCTTGGCTCAGAACCATGACCCAGTTGTGGAGCATCGTTTCGCGGCGATGGACATTCATCGCTTTGCCGAACAGGCCGGTGAGACCATCAAGAGCGACGCCGTTAATCAAGACTTGCGTTATACTCCGGCGGCGCAACTCAACACCGCCATTGCGATGAATCCAACCGAGCGCATTCGCCAAGAAGGGCGTTTTCACGATTTCATTGAAGACAACGCTGAATGTCCGGTGGTGTTTGCCGAGGGGGAAACATCGAAGGAATCGGTGTCTGGCTTTATCGAGAAGATAT
>JACRLJ010000045.1:0-6316 GCA_016215105.1 Candidatus Hydrogenedentota bacterium
GCGCCCTGCAAGGGGGCGACCTCGATCCCTTCATGACGGGTAAGATCGCGATGAAGATCGACGGCGACTACGTCATCCAGACCATTGCGAACACAAAACGCGACCTGCGTTTCGGGGTGGCGCTCGCCCCGGCTCCCGAAGGCAAGAAACAGATTGGCTGGTGCGGCGGCTGGGCGTGGATTATTCCCAGAGGCGCGAAGCACCCTGAAGAGGCGTGGGAATTCATCAAGTATCTGGCCTCGCAGCGCGCCTATGAGATCCGTTCGGACTCGATACGCCAGCAGACCCGCGCGGCGGGTAACGTGTTCATCCCCAACATGAGCGCCCGAAAGGATGTCACGGACTGGGCGATGCAGCACTACCTGTTCAGCGACCCTACGATTGACGAGAAGTTCAAGGTCACCAAAAAAGTGTTCGTGGACGCCATGCCTATCTCCCGCTACCGGCCCGTCACCCCGGTCGGCCAGCTTCTCTGGAACGAGCAGGTTCGCGCGATGGAGCGCGGCTACTACAAGAAATACGATTCGACGGACCCTCGTCGAAACGCGCAAATGGCCGCTGACGAAAGCACGAAGGCCGTCCAGGCGGAGCTCGACCGTCTATTCAAACCTGTCCCGCATCCCGTGTTGAGTTGGACGCCTATCGTCATTACGTATGTGGTCCTTCTCGTGGGCGGATTCCTGTTCATGTTCTGGTTTTTCGACCGGCGCGAGAAGGTGCGCGGGTATTTCCGCCAGGAACATTATGCGGGGTACTTGTTTGCGGCTCCCTGGTTTGTCGGCTTTATCGTGTTCGGCGGCGGCCCTATTGTTTTCTCGTTGTTCATCAGTTTTTGCCAATACGACGTGCTTTCGCCGCCGCAGTTCGTGGGACTGCGGAACTACACGGAGATGTTCTCGAGTCAGAACAGCTTCTACGCCCCGCTAATGAACACCCTGTTCATGACGATCGGGGTACCGGCCAGCATGGCAGTGGGCTTGGGTATCGCGATGTTGCTGAGTAGCGAAATCAAGGGCATGGCGGTTTACCGGACGTTCTTTTACATGCCCTCGATCATGCCCGCAGTGGCGGCGGCGATACTTTGGCTCTGGATCTTCAACCCGCAACAGGGAATCCTCAATACTGCGCTAGGGGCGATTGGAGTTCCTGGTCCGGGCTGGCTCACGGAAAAACTGTGGGCAAAGCCGGCTATTGTTTTGATGGGGCTCTGGGGGGCGGGGGGCGGCATGATCGTGTGGCTGGCCGGCCTCAAGGGAATACCGGTCCACCTGTACGAGGCGGCCGAACTGGACGGCGCGGGCAAGTTGCGGCAGTTCTGGAGCATCACGATCCCGATGCTAAGCCCGTACATTTTCTTCAACCTCATCATGGGCCTGATTGGCACCTTCAAAATATTCGAAGTGGCCTTCATCATGACGCATGGCGGCCCGGACGACGCAACGCTGTTCTACGCGTACGAACTCTTCAACAACGCGTTCCGGTACATGAAAATGGGCTATGCGTCGGCCATGGCGTGGGTCTTGTTTGGGATCATCCTGTTCCTTACAGTAATCCAGTTGAAACTGGCCCCGCGGTGGGTCCACTACGAGTCCGAAGAATGAGACGAATATCCAAGACCGAAAAGAAGATTCGCCGGTCCTTCCTTCACGGCGTCCTAATCCTCGGCTCGCTGGTGTTTGCCATCCCGTTCATCTGGCTGCTGAGCTCGAGCAGCAAGGTTCCGGACGAGATGTATCCGCCTCGGTGGATCCCCCAGGCGCCCGACACAGCGCCCGAATCACCGTACATCCAGATCCGTGCGAACGAAAAGCCCGAGCGGCCGACCAAGGTGAAACTCGCGGACTGGGACCGGCTTACGGGTCCGATCCAAGCCGCGATCACGCGGAAACTCGAGTCCCTCGCGGACGGCCTGCCCGAGTTTTACCGGCCCTATCTGTCGCATCCCGTCTTGGCGGAGGCTATCTTTGCGCGCCTCACCAAGCGTGCGCCGGACGAATTGTTCGAGAAGGTGGAAGACGTGTCGGTGTCGTGGTTTACGCAGAATACCGATGCGGCGATTGCCCGGGAGGTCTTTGAAACGGTTTACCGCAACGCGGCGGTCTCCGATGTCGCCTTCCACGGCTGGGACGTGACAGTCGAAAACCCGACGGCGGGCGAGAAATACAACTGGAAGGTGGTCAAGGGCAAGGCGAACCTGATTCCGCGAAAGGACGGGTTGCTTCGCGCGGAACAAGAGATTGACTACAGTTTCGAGCAGCAGCCCTCGTTTGCTGTGCAGACCAGTCTGCCGCTCCAGATGGACCCGAAGAATCTCAAGAGAATCGTCGTAAGTAACCACGGAGACCGCACTTGGCACGAGATCTGGGCGACAGTTGAGTTGGGTGGGAAACGGTTTGAAGCGGCGCAAGCGGCGTTCATGGGAACGGACCGGTGGCAGGATACGATTTGGCAGTTCCGCAGCGAGGACGACACCTCTATCAAAATGAAGACGTGGCTCCGGCTTGAAGACGCAGGCGCATCCGACTTCAATCAGCCCGGTCAGGTGCGGGTCACGCTCGAGTACCGTAAGGCCGCGTTTCCCATTGCGTTATACAACAAGTACGTCAACAACTACCGGGACGTGCTGCGGACGGTGCCGTTGTGGGACTATGTTCGCAACAGCCTGTGGCTGGTCGCATTCAACATGGTCGGCCAGATCATCGGCTCGTCGCTGGTGGCGTATTCGTTTGCGCGGCTCCAATGGCCGGCGCGGGACTTCTGCTTTACGCTGGTGTTGGCGACTTTGATGATCCCGCCGCAGGTCACCATGATTCCGGTGTTCCTGATCTTCAAGACGCTCGGCTGGTATAACACGTTGAAACCGCTGTGGATAGGATCGTTCTTCGGGAGCGCGTTCTATATCTTCCTATTGCGCCAGTTCATGAAGGGCATTCCGAAGGACCTCGAGGACAGCGCCAAGATCGACGGGTGCGGGTATCTGGGAATCTTCGTCCGGATCATAATGCCGCTGGTCAAGCCTGCCATCGCAACGATAGGCATTTTCACATTCATGGGAGTTTGGAACGACTTCATGGGTCCCCTCATCTACCTCAACGACCAGCGCCTATACCCGCTCAGCCTGGGGCTGTTCGCGCTGCAGGTGTTTAGCCTCACCAACTACGGGTTCATGATGGCCGCGTCGGTCCTGATGACCATTCCCGTGGTCGTGCTCTTCTTCGCAGCGCAACGCCACTTCATCCAAGGCGTCACGCTCACCGGCATGAAGGGCTAAGAAGTCCTAAAAAGGGGACAGACTACGAATTAGATCCGAGAAACAGAACACAATTGGCCTATCTTCATCGTTAATTCGTAGTCTGTCCCTAAATTATGATTGACGGCAGTGGGGTGGCTGCGCTAGAGTGGCGAGTATGAGTCGTGTTGCGCGGATAGTCGTGCCGGGATTTGCCCATCATGTCACCCAAAGGGGTAACCGCCGTAGCGACGTCTTTGAGACCGACGAGGATAGGCAGAAGTACCTTACCTTCCTCAAACTCTATGCGGAGCGCCACGGCTTGGAGGTATGGGCGTATTGCCTGATGACCAATCATGTCCATATGGTGGTGGTTCCAGCCCGTGAGGATTCCCTGGGGCGCGCGTTGCGGGACGCACACACGGTTTACGCGATGCACTTTAACACGCGCACCCAGCTTGACGGGCACGTGTGGCAGGGCCGCTACTATTCGTGTCCTCTGGACGAAGTGCACCAATGGGCGGCGGTGAGGTATGTCGAGCGCAATCCGGTACGCGCCGGAATGGTCGAGCGGGCCGAGGCCTATCCCTGGTCGAGCGCGGCGGCCCATTGTGGGCTGCGGCATGACCCTATTCTGTGTAGCCAGTTTCCGCCCCAAGGTGTTATCGAGGACTGGCCGGAGTGGCTGCGCGTTGAGGGGGATCCCGATGCGTTGAACCAGATCCGCCGCCAGACCCACACGGGGCGGCCGTGCGGGTCTACCTCTTTTAACGAGCAGTTGGAGGGCCTCGTCGGCCGGATGTTGCGACCGGCGAAACGGGGACGCAAAGTCCGGCAGTCCCTAATTCAGGGACAGACTACGAATTGAAATAGATCCAAGCCACACTCGCTTGGTAAGCCACAGGGCGTCACTGAATTAGAACGGGTGGGCAAGGCCTTGTATCGGATTCAATTCGTAGTCTGTCCCTGAATTGAATTAGAGCAGGGCGCGGGCTAGGTCGCTCTCGATTCTTGCGGCGGCTAGTTTGCCGAGGGGTTCGATGTACGTTAGGCTGTAGCCTTCTCTAATGAGGACAGGTTCGTGGGCGATGAAGTGGATTTCGCGTTTGGTTATTACGGCGACAAACTGGTTTGCGCGGAAGACGAGGGCGATCCGTGGGGTGTAATTGGGTGAGTCGAGCAGGCTCTCTGGGCAGACGTACGTGTCGAACCCGTTGGATGTTACGCCCTTCTTGTATCCAAACTTGACAAGATGCGGCCGCAGGTCATCGAGGGTGAGGGGGTAGAGTTTGCGGTCGACAATCGGCTCGAGGGCGCGCTCGACCTCGGTCGCGCGGTCAATGGTGGTATCCGCAACGTAGCCGGTAAACACGGCGGCGAATCGGTCTCCCCCGTGCTGGATCTTGCCCAGGGGAAGATCGACTTGGCGGACAGTTTCGCCCATATACTCGCCATCGAGTCCGTAGATAACTTGGTGTTTTTTGACCCGGTCGCGCCCCCACATGGCGTCCGTTCTGACGAATCCGGGCAGGGCAATTCGCTGGTGGTGGTTGTCTTCAGCGGCGCACTCGACCTTTATGCCGTCGGCAAGCGTGAACAGTACTCGGCCGTAGGGCTTGTCGAGGACCTGCGCGGGACCGGCGATGAGTTCGCCAAATGCGCTGGCCGAGATCAGCGCCATGAGCATTGCTGTCCAAGTTTTCATAGGAAATCATCTCCGTTCTTGATGTATGAGCGCGGATCGCTTACTATTCCGGAATGCGCGAGCAGTTGGAGACGCCGAAATCGCTGGCGTCCTCCGCCGGTGTCTCTCCCCGGAACGCGCGGAACGATTTGCATACCGGGGCCGTCCTCCCAGTATAGCGCGCATCCAACTCTGCGTCTACTGACAATTCTTCTTGCGGCGTTATGACACAGAATCCAGCATATGCGAGTCAGACAGCAGGCAGGCGTCCCGATTTGCCTGATGACTCGGGGACCGCGTCCACGGGACGGGTGATCGGTTCCGAGCCGTGTTGTCCATGGTGCAGTGGCGCGATGCGCTCTTGGCTGACCGTGCCGAGGGACTGGCGCCGCCCGGAGTGCGCGGAGGCCTACGCGCTGTTCTGGTGCGGCCAGTGCGAATACGGGTGTTTGCATCCGCGGCCATCGGCCGGCGAGTTGCCGAGTTTCTATGCGGTTGATTCGTATTACACGCATAGCCCGCGCAAGGTAACGCCGGGGGATGGGCGTATGACGTTGTTGGATCGGGCGCGCTGTCATCTGGCGTGGCGCTTCGATCGGGGCCGTCCGATCTCAGGCGCGCTGATTCACGAGTTGTTAGAAGGGCGGCTTTCGCGAATCTGCGATCTTGGTTGCGGGGCCGGGGGCCTGCTTGAACAAGCGAAGGCGTTAGGACATAGCGTTGTTGGGGTCGAGCCGGATGCGGCGGCAAGCGCGAATGCCCGGGGCCGGGGCGTCACGGTGTACGAGGGCACGGCAGAGAACTTGCCACGTGAACTGGAGTCGGCAAGTTTCGATTTAGTATTGATGAGTCACGCGCTCGAGCATTGCCTTGATCCGGTGAACGCGTTGCGCAACGCGCGCAGTTTGCTTGCGCCTTCGGGAACGCTGCTCTGTGAGACACCAAATAGCGGCGCGCTGGGCTTGGCCTATGCGGGAGTCACGTGGTTCTGGCTGGACGCGCCGCGGCACTTGAATTTCTTTACCGAGCGCAGTCTCGGGATTGCATGCGGGCATGTGGGGTTGAGTGTTGTGGAGACGCAGGGTACGGGGTATTACCGCCAATTCACGCCGGGCTGGATTGAAGCCGAGCGGCGCATTTGGCAAGTGTTCAATGACTGTGGCTGGCCAGTGAGCACGCTTCCCGTTCAAAGCTCCGCGTGGCGCAGTTGGAAACTGCTGTTCCGCAGCGCGTTGGCGAGCCGCGCCGCCAAGTATGACTCGATTCGCGTGGTTGCTCATATGGAGGTACTCACTTGAGACCGTGCTTTAGATATCTTTGGACTTGGGGTTATTACCGCGGATTGCGCGCCGCATGAACACCTCTCCTGAAACGCGGGATAGCGGCCACCCGAGCAAGAAGGC
>JACRLJ010000045.1:6372-80502 GCA_016215105.1 Candidatus Hydrogenedentota bacterium
GATTATTGGCGCGTTGGCAAATATAATGCTGGCGGCCGTCAAAGGAATTGCGGGAGTCTTGGGCAACTCCTACGCGCTTATTGCCGATGCGATGGAATCCACACTGGACGTGGTCGGTTCAATCGTGGTGTGGAGCGGTCTGCGGATCGCGATGACGCCTCCGGATGACGACCATCCCTACGGGCATGGTAAAGCAGAGCCCCTGGCGGCCATTGTGGTCGCGTTGGGATTGATTGCGGCGGCAGTCGGAATCGCTATCGAGAGTATTCGAGAGATTCACACACCGCATCACGCGCCCCGGGCGTTCACGCTGGTGGTCTTGGCGGCAGTGGTGATCGTCAAGGAGACGTTATTTCGCCTGGTGCTAACGGTGGGTACGGAAGTTCGCAGCACGGCGTCCAAGTCGGACGCGTGGCATCACCGCAGTGACGCGCTGACATCCTGCGCGGCGTTTATTGGAATCAGTACCGCGTTAATTGGCGGGAAAGGGTATGAAATGGCTGACGATTGGGCCGCCCTTTTCGCGTGTATCATCATCGCGTATAACGGGTGCCGCTTGATTCGGCCAGCGCTGGCGGAGGTGATGGACGCCGCCCTTTGGAGCGATGTCGAGGAACATGTGCGGGAAATCGCGATTGGGGTGGACGGTGTGAAAGGGTTGGATATTTGCACGGTGCGCAAGATGGGGCTGGACTTTTTCGTCGATCTGCATGTCGAGGTGGATGGAGGAATTTCCGTCCGGCAGGGGCACGACGTGGCGCATCGCGTAAAGGATAGTGTGCGCGCGGCGAATCCCGCCATTCGCGACGTACTAATTCACATCGAGCCGATTGGCGAAAGCCCCAAGAAGGGCGGGACACCGCAAATCTAAGCGGGCAGGGGCAAGTGCAGGGGTAAGTGTACGGTGCGCTTTTCCGCGGCGCTCTGATAGGCGGCCTGGGCCAATTCGACTGCCCGTAAGCCGTCCTCGCCGGGAATACTGATTTCGCGCTGGCCGAGACACGCTTCTATGAACTCGCGCATTTCGCGCGCCACGCCGTTTTCCCACTCGGGGTGGATTTCCGCATAAGGAAACACTTCGCGCTCTTTTCCACTTTGGCCAATGAGCACTTGATCGAGAAGACTCTCGTAGTAGATGGTGCCGTTCGTCAGGAATACCTCGCCACTGTGACGCCCCAACTGATCGCCGCAACTGGAGGTGATGGTTCCAATCGAACCATTCTGAAATTCGATTTGTGCGGTGATGAAGTCGGAGAAATCAACTTCGGAATTCGGAAAACGGCGGTCGATCGCTGTGACAGAGGACGCCGGTCCGAGAATTTGCAGCATGAGATCAAGTTCATGGACGTTGACTTCCAGAAGCAGGCCACCGGAGGTCTCGCGCTGTAAGCGCCACGGACGCGCCCAGCTTCCCCAGTTTCCCATCGTTCGTGTCGTACGCATGACCAAGGGGACACCGAGGTCGCCGGATGCGATACGTTCGAGGATAAAGCGATACGGGCCAATATACCGAAGTACTTGACCAATCATGAGTCCTTTGCCAACGGACTTTGCCGCGGCGATCATACTCATACATTGGTTAACGGATAAGCCCATGGGCTTCTCACAAAAAGTCGTAAGTCCGTGTTGAAGACAATCAATAGTTACCTGAGCGTGCAGGTGCTGAGGAACTGCGACGACAACTGCGTCAAGTTTTGCGTCGTGCAGCATCGTGCGGTAATCGGAAAATGTCGCGGGTTTTTCATTGGCGATACTCTTCGCTGAGGCCAACGCTTCCGGACTACCGTCGCATAGCGCAGTGACATCGGCTGCGGGGTGCGCAACCGCCGCGCGCAGCAGATCGGTTCCCATTGGGCCGAGCCCAATAAATGCCAGACGTACAACGTCTTTCATTGTCTAGTTCCCCTAGATTTACCGATAACACAACATATTGTGAACGGGCGAAGAGCTACTTACGTAAGAGTTATCCACAGGTCAACCTGATCTATTGACGCAAAGAACAGAATGCTTGAAAAAACAATTAATTTGAGTCGGAAACAGTTATTTCAATTCTAAGACACTGATACTAGATAGGTTACGCTTCGGTTTAAGACGGGCAATTAGGCGCTACGTGGAATTCATCATATTCATCAACCGGGCGCCCATTGGAATCATTCACAAGTTATCCACACACACTAAGACGGGGATAGCGCGTAGCAATACACAATATATGGATGAATCAGATGCGGATCGGCATGATGACGTTGAGATACTTATCGGAAGGGGCTTCACTGAACGGCTTGAGAAGCCCTGGGCTCATGGCATCTTTCAAGACCAAACACACCATGTCAGACGACATGTGACGCAGAACGTCAAGCACAAAGTCCGGATTGAAGGCGATCTCGAGAGCTGTCCCGTCATACTCAATCGGCATATCTTCACTGTACTCGCCCACTTCAGGTGTTACAACACGCAAACTTAGCTGGCCTCGAGACAATCCGAAGCGCACTGAGTTAAACTTATCACTCGTCATGGTTCGTGTACGGCGAACGGCTTCCAAGAACTGAGCGGCGTTTAGAACCGCTTCCTTATCGTGCTTCTTGGGAACAACCATGTCGTAGTTTGGGAATGAACCTTCGATAAGCGCGCTTACTAGACGCAGATTTCCAAAAGAAAACGCGGCCTGAGTCTCACCGATGTAGACATCGACTTCACCTTCATCCGCCAGAAGACGCTCAAGCTCGCCAATCATTTTTCCTGGCACGATTACCTTGATATCGATCCCCTCGGGAATATTCTCGTTCTCGGCGTAGAGGCTCATTCGACGGCCATCCGTAGCCACCGCTGTCAGTTTACCCCCGGTTATTTCAAGAAGTAACCCCGTAAGATTATATCGGGCCTGATCTGTGCAGAAGGCGAACGACGTTCGCGCAAAGATGCCTTTTAATGTTGCTTGCGGCAATACCAGCGGTTCAACGCCCTCGAACGTTCGTATCGGAGGAAATTCATCCGGGGACATACTAAACAAACGCGTTTGAATTCGACCGCAACTGAGCGTGATGACGTTGTTCTCAGACAACTCGATCGTAATTTCGTCTTGCGGTAATTCCGAAAGAATCGACGCCATACGCTGAGAAGACACAGTCAACGAACCTGGCGCATCCACGGTGCAATCGACGGTACACTCGATACCAATCTTGAGATCAGTCGCCGACAAACGGACAAAGCTGTCACCCGTTTCCACCAAGATATGCGAGAGAATAGGAAGCGCGGACTTTGAGGATACGACCGTCTTCACTTTGTTCACTGCATCGAGGAAATCTTGGCGCTGAATTCTGATCTTCATCACTGGTTCTCCAGATTAGAGTCGAACGAACGGTTATTTGTGGTCTTAGTACAAGAATTTACTTAAGAGAAAAGCAGTCATAACAGTAAGGGGTGTGGATATACTGAGTAACACTGTAACTCTTTGATATTACGTAAGATATCATGTTAGTAACTTCTTGACTGCTATCCTCAATTTATTCATTCTACCAACACATTAGCGGATTAGGTCTAAACGATATTCGTTAATCGGCGCCGGATAGTGTGTCAATTGTTGATAACATTGAACGGCGTGTTCAGTGTTATCAACCGAGTCCGTTTGCCGATGTTCCACGATACGCTTGATGTTATTCACACGCTCGTTTGAGGGTAATTTGTCGTAAGAAGCGACAATTTGACATTACACAGACGGCCTGTGGAACACTCCCAATCACCGGAAAAACCAGAAAACGTGAAAAGTTGTAACTTGTTTATTATAAGCGTATTACAGAGAGCGACATATCTCAACCGCGCCTGATTGTGATGTTCTAACTTATTACTTTACAACTACTTGCCTATGTGATAACCGATATAACTGCTAAGCGGTGGAAACACCCGGTGAACGACTTATGCACAAGTTATTCACAGGGAGCGAGCGGGTATCGTGACCCCGACGTATGCTAACAGAGGCGCCCTAGAATTGCAACTAGATCTTGTCCATAGCAATTCCAGGTGACAATAAACACGCATAAAAGCTTGTAAGCAAACGCCTTATAGACGTCTTGAATCGATCAAACAGGGCTAGGTTCTAATAACGCGTAAGAACTCCTCCGGAGAGACTATTCCAGCCTTTGTTTTCTCTCGACAGCGGTCAGCCATAGTCTTGAGTTTGACCGATTTTGCGATCTTATCAATGGGTTCATCGCTCGAGATCATTTTACGGAGATCAGGAGTAATCTCGACGACCTCGAAGATTCCGGTCCGGCCTTTGCTTCCGGTGTGGTAGCACGCCTCACACCCTTTTCCGCGGTATAACTTCTTGGTGGCGTCCGGCAACCCGATGGACTTAAGAAGCGGCTTGGCAGGAACGAAGGGAGTCGCGCAGTTGCTGCAAATCTTTCGAACCAACCGTTGACCGATTACGGCAGTGAGGGCGCTTGCGATGAGGTACGAGGGGATACCCATGTTCCGCAGAGTGCTGATCGCTTCCGGAGCGTCATTGGTGTGCATCGTACTGAAGACCAAGTGACCGGTCATGGCGGCCCGGATGGCGATTCGGGCAGTGTCCGCATCGCGGATTTCGCCGACGAGCAGGACGTCGATATCCTGACGTAACGCGGCGCGGAGTGTATTGGCGAAGGTAAGGTCAATGTCCGTATCGATTTGGACCTGGTTTATGCCTGAGAGCTGATATTCGACCGGGTCTTCGAGCGTGACGATACTGTCGGTCATGACGTTCTTCTGGTTCAAGGCGGCGTAAAGTGTTGTCGTCTTACCGCTGCCGGTCGGTCCCGTAACCAGGATCATACCGTAGGGCTGTTCGATCATACGGATGAGCTTCTGGTAATCGTCCTGCTCAAGACCCAAGTCTTTGATACCAGCCAGAACGGAGCTTTGGTCTAACAACCGCAACACTACGCGTTCACCGAGGTAGGTGGGTAAGGTGGCGACGCGGATGTCGAATTCCATATCGCCGACGACCATGCCAATATGGCCGTCTTGCGGATGGCGCGTTTCGGTTATGTCCATATCGGACATAATCTTGACGCGTGAGACGACGGCGGCTTCGATGTCTCGCGGAATGCTCATGACGTCGTGGAGAATGCCATCGATACGGTACCGCACGCGCATTTCGGGATCTTGCGGATCCAGGTGGATGTCCGTGGCTCCAGAGTTGGCCGCGCCCTCGATAATGGTTGACACGAGCTTCATAACCGGGGCGCCCGAAGCCTGCCGCGCGATTTCTTCGAATCGCGACTTATCCAACTTGGGACTCTCCACTGCAGCTTGTTCGTTGGCCATTGCATTCTTCTCCTCGGTAGCTTTTTCCTTGGACTTGGCTTTAGCTTTGGATTTGTCGTTCTTGCCGACAGCTTTTTCGGGGGTCTTGCTCAGCATATCCGGCGTTTTTGCGTCCGCAGGCCGTGTCGCCGGGCCAGCCTGCGCCAGCTTTTGTTTGAGCGCGACGTAGCGGGCGGCAATTTCTTGTCTGATATCGGGCGAGGTGGTCAAGACCGGATGAATATGTTTACCGAGGATCATGCCAGCGTCTTTGAGGCCGTCCCGTGTGTTGGGTTCTGTAATCAACACCGTGACCTTGTCCGCCTCGATGCGTATTGGCACCATCCGATGCTTGAGGGCGATATTCTCGGGAACGGCTTCCAAGGCGGTCTTTTGGCTTGGAGTCTTTTCGAGCTCCGCGAATTCCAGGCCATACTGCTTTGCCAGCGCCAGCGCCTTGGTGCGGGGCGTAATCCAGCCCCGATCCATGAGGATGTTGCCCAGCAGGCGTCCATTGCGCTTTTGTTCCGTCAAGGCGTCGGTGAGTTGCGTTTCCGTTATTGCCTTGAGTTCGACGAGGGCGCGGCCCAGGCTCTGGTGTTCATCTTTGACGGCTTTTCCAAACGGGTGGAACTCGTACCGCAGTACGTCTTCCATGACGCCGAAAGGAATCATCTTCAATTGCAGCAACTGCCGGTACCACGGAATGCCGCTTTCCTTTTCCCGCGCTTGCGCTCGGGCCAAGTCCTCGCGGGTAATCACGTCCTGCCGGATCAGTTCCTCACCTAGGTTTGCGCTACTGCGTTCATCAGCCATGTATCCGTCCTTTCTCAGTCAGGGGCCTTAGAGATCGCCGCATCATTCTATGAATAGTAATAATGAATCGCAAAGTATTTTTTTCAGCCGCTTGGACCGTATCCAACTAGTGTACTGATTCGCACGGACATCGGTTGCGTTTCAACCGCTTTTCGTTACCTTGCGCAAGTTTCGTGACGGATGCCGCTGGAACCGGCGACGATGAGATCCGTCGCCATGCCCAGAAACAGTCCGTGGCCTACGATACCGGCGTGCTCGTTCAATTTCTGGGCGATGGACCGGGGATCCGGGATAGGTCCGAAGGCGCAATCGAGAATGAGATTGCCCTGATCGGTGTTGAACGGCTGGCCGTCCGTAGCGCGGCGGAGTTTAGGGGTTGCGCCGATCGATTCGAGGTAGAGGGTGTGCGCGCGCAGTCCGAAGGGCAGTACTTCGACAGGAACGGGCCAAGTTGTTCCCAGAGTGGGTGAGCACTTTGACTCGTCGACGATGATGACGTAGCGCTTTGTGGCCTGGCCGACAATCTTTTCGCGGAGAAGAGCGCCACCGCCGCCTTTGATGACATTGAGGGCGGGGTCAACTTCGTCAGCGCCGTCAATGGTAATGTCTACTGCGGGCTGTTCTTCGAGTGTGGCGAGCGGGATACCGAGTTCTCGGGCGTCGCGCTCGACGGTCAGCGAACAAGGGATGGCCGCGATATCGCGCAGTTCTCCGGAGTGAATACGGTCCGCGATGCGCCGCACGGCCCAGATCGCGGTCGAGCCGTGACCTAGCCCGACTACCATACCGGGTTTGACAAAAGTGACCGCGTGTTCAGCGGCCATTCGTTTGAAGCTGGCTAGATCCTGATTCATCGTGCTTGTAGAATTCCGTTTGTCTGGCATTGAGTACGCACCGGCGGATGAGACCGTCTTGCCTTTTGGCCTCCGCCGCGATAAGGTGTGCTTCGATTTTGGCGAGGAGGAGTATAGTGCAATGACGATGAGATTGTATATTTCGGCGCTGATCGCGGTAGCCGCGTGTGGAGGGTGTGTGACACATCGTATGAGCAACGCAACTGCGGAGCGAGCCGGCATAGCGACCGGCTTCCTCAACAAGAGTTTGAAGGTCGACGGGAAAGAGCGCGGGTACGTGGTGTATGTGCCGCGCGCATATGATCCCGGCAAGAAATGGCCGCTCATCGTGTTCCTGCACGGCGCCGGCGAGCGCGGCGACGATGGGCTGATTCAGAGTGACGTGGGTCTTGGGCGCGCCATCCGTCAGAATCCGGACCGGTTTCCGTGTGTGGTGGTTATGCCGCAATGCCCGGGCAGGGTGTGGTGGGACGAGGCCGCCGACGAGATTGAGTTGGCATACCAGAAGACGGTTAAGGAGTACTCGATCGACTCGAGCCGAACCTATCTGACGGGACTTTCGATGGGCGGGTATGGAACGTGGGTCTACGGCGCCCAGCACATCGATCGATACGCTGCGCTGGCGCCGATTTGTGGGGGTGGAAAACCGGAAGACGCCGCGACGTTGGCGAAGGTCCCCATCTGGGCGTTTCACGGCGCGGTGGACGAGGTGGTCAAGCCGGACGAATCGCGCAAGATGGTCGAGGCGGTCAAGGCCGCAGGTGGTAAAGTGAAGTACACCGAATATCCGGATCTGCACCATAATTCGTGGGACGCCACCTACGGCGACGCCGAGGTTATCAAGTGGCTGCTTTCGCAGAAGCGCTGATGAGGGTGAATCGAAAGCGCGACTAAACCAGACGAGGGGCTGAAGATGCCGCTATCTTTGGCAAACGGCGACATGGGGGCGATTATCTGGGGCGATGGCGCGCCGCTGAAGATTACGCTGGACAAGTACGACGCGTGGGAGTCGCGGGAGAAGTTTCCCGACGACGTCACCTACAAGCGGCTGCGGCAATTGGTGGCGGACAAGAAGACGGACGAGGCCGAGGGCATAATGCGCACGGAGCGCATCTATGAGAAGGGCCCGTATCCGACGCGGTTGCCGATGCCGCGGCTCGAACTCAGCTTTGAGAAGCCGTTCGAGTGGGAACAGGGCCGGCTTCATCTGGCGACGGCGACAGCGGAGATTTCAGGGAAGGTCAACGGCGCCCCGACGACTGTTACGGCGCTGACAGCCGCGGACCGGAATGTGCTGGTGTTGGTTTTGCGCGGCAAGGCCGTGCCGAGTCCGGATGTGAAAGTCGGTCTGGCGTCAGAGGTGCAGGCGACGCTGCGCGGATGGGGCTATTCCGACCCTGAGGTACACGCCGAAGGCGGCGCGGGAACCTATTTCCAGAAGACACCGTCGGGGTACGCGTATGCGATTGCCTGGGGCCTTTTCCCGGGCACGGAGCCCGATACTCAAGCAATTGTTGTGTCGCTGGTATCGAGTGAAGAGAATCCGGACCCGGTGGGCGCCGCGCGCGCCCTGGTCGAGGCGGCCTCGAAGGCGCCCGGTCAGCAGGACAAGCATCTGCGATGGTGGGCGGACTACTGGAATCGGTCGCGACTGACGATTCCAGACGCGCGGCTCGAAGCCCTGTACTACATCGAAATGTATAAGCTGGGGTGCGTGTCGCGTCCGGGGAAACTTCCGGTGACGCTGCAGGGTCTTTGGACACTGGACGGTGGCATGCCGCCGTGGTCCGGCGATTACCACTTGGACATGAACGTCCAGCAGTCGTACTGGCCAATTTACACGGCAAATCGCCTGGAGCTTGGCCAGCCGCTATACGATACGTTTACGAAATGTGTTCCGCGGTGGCGGAAAGATTGCCAAAAGTTCTTCGGGTTTGATGGAATTTGGGCGGGTTGCGCGATCGGGCCGCGTGGCGAGCGGATCTGGGGCTACTCCGGGGTCGAGCTGTGGCCGGGCAACGCGGCGTGGCTGGCGCAGCACTACTGGCTGCATTTCCTATATTCCTGGGACAAGACCTTCTTGCGCGAGCAGGCGCTGCCGATGTTGCGTCTGTCGTTTCAAACGTACTCGAACCTGCTCGAAGCGGATGCGGACGGCAAACTTCATGTTCCGCTGAGCTACTCGCCGGAATGGGGCGAGGGCGGGTTCAGCGCCTATTGCAAAGACCCAACGGTTGACCTTGCGTTGATTCGGTTCCTGTGCGGCGCGCTGCTACAGTCGAACGAGGCGCTGGGCGTTGAGGACCCGTTGACACCCCGCGTAAAGGAGGTGCTCGACAAGCTGGCGCCCTACCCGCAGCGCGATCATCGCCTGCTGATCAGCGCGGACACGCCGATGACGCATTCGCACCGTCATTTCTCCCATTTGATGGCAATACATCCGCTCGGGGTGTTGACCGTCGACGGGAGCGAGGACGACCGCGCGCTGATTCGGAATTCGCTGCTCGAGATACGAACCAAAGGTCTCGGCGAGTGGACTGGCTGGTCGTATCCGTGGATGTCGTTGATCGCATCGCGCGCGGGTTACGGCAACACGGCCTGGCAAATGCTCGATTTGTACGCCAACGCGTTCATCACGCCGAACACCTTCCATGTCAATGGCGATCCCCGCATTCACGGTGTGTCGCTTTTCGACTATGAGCCCATGACGCTCGAAGCGGGATTTGGGGCGGCGGCGGCGATCATGGAGATGCTGCTGCAGTCGTACAACGGGACCATTCGGGTGTTTCCCACGATGCCGGATCGCTGGCATGACGCGCACTTCGAAGATTTGCGCGCCGAGGGAGCGTTTGTCGTGACGGCAAAGATGGCCGCGGGCAAGGTGGTGTTTGCTAGTATCCGGTCCGAGGCGGGACGCCCGTGCCGTGTCAAGAATCCGTTTGGCGCCGCCGCCATGACGGTGGAAAACGTCACGAAGGGAACGCAGCAGGATGTCACGGGAGAATCCGCGATCTTTGACACGGAGGCCGGATCGGTTTACCTGCTCTATCCCGCCGGCGCGAAACCGGACGCTCAGGCGATGGGGCTTGGGCCTCTGAATCGAGGGGCCGGGCAGGCGAACTATTACGGCGTGAAGCGTCTGGCGCGGTTCTAGAGGCGCGGCCAGAAAGCCTCCGCGCGAGGCGCTTCGAGCGTGATGTGCGGCGCCGGGGACGTTTTTCTTCGCGTTCTTGGTCTGTGATATACTCTGGCCGCCTGTGAGTTACCTGTGAGCGCCATCCGCGCTTGGCGCTCCGTTGTCGTCGGCGCGGTAAACAAGTCGTATGTCATCCAGTCGCGGCCACACCGCCTTGGGCCGCCATAAGTCGAAAAGGCGCGCCTTTTCGCGGGGAGAGAGTCGTGAGTGAAGAAAAAGAATCTGTACAGACGAGTCAGTCCGGTCAGGCCGGCGAAGAAGCCGCGGCTACTCCGGCGGCGGTAGCGAAGAGCGGGTCCAATCTCCGGCTCAAGATCTTGCTGGGGTTGCTACTCTTGTGTGTTATCGATGTTGCCTACGAGAAGGTGTGGGGCAATATGTTGGCGCGCAGCCTGAAACCGTTCGCCGAGGAGAAGATGGCCGAGTTTAGCAAGAATCCCGGCGGGCTGAAGGAAGAATACGCGTCCGGTGTCTCCGCGGCGCGCGAGTATGTGATGTTCGGGGAACGCCTGGGAAAAGTCTCCATCTATATCCGGTCGTCCGATGAGGGCGGGGAGCACTACTCGGAAGTGGACTATTTCTACGAGAAAGACGGCAGCGGATGGAAGTTCAAGGAGAGCGGTGGCTGCGACGAGAGTCAGTGCCGTCCCGAAGCGATGAGAGCGTTTGGTCTGAAGCCGACCCCGGCTCCCCCGGTTCCGGTAAAGGCGCCGACAAAGGAAAAGTCCTAGGGTCTGGCGAGTGGCTAGTTGAAGGCGTCCCGAGCGTACTCGACCGCGTTTCGGAATAGCTGGAGGCCTGCGCCTTCGGCGGGCAGGGGTTCCCGCGTGGCGCGCGGGTGATGCGCGCGCTCGGTGTAGGCCTCGGGGTGGGGCATGAGTCCGAAGATGCGGCCGCTGGCGTCGCAGATTCCGGCGATATCGTCAACGGACGCGTTGGGATTGGCCGGATAGGCGCCTTTGGCCGGAAGACCAGCCCGCGTGCAGTACCGCAACGCAACGTGGCCGCCGTCCTGCAATGCGCGCAGCAAAGTGTCGTCCTGTGCGAGAAATCGGCCTTCCCCGTGTCGCACGGGCAACTCGAACGTGCGCAAATTCCTGGTCCAAACACAAGGTGACTGCGGGTTGGGTTGCAGGTAGACCCAGCGGTCCTCGAAGCGGCCGGACTCGTTGTGCGTGAGCGTGACCTCTTGCCGGAACAAGCCCCCGATCGCCGGCAGCAATCCCATCTTAACCATCACCTGAAATCCGTTACAGATCCCGATGGCGAGTTTTCCGTCGGCCACGAATTGCTTGAGCGCAGCGCCGAGCTTGTAGCGCAAGCGGTTCGCGAGAATTTTCCCGGACGCCACGTCGTCGCCAAAGGAGAAGCCGCCGGGAATCGCGAGAATGTGATAGTCGCGAAGGCGATCCGGCGCGTCGATCAAATCGTTGAGATGCGCGCGTTCGGCGGTGGCGCCGGCGCGGGAGAACGCCACCTGCGTTTCGGCGTCGCAGTTGATTCCAAACCCTGTCAATACCAGCGCGCGAACGGCCACGGTCACCACCTCAAGGGCTTCTGCCAAGCTTCTTTCAGCTCGGCTAACGGCGCATCCAAGAGCACGCCGGATTGTCCGACTATTTTCAACATGGGTTCTGGAATGACTTCGCCGAGCCGCACGACCACGCTGCCGATCAGCGCTCGCTCGAATGCGGCTGCGCTTGCGGCGGGAACGCTCACGACGAAGCGGCTTTGGGATTCGCTGAATAGCGCCACGACCGGATTGTCGACGCCGATTCCAGATAGGTCGAGTGACATGCCGTAGCCACCCGCGAACGCGGATTCGGCCAAGGCGACGGCCAAGCCTCCATCCGAACAATCGTGGCACGAAGCCACGAGTCCGTGCTCCATGGCCGTGGCGAGGGCGCGGTAGAGCCGCAGGGCAGACGCGAAGTCCACTTTCGGGACCGAGGCGCCGAGTTGGCCGCGCAGGCCGAGGTATTCGCTGCCGCCCATTTCGTGTGATGTCTTCCCGAGTACATAAACAATGTCACCGGGATTCTTGACGTCCATCGAGACGACCTGGTTCACATCGTCGAGCACGGCGACCGCGGTAAAGAGCACGGTCGGCGGAATCGAGATCTTGGTGTCGCCGATCTTGTAGTCGTTCTTCATTCTGTCTTTGCCGCTGATGAGCGGAATGCCGTAGTACGTGCAGGCGTCGTACAGCGCTTCGCCACACCGGACCAGCTGTGCGAGCTTGTACTCGCCGTCGGGCGTCTTGTCGCTTTGCACGGGATCGGGCCAGCAGAAATTGTCGAGACCGGCGATTCGTCCCGGCTGGGCGCCAACGCAGACCAGATTGCGCACCGCCTCGTCCACCGCGCAGGCCATCATCCAGTAGGTGTCGAGGTCGCTGTACTTGGGGCAGATGCCGCAGGCGACGGCGACACCGCGCTGCGAGTCATGCACCGGCCGAATTACGGCCGCGTCGCCGGGGCCGTCGTGATCCGCGCCTTGGAATTGTTTGAGGACGCTTTGCGCGAGCACTTCGTGGTCGTACATGCGCACGAAGGATTCTTTGCTGCACACGTTGAGCGAGCCGAGAACGGCTTTGAGTTCGGCTTCGAGATCGGCGTACGCGGGGATCGTCTCGGGACCGAGGACGGGAGGCGTCCACACCGCGTTGAGGTCCATGCGCGGCACGCCGTCGTGGAGGAACTCCATGTCGAGCGAGGCGATTCGCTTACCTTCGTAGTAACACTCGAGACGGCCGGAATTGGTGAAGGACCCGATTACAGTGGCTTCGACGGCGCGGCGGCGGGCCAGATCGAGAAACGCTTGGAGACGGTCCGGCGCCACGGCCAAGGTCATGCGTTCTTGCGCCTCGGACAGAAAGATTTCCCACGGAGCAAGGCCGGCGTATTTGAGCGGGGCCTTGTCGAGATGGACTTCGGCGCCGCCGGGATCCTTGGCCATTTCGCCGACGCTCGACGAGAGGCCGCCGGCGCCGTTGTCAGTGATGCAGGTGTAGAGTTCGAGGTCGCGCGCCTCGAGCAGGAAATCGGTCATCTTCTTCTGGGTGATGGCGTCGCCAATCTGCACCGCGGTGGCGGGAGATCCCTCGTGCAATTCCTCAGAGGAGAACGTGGCGCCGTGAATACCGTCTTTGCCGATGCGGCCGCCGGTCATAACGATGAGATCGCCGGGCCGGGCCGCCTTGACGTGACTGGGCTTGCCGCCTATGGTGGCGGGGATGAGGCCGCCGGTGCCGCAGAAGACCAGGGGCTTTCCGAGGAAGCGCTCGTGAAACACGATGGCGCCGTTCACGTCGGGGATGCCGCTTTGATTGCCGCCGTCCTTGACGCCCTGATGCACGCCGCGCAGTACCCGGCGCGGGTGAAGCAGGCGCGAGGGAATGGCTGCGTCGTGAAAGGGGGAGGCAAAACAAAACACGTCGGTGTTGAAGATGCACTTGCATCCGAGACCGGCGCCGGCGATGTCGCGATTCACGCCGACTATGCCCGTGATGGCGCCGCCATAGGGGTCGAGCGCGGAGGGGCTGTTGTGCGTTTCGGCTTTGACGGCGATGTTCCACTGGTCGTCGAATTTGATGATGCCCGCATTGTCGTGGAAGACGCTGACCAGCCAATTGATGTGGCGGCCGACTTCCTCAGTGACGCGGCGAACGTAGGTCTTGAAGAGGCTGTCTATGACGCGTGTCTTTCCGGTCTCGTCGGTGTAGTGGACGCGCGCGTCGAAAATCTTGTGTTTGCAGTGTTCGGACCACGTCTGCGCGAGGATTTCGATCTCGATGTCCGTGGGCTGGATGGGCAGACCGAGTTTCTTGCGGCGGGCCTGCACATCGGGCGTGGCGTAGTAGGCTTGGATGGCCTTCATTTCGCGGAGTTCGAGCGCGAGGGTCATCGAGCGGCTCAGCGCGGTGAGCGCGTCGTCCGAAACGCCGAGATTGACCTGGTGGACTTCGGCGGAGCTGCGTTCGGTGACGACCGGCAGGCCGAGCAGGGATTGGCCCTGGAGTTTGGTCATCTCGTCGGCGGACTTGACGACCCAGCGTTGTATCAACTCGTTGGCCAGCAGATCCCGCGCAATGTGTTCGCACGTCTTTGCGTCGATGGCGCCGCTCAGCAGGTATTGGGTGGACTTGTAGACGGCCTCGCCGGGGGCCAGGCTGCGGCCGAGGGTATCGGCGATGCCTTCCGCGGCGCTCTTGCCAACGTTGTCCGTGACGCCGGGCCGGAACCCGACCTCGATGAGATAGGAGAAATCGTCGGCGAGCGTAGCGTCGGTGACGGAGCGTTGAATCACGGGATCGGTAAACAACTCCGCGCGGACACGGTCGAGTTCCTCGGGCGTGACCGTCGCATTGACGGTGTAGACGTCAATGACGCGCACCGCATCGACGGCGATACCCAGGTCTTCGGCAAGTTGCTTACGAACGCCGGCCCCGGACGCGTCCGGGAAGCCGGGTTTCATCGCGACTTCAATCCGATGCGGCATACCGGGTGCTTCCGACATAGTTGACCTTGCGTTCACCCTTGATGATGCGGCCGATGACTTGCGGCGCCTCGCAGGCCTGCATCAGCGCATCGAGGGCCTTGTCGCGCTGATCGGCGCTGACGATGACGAGGAATCCCATGCCCATGTTGAAGGTGCGGAGCATGTCGTCCTCGGGGACGTTGCCGGCGTCGCGCAGGAATTTGAAGATGGGAGGCGCTTCCCAGGTCTTGAGCTGGATCTCGGCGGAGAGGCCCGCGGGCAACACGCGGGGCAGGTTGTCGGTGATGCCGCCGCCGGTGATGTGGGCCATGCCTTTGACCGTGACGATCTTCATCAGAATCTGGATCACTTTGGAGTAGCTGCGATGAGGCTCGAGTAGCATGTCGCCGACGGAACGGCCCGTGCCAGGCATGTAATCGGTGTGACTGAGGCCGGCGACTTCGAAGCAGATTTTGCGGGCCAGGCTGTAGCCGTTGGTGTGCAGGCCGGAGGAATGCAGGCCGATGACGACGTCGCCTTCTTCGATGGTCGATCCGTCGATAATTTTTTTCCGGTCCACCATGCCCACGATGGTTCCGGCGACGTCGTATTCGTTGTCGAGGTACATGCCGGGCATTTCAGCGGTCTCGCCGCCGATCAACGCGCATCCGGCGTAGCGGCAGCCGTAGGAAATGCCGCGAATAACTTCGACCATGACCTGCGGCCGCAATTTGCCGAAAGCGACGTAGTCGAGGAAGAACAGAGGCTTGGCGCCTTGGACGAGGATGTCGTTGACGCAGTGGGACACGAGGTCGATGCCGATGGTGTCGTGTTTGCCGGTCATGAAGGCGAGTTTGAGCTTGGTGCCGACGCCGTCCACGCTGGAGACGAGGACGGGGTCCTCGATGCCGGCGACATCGAGCTGATACATGGCGCCAAAGGTGCCGATGTCGCACAGGACGTGATCGTCGTAGGTCTTCTTGACCAGGTCTTTGATGCCGCGCACCGCTTCGTCGGCGGCGTCAATATTGACCCCCGCGTCGCGGTACCGGAGAACAGGTTTTTCTTTGGCCATGAGAGGTTCCTTTGGTGTTGATAACTTGACTCGAACGTACGATACGCCGCGGGCTGGTGATTAGTCAAATGAAATGTTATGATGAATCCGATAAGGAGAAGTTATCATGACGCTGGAGGCGTTGCGGTGCTTTTGCGCGGTGGCGGAGGTGGGCAACTTTCGCGCCGCGGCGGAGCGCGTCCACCGGTCGCAACCGGCGGTGAGCCAGCAAATCAAGGCGCTCGAACGCGAGACGGGGCACGTGCTGTTCGAGCGGCGCCGGCGCGCGCTGACGCCCGCCGGGCGGGCGCTGTACGAGCGGGCGCGGCGGCTCCTGAGCGATTCGGACGCGCTGGAGCGTGAGTTGCGCGATTTCGACGAGGCGGCGACCGGGGAACTGCGCCTGGGCGCGAGCGATACGACGACGCTGTATTTCCTGCCGCCGTACGTTAAGGCGTTCGCGAAGGCAATGCCGCGGACCCGGCTGGTGATCGTCAACCGGCCGACGGAGGCGGTGGCGGAGTTGGTCCTGCGGGGGGACATCGATCTCGGGATTACGACGTTGCCAATAGAACACGGCGAGCTCGTCGAGCGGGAACTGTTTCGGCAGGAGTTGGTTTTGGTGACCCCAAAGAGGCGGCGCCTGGGACACGGCGGAAAGGTGAATCTGGCGGACTTGCGCGACGAGCGGTTTCTGCTGCTGGACGCGCACACGCGGACCGGAACGCTATTGCGGGACCACTTCCGGCAGGAGGGGTTCGAGCCGCAAGTGGTCATGGATAGCGGGAGTTTCGAGGTGATCAAGCGGTACGTGGCCGAGGGAATTGGACTGTCGTTCTTGCCGCGCTCGGTGGTCACCGCCGCTGACCGCGGCTTGGCCGTGACGCCGGTTCAGGGCCTGCCGGTGGTGCGAATAGGCGCAATCTGGCGGCGCGGGGCGTACCGAAGCAAAGGCGCAGCGGCGTTCTTGAGGGCGCTCAACGCGGAATGACAGGTAAGATCAGGGAGATGAGGTTAGTTTTCCAGGAAAGTTCAGGCGCAGGCGCGTGTGCGTTGTTGTGGCGGGCATATGTCCTGATATCAGGTTCTTGCGACGAAAACGTGCTATTATTTGGTCTCGGTAGTCATGGGACTAAACAAGGGGAACACCATGGATAAGAGGGTTATTCTGAAGCTTCACTCGAGTTTTGAAGAAATTGTGTTACACGACGACGCGACAGGTGCGGAATTCTGGTGCGCACGGGACCTGCAGACGCTCTTGGGCTATGCCCGCTGGGAGAACTTCGTTAAGGTAATTGAGAAAGCCACCAAGGCTTGCAAGAATTCCGGCCACAGCCCACAGGACCATTTTCTTGAGATCACGAAAATGGTTGACGTAGGGTCGAACACAAAGCGCGAGATCGACGATTTTGCGCTTACGCGGTATGCGTGCTATCTCATTGCCCAGAATGGAGATCCGGGGAAGGACCAGATAGCCTTTGCGCAGACGTATTTCGCTGTTCAGACGCGCAAGCAGGAGATAATAATCAGTCGACTAGCCGAGGCCGAGCGTGTTACGGCGCGCAAGAAGCTGACGAAGTCGGAGAAAGAACTATCCGGGATTATCTTTGAGCGGCTTCAGGACCATGAGAGTTTCGCTCGCATACGAAGTAAGGGTGACACGGCGCTTTTCGGGGGTAGAACTACGCACGATATGAAGCGCGCGCTGAGAGTTCCCAAGGGGCGTCCATTGGCGGACTTCCTTCCGACCATTACCATAAAGGCGAAGGACTTTGCCAACGAAATCACCAATTTCAACATCAAGCAGAATGAGCTTCGCACTGAGGCATCAGTAACAACTGAGCACGTCAAGAATAGCCAAGATGTTCGGGGCGTGTTGGTTGGGCGCGGAATAAAGCCTGAACTACTTCCTGCGGCGGAGGACGTCAAGAAGGTCGAACGACGAATGGAGTCCGAGCATAGGAAGTTGCCTGCAACAGCTAAGAGGAATAGGGCTTTGCCTAGTGACTAGCCGAAAGAGTTGGCAGCGGGAAATCAGGGAAATTTGAAAACTGCGCGGGGATCGGGTACACTTAGGATGGATGGTGGCGAGTCCGCGAGGACTCGCTTTTGTTTGTCGCAATAGACCACGAACGGGTAGCTCAGCTGGTAGAGCATCGGACTTTTAATCCGGTGGTCGCGGGTTCGAACCCCGCCCCGTTCACCATGTATACATAGATTAATCTTCGGCGTCCCTATCGTCTAGCCTGGCCTAGGACACCGCCCTTTCACGGCGGCGACACGAGTTCAAATCTCGTTGGGGACGCCAATTCTTTTTCTGCGGGGGTAGCGAGGGGCTAAAGGCGCCCTAGTCAACACAAAGAGTGGCTAACACAAGCCATGGCGATGGTACCCGGACGGCGAGGACGCCGTCCCTCCCGTTCGCTCTAACATAGGGTTTGTTGGAGGCCCCAACAGGATTGCCGCTCGGCCCGGGAGGGTCCGCGTCCCCGCGGACCGTAGCGTTCGCGGTATCGCCGGACTATTCAAACCAGCAGTGTCGTCAATCCGGCCTTCCTCGCGGCCTGGGTTTGCTGCTTGTCCGCCGAAACGAAGTTGTCCGCGCCCCATTCGAGCGCGCACGCGATGTGGAGCGCGTCCATTGCCCTCAGGCTGTGGTTTTCCAGAAGCACGACGCTCCGTTCGATGACGCCGGGAGACAGATTCACAATGACCGCGTCACGAATGTCCTCCAGCAGGTGTGTCTTCGCTTCGCGGTATTCAGGCGCCGAAAGCGTCTTCTCACGGCGCCGGCGGTTAAGCGCGGAAACGATCTCTGGCACACAAATGACGCTCAGGGCGAGTTCGGAAGTGTGTTGGCAGATCTCCTCGATTCGGCCGCTTCCATCCTCATCAACATAGCGTTTCGCAAACGCGGAGGAGTCAAAGAAGCTTCGCATTGCGCCGTTCCTTGAGTATAGCGTCGGCGAGTCCCTGGCCTTTGCTGGTCAATCGGAGTGCCGGCCGCTTCCAGGACGGTTCGTCGACACGCTCCGCGTAGGGAAGGATTTCCGCAATAGGGCGGCCATGCCGGACGATTACCACTGTTTCGCCGTTTTCGACTTCGGTGATCAACCCGGACGCGTGGCTGCGGAATTCCGTGAACGTGACTGTCTTCATGGCGTGTCTCCTAATGCACACAACTGTACAGTATTATGTACAGTTGTGCAAGCGCCGCTTTCGGCGTCATCGACCAGGCGTTCTTCGGCAACCCTCCCGGTGCTGATGCGCCGGTTCGGGATGCGTTTAGTCTTGCGGGGATTGTGTTTCGGGTTGTGGCAGGATGGTCTTGCGGGCCATCAGCGTGATGATCACGGCGCCTAGCCCTCGAAACAGCATGATCAGCGCAAGTACTTGGCCGGCTATGGGCGCGAGAAACGCGGCTTCGGCGACGAGGCCTCCGAGGAGGGTTGTGCGCCAGGGTGTCTCGGGCGCGGGCGAGGCGAGCCGGGCGCCAAGGTCGCGGTAGCCGACTCCGTAGCCGATCACGACGAACGCGATCAGCGTGCCTGCGAGCAGGATTCCCACTAGGCCGAGCACTTTCGTGGCCACTAGAAACACGATGAGCAAGGCTCCAACGATGGCATTTACGGCGCCGACGATGAGGCACTTGCGGCGGCGCGTTTGGTAGACCGCCAACATGCGGTCGCGGGCGCCGGGATAGGTGGCTTCGTACCAGAGGCCGAAGCCGATGCATCCGATCTTCGCCACCAGGACAAGGATAAGCAGGGCGGCCAGGCCCAGCGCTTTGTGCAGTTCCATGTTGAACTCCTCCGTAAGCCGGCTCAGGCCGGATTCTTTAGCGTATAGGATGACTTAGTTGTACGAGGCATCTACGTATTCTGCAGCCAAGCGCCGGCAACCCGTACGCCTGCGCTCGATGAGCGCAGGCAGCCCCAGCGGCTGGGCCGACCGATTTGGGGTGGCTTACGTAAGGGCGCCCGTTACCGCTAAGTATTCGGTGGTCGTTCTCGGACATTTCGATGCCGGCTCCAAGTAGCGGCTAATTCAGTCTTCGGCCCTGACGGGGCCGTTCTATACCAGCCCAGGGCATCGCCCTGGGAACACGTAACAACGCCATCGCTAGCCCTGAAAGGGCGCGCTATGTCTCCGTCAGCGCCGTTACAAAAGGCCTTGACGCGGCCCACTAGGACGCCCTTTCAGGGCTTTCCTGGCTCCGAACCCTATTCCCAGGGCGATGCCCTGGTCTGGTATAGTCGAGCCCTTTCAGGGCTAGAAGACAGAACCAAGTCAGCGTACCTATAAGCGGCCTCCGGTCTACTGGCGGAAGACAGAACCAAGTCAGCGTACCTATAAGCGGCCTCCGGTCTACTGGCGACATGCGATTTGGCTTAGCGCCTTGCGGTACGGTAACCGCCCCGCGATCCGTTTGTATGACTGCGAATACTGGCGGCTTCAAGAGTGTTAAACACCGCCAGCGCGAGTATCGAAACGGCAAGTCCTGTCCATAGCGCGACGGTGGGCAGGCCGGCCAGCGCGCTCAACTGGGTGAGTCCGTTTTCCCATGCGAGGCGCAAATCGGTTTGCGCCGATAGTAGCGCAGAAGACCAGTCCCACGCGGCGGGTTGGAATTGAACCGCGCCTATGATGGCCCCGAAATCGGCGGTGAGTGGGAAGAACCAGCCGAGCACGGCGGCCGCGGCTACACCAGCGGCGAGCAGCGCGGCGACATAGCTGCGCGTCTGCAATGCGCCGTCGAATTCGGTTTGGAGGCGGTCCTGGATGCGCAACGCCAGATCGGGCGCGGAAGTCGCAACGGGGAGCACGGCAAAGGACTGTTCGAGCTTGCGCAGGCGCGCCACATAGGCGCGGCATCCTTCGCAGGCGGCGACGTGGCCGTCGAAATCGCCGGTCAGCGGTTCCCCGGCGTCAAAGCGCTCACGCAAGCGCTGTTTCACGGATTCGCAGTGTGTTGTCATGGTGTTTCGCCCTCGACCAGCCATTCGCGCAGGCTTCGGCGCGCCCGCAGCAGGGCCACTTTCGCGGCGCCTTCCGACATTCCGACAATTTCGCCCGCCTCGCGCAACGACATTTCCTCCCGATAGTGCAGGTGTACGAGGAGCGCGGACCGGGCCGGCAGTTTTTCGATGGCGCGCGCCACGTGCTCCGCGCGTTCTTCGCGTTCGAGCGCTTGCCATGCTTCTTCGATCTTGGCGTCCGACAACGAAAACGCGTCGTCTAACGGCACGGATTCGCCTCGCCGCCGCCGCGACCGTAGCGCGTTAAGTCCCGCATTGGTCGCGATGGTGTAGAGCCACGTGCGGAACGGGCGCGCGGCGTCAAACCGATCCAACGCGCGGAACGCCCGCAGGAACGACTCCTGCGCCAGGTCCTCGGCCTCCTCGCGATTGCCGACCAGACGGTAGAGATGCGCGTAGATACGAGGCGCATAATGATTTACCAAGCGTCCGAACGCAGCCGGGTCGCCCTGGCGCGCTTGAAGCACGCAGTCGCGCTCCCATGCGCCGGAATCGTCGTCCGCGGCGCACCGGCTTGAGGGCTGGCCACCGCCCGAGGACTCGACGGTCACGCGGTTCTCCCGATCTTGCCTGCTGGCGTCACTCGCGGCGCCTCTGGAGCGCCACCGCTGACGGCCATTGTGGGACAGGGTGGTGAACGCGTTCAATGTCATGGGCAGGATGCCCATGCTACGCGTAGAGGTCCAGGGGAGCGAGATCGAAATCGGGAAAGACACGGTTCAGGTTCTCCACGCCACCATGACGCGTTAAGATCGACGCCAGGACATTACGGTAATTGTGCAGGACGGGCAAGTCTCCCGGGCCCTCCAGTTTATCGCCATCGAGGCCGGGCCAGGTACAAAGGACGCGTCCGCCGCGCACGCCGCCGCCCAGAACGAACATAACGCCGCCACGGCCGTGATCGGTCCCGCCGGAGGCGTTTTCGTAGGCACGGCGTCCGAATTCGGACATCGCCACGACCGTGACGTTATCCATTCTCGAACCGAGGTCCTGGCAAAACGCGGCCAATCCTTCGGACAGTTGGTCGAGGAGCGGGTCCATGATGGAAGCCGCGCCGAAGTGCGAGTCCCAACCACCGAGATCGATTGAAGCGGTCTCCAAACCGACGCGCGCCTTGATGAGTTGCGCAATCTGCCGGAGACCACGGGCGAACGGGCGCTGCGGATAGGTGGCGCCATGCTCGGGGCGATAATCCGCGTCGCGCAATGCACGGATCTTGTCCAAGGCGGAGAGCATCTGCGCGCCTGCGCCGCCGAGCAAATCGGTCTCATGCCGGTACAGCGCAGCAAGTTGCGTGAGGAAATTCTCGGCGCGATCCCCGAACGAGAACACCTCGAACGACTCCATCGCGACGGCGGCTGGCGCGCCTCGGAGGGATTCGGGCTGCGTCTTTCCGATATGAACGGCGGCCAGCGGAGCGGCGCCAGCGCTGGGGCGCGCGCGCAGGTAGCGTCCGACCCAGCCACCGGCCACGACGCCCCCGTGTTCCATGAAGTCTTGCGCCTCGAAGTGCGAACGCGACGTATCTTCCGAGCCTGCGCCATGCACAATGGCCAAGGCGCCATTCGCGTAGAGTTCCAGTAACTTCGCGAGGCGCGGATTCAGGCGAAAGAACCCGTCGAGCGGGAGCGCCTGGTCTTTCGGAATCGCAATGCGCGGACGCAAGCGGTAGTAGGCGTCATCTTCGACGGGGGCGACCATGTTGAGTCCGTCGGCCCCGCCGCGCAGGAACACGACGACGAGCGTATGGGGCTGGTCGGGGTCGCCCGTAATTCTGCCGGTTTGCGCCATGGTGTCAGAACCTCTGGAAGCCCGGGGACGCGAGGAGCGTCGCAGGGTCCGCGTTGGTGGCTAACAGCGCGCGTTGCTCTTCTGGTGTCGGTTTGCGGCCGAGAGTATGCGCGGCGAGGCCCTCGGCGCCGTCGAACATGCTCGCGAGTTTCGGCCAGTCCACATGAACGCCGGGAAGGCGGTTATCCGCCAATGCGCGCGCAAAATGCCAGCGCCACATCAGGGAACCCATCCACGGCGCGGCCTCTTCGGGAAACCCGTCGGGCGTGGGATATTGGAACGGCGCATGGCCCATGCGTAGCAGGTAATCCTGCAGCGCGGCGCCCGCGTCAGTTTTCGCGGCGGTAACGCGCAAGGCGGACGCGAGGTAGTGGAACGGCCGCTTAATCTTGGTGTCGCTCGAGGTCCGGAACGCGTCGCTGCCGAAGAGCGTTCGCAAGGTGGCTTTGATGTCCCCGTTGGTGGTCTGGAAGGTCTGGGCAACGCTGGCGACGGCCGGCTCTGAGGGGCTGTCGCTGATAAATCGGCGGCACAGCTTGAACGCGATGTGGCGCCCGGTTGCGGGATGTTGAGCGGCGAGGCGCAGGACTTCGTCCAAGTCGCGTTCGGCCAGTCCCGCGGGGATGGTGTGTCCCAAGACGGATTTCTCGGCGCCATCGTGTTGATCGGGATGGAACTCGACAGAGCCGTTGCGCAAGAACTGCTTTGACCGGACCGTCCAGCCGGTGAGGCAGCGCGCGGTCTCCATCACATCGCGCTGGGTATAGCCGCCGTTCACTCCGAGCGTGTGCAGCTCGAGCAGCTCGCGCGCGTAGTTTTCGTTCGGTTTGTCCGCGCGCGATGCTTTGCGATTGACGCGTCCATCGAGGTACCAGAGCATGGCCGGGCTCAAGGCGGACGCGCGCAGCAAGTCCGGGAACATGCCCAAGGCGTGAAGGCGAATCACATCACGATCATCGTCGGCTTTGAGCCAGCGGCAGTCGCCTTTCGACGAATCGATATTGAAGTGGTCGGACCAGAAGTCGACCATGACCTCGCACAGTTGCCGGCGGCTGTACACGGCCCGCAAGAGCTTGCCGCGGGTCATCTCGTCGAGAAGGAACTCCGGTTTGTACTCGAACAACTCGCCGCGGGGCTGAGTCAGACTTTCGAGGCGGCGGACGAGCGAATCGCAGTAGCTGTCGTCCAGTGCGTCGGGCGCCAGTTGCTCCTCGATATACGCTTCGGCGCCCATTTCGCGAACGCGCGCGTAATCGCCAGGACGTGGACCAAACGACAGGCGGGCGAGTGTATGCGACGCGAGATCGCGGACGTTCGAGTCGGGCGCCCGCCAGGAATCGCCGTCGATGGACGCCATTGGCGACAACCCGAGCGCCCGGAAGGCGTCACAACCGGTCAGGGCCGCGGCGATTGACGCGGCGCCGGCCCATCGGACGAATTCGCGGCGGGAAAGCTTCATGCGCTGACAGCGTTCAAGGGCGGCTCCGCGATCGGGGCGGGCTGCGGCGCCGGGCTTGCTGGCGCGCGGCAGATGGTGGCGCCGACGCCGCTGATTAGCGCGAATGGTAACACCAGGAACCAGCCGATAAACGGCATCACGAACGATACGGCGAGTACAACGCCGCCCCGAAGCACGCGGCGCCAGGGCTGAGCGGAATCTACGGCGGACTCGAGGCGCTGGCCGATCATCCTGGTAAGACCAGCGGAGCCGAGCAGGCCGGAGAGAACCAGGAGCATGATCAGGGTGAGTCCGATGACTTTGGCCAGCCCGGCCGGCGCGGATACCATCGCCATGCCGATGGCTATCACGGGCGCCGACACGAGCAGGCCGAGCAGGGTGATTCGTATGGGTCGGCGCTCGTAGTTTCGCCGGGCGCGGTCGACTCGCGCGGGGGCGCAGGCCTCGAACAAGAGCCAGTAGCAGACGACGGTGACGAGAGTTCCGAGAATCAGGAAGAGTATCTTGAACACGTCGGCCATAATCATGAGCAAAGTCCTTTGAGTTGGCCGCGGGGCGGGTGTTCAGCCTCGGGCGCCGCGGTTTGTGGTTGTCTACTCTTGTGTACACCGTCGGCGGAGCGAGGTTACGTCCGGAGAGGGGAGCATCCGATCTACGCGCAGTGCGCCTCGTGCTGTTCTCGACGTCTGGGTGAAGGACAGTATCTTGTTTCGCACAGAACGGCCGGGCGCAAGACGGGGTCAGCCCCGGCCAGCGGCCGAATTCGGGTTTGACCCTTCAGCCGATCCCGATACTCTGTCTCGGAATAGAGCATCCGGTGGCGATGTTGCCTAAGTGACCATAGGGTATGGACTTGAGCGAATACTGAATAAGTGGAGAAAACAGCGATCCAACTCGAGGCCAGAATGGGTCTGAGGGTGGGCGCCGGCGAGGCAGGATGAATACCGAGAACGAAAGCGTATGTTTGGAGTGTGCGTCGCGGCTGGGGAAGCAGACGTTTCCGGACGTTCCCCAATTGGTCATGGGGTATTGTCCGCAGTGCGGAGGTAGTGAGGCGCTAGAGGTCGTACGAACCCCGCGGGACGTGTTTCCGGATCGCGCGGTGGCGCCGGGGCGTCCGCGGGCCGCATGATAGTAGATTCGGTGGCGGAATCTCGTCACAGAATTAAGAGCATCTAGCAAAGCCAAACGGGCTCGCTCGTGTTGTAGCGCCGCCGTCTCGGCGGCTCCGGAGCCTGTACGCCTTGCCGGCGGGGACGCCGGCGCTGCAGGATTGTTCCGTCGCGGGGGGCTGAGAGAAACTAAGAATGGGACTCGGGAATCGCGCGCTACTCCCCCATCACTTTGATGATCAGCCGCTTGCGGCGTTGTCCGTCGAATTCAGCGTAGTACACCTGCTGCCACGGCCCGAGATCCAGTTGTCCTTCGGTGATTGGCACGATGACTTCGTGGTGAACGATTAGGCTTTTGAGGTGCGCGTCGCCGTTGGTTTCGCCGGTCCGGTGATGTCGGTAATTTGACTTGAACGGGGCGAGATTCTCGAGCCATTCGTCAATATCCTGGATGAGTCCGGACTCGGCGTCATTGACGTAGACGCCTGCGGTGATATGCATGGCGCTAACCAGGACGATGCCTTCCTGGACGCCACTTTGCCGCACGACTCCCGCGACTCTATCGGTAATGTTGATGTATTCGCGCTTCTTCGTGGTGTTAAACCAGACGTATTCGGTCGTACACTTCATTGGATGATCCTCTCTTTCCATGGCACGATACCAGCGCACTTTTTTGGGCGGTGTTGTATCACATTCCGGGTTCTAACGCCACGTAGCCCCGCGATCGTTCAATCTGCGCTGGGCGGGTTTGAAAACCCGCGGAGCAATCGCTCGGCGGCTAGCCGGGCTTGCTCGGACTTACCGGCCACGCGGATGATTTCGCGGAACAGCGCGGTGGCGGCGGGTTTGTCCCCGATATCGGCGTCGAGCAGATTGGCAAGCCGGTAGGTGGCCTCTGTCCAGACCGCGGGGTCCTTTCGGAAGCGCGCGCAGATTTCTCTCAGCACGGCTTCGGCCTCGGAGAAGCGGCGGCGATGCGCCAAGAGCTGGGCGGCGGAGAAAAGAGGTTCCGGTATGCTGGGGTGATCCTGAAAGTACTTTCGGTATTCACGCAAGGCGCCTTCGACATCGCCTCCGCGTTCCCGGGCGCGCGCCTTCCCGTAGTCCATGGAGTGACGGTGTTCGGCGTTGACGCGATGCAGAAACTCGTCGAAATGCGCGGCGGCGGCCAGCCCCGTCATTCGGCCGGTGATCCAGAGCGAAGGAAGGAAAACACCGAGGCCGAATAGGAGCTTAAGCGGGACCGGCGCCGAGCCGAGTGGACCGGGAGAGGCCTTCATCGCAAAAGGCGCCACGATGGCGGCGCCTACGGTGAGCACCAGCCCCAAGCAGAGTAGGGCGGCGCCAAGGCGGGGGGCCGGCCCAAAGCGGCGGCGTAACAGCGCCGCGAGCGCTGCGCAGAGCGCGCCGATGACGAGCACGGTCACTCCATCGGGTGGAACGCCCAACCTATCCACACAGCCTCCTGCGGCCTTTTACTGTGATTCGCCGGACACCCCGGGCGGCGCCTCAGTCCACGAGCTTCGCGTCGACCCATTTCCGCACACTGTTAATGAGTTGGATGGACCCCGCGCGGCGAACGTCTTCTTTGGTAAGCCTGGCCTCGGACAGTTTACCCGAATGCAGCAGCTCGGCGCGCATGACGCCGCCCAGGAGTCCGCTATCGATGTGCGGCGTACGCAGTTCACCGTCCAATTCGAGGACGATGTTCGCAACCGTGGTCTCGGTGATTTCGTCCCGGCGATTCCAGAGAATCACGTCATCGCAATCCGGCCGCGACGCCCTGGCGCTATCGTACACGCCGCGATGCGTCGTTTTATGGTAGAGAAACACGTCCGATTCGTCTATGGGGTCAACCGCGAATCCGATCCGGACCGGCGTCGATGGTTTCGCGGGTTCGCACGTTGTGCGCACTGATCCGTCGCGGGCCAGGAGCAGCCGCACCTTCCGCGGACCGGACCCTTTGTCACGGAGTACGGCCGCGTCTTCCGTTAGGACCGCGTGGACGGCAGCCATATCGAGTTGGAATCCGAAGTAGTCCGCGCTCGCGCCCAAGCGCTCGAGATGCCGCGAAATGAGGAAGTATTCGCCATCGAACAGGAGTGATTCGAGCAGCTCGAACTCGGGCCGGTGGTGCGTGAGGATCTGCGCCTTGCCGACGCATTCGCTGTACTCGTCCCGCGCGTTCGAGTCCCAGGTCACCCCGCTGCCGACGTGGTATCGGGCGGTTCCAGGAAACAAGGCGCCGAGTATGTCCGGAACGGACGCACGTGTCCACGAGGTAACCGTGGACGTCATCTGCCAGATGGTCTCGTACCGTTCGACCTCGAACAAGCGTTGCACACAAACAGACCCCGCTTCGCTGACTCGGCCCATGTCGTTCCGAAGCAAGTCAACGATCATGACGTTCTCGGCGCGATCCTTAGGGCTCTGCGCGAGTTCACGGGCGAGAAGACGGTCCGCGGCGGGCCAAAGGCCGCGCGGGCGTGTTCCCTTCATCGGACGGGTCTCGAGGGTGTTTCCATCGAGGCGAAAGAAGAGTTCCGGCGACGCGGACAAGATGCGATGGCGGCCGAGATTCAGGTGGGCGGCGAAATCGGCGTTCTGCGCGGCAGATAGGGTTCGAAACCAGATATAGGGGTCCTCGCGAAAGGTGGATTCGAGCGGAAACGTGTAGTTGACCTGATAGGTGTCGCCAGCGGCGATGAGGCGCCGAATCTGTTCGAGGGCGGCGCGGTAGGCGTTCTCGTCGATGAGGGACTTCCAGGGCGCGGCGCTTCCGCAAACCGCCGCCGGCGGTTTGCGGCTCGAGCTCAGCGTGGCGTGATCGTAGATACCAAACCACAGCAGGGGCATTCCAACATCCGCGCCGTTGTGGCACGTCAGCGCGGGATCAAACGCCGGGGCGGCTTCGTAGGCGATGTAACCGGCCGCGTGCAGTCCGCGCGCCACGCGGCCCTCGAGGTAGCCGAGGGCGCCGCAGACCTCATCCACGCGATCGGCGCGGACGATTTCGACGGGTTGTTCGTACGTGCGCTCGGCGTGACGTGAAACGAACGCGATCGCGCCTGCTTGATTCGGATTGTTCACGTGGGAGTGGTATCCTTGGTTCAACTCGGTCTCACGGTACCACGTTTGCGGGAAATGAGGCAATGGATGGCGGGACAGCGCGACTCGATGACGCATCGGGCAGCGCAACTGGGAGGGTATAGCTGACATGGCACATCCACTGAGACTTGGACTGACGATAGCCGCCGCGATTCTCCTTAGCGTGGCCTTGGTTCATGCGGAATCCGCCGTACCGGAAAGCCCCGCTCCGGGACATCACGTCTTGGTGTGCGCGGATGCGGGCGCTGGCGCGTACGAGGCGTTCCCGGACGTGTGCCGGCTCAAGGATGGACGCTTGTTCTGCGTGTTCTACGCCGGGTGGACCCACGTGTCGCTTCCGAATGCGGAGCATCCCAGGGGGGGGCGCGTGTCTGGTTGCTATTCGTCGGACGAGGGACGCACGTGGACGCCGGCGCAGACCGTGTACGACGGGCCGGACGACGACCGGGATCCGTCGGTCATGCAGTTGGCGGACGGCCGCATCCTGTGCAACTTCTTTTCGCTTGTACCGAAGCCGGACGGCAAGTACGACGGCAAGGGAACGTGGCTGGTCGAGTCTTCGGACGCCGGGAAGACATGGTCGGACGCGCGGTGCATTAGCGCGACGTATTATTGCAGTTCGCCCATTCGAGTCATTTCGGGCGGGGCGTTGATATTGGGACTGTATCAGGACGCGAACGGGGACGCGTTTGGCGCCGTCACGAGATCGGAGGATGGCGGCAAGACGTGGTCGCCCGCGGTGGACATTCCCAACGGGGGCCTGCGCCTGGACGCCGAGACCGATATCATCGAACTGAAGGACAAGCGTCTCTACGCGGCGCAGCGTACACAGAAGGAAAGCATGCGCTATTCGGTTTCGGGAGATGGCGGCAAGACCTGGGCGGTATCCAAACCGATGGGCTTCCCGGGGCATTGCCCGTACTTTCTTCGGACAGGGGAGGGAACGATAATCTGCGCGCATCGGCTTCCGAATACGAGTCTTCACTTCTCGCGGGACGAATGCCAGACCTGGAGTGACAACGTTCCGGTGGATTCACTGATCGGCGCTTACCCGAGCATGGTGAACCTGAAGGACGGAAGCGTGCTGATCGTGTATTACGAAGAAGGCGCGGGATCGAACATCCGGGCGCGCAAGTTCAAGACCGGCCCCTCGGGCGTTGAATGGATTACCTGGTAGGCGGATATTCTCCGGCTACAAACCTAACTGGGTCTTCGCGTACAGATATTCTTGAGAGTCTTCGGGAAACGCTTTCATCATCATTTTGTAGACGCGCTGTTCGTTTTCGCGGTCACCGAGGCGTTGGTAGCATGTCGCCAGTTGGTGATAGGCCGGCTTGATGCCGGGCCAATTCGGATAGCTGACGATGAGGAGGTCATAGCAGCGCGCCGCTTCCTTATAGCTGCTCATGCGCTGGTAGTAGAGATTTCCCATCGCGCTCAGAAGCCCGGGCGCGTCTTCTGATTGCGGATTCGCGTCGAACTTCTGTTGGTGCTCACGGATGGTGGCAATAGTTTTCTCGACCTCAGACGCCTGAGAGGGCGGGTCCGCCGAGTCAACCACGGGCTGCGTGGCGGTGGCGCTCTGCGACGGCGCAGCGCGTTGGTCCGTCGTCTGGCGGAGCAGGGGCGGCGCAGCCACATTGCAGCGATAGACAGAAAATGCGATGAGTGCGACGAAGACCGCGATTAAGATTGCATTCTGGCGCATCCCCGCGTGGAGATGTGATGCGTTCATTGAGATACCTCCCTCCAGGACACCTGCGAGAAGATTAAGATGGGATAGGCGCCAATCATGCCCATTGGCAGGTTATCCGCCAGTGTTGGCACCTGATAAATCTCGGGCACGTTCGTCCCCATGTTGAAATAGTTGCCGACGAAAGTGCCCATGGTGATCGTTTGCTTCGTGCTGGTCACTGTGCCTTGGGCGTAGAAAGCGCCCATGAGGTTGAGTTGCGAAATGGAGCCGACGGTCATATTTCCCGAGGCCATGATGCCGAAGAAATTGTTCGCGGGAAAACTCATAGCGGTTGTGCCGTCTGCGTTTTGGGATGTCAGGTCGGTGTCGAGCGAAGTATTGCCATTGACCAGAATCGCCGCGCGCCCCGTGTAGGTAATCGACTTGTCGCTGCCAGTGCCGCGCTGAATGCTCAGGTCGCCGTTCACCTCGATCTGGCCATTGATGTACATCACGTTGGTCGCCGCGTTGAAATAAATATAGTGGTCGGTCGCGGCTCGCAAGGCCGGATCGGTCTGGGTGGGATGTGTGGCATTGTAGTAGAAATTCTGGTTAGCCTTGATGGTCATATTCCCCGTGTAAGGGGTCTGCGCGAGATTCGCGTGAAAGTATTCGGCGTGGGTGTAATTCACCCCGGTCGCCGGATTGATGACCGTGGCGCCGGTGACCGGATCGCGCCAGTCGTTGCTCAAGAATGGCATTGGGACTTTGTCGCCCATATCGTAGCCGTTATCCCACCCGTTATCGCTGTACAGGCGGGTGGGGTCGCCGCGCCCGCCGTCATTGTTTACGGACGTGCCCGTCCATCCGTCGCCAACATAGGTTCCATCCATGGTTTCCTTCAGCGCGTTGCCGGCAATATTGGCCTCGCCAATTTCGGAATTCCCCGACATGCCAACCAACCCCTTCTTGACCCGGAGATTGGCGTTAAGCGTTTGAACGACTTCGCCATTCAGTGTGCGCGTGGGCAGCGCCGGAACGCGGCTGGCCAAATCCGCCGGTATACCGGTGTAGTTGTTGTGGATGAGGCTGGTTCCGCTCAAGTCCAGGGCGTCCACCGCGACGCCTCCAACCGGGAGGCTGCCTCCGAGCAGATGCACCGCCCCGTGGATACTGACGTTGCCGTTGATCAATCCGCCGGCCTGGCCGTTGCCCGCGAAGATGGCGTTGCGCCAGACATTGACATCCACCGCCTTCACGACGGCCTCGATGCCGCGCTCGATACCGTGCGCGCGGGCGAACGCATAGACCGTGTAATAGTCTCTTTCGGTGACATCGTCAATTGCGCCATTCGAGTTGTTGTCGATGCTGTCGGTAAACCAGTTGTCGACGTAGGACACGTATTGAACGGCGGGGCTGCCGAGTAGCGTGGCCGGAGTGAGTTGCGCGGCGTCGGCGCCAAACGAGGGCAGGACGATGGAGGTTCCGCCGGCCGGCGGCGCCCAGGTCCCGAGACCGATGTTGCCGGTGGCGCCGGCTTCGAGGTTGGCGACACTCTGAGCGTATCCGGACTGCGCGCCATTAAACGCCTCGGCAAAATACTCGAACTCCTGCGCTTGGCGGCTGGCGTTGATCACCCGCATCCCCAAGGCGCCGATGATGATGACGGCGACAGCAATGAAAATGGCGGCGATGAGAAGCGCGACGCCTTCGTTTTGGCGGAACTTATGTGAGTGTTGCATAGGCGATTCCCTCCTCAGGCGGGTGAGCCGAGATCCCGTGGTCTTTTCGATCTGCGCCGTGGACGCCGATGAAAAGCCTAGTTTCGTGGGATGACGGTTTCCCGCAGAGTAGTGTTTACAAACGCGCTTCGTACTCCGGGGCGGCGTTGCGTCTGAATGAGAACCTGTATGCCCGTACCCGACGCCTGAAACCATATTCCGCGGTCGAGCACCCGGTTCGCGTTGCTGTCTTCGCCGCCATCGAGTGTTCCGTTGTTATTCGTGTCTTCGGTTTGGAGCAGGTCGTTGGTCAATACGCGCACCCGTGCTCCGTCGTTCACAACCGCTTGCGTGGTGGTGCGGCCGTCGCCGTTGGCGTCGGTCGTGTCTCTCCCCAGCGTACGAACGGGGGTTACCTCGAGAAATCCGCCGGAATCGACCGCAGTGCCGTTGCCGTCGATGTCGGTAGCGATGCGGTACGTGATAGCGGGTCCCGGCAACGCGGCCCAATTGATCGACGAGGACTGGGCCTGGCGCAACTCCTTCGCAATGACTTGCATGGCGTTGCGCGCCTGGTCTTGCGTGTAGGTGCGGGCGTCTTGAGACGCCGAGGCGGAGCTCAACGACGTCGAAACCAGGAACAGCATGGCCATTACCATCGTGAGGACCGTGATGGACACCATTACTTCAAGCAGGGTCATTCCGTCGTTGCGCATCGGCTACCTCCTGAACAATGCGGACTCGCGAAGCGAGCTTAACCGGCCGCGATCATCGCGCCACGTAATCGTCACACGCACTTCGACGGGATTGGGAAAGACGGTTGCGGCGGCAACCGGCAGGGTCAGTGCGGCGCCGGCGACGGTATAACACTGGACCTGCGCCGTAGCCGACGCCCCAAGCCCTTGCGGCGCCGGCGGCGTGTACGCTTTCAATTGGTCATACGTGAGGAGCCGCACGTTCTCGAGGATGGTAGACAACTGAGACTGCGCAACAGTGCGCTTCTGCGTCGACGCCCCAAGGTCGGCCATATTGATAAAGGAACCGAATAGCAGTACAAACGCCATGCCCATGATCGCGGTCGCAATGGTGATTTCGAGCAAGGTGAGACCGGCGTCGCGCGTATTCGCCGGCGCGCCGGGATATCGGTCGGGATGTCGCATTGGTCTCTGTACTCCTCTGCTCGCCCGTCAACTGCCGGCGAGAAACAACAAAAAAACGCAACGCCGCATGCACGATCCCATACACATGCGCCACTGCGTTCGTCGGCTATCGAAACGTGCCAATGCCGTCTATCACCGCTTCCAAAGCGCGGTGCTGTTCCACACATTCCCCAGCGGCAACAGCACGCGGCCTCTTCGGACGCGCAATCCTACACGTCCCTATCCGAGCAACTACTACGCCATATATGCGGCTAAGCGGTTGCGGGCGTTGTAAGTAACGCGTCTGTGCGCAATTGGAAGTTTTCACAGGTAAAGTGCCGGAGCCGACGCAGAAGCCAAAATTGCGTGGTTTTGCGCAGCGGCTGCGTGAAATTACGCCCCCGCGTCCGAGTGGCGCGAGTACGCGGCTCTTGGTCGATCCGGGGTTATCACCGGCGCCGCAGTGATCGGCAGCACAATCGAGCGCCCAAGCGGTGTAGGAGTTCGGGGCGGAAGCGGCGTGGTTTTCCGGGCCAAGGTTCTTGGGTGGGGACGCCCAAGCCACATGGCGGGCTATGTTTGATGCGATGCGTCTGGGAGATCACGCCACTGCGCTTGGGCGCGCAGCATGTGTGCCGCCGCTTACTCGCGGATAGTGATTGGCATTGAATGCCGCCGGCGAATCCAACACAATAGCGCCAAGTCATACCCGAAAAGTCGCGTTGGCGACTCGCCGCGAGAACGTCTCAAATGCCGTTTACCTTTCTAGAGCTAAGTCGGTGGCCGATTCGATGGAAGCTTGCCGCCATTCTGTCCGTCGTCGTCGTGCTGAATATCGTGACAGATCTTCTCGTTCAGAAGCTGGTCATACTGCCGAGTTTCGAGCGCTTGGAGCAGGACGAAGCGCGCGAGGCCTCCGATCGGTGCGTCAAGGTGATTTCGCAGGAGGCGAAGCATCTGCGCTTGTTTGCGGAGGATTGGTCCTCATGGGACGATACCTACCAATTTGCGGTGGATGGCGGCGCGGCGTATATCGCGAGTAACCTGACTGCCGCAATGTTCCGCAGCGCGCAACTGAATCTGGTTTGCGTGTTCAACGTGCGGGGCGAGGTCGTGTGGGGCGGCGTGCGTCACGAGGGATCGGACGGCGCGATCACCAAGGACGCTGTGCTCGAGCGGGAATTGGCTGAAACGCCCGCGATCCTGCGTCAGGACAGCAGCTTGAGCGCGGTTTCCGGCATTTTCCTTAGCCGCCGCGGACCACTGGTCGTTGCGTCGATGCCCATTCTGACCAATGACGGCCGCGGTCCATCCCGGGGCGCCTTTGTGATGGGTCGCGTGTTGGACGACGCCATGATTACATCGCTGGGCGACCAGGCCGGCGTAACGCTGCGCGTTTGGCCGATCCGGCGAGGCGCGTTACCGCGCGACAAGGCGGCCGTGCTGGAGCGGATTACTCCGGCAAACCCTTCGGTGGTCCAAGTCAAGGATGACAAATCGATAGGCGTCTTCACCGTCTATCGAGATGTCGCGCGCGCGCCGGGCCTGCTTCTGGAATCGGTCATCGAGAGGGACATTACCCCGAAAGGGAAATCGGCCGGCAAATACGCGCTTCTATCGAGCGCGGTTTCGGGCCTCGTGATTCTATTGGCGCTGATCTTTTCGCTTCGAAACGCCGTTGTCGCTCCGATACGCAATTTAACTCGCCGCGTCATGGACTTCAGCGCGGGAGATTCCCGGTTACGCTCAAACTTGGACGAGCATGGCGACGAAGTTGCGCTCTTGTCGAAGGAATTTGGCGAAATGAAGGAACGGCTTGAAGCCGACATGGAACAGCGGCGCTTGAGCGAGGCGCGAATGCGGGCGATATTGGTATCGGCTCCCGACGGCATCCTAACGGTGGATCAGTCGGGCGCAATCGAATCGCTGAACCCGGCCGGCGAAGCGATGTTCGGCTATAGCGCCGGAGAACTGGCCGGTAAGAATTGGCGCGTTCTGGTGTCGGGCGAGTTCCGGGACGCTGATGACAGACAAGTCGCGACGGCGATTCGCGAGCGCGCCGCGGCGGGGACTATTCTTGGTCACGAAGTTGCGGGTGTCCGTAAGGACGGAAGCGTGTTTCCGATGCACGTCACGGCCAGCGAGGTCCAGTTGGGCGGACGGCGCGTGATACTCGGGATTCTGCGTGACATAACCGAACTTACGCAGATGCATTAGCGCGTTCTGCGCTTGATCCGGAGGACGAACGGCGCGGCGTGATGAAGGAAATCTTGGAGCAAGTGGGCCGCGTCGACTTGACGGTGCGTGAGTTGTTGATGTTCGCGAAACCGTGGCGGCCGGAGAAGTCCTTGTGCGAGTTGTGGCCGGTGGTAGCGGCGGTGGTCGCGCGCGCCGAGTCCAACTCCACGTTTAGGGATGTGGTATTCGAGGTGTCGGGGGATCTAACGGTGGCGGCCGCGCTCGATCCGTTTCTATTCGAGCAGGTTATTTGGAACGTGTTCTTGAACGGCGCGCAGGCGATGCATCGTGGCGGGCGGATTCTGTGCGCCATCGAGAGTCTGCCGGAATCCGCGCGCGTCGCCATCACGGATACCGGAAGCGGCCTCTCGGCGGAGGCGCAGGACAACGTATTCCGGCCGTTCTTTACGACGAAGACCCGCGGCACCGGCTTGGGACTGGCCGTGTCGCGTCAAATCATGGAAGCGCACGGCGGCTCGATTGCTATTGAGAGCACGCGTGGCGCCGGGACCCGGGTTACGCTCACGTTACCCAGGACTATTAAGTCGTAGCGAGTTTGTCAAGGATGTGATTTCTTGTTCAGCAACATCTACACTTTACGGATAGGACGCTGACAAGGAGTCCAAAGGAGACCGCGATGCCAGGGCGCATTTTGGTGGTGGACGACGAGAAGCTGATTCGATGGTCGATACGGGAACGGCTGACCCGCGATGGATACGAAGTTCTCGAGGCGGAGGATGGCGCGTCGGCGCGCCGTATCATCGAGAACAATAACCTCGGCCTGGCGCTGCTCGATCTCAAGCTTCCGGACACGAACGGAATGGACTTGCTGCGCTTCCTTCTCGAAGTCTCTCCGGACGTGCCCGTCATTATCATTACCGCGTATTCCTCGGTGGAGAGCGCCGTCGGCGCCATGAAGAGCGGGGCCTACGACTATCTCACCAAACCCTTCAATCTCGACGAACTGTCGATCGTCGTTCAGCGGACGCTCGAGACCGTGTCGATGAGAAAGCGGCTGAGTAACGAAGTCCGGGAGCAGAAGGAGCGGTTCGGTCTGGCCAACGTCGTTGGCGAAAGTCCGAAGATGGCGGAGATCAAATCGCTGGTCCGGAAGATCGCGCGGAGCGAGGCGTCCACCGTGTTGTTGCTGGGCGAGAGCGGCGTGGGCAAGGATCTGATAGCGCGCGCGATCCATGTCGAATCAAACCGCTCCGAGAGGCCGTTTATGAATATCACGTGTACGGCCCTTCCGGACGCGTTACTCGAATCGGAATTGTTCGGTCACGAGCGCGGCGCGTTTACGGACGCGCATGCGCAGAAGAAGGGCTTGTTTGAATTGGCGCAAGGCGGCACCGTCTTTATGGACGAGATCGGGGATATGTCCGCGGCGCTGCAGGCCAAGTTGTTGCGGGCGCTCGAGGATAAGGCGTTCAAGCGCATTGGCGGCACGGCGGACATTACGGTCAATGTGCGTGTCATTGCGGCGACGAATCGTTCCATCGATTCCGCCATCGAGGATAAGTCGTTCCGCGAGGACCTCTACTATCGCCTGAGCACCCTGCCCATTTTCATCCCGCCGTTGCGGGAGCGCGCAGAAGATCTCCCTCGACTGATAGAGCATTTCTTCGTTCTGTATAACAACGAGTTTCACCGCGGGCTGAAGAGCGTCGCGGCGCCGGCTATGGAGAAGCTGCTGCACTACGACTGGCCGGGAAACGTTCGCGAGCTGCGGAATGTGCTCGAGCGCGCCGTGTTGCTTTCAACCGGATCCGTCTTGACCGACGACGACATTTTGTTGGGTCGCGCGCATCTGGGGTCGGCGCCGCATGTCGAGAAGTTTCGTGTTCGTTTGCCGGAGAATGGCTGTAAGTTGAGCGAAGTCGAGGCCCAATTGGTCCAACAGGCGTTGCAGCGGTCGAAATGGAACCAGACGCGGGCGGCCGCCTTGTTGGGGATTTCGCGCGACCAGATTCGGTACAAGATGGAGAAGTTCAGTCTGGGCCATTCCGCGTAAGCCGCCGCGGCGCCTCTTCCGAGTTCTTTACAAGTACGCGAAACCTGTGATAGGCTCGTAGTGCCCAAGAGGTTGTGGGGAGACTATGCTGAAACGACTCATAGTAGTAGCGCTTGCTTGCGGGACACTGGCGGGGTGCGCCACGCAGGGGGGGATCGACAAGGACGGTAAGCGGTACGGGGTCACCGAAGGCACGTTCCGCGGCCGCTGGTGGAGCTATTACGAACGGGGCTCTTCGTACAACGCCGGGGAATTCTATCAGCAGGCGGAAGCGGACCTGCGCGAGGCCATTCGCGGCCGGTCGGTGGATACCTGGAGCGCCCGGACTTACGGCCTGCACTTCGTCGAGTACTTCCCAAACCGCGAACTGGGTGTCGCATGCTTCCACCTGGGCCGGTTGGACGACGCCGAGACCTACCTGAACACCTCACTTAGGCAAATCGACACGGAGCGCGCCCACCACTATCTCGATCTAGTCAAGAAGGAGCGCATCGCGAAGGGCGAACTGAAGAATGACACTCCGCCGGCCCTGGGGGCGTCCGTCATCGATGGAGCGGTGCTGGCTTCGCGTGAGATCCCGCTCAATATCCGGGCGACCGACAATCTCGGCGTCGAAACGGTCAAAGTGAACGGGCAGCCGCTGCATCAGCGCGGCAGCGCGCTCGAAGTGGCGTTCCAGCAAGACTTGGTTCTCGACGAAGGGATGCACACCATCGCCATCGACGCGAATAACCTCGGCGGCATAGCGTCCAGCCAGTCGATCACGCTGAACGTGGATATTAGCGGACCTTCGATAGGCATTTTCGAGCCTCCTTCGGACTTGGTGACTGACGCCGTGACGGTTAAGCTTCGGGGCGGAGCCGCGGATGCGACAGGCCTGGCCGCGGTGAAGTTGGACGACAAGGTGCTCGCGGATGCGAAGGGTGCGCGCGAGGCTTCGTTTGAGTCCGAGCTGGCGCTGAAGGACGGCGCAAACCAGTTTGTGATAATCGCAACCGACACGGCGGGGAATGAAACCCGTTCCGCCGTATCGGTTTACAAAGGTACACGAGATAAGACCGCCGCGTTTCTCATGGGCCTGCCGGACCGCTTGCTCGAGCCGCTGCGCTTCGCGCATGTCCGCTTCTCTGCGCCCCCGATCATGCTTCCAGGCCTTGCGAACCGCGTAAAGCCGGCGGTGGCGACGGCGGGCGGGGCGGCGTCACCCATCGAAATCGAATTGAAGTACCCGAAAGAGGACACCGACTCGCACAAGAGCGAGGTCCGCGTTACGGGCCGTATCGTTACGGAGAACAAGGTCGCCGGGCTCGAGTTTAATGGTCAGAAGTACGCCGTGCTCGCGGCGCCGGTCGTCGAGTTCAGCAAGCGTATCGTGCTGGCGCAGGGCGAGAACCCGATTCGGATCGCGGCGACGGATGACCAGGGCCATGCCGCCAACAAGGAAGTGAAAGTGGTCGGACAACCGGTCACTCTGGACACGCCGGATTCGAAGATGAGCGTTTCGGTGATGGCTTTTGGTGGCGCGGCGGAAGAATCACTACGTCAGAGCTTGCGCGCGCAGACGGAGAGCCGGTTGATCGACCGCAAACGGTTCGACATGGTGGACCGGCAGCGATTGGCGGAAGTGCTTCAGGAGCAACAACTTTCAGCGGCGCTTGCCGATCCCGACCGAGCCATCCAACTGGGCAAGGTTATTCCCGCAAACGTGTTTCTCGTCGGTGAAGTCATCGACCGGGGCAAGGCGCTCGAGGTCTATACGCGCGTCGTGAGCACGGAAACGTCGGAAATCGTGGGCAAGTTCGACATCCACATTGACGACAAGAGCGACGCCGACAAGATGAAGTTTGGCGTGGACGCCATCGCGGAAGGGATGACGAAATCGTATCCGCGGGTCACCGGCGATACGGTGAAGGTAGACGGGAAGAATCTCGTCTTCAATTTCGGCAAGGAAGAAGGGGTTCAGCCCGGAATGTACGTGTTAATTGTCCACCAGGAAGACCCGGTGAAAGACGACAAAACCGGCGAAATCCTGGTCGAGGGTGACTATCAGAAGTTGGGCAAGGCGGCCGTCCGGACTGTGTCCGAGAAGGCTTGCAAGGCGGAACGGGTGAAACAGGAGGGTGATGCGAAGCTTGAAGCGGGCATGCCGGCTGTCACCATGTAGCTTGGCCGCCGCGCTTGTGTTGGTGGCGCATGCGGCCGTGGCCCAGATCAACGTCAACTCGTCACCCAACGTGGTGGGGAGCGGGGCGCGCGCTTTGGGTATGGGCGGCGCGTTTATCGCCGTGGCCGACGACGCGACCTCAGCCTCGTGGAATCCCGGCGGGCTAACCCAGCTCGAACGGCCGGAGTTGTCCATCGTATACAGTTGGAAGTGGGCCAGCGAAGACTTCGAGTCGAAGTATCATCCCGAGTTGGGCGGCAATTTCGATGTCAATTTCGATGACCTGAACTACCTCAGTGTTGTCTATCCCATTCCGTGGACGCTGGCGGGGCGCAATTTCGTCCTAAGTCTTAACTACCAGCGAAAATATGACTTTACGCGCGCGCTGGATGTGGATTTCCGTGACAACACGGCGCTTTCGCTCGGCAATACGTTCGACCGCTACGTGAAAGTGCATTATCGCCAGGATGGCGGGCTGAGCACGTTGTCCCCCGCCTTCGGGTTCGAAGTGACGGACAACCTCTCGTTGGGCGTCGTGGCCAACATCTGGGACGAGTCGCTGGTTCCGGGAAACGAGTGGAAGGAGCGGGACGCGTTCTGGACCCGGTCGCGCATCAATGGCGGAATTCCCAGCATCGTCTGGGGCGAGATCGTTGATGACTACAAGGGCATCGAGGGGCTGAACTATACGTTCGGCGCCTTGTATAAGGCCACCGAGCGCCTCAGCTTCGGCGCGGTGTACAATTCCAAGTTCACCGCGGACGTGAATCACACGCAGTACTTCCGGTTGCGTGGCGGTACGCCGGCGTTTCAGTCGGCCTACAAGAAGGAAAAGCTGCACATCGAGTTTCCGACCGCGGCCGGCCTGGGCGTCGCCTACCGCTTTCCGAACGACAAACTGACGTTGTCGCTGGACATCACGCGCCGGGCCTGGGACGGGTTCGTGAAAGTAGATCGGGCCGGCCGGCGGACCTCGGGCGTGACCGGCCAAGCGGAGTTTCTCAGCAAAGTTGACCCGACCTACACGGTCCGGTTCGGCGCGGAATATGTCTTCATCGACGCCAAGAAACCGTTGCAGGAGTACCTGCCCAGCTTGCGCTTCGGGCTACTGTACGATCCCGAGCCTTCGGGCGGCCGACGGGACCGCTGGTTTGGCTTGGACAAGGGGAACGGCGAGCCGGACAATTACTACGGGATTACGCTGGGGACCGGCGTGCTGATCAAGAACCGCGTCAACTTGGACGCCGCCTATCAGTACCGCTGGGGTAATGGCGGGCGCAAGGACACCTTTGGCCTGCCGGGGACGACCGCGGACGTGGGGCAGCACCAATTCAACGTGTCCACGGTCATCTATTTCTAAGAGACTCTAACAAGACCAAGCCGGGGCGAATGGGAGGGCGGATGTCCTCATCCGCCGGGTTAGCGCGTAGACTTCTGTTTGGCATCCGAACGGACTGCGCCGTGTACCAACAACACCGGGAGTGTGTCACGCCGTTATGAATAAACGAGTAATCAATGCTGTCGCCCCCATACGCATCTGCGACCTCGGAGGCTGGACGGACACGTGGTTTGCGGAACGCGGCGCGGTGCTCAACATCGGCGTGTATCCCTACGCGGAAGCGCAGATCTATGTTAGCGAAACGCCGCAGGGCGGTGACCGGAAGATCACCATTCACGCGGAGAATTTCGGCGAACGCTACCAGATCGATCTGCGCCATATCGAGTACGATCGGCATCCGCTACTCGAGGCCTCGATCGATATCATGGAGCTTCCGAGAAACCTCTCGTTCGAGGTCAACTTGTACTCCGCCGCGCCTGCAGGGTGTTCCACGGGAACGTCCGCAGCCGTCGCCGTCGCGTTGCTCGGGGCGCTGGACCTGCTCACGCCGGGCCGCCGCACGCCGCACGAGATTGCCGCCCTCGCGCACCGCGTCGAAACAGAGAAGCTCGGGCTTCAATGCGGCATTCAGGACCAATTGTGCTCGGCGTACGGCGGAGTGTGCTTCATCGAGATATTCAATTACCCGCACGCGTCCGTTTCGCAACTGGGCATATCGAACGAATTGTGGTGGGAGCTCGAGCGCCGCATGGTCTTGGTGTTTCTCGGCCGCACCCATTCCTCGAGTGACGTCCACTCGGAAGTCATTCAACGGCTTGACCGGGCCGACGCCGACAAATCCGCGCTCGAGCCGCTGCGGCGGGCGGCGTTCGACGGCAAGAATGCGCTGTACGCAGGCGATTTCGGGGCGTTTGGAAAGTGCATGATCGAGAACACCGAGGCCCAGGCGGCGTTGCACTCCGCGCTGGTGCCGGACACAGCCCGCGCCGTGATGGCGCTGGCCAAAGAGCACGGCGCGATGGGCTGGAAGGTCAACGGGGCCGGTGGAGAAGGCGGCTCGTTGAGCATTCTCTTCGGGCCGGAAGGCGAACGAAAGCGCGCATTCATCAACGCGCTGCCCGAGTTGAACCAAGCGTTTCAAGTGATACCGACGTACCTCTCGCGCACCGGACTGCGGCGCTGGGAGGCGACGGTATAGGGTTCGCGGGTCGAGCCCTATAGTAGACGCGGCGTCCTCGCCGCGTCCGATGGCCTATCCGGTGCGTCGCGATCTCCCCATTCATGGTTCACCTGCCAAGAGGGGAGTTCAACCGTGGACTTTCCTATTGTCCTCGTTCCCAAAGTTGCACTTGGGAACGCACCCGGCCAAGAGTTCCGGCGCACACGCTGGGGAATACAAAGGTCAGCTTTTGAGGCACGCGCATTCCCAAAGTACAACTTGGGAACGAGTCGGCGGCGGGAGGTCTGTAAGCGGGCGCCAAAGTAGACGCGCCGTCTCGCCGCGTCCGCCCGAGCGCCGCGAACACAGTCCACGACGATGGCCTTGTCTGGCGGCTTTCGCTGCTCCAGCGGGTGGTCCGAGGCCACACGAATGGCTTCAGGTTAGCGCCATTTCGCTCAAGTTTCTGGCAGACTAGCCGATACATTGTGCAGAGAGCTGAGACACGGAGGTCTCAGTAAGACCTAGACACGGATGTCGCCCAGATAAAAGCGCCGGTACCAAGCGCTGATATGCGTCCTGGAGCTCCAGGCTTCTACTCCGAAGCCACAGAAGACTTCCTTCCTCCGAATCCCGGGGATTCTTCCCGGCGCCTTCCACTTCATTATTTGTCCTGTTTGCAGTTCCAGAATCATCGGCCAATTCGCCGTGCGGCGGGTCCGTTCGGCGATAGCGCCCTACCTCGGTGCGGCCGCCCCAAGAAGGCAATGGCTACGGGGTAGGGACGTTTTGCCAAAACGTCCCGAAGTTGGCGCCTTTCCTCATATTGACGCCCCGCTCGGATTTCGCTATGCTCCAAAGGTTGCCCCGGCAAGCCCAATGCGGGGCGTGATTCTTCCAGGCACGAGTGAAATCGATACTACATTGAGAAAGGCGCCAAAATGAGTGAGCCCAAGTTGACACGGCGAATCTTCCTTATGGGGTCGCTGGCCGCCGCCGCAGGGTGTGCGACCGGGACCAAGCGCGTTTCCAAGCGCCGGACCATTTCGCCAAACGAGAAACTGAACATCGCGGGTATTGGCATAGGCGGCAAGGGGCGCACCGACATCGCCGAGTCCGGCAAGAACGAGAACGTCGTGGCATTGTGCGACGTGGATTGGGGATACAAAGGAACGCAAGAGACGTTCGCCCGTTTCCCAAAGGCAAAACAGTATAAAGACTTCCGGACGATGCTCGAAAAAGAAAAGAGCATTGACGCGGTGACGATTTCGACACCGGACCATATGCACGCGTTCATTGCCTTGACCGCCATGCAGCTCGGCAAGCATGTCTATGTGCAAAAGCCGTTGACGCACACGATCCAGGAAGCGCGCATGTTGACCGAAGCGGCGCGCAAGTACAAGGTCGCTACGCAGATGGGCAATCAAGGCCATTCGAGCAACGACGTCCGCCAGATTTGCGAGTGGGTGTGGTCGGGCGCGATCGGCAACGTCACAGAGGCGCATGTCTGGACGGATCGTCCGCTATGGCAGCAGGGCCGTACGCGGCCGGCGGGTTCGGATCCGGTTCCCAAGACGCTGGACTGGGATCTGTGGCTCGGCGTGGCGCCGTTCCGGCCGTATGTCGCGAACTACCCGGGCGTCACCGAAGGACGGAAAGACTGCTATTGTCCGTGGGTGTGTCGCGGTTGGTGGGGTTTCGGCTGCGGTGCGCTGGGCGACATGGCGTGTCACATTATGGACGCGTCGAATTGGGCGCTGAAGTTGGGTTACCCGACCAGCGTCGAGGTCGTGAGCCAAGAGGGCGGCACGAGCGAGCAGGCCCCGAAGAAATCGGTACTCAAGTACGAGTTTCCGAAGCGCGGCGACATGGCGCCCGTCACCTTGTATTGGTACGACGGGGGAAATGAGCCGGCGCATCCCAAAGATCTCCCGGCGACCGATGTGTTAGGCGAAGGCCCGAAGGACCACAACGGCACGCTGCTGGTAGGTGACAAGGGTTACATTACAAGCAACACTTACAGCGAGAATCCGAGGCTCTATCCGTCGGCGAAGTTCAAGGACTACAAGAATCCGGCGCCGACTCTGGCGCGTATCCCGAAACAGGATCACTACCAAGATTGGGTTCAGGCGTGCAAAGGCGGTACACCCGCCTGCTCGAATTTCGACTACGCGGGTCCGTTCACCGAAGTGGTCCTTCTCGGCAACCTGGCCCTCCGCACCGGCAAGAAGATCGAATGTGACGGCCCGAACATGAAGGTCACCAACGCGCCCGAGGCGAACGCATTGGTGAAGAACAACTATCGCAAAGGCTGGTCGATCTCGGTCTAAGCGTTCCGCCAATCAAGACATTATCTTCCCCTGCCGGGTTCTACACGCGGCAGGGGAATTTTCTTGCTACGCATACGCGGTTAGAAGACGTCATCAAACTTTCTTGCGCAATGTGTGGATGTGGCTGACGTTGACCCTATATCATGCCGTGGGTAGTTAACCGCGTGGGATGCACTGGGGAGATTGGTGATGAGCGCTATCTCATTCCTGCTGGCAGTTATGACCGTGACAGGCGCCGCGCCTGCGGATGCTCTGCGGACATGCGAAGTCCGCGACGTCGTTCCGCAGGTGACGGATGAAACGGTGTACTGTTGGTTGAACGGATGGGTGGGTGACATTGGCGAGATGCGCGCGCCGGCTTCGCCACAGTGGGTCGCTGTTCATACGGGTCAGTACGGATTTGTCTTGGACCCGCAAAGTATCACGACGCCGCATGCGGGCCGCTTGGATCCAAACAGCCCTGGCGATATCGGTAACTCCTTGAAGGCGCTCCCTTCGGCCGCGTTCAGTTTGGAAATCACCATTGGCGGCGTGAGCTATCGCTGCGTGCGCGGGGCGGAAGCACAGAAGGACTATCTCAACTTCCCCGTCCGTTTGATTGAAGGCGGCCGATTCCTTCAACGATTCGATGTGCTGAATCTCGTATTCGAGAGCGCGGACGGGCAACGTGCGCCGGTTGATGCGCGGCTGGAGGTTATCGCATGGCCGGACCGCTTGGGCTTTGTTCTCGAGGCCACGCCGCGCGGCGATCTTCCGGCGGCGGAATTGCGCATCGCATTTGGTCCGAACGGCAAGGACCTCGAAGCGCGCGCCAAAGCCGCAGACGCGTGGAAAGCGGGCGCGTCGGCGCGCGTAGCGTTGTCGTGGATGCCGACGCCGGTTTCGGACGCCGAGGCGGGTAGCGTGGCGGCGCGAAACATTCGCGGGGACAAAGCTGCGCTCGATGCGACTACAGACGCGGACCGCGGCTGGCAGCGCATTGCGCTTCCGAAAGAGTCGTGGTCGGTGGCGAGCGATCCGGATCATCTTGATCGGATTCAGGTGGATTTGACAAACCCATCCGACGCGGAGCGCGTGTTTCGGCTGATGTTCGCGCTTGACGAGGGTTTCGAGGGCGTGACAGGGATGTGTCCGATGATTCGCGATGAATCCGGCCAGCCGGCGGGAATTCCGGTGCAGATCTCAAAGAATTGGCACCAGCAGAAAGACAGACGGCTGCTGTATGAGGGGCCGTGGTTCCATGGCGTTACCGTATTACGTCTGCCCGCGAAATCGAAGTTCGCGTTCGAGTTTACGATGGCGTATGCGCGGTGGGGCGGTGTTCCCGCGGCTTCGCATGCGCAGCTGTGTCTGATTGGCTGGGGCCACAATCAAGTCTGGGAACAGGCGGCCATCGGGAGTTGGGGTGAGTCAATCTGTTACGAGCCGGACGCGATCCAGAAGCGGTGCCGCATCACGGACGTGCGCCCGCTGATGGTCCGGAGCATGAGCGAGAATCAGCCGCAGTGGACGTGGACCAACAATGTGGGCGGCGGCGACTTCCTGGTGTACTACGATGCGGAGAATCGGTATCAGCCACTGAAAGAGGTCGAGAGCCGGTACGTGTCGCAGGGACCCTGTCTGACGCGCGCGGTGTACCGCGGCGTCACGACGGACGAGCGCATTCGCACGACGGTGGAAGCGTCATTGCCTCGGAGTGACGATTACGTGCGCGTCTTTCATAAGGTCCGCTATGACGTGTTGAAACCTACGCCGTTCAAACGGCTGGCGTTTTATCAGTTGGGCGCGGACGACTACAACTGGCATCGGGACGGCCGAATCGCGCGCGGTGACGCGGCGGGGGTGAAGGAAGAGTGGAAGCCGAACTACGGCGGGCGCGTGTATGACCGGACCGGCATACGGTGCGATGGCGCCGCGCCGTGGTTCGCGATGCTGGAAAGCGACGGAGGCAATGATAAGAACTCCGGCGCGTGGGCGAATCGGGGCATCATGCTGCGCGCGTGGAACGCGCGGCTGGGGGGCAAAGACGCCGCGCCCTCTGCCTCGGTATATCGCAGCACGTCCGGCAAATTCGACAGCGCCCTCATCGAGTTGGCGCCGCCGGCGGACCTGAAACAATTGGAGCCGGGTGACTTTGTCGAGGCGGAAGTCGAGATGGTGATCATGCCGCTGGCCGCGGGCGACTATTACGGTCCGAACGAGGCGCTGCGCAAGGCGCTCGTTGCGGACGCGAACACGTGGAAGATGTTCCACCGTGAAGCCGCGGGAAACAACCTCGACGTGCGGTGTTCGCGGGGCGAACTGCTGCACACCTATCCGCTGGCGATTCAAGTCGCGCCGGATCAATCGGCCGTGTTCGAGGTGACGGGCGGCGTCGGGTACGTTCCAATCACCTTCTCCGGTCTGAGAAGACACAACGGCCACCAAGTCGTGATCCGTGACGATGGCAAAGATACGGTCCTGAACCAGTCTGTCCACGGCGCCGATTTCTGGCAAACGACCTACGACCCGGCTGCGCGCACGTGGTCACAGACGTACAACATCTCCTTCGACACAGATCAGCCGAGGAGGACGCGCGTGATTCGGTTCGAGCGGAAAGCGAGTTAGGGAGATCAGAACGGCGTGTCGTCGTCGGTGTAGATGTCTTCGGCGTCGTAGGAGGCTTCTTCGGCGGAGGGGCTGATATGGGCGGCTTCGCCGCCGGGCATGACGCTCTTGAAGCGCTGGATGTTGCGGTCGAACAGCAACTCGATTTTTCCGGTGGGGCCATTGCGCTGTTTGGCGATGTCCAGGCGGATGAGATTCTCGTTGCCCTCGGCCTCGTGCGCGGGCGGGCGCGACAACATGAGGACCACGTCGGCGTCTTGTTCGATGGCGCCGGATTCGCGCAAGTGGGACAGTTTCGGACCGCCGGAATCGTCCTTCTCGGCTTCGCGGCTGAGTTGCGATAGCGCGACGACCGGAATGCGCAACTCGCGCGCGATACCTTTGATCGAGCGGGAAATATCGGAGATTTCAGTCTGCCGGTTCTCCGCGCGGCCCTGCGATCCCATGAGCTGCATGTAATCGATGATGATAAGATCGAGGCCGTGGGTGGACTTGTGGCGCCGCGCCTTGGACTTGAGATCGAGCACGGTGACGCGTGGCGTATCGTCGATATAGATCGGCGCGCGGCTGAGCTTGTCGGCGGCGCGGGTAAGTTTGGGAAATTCGGACTGCGCCAAATAGCCCGTGCGCAAACGCCGCGAGTCGATCTGGCCTTCCATGCAAAGGAGGCGCTGCACGAGTTGCTCTTTGGACATTTCGAGGCTGAAGATCAGCGCCGACTTGTTGAGGTGAATCGCGATGTGCGACGCCATGTTCAGCGCGAAGGCGGTCTTTCCAACGGAAGGCCGCGCAGCCAGCACGACCATGTCCGAGGGCTGGAGACCCGAGAGCATCTCATCGAGTTTGGCGAAGCCTGTCGCCAGACCGGTAATGCCGTCGTGGGCCTTGATGATGGCCTCGATGCGGTGGATGCTGTCTTCGAGGAGATCGCCGACGCGGTGGATCGGAGTGAGCTGGCGCGCTTCGGCAATCGCGAAGATGTGAGACTCGGCGCGGTCCAGCAGCGCGTTGGTGTCGGGCGGAAGCGAATACGCCTCGCCGGCCAGTTGCGTACACGCGCTGATGAGCTTGCGCAGCACCGCCGCATCCAGCACGATGCGCGCGTAGTAATCCACGTTGGCGGAGGTCGGCACCGCGCTCGACAAATCCGCCACGTAGCTTACGCCACCAACGCTCTCGAGGTGTCCCGCCCGCGACAATTGCTCGGTCAGGGTCACGGGATCGATGGGCACGTTCTTGCGAAACAGCGCGACCATGGCGCCGTAGATATGCTGATGCGCTTCCGCGTAGAACGCATCGGCGGCGTTCTCGCGGAGCACTTCAATCGCGGCGCCCACGGCGTCGGAATTCAACAGCATTGCGCCTAGAACGGAGCGCTCCGCGTCGATATTCTGCGGAGGCATCCGATCAAAGACCGGTTGCGGCGTCCGCTCCCTGGCCACGTTACGCAGTGACCTCTTCTTCTTTCACTTCGGCCGCAACCCAAACTTTCACGTTGGCGTCGACACCTTTGGCCAAGCGGACGGGTACGGTATAAATGCCAAGCGCCTTGATCGGTTCGTCAAGGTGGATGGCCTTGCGGTCAATGGCGTGACCCAGCTCCTTGAGCTTCTCCGCGATGTTGGCCGACGTCACCGATCCGAAGATCTTGTCCTCTTCGCCGGCGCGGACCTTGATTTCGACGGTCAACGCTTCGAGGGTCTTGCCGTACTCAGCCATCTTGCTGAGGTGCTTCTCCTCGCGCTTGCGGATGATGCGCATCTCATGCTCGATCTGCTTCGCGCTGCCGGACTGGGCGGGGACGGCAAGCTTGCGAGGCAGCAGGAAATTGCGCGCGTAGCCGGCGGCGACCTTTACGGTCGCGCCCATGTCTCCCAGGTTCGGGACGTTCTCACTGAGAATCACTTTCATACGATCCACCTCCCTTCATAAGGATGGGTATAGAATTCAGTCATCGTCATGGCGGGACTGATCAAGGAGGCGCTTGGCCTCGATGAGCTTGTCCAGCTTCTTTCGGAAACTAAACCACGTGTCGAACAACCCGACCGGGGCCAACGCCTGCGGAAACAACAACAGCGTGGCGCCCGTCATCAGGTACCCTGCGAACCGCGCGTTGATCGCGTTGGCCACGTACACCGCGTAGACCAGGATCGCCAGGCCGTTCAGCCAGTACGTAATGGTCAACGCCAAGCCCAGGTTCCAAGCCACAACGCGCACCGGCGTGCCGGGCCAGCGGTAATCCACATACGCCAAGACGGCTGCGGCGATCACCGCCCACGCCAGCCAGTCCGGTACGCCAAAAGTCCGAAACCCGCCGACCGGCCCCGGGCGCTGCAACACGCGCCGTAACCACAGCGACGTAAACGAAATCGCCATGCAGGCGCCAAACAGCGCAATCGCGAAAATATGCCCGGCCATCCACGCAGTCCAGTGTTCAGATAACCACTGGCACTGTTCCAGGAACGCCTTCATCAATTCACTAGGCGGCTGGCTCAGCGGCGCCTGCAGTTCGGCTTGGAGCGATTCAATACTCGCGCTGAACCACGCCTGAAGCGTTTCCCGCCGCAAGACCATGTTCACGGCCTGGGTGACAAACACCGGGGCGGCTACCGCGATCGCCAGCTTCCCGTAACTCCAACACCGCGAAATACCCGCGGCCAGGACAATTCCCGCAGCCGCCATGCATGCGTTGAGCACGGCGTTCCAGGGGCTGGCCCACACCGGCGCGGTACCGAGCATCGCGCTTGCCGCCAGTTCGGCGCAGGCCGTTCCCATTGCGGCGCAGGCAATTAACGCGCCGCAGAAATAGGGCTTGCCGGTCATGGCATAGATGGCTACGGGAACCGCCAGGAACGGAAGGCCTCCCGGCCCTGGGCCTAACAGGCCAAGAACGGCGGCTACCACAAAGACAGCCGCGCAATTCAACGCAAACAACGCCAGGGCTTGCACGTCTCGGGTCAGTCGGGGCGCGGCGCTAATCCGCGGCAAACGGCAACAACGCGATTTGCCGCGCGAGCTTGATGGCCCGCGTGAGCATGCGCTGATGCCGCGCCGTAGCTCCGGTAATCCGGCGGGGGATAATCTTCCCGCGCTCGGTCACATAATGCTTGAGCATGGCTACATCCTTGTAATCGATGTATTCCACGCGGTCAACGGTCAAACGGCAAATCTTTGGGCGCGCTGGTCCTTTTTTCTTCTTATTCTTGCGCGCCTTTGCCTTTGACTTCGGCAGAAACTTAGGCATTTCCGTATTCTCCGATCTCACAGAATGTATTGGGTTAGAACGGGATGTCGTCTTCGGGAACGGGTTCCTCAATGGCGCGGGGTTGCGGCCGTGGCGCGGGCGAACCACCGCTACCAGCCTGATCCCAATCCAATTGCTGCACGCGATCCGCGCGGATTTCGATCATGCTCCGTTTCTGGCCGGTGGCCTTGTCTTCCCATTCGTTGCTGGTTAGACGCCCTTCGACCAAAACGGGACGGCCTTTCTTCAAGTGTTCGCCAAGATACTCCGCTCCTTTATCCCATGCCGAGGCATTGATATAGAAGGTATCCTCTTTGCGCTCGCCGTCCTTGCTCTTATAGGAGCGCGAGACGGCCAGTCTGAGCTTGCAGAAGGCCGTGCCCGACGGCAGATACTTGAGTTCCGGGTCGTGGGTGAGACGTCCCGCAACATAGACCTTGTTGAAGTCCGGCATTCGAAAGTCCGACATGTACCCGCCCTCTCAGTTTGTCAGTTCTAATCGTCGTCGTCTCTGTCACCGCGCCCGCGGTAGACAGGGCCGGAAAGATCGTCATCGTCGTCATCGTCGTCGCGGTTGGCCGCGGCGGCGCTGGCGCGAATCTGCTCTTCCACGCGCTTCTTCTGCTGTTCTTCCAGACGCAAGGTCTTCTCGTCGAAATGAACCGTGATGTACCGGATGATGTTTTCCGTGAGCCGGAAATGATTTTCGAGCTTGGCAACGAACGCCGGCTGCGCTTGAAAGCGCAGCAGCACGTAGGCGCCTTCAGCAAAGCCGTCTACTTCGTAGGCGAGCCTGCGTTTGCCCCAGATCTCCGAGCGCACGATAGAACCGCCGGCTTGGCCGACCATGTTTTCCACTTCGCTTGCTATCGTCTGGATTTCATCGTCCTTCAATTCAGGTTTGGCGATGTAAAGCGCTTCGTAAGTCCTCAAGTTGTCCACCTCCCTCCAGAGGATTCGCTTCCGTGGCAGTGTCATCGATGCAAGAGACACCGGCGCTGACAGGGAAGTCATACCATTGACTAGGCAATTGCGGCGGCGCCGCAACGGCGGATCACACCCTTCGCGACCCACACACAAACCAATAGGGGTAGGGCGCTTTCGCCGAAAGCGCCCAGCGCGTGTGCATCCGCCGATCATCTCGGCCGGCCAACTCGAACGCATGGACGTTGTTGGCGATACGTCCCTACCCCATCCCTATTCCTCTGCCGTGATTACCGGCGGCGCCGGGAAGAGAATGGGGACGGCGAACTCCCGGTATCATCCGTCTTGTCCGGTTTCGCGAATTGGCGGGGCGGGTCGAACGCGACGGCGTCCGTGCGGCTTGGAAGGTCCCAATCCACCCATTCCGGCTTCTTCATGAACGTGACAGACCCGTCAAGCCATAGGACGTTGCCGCCACCAGGTATATGGTTCCAATACGAAGTGGAGCTACCCGTTTCAGGCAGGGAACCGGTGAGGTCCCACATGATGGGCGCCACAGGAATCGGGGCGGGCAACTCCGGCAGCACGATCGGCCCATGGCTGTAGACGCCCAGATAATCGTAGCTGCATCGGATACTGCGTATTTCAGGTTTCGTGCGATCCGACCAGGCGCCGAGTTCGTCGGTCGTGAACGCCGGATTTCCGCTCTCGACCGCGTCAAAGCCAGTGGCAGTGGGGTCAGAAGGACAGATGAAACTTCGGGGGTCCGTCACGTAGTCCGCCCAGAACGTCAACAGGCACTTCGCGTCACCCTTTCCCCCGCTCCACGGCAATGATCCATCATGTTCCGCGGCGTACATGTGCAGCGCGATACCCAGTTGGGAGAGATTGTTCAGGCACGAGGCGCGCCGGGCCGATTCGCGCGCGCGCGCCAGCGCAGGCAACAAGATCGCCGCCAGTATGCCAATCGTGGCGATGACCGCCGTCAGTTCAAGGACGGTAAACCCGCGCCTGCGCGTGCTCATTGGCTCGCCTCCATCCAATGCAGTTCGGCGATGCGCGGCCCGGCGAGAACCACATTCGCCGCAAGTTTCCGTTCACCAGCCACCGTCGCGCCGCGAATGAGTCTGCCGGTCGCGAGGATCCGGTAAGCGCCGGGCCGGTTTTCGGGAGTGACCACGACGGAGAACGCGCCATCCCCCAATGGCGTATCCTGTTCCCCTCGATACCCCGCGGCATTCACTCGCAATTCCGCCACGGCCTTCTCGATGCCGGCCTCCGCCAAATATATGCACTGGTTTCGGCGTTCTACTGTACGCGCCTGTGACATGGTCCGGTGTACGGTAGCGAAGAATGTCGTGGTTAGCGATGTCACAATGACAAGGTAGACAATCACCGCGATCAGCGCTGTTCCCTGATTTCGTTTCTGCCTACACGTGGTCATCGCGGCGCCTCCACGGCGGCCGTCTTGGCGCCCATGCCCCGCAAGGCCTCGGTAACGCGCCGCACAGCTTCAGTCTTCGAGGACTTGCGCGCAGCGGCCGTCGTAATGTCCATACTGACAAGGCGCGCGTTGCGAGGATCGGCGCTGTCGTACGTGAACGCGATAGTGCGCACTGCTAGCGGATACGTGACGACGCTTTCCGCTTTCAATTCGCCGCCTTCGTCGCGGAGTACCAGCTTGCTGAAGCTTTCTGGAGACCTGAGACTACCCATGACCGTAAACTCGCGAACGCCGGTCTCGGCCGTACTCCGCCCCAAGACGAGTGTTCCCGGCCCGGTTTTGTATGCGCCAACGCCGTTCACCCCCGCATCGGCTTGCCCGGCCGCCTTACGGAACGCCTGCTCTACTTCCGCAGCCTGACCCATTCGATCCGCCACCACGGACCCGTAGTGCGACAGCCGCATGCATGAGATAAGCGCTTGCGCGGAGACGTTCAGAACAACAGCCATGATCACCAAGTACCCGAGCATCTCGAGGAGAGTTGTACCTTCGCGCGCGAAGACGCCAGTCGAGGATGGCCGCCGAACGTGGGCGGGCGCCGGAAACGCTTCGCGCGTCATGGCCCCTCCTTGTCCGCCACGAGCGTGGTCGCGGTTCGGTGAACCGTCCTGCCGTGCTCCCCGGACCACGCGGCGTCCACCGTGATCTTCTTAATCCGTTTACTGGGCTCGAACGCATCCTCGATCGAGACCGCGGCATGCAGGTTCGGCAAGCGGTCAATTCCTGGAGTCGAGCTGACGAACGGGCGATTGGCGCCGTTCTGAAGCGCGGCAAACGGCTGCGCGCGGAGCGTTTCGACCTCGTTCCGGATCGCGGACGATACCAGCGCCGCCTCGCGGACCGTGTTCATTGCCTCGATGCCCCGGAAATAGAGATGGATAGACCCAAGCAATCCGACGGTCAGCACGAACAAGGCCGTGATTAGCTCCAACAGCGAAAAGCCTAGTTTGCCCGCGTCCGGCGATACTCGCGTGTCGAAACGTGTCGCTTTTCGGCTTCTCATAGCTTGTCCACCAATGCGGCGCAGGTTGCCGCGAGAAACTCGAGGTAGGATGCGAACAACAGCAGCGCGCCCGCGCCCGCCGCGATTACGCCCAGCGGCGACAGCAGATCCAAGAGGATGCGGGTGACCTTGGCCACCTGCCGCCGGTACAAATCGCCAGCTTGCGCCAACGCGTTCGGCAAGAGATTGGAACTCTCGCCGACCGAAACAAATCCGCGAAACGACCGAGGGAAACAGCGTTCCTTGCTGAAAGAGTCCTTTAGGGTGGCGCCGCCCTGGACCCGTTTCCGGACGCGCTGTAACGCCGCCGCGAAGAGCGGATGTACATCCAGGCCCGCCGCGGCGTCGAGAGCGGCGTCTATGGGCATCCCCGCCGCCAACAGTTTCTCCAGTACGAGGGCGACGTGAGCAAGCGCGCTCTTTCGGAGGAGCCCGCCCAGTCCGGGCGTGTAAAGAAGGAGCCACCCGAGAGCGTTGTTCAGGAACCGGATCTTGAGCAGAAAACAACCGGCGATGATCGCCGCGTTGAAAAGCAGAAGCAGCGCCCACCACCGATAGGCCAAGAAGTCGCCGAGATCCACCAGGAACTGCATCGCGGGAGGAATCTTCTCGCCGAAATCTTTGAGTACCTCACGGAAGACCGGCTGAACCTTGACGGATAGAAACGCAAATACCGCGAGAAGGAACACCCATATCATTCCGATATAGGCGCGATACTGCGCAATCCGAGTTCTCCGGTTGATAATCTCCACGAGAATTTCGCGCAGGAGGTCGAAACTGTGCAACAGCGTTCCCGAGGCCTCCCCTGACTTGAGCAGGTCCGAGTAAAATCCCGGGAAGAAGCGGCGATTGCCGGCGGCGCTTTCCGATAGCGGCATTCCCAATGCCAAATCCTGCTCGAGTCCCGTGAGAACCCGCCACAGCGGATACCGCGGCGCGTCGTGCGCGGCCATTTGCAGTCCCCCGACCAAAGGCGCATTGGCGCGGACCAGGCCCTGCAGGATACCGGTTACGGTCAGGAGATCTTTCCAGTAGCGCCCTTTGCGAAAGTACCGCGGCGCCCACGACCTCGAACGGGTCGAGCCGCGGCGGGGCTTCCTATCGCGCTTCGATCCCGACAGGAATCGGATATCTTTATGTAGTGCGTCGCGCCAGTTCATCAGCCTGAGATCGCATCCCCAAAGAAAGACGCGCCTATGATGTGGTAGAGGACCCCGTACACGCTACCACGGACCGGCTGCGCTTATCCGCCTCACGCTCGGCTTGCTCCGCAAGCCCCAGGAGCGCTTGTTCGACCGCGCCGCGCTCTTCGCCGTTGCGCAGCAACCAGCAGTACGTGTTGCTGAAATATCGTGTGGCGGACAAGCTTTCGCTAAGGCCGTGGCCGGCTTGGATCGAAGCGACGGCGTTGTTCGCCGCGGCTAGAAGGCGCGGGTTGCCCGCCGCCGCGGCCGCCAGACTCACACTCTCCGGCAACGGCACGCGCGAGGCGAGCAGCATGCCCAGCGCGTTTGAGAATCGCGCGATCGAAGCATCGTACAGCAGCTTTCGAATAACCGGTGTTCGCATGCCCAGCGCTTGAAGCGCGCGCTGGCCGGCCGCCGTCGAACGCGCGGCAACCATGATCCCTGCCAGCAGCAACGCAGCCCCTAACGCCGTAAAGGCGATGGCGCCGCGATGATAGCCGATGGTCTCGATCAGATTGGCGATGGACGCCAGTCCCTCGTGCTTTTTCTCGTTCCATAACCCCCAATCCAATGGCGTGGACGATGGAAATAACTCAAGCAGGAAGTACATACCCACGGCTAACGCCACGAAGAAAACAAACAACGGATACGCCAGGGTTTCTTGGAGCCGGTTCTTGAACTCCACGCTGCGGGCGGAGTAGGTGGTTAGGGTTTGAAAGACCCCGGTCAGATTCCCGGTCTGTTCGCCAGCGCCGACAAGAGCGCGGTACACGGGCGAGAAACTTTGCGGGTGACGTTCCAAGGCGTCACTGAGCGGTTCCCCGCGGTCGAGCCCCTGTTGGAGATCGTTGATGACAGGGCGCAGACGCGGGTTTTGAATGTCATCGGCCAAATTCTGCAAGGATGCGGACAAGGGCAGGCCGCTCTTAAGTATGGCGTGGACTTGTTCGTTCAGAAGATTCAAGTCGTCCGCAGTGAGCTTCTTCTCCCGCAGCGGAATGGCGGAAACGCCTTCCGCAGGCTCGATGGCGCTGACGGCCAGCTCCTGCTGTTCCAGGGCTTTGATCACCTCGCGCGAGGTTTCGGCCGTCATCGTGCCTTCCGCGGGCTTACCGCTGCGGTCAACAGCGCGGTACCTATAGTTGGGCATTGGGCAATCTCCGGTCCAGTAACCGTGGCGCGGCGTCGTTACGCATAGATATGGCTCGTCATCAGCAAACTGATCGACGGGCCGGTAACGTCTGGCGCCTTTTGAGGTGAGGGAGTGGTTTCGGCGTCTGGTCCGGATGGCTTGGGCGCATCGAGGTCCAAGGAGTGGAAATAGTAGCTGACGGTGTCCTTGTACCGCTGTAACGGAGCCGCTTCCCGCGAGGCCGCTACGACGGAGATCAGTCCGTCCGGGGCCAGCGAAATCGGCGCCGAGGCAAGGGCGTCCTCGCCCAGCCCTTCATCGGATTGAGTAAGCGGCGCCGGGGCAAACACGGTCCGCACCACCAACACCAGCGTCGCCGCCGTCGCCAGGACTGCGGCCACGGCGCGCCGGCGGACCAGCTTCCGCCAGCCAGGGAATTGGCGCGGGACGTCCAAATCCATGATCGCCCGCAGCTCGTCCCAGCGGTCCAGAGGTAGCGGGTGGCGCAGCGCCGTCCTGCACGCGTTCAGCAGCGCCTCGTGTTGGGACAATTCCTCGCGGCACACGTAACAGTGAGCCAGATGGGCTTCGATCGCGTCACGCAGGGCGTGACTCGTATCGTCCGACGCATAGTCGGCCAACTTCTCTCGGATTTCGTTGCATTCCATAATAGCGCCTCGCACATTGTTATGAGATTTATAACACCAAGAGGCCGCGCAGGGCCTCGCGTAACCGTTTCATCGCGGACAATTTCCGGGAGCGCACTGTATTCACCGGACAGGCCATGACGCGCGCAATCTCTTCCAGCGGAAGGCCCTGTATGGTGCGTAACAAAAAAGCCATGCGCTGGTCTTCCGTCAGACCCGCCACCGCCTTGAGAATGGCTTCTTCGATCTCCACCCGGGACGCCAATGCGTCGGGAAGCGCGCGCGAGTCGGTCGCGTCGAAGCCGTTCACTTGCGCTTCGGAGAGCGATTTGACCCGCTGGTCCCGGTAGATTTTGGGGCGTTGTTCGTACCACACGTATCGGCCTATGGTGAAGAGGTAGCCCACTACGGATCCGGTGGGCGCATACCGTTCGCGCAGACGCCAGACCCGCAGGAAACACTCCTGACACAAATCTTCGGCGGTGGATGCGCTGCCCGACATCGCGTAGAAGAAGTCGAGCAGTTTCCGGTAATGGCGGTGGTACAAGACGGCAAAGGCGTCCCCGTCTCCGCGGCCCACGCGAAGCATGAGCGCGGCATCGGGGATATCATGCTGCGGTTGGCGCCTGTTCCCCATGCACGTCTTCCCGGGTTCTACGATAAGAATGGCCCCGCGGGAGGGAAGCGATCAAGCCGGAGAGACGGGGTTTGGGGTTTGGGTGACGAGACAGACCCTAAACCCTCTGCCTCAAACACTCCGCCAGCGCGATCGCCGCACTCACGGACGCATTCAGCGAAGGAATAGGCCCCGTGAGCGGGATACGCAGATGGAGATCGCAGTGTTCGTGAACCAAGCGCCGGATGCCCTTGCCTTCGTTCCCAATCACGAGCGCGATTTTCCCCTTGAGGTCGGCGTCCCAGAGAACCTGTTTGCCTTCCGGGTCGAGCGCGGCGACCCAGAAACCGGCCTGTTTGAGGCCTTCGAGGCAACGCACAACATTCGTCGCCTGGACGAGGTCCACGTATTCCATGGCGCCGGCGGCGCTCTTTTGGGACACGGTCGAAATGGGGGCGGAGCGGTCTTTTCCAAAGACGACACCGCACGCGCCGCAGGCGACCGCGCTGCGAACGATAGCGCCGAAGTTTTGCGGGTCTTCGATACTATCGAGGACAACCACCAAGTCGTTGGGTCCGAAGTCGCGTTTGACCCAGTCCTCCGCGCGGCAAAGGGGTAAGGGATCGGCTTCCAGCACCACGCCTTGATGGACTCCGCCTTCGACGAGCATGTCGAGTTCCATACGCGACCGCGTCTCGATCGGAAGCCCCTTCGCCGCTTCCAGAATGGCCTCGAAACCCCTGCCTTCCCGAAGCACAAAAAGCCTGCGCGCCTTTCGTTTCTTGGCGCGCAAGCTTTCAAGCACGGGAATCCTGCCGGCAATTCGATCCATACGCTACGGGATCAATTCGCCAAGACTATGCGTCTCGATCAGCTTATTCGTCCGCAACTTCAGGATCTCCACTTCCGGAACACGGTCGTCGAACTGATGGGCGTTGGCCTTTATCAACGCGACAAGCAAGCCTACGGCCCCCTCGTAATCTTCGCGTTTTTCGTGGCACTTCACCAGGCGGTAGCCGTTGTAGTAGACGTTCTTCCCTTTAGGATAGCGGTCAATCGAAAGCTGAAAAACTTCCTCCGCCTTTTCGTAGCGCAGGGTCTGAAAAAGGTATCCGCCAAACTTGCTGAGACTCGCTTCGTTTACGACGTCGTTTTCCGCGCTCTGCCCCGGCGTGTACGCCTTCAGCTTGTTGAACCACCACTCGGTTCCCGGTGAAGACAGCGACCAGCCTACTCCGGCGACGACCGCGATGATCGCCGCCCATTTCACTTTGCTGAGATCCATAAAGCCGTTCCTCCTTATATGTTATGAAACCTTGATGACGCTACGCGCCAACATACCGCCGCAATAAATCACTAAGAATGGGCACTTCGATTTGGGCGTATTTCGTAAGAATAAAGGCCACGGCCAGGATCGCGACGGCCCAGATCACCAGTTTGATGGCCATGCTCCGTAGCTTGCGCAAAAACCCGCCGCTCACGACCTGCCGGTCGAGTTGTTGCGCTCGCTGAATGAACACTTGATGTTTTTCTTTGCAGGTATCGCTGCAAAATCTACCGGTCGGACCCGACACGGCGCACGCGTTGCAGAAGGGTTTACCGCATTGTTTGCAGCGGCCGGTGGCTTCGACGCCCGGATGATTGAGACAGCTGGAAGGCGCTCCCAATGCCATACGCATAACTCCTCTTCGCGCGCGCCACACGTGTACGAGTACAGTTGCGGGGACGACACGCTGTGTTCACCTCGTCCGGTCCTGATTGTGCCACGGCGGGTTCTCCAAAACAACGGGCCGTAGTCGCGGCATTCGCCGAAGCATTGCGCGGCTCGGCGTCGTTCGGGAGGGTCGGCGTCCTCGCCGACCGGTTTGTGCGCGGGTACTACGCCACGGACCGGCGCCACAGATTGCGCGGGAAGGTTCTTGGCGAACCGTGGATTCGCGTGCGACGATGGTCGGCGTCCTCGCCGACCATACCGGGGCCATTTGGCGCCACCCGTGCCCAGCCGATAACTGGTCCAAACACGGCTGGTTCAAGTCCCAAAAGGGACGCCAGGAGAGTAGCCGGGGGTGACCAACGGGAACCCCCGGATCACAAACCCACACCGTGTGAGCCCCGGATGGGGCGCAGCAGCGTACGGGTCGCCCTATTTCCTCGCCAGGGCTTTCACGCTCTCGATGAGGTAATCCAGCGCCTCGCGCGTCTGGCGGGGATTAATAGGCAGCGTGACGAGGCGTTCGGCGGCGGCCTCCGCGACCGGGAACTGCCCCTTCTTGAATCCGCGCTTCTTGAACGCGGTCGAGTAGTGAAGCGGAATGTAGTGCGTGCCGACCTTGACGCCGCGCTCGTGAAGCATGGCGTAGACGAAGTCCTCTTTCGTCATGCCGTATTCCTTCGGATCGAGCTGGACGGGGTAAAGGTGGAATACATGTTTCACGCCGGGCGCGATCGTCGGGAGCGTGAGGCCGGGAACATCCTTCAAGCCGGCGCTGAGGTACGCGGCGTTGTCGATGCGGCGCTGGTTGAGGGTATCGAGCTTTCTCAACTGAATGACGCCCACCGCGGCCTGGATATCGGTCATGCGGAAGTTGTAGCCGCAATCATCAAAATCCTGGTACCAGAAGCGCTTGCCCATGGGGACCTTGGTCTCGTCCAGCGAACAATACTTGGTGCTCTTGCCGTAGACGCGCGTGCAATGAGACCGGTACAGCGCGATCCGCTCGAACGCGGCCGGGTCGTTCGTCACGATCATCCCGCCTTCACCAAGCGTGGACATGTTCTTTTGCTCGTGGAAACTGAAGCATCCCGTGTACCCCATGCTGCCGGCCTTATGCTTCTTGTACTCGGCGCCGACGGCGTGGCAGGCGTCTTCGATGACCGCGGCGCCGTGTTTCCCGGCGATGGCGAGAATTGCGTCCATGTCGCAAGGCTGGCCGTAGAGATGCACTGGCAGAATCGCCTTGGTGTTGGGCGTGATCTTGGCCTCGAGATTCTTCGGGTCCAGGTTGTACGTCACGGGATCGATATCCACGAAATCCACCTCAGCGCCGAGCGTAACGGCGGCGGCGGCGGTGGCGATCCACGTGATCGGCGTGGTCAACACCCGGTCTCCAGGCTTGATATCGAGCGCTACCAGGGATAGAAACAATGCCGCAGTGCCGTTGCTGACGGTCCGCGCATGGGTTGTCCCGCAATAGGCCGCAAAGTCCTTCTCGAACTGGATACAGGCGTCGCCACTCGTGGGCGCCTCCTTATGCAGGATATCAATGATCGCGCGTTCTTCTTCGGCTCCATATTCCGAGCCGAACTTTATCTGCAAATCGTGCTGTAACTTGGGAGTGCTCATTTCACTAACCGCCTTTCCGCATCGAGGATAAGCGCCAACCCGTCGTCCAGGCTGCGCATTGGTGTCTTCAAATGGTTTCTTGCTTTGGCATTGTCTAATGATACATCGCGGGGTCGGGAGGCGCGCCCTGGAATTCCGGTCGGGTCGTTCGGAACAACGAGGCCTTCGGAAAAGCCCAAGCGCGCCGCGATTCGCCTAACCATCTCGTATCGATTCAGTATATCGTTTCCGGCGAGGTGGAAAATACCCGTATGGGCGTCACCCGCGAGTTCCAGCAGCGCCTGTCCCAACGTGATCACGTCCACCGGAGTGCGCACCTCCGCCGGGGGCACCCCCACTTCGCGCCCGTGCTCAAACGACGCGCGCATCCGGGAAAGAAACGAATTCCCGGCGCCAAGCACAGGAAGCCCTACCACGGCGGCCAAGCGCGCAACAACGGCCGGGACCGGCAGAGCCAGCACAATCCGCTCCGCGGCCACCTTGGTCTCGGCATAGCAGTTCACCGGGCCGGGCGCATCCTCCTCCCGGTACGGAGCGTGTTCCCCGTCGAAAACGTTGTCCGTCGAGCAGTGGACTAGCTTTGCGCCGAGTTCGACGCACAACTCCGCCAGAGTTTGCGTAAGTCCAACGTTGATCTTGTCCGCGAGATCCCGATGCGCCTCGCAGTAATCAATGTCGGCGATGGCCGCCGTATGGACTATCGCATGGGGCCGGATGTCCTGGAGCAGGCGGCGAAGCCGGGCCGGGTCGCACGGATCGGCGAGCGTATACCAGTACAGCCCCTCGCGCTCGAGCAGCGCCGGCCCGCGCGACAGCGCATGGACTTCCCATTCGGCGCCCGCCTGCCAAAGTACGCTACCAGCCACAAACCCGTTTGCGCCAGTAACAATGATTCCGGTCGGCTTCGCGATTGTTCCGATGCGCCACGTGAACCCGGCGCATGACCAGCAGCATCATCAGGACAAAAAAGACGCTCATCCCCAGCGCCAACTGGTTCGATACGTGAATGCTGGCCGCATCATCCTTCCCCGCCATCAAACGAGGGATCAGTTGCTCCTGGACGATGGGGCCAATGCTTCCTATGCCGTTGATCAGCGCCGCTAACGCCACGGCGTTCTTCTCGCCGGCCACTGCTACCGCCGCGGCGCCATTTATTACCGTGTCCGGACCATATAGCATAAAGCCCACAACGCCATAACTCAAGGCGACGAGCAAAGGATTGGCTTCAAACAAGACCACCAGGACGTAGCCGCCCATCAACCCCACGCCGCCCACGAAACACAGGCGCGCCCAGTTTCCTTTGAATATGCGGTCCAGCGCCCATCCGGTCAAGGCGCACGGGATAATCCCTCCGATGTCGAAGAACATTGAGTAGAGCGCCGCCTGGTCGCCGGTCAGCCCTTCCATCGACAAGAACGTGGGCAACCAGGAGTCAAGCGCATACCTGAGGAATTTGAGGCAGAAATAGGCCATGCCCATCGCCAGGACGACCGGATTATACGCCAGAGTAATATAATCGCGCAGGGTCACGTGGCCATCGCCGGGTTGCCGGATGGCGCGCACGTCTTCGGCGTTGGGGTCTACAATGGGTTCCAAACCGACTTCCTGTGGGGTGTCCCTATGCCAAAAGTACGAAACCCACCATAGCACAAAGGCAATTGCCGTACAGCCCAGGTACAGGCGCCGCCACCCCTCGCTGACCATGACCAGGGATCCGACGCCCATCGCCGCGATCATCCCCGTCAATTTGTTACCCAGAAGGAGACCGCCCACGCCCTTCACCGCGAGATTCCCGATGATGTAACTCGTGCTCCAGGGGCCCATGTAGCGCCCCCGCTCGAAGGGGCGAAGCCACTGGGCGACGCCCCCTACAACTCCAGGCCAGCCAGTGGCTTGCACAAAACCGTTGCACACCATGAAGGCCATGAACAGCGCATACGAACTGTTGGCGGCGAACGCAACATTTATGGCGATTGAAGCGCCCAAACCGCCCAATAGAAGCATACGGGCGCCGCGCCGCTGGCCGATGTACCCGTTCAAGAACTGTCCCAGCATGTAGGCGACCAGGAAGGCCGTCCAGATGTTCGCAACCTCTTGTTTCGTCCAGCCAAATTGCGTAATCAGGGAGACTTTGACGAGCGGGAACACTTTTCGCACAAAGTAGAACGCGATGTAGGCGAGGTAGGTCGAAATCAGAATTCGCCAGCGCCAGAGCTGCTGCTCGCGCGAGAGCGGCGCCGGTTCGGCGACGGATGACAACGATGACATTTACACACTCCAAGGACCCAGATGCGAGAGCGAAGAACAGTCCCAAGGCGGAATACCCAGAATAGCGCGCCCCACGAATCCGTGATTAAGGTGCGCAAACTATACGCAACCGTCCGCCCCGATGCAACACCACGCCGCCCCAAGCGCCGCGCCGGACGGGGAATAGGCCCTAAAGTAGACGCGGCGTCCTCGCCGCGTCCGATAGCCTACCCATTTCGCCGTGAACACCCACGTTCGCGCACCCGCCAAACCGAATTCCCTCTTGTGCCTCGTTCCCAAAGTTGTATTTGGGGACGGGGGGATGCATCGCGAGGCCGCTGCCGTGAGGTCCCGCCTGTTGATCGCATTGTGCTTCTGCGATAAGATGCATGCGGCAATTTGTGTTCGAACGCGGCAGTACCGCGCCGCTAGTGTCACATAGTCAAGAGACTTGGGCTGGATCGGCGGAACGAAACCGTTCAGTCCCCAAAAGCCACGGGGGGCGCCTCGTGCGGGAGGAGCACTATGATTGGGAAATTCTGGGCGGTGTTTCGAGCCCAAATCAACAAGCTCGCCAATTTCTTCTGGCAGGCCGACCCCATCGCGCTCATGCAACTCGAATACGACACCGCGGTCGAGCAGCTCAAGGAAGGGCGGATCGGCCTCGAGCAGTACCGGGCGCTGGTCGAGCGCGTTACGCGCCAAGTCAAAGGTGACGAAAAACGCGTGGCGGACATCGGCGCCAAAATCAAGAGCTACCTGGCGGTGAACGACCGCGTCACCGCGGGCAAATATGCCGTCGAGTTGAAGCGGGCGCAAGACGACCTCAAGGAAAACCAGGCGCAACTCGCCTTGCACGAGCAAAGCTATCAGAACAATCTGACCAAGATTCAGCACGCGTCACAGAAGCTCAATCAGGTCCAGATGAAGATCCACAAGTACGACGCTGAACTGAAGATGAGCTCTGCCGAGGCCGAAATGGCCAAACTCGCCCAGACCTTCAATTTCGACGTAACCACGGATTTCGGCCAGCTCGAAAACATGATCCAGGACAAGATCGACACGAACCGCGCCAAGGTCAGGGTCGCGAGCGATCTTTCCAGCGAGGGTATCGCCGAGATCGCGGCGGAAAAACGCATGGAAGAAGCCCAAGGCGAGGATCTGCTGCGTCAGTTCGAGGTGGACATGGGCATCAAGACTCCGGAAACCGCCGGAGTGAAGCCCCAGGAAAAGAGTCTCGGCCAAAAGGACGCCGAGGAAACGGCCAAGGCGCAAGAGGCCGCTCTCAAGGACGTGGAAAAGCAGATTGGCGGTTGATCTCGCGCGGACCGTGTCGCCGGTCCGCGCCGCGTAAGCAGATCGAATTCCCGTGTCAATCGTTGGCGGGCGGGATCTTCCGCCGCCTATGTAGGTACGTGACCAAGCGGTCGTAGACCCGCCGTTTCGGCGCGGTCACATAGCAATGGCGCGAGGGCGCCAGGGGAGGTACGTTACATGTTTCGTGAAGAGCTTGGCGGAGGCCCAAAAGGCTCCTTCTACGTCGCGCTATTTGTCGTTGTCGCAGGGTTGGTAGTCTATGGCCTGAGCGGTATTCTCTTCCCGAAGGGGACCCCGCAGACAAACACGAACACCAAACCCATCAGCACGGCCGATCTCAAGAACGCCGCCACACCTCCCGCCACCCCGCCACCCGGCGCCGCAACGACAGGCGGAGCCGAAGCCCCCGATACCAACGTCGCAACGACGACGAAGGAATACAGCTTTGTTCCCAGCCAGAAACTTCCTGCGGTAACCGGCGTCAGCAAGTACGAGCCCCTGGCCGGCCGCACCGTCAAATTCGCGCTGAACGTTTGGGCCGGGTGGGCGCCCATCATCCTATTTAATGAAGGTAAAGGCCCCGGAAAGGTTTGGAAGACGCCCGGCGGCGAGGACTTCAAGGTTGAATTGGTTCTGATCGATGACCCCGTCACCATGCGCGACGCGTATGCCGCCGGCAAGGTCCATATCGGTTGGGGTACCCTGGATATGGTTCCGCTCTTCATGGAAGAACTGCAGAAAGACAGCCGCATCAGCCCGCGCATCTACCAACAGGTTGACTGGTCCAACGGCGGCGACGGTATCGTCATCCGCCGCAGCGCCGCCAAAGATCCCGAGCATCCGACCATCGCGGATCTGCGCGGCAAGAAAGTCGTCCTGGCCCAGAATTCACCCAGCCAATTCTTCGTCTTGAACGCATTGATCAATGGGGGCGTGCAGCCGTCGGAAGTCAATTTCATGTACACCGCGACCGCGTTCGAGGCGGCGGCGGCTTTCAACAGCCAGAAAGATATTGCGGCGTGCGTGAGCTGGGCGCCGGATATCTACAATTTGACGAAAGTGAAGGATAACCATCTCCTGGTGACCACCGCGACCGCCAATAAGCTCATCGCCGACGTGTGGTTTGCCCGCGCCGACTTCGCGAAGGACTACCCGGATATATGCGAAGGATTGGTGCGCGGTATTTTCGACGGCATGGAAGCGATGAAAACCGAGGCCGGAAAACAGCAGGCAGCGGAACTGATGTCCAAGTTCTACAACATCCCCGCCGGAGATTGCCTCGCCATGCAGGGCGATGCCCATTCCACCAATTTCGCCGAAAACAAAGAATTCTTCATGAACCAGAACAATCCCGCCAATTTCGAGCGGACCTGGTCCACGGCCAATTACCTCTATCGCCATATCGGCAGCGTCAAGACTCCTGTGGAATTCAGCGCCGTGATGGATTTCACCATCCTGAAAAAGCTCGGACAAGAACCGAAATACGCTGAGAGCAAAGATGAATACGCCGTCCAATTCACCCCAAAGACCGTGTCCAGCATCAAGGCGGAAAGCGGCGAGATCCTGACTAAAGTGGTGACGATCCATTTCTTCCCCAACAGCTATGACTTGTTCAAGAAGATCGTCGTGAACGAGAACGGAAAGGACATCGAGAAACAATACGACCCCAATGCGAATTTCGTTCTCGAGGAGATCGGCAAGCTGGCGGGTCAGTATAGCGGCGGGCGCATTGTTATCGAAGGCCACACCGATAGCAGCATGAAAGGCAAAGTGCCGGACGCGCAAGTCAAGGAGTTGTCCAACAATCGCGCCAATTCCGTCAAGGAGGCGCTTATCAAGAAATTCCCCTCGCTGGACCCGAGACAGTTCAGCGCCGTTGGGATGGGATGGGACAAACCGGCCAACCCGGACAATCCCGCGGACCAGGCGCAGAACCGCCGCGTCGAAGTGAAAGTGTATCCGCTCGAGGCGGTTCAATAGGCCATCTCCGGGCACTAGCAAAGGCGCCATGGGCAAGACAACGCTGTTGAACTATCTTCGCCGCTGGGTGACCATACGCGATCGGCCGAGCGCATTCGAGGCGCTCTGCGCGTCGTTGTTGTGTGTCGCATTGGTGGTGCTGCTGTGGTATGCGCTGACAGCGGGCCGTCCGGAAGAGCGAATTATCGATCCCGTCACGCTCCCGAGCGTGGGCGAGACGATGGGGCAGTTTCACCGCTTGTGGTTCGAGCGCGCCGTGGCGCGGAGCGCGATGTGGAGCCTGGGCCGCGTGGTCGGCGGGTTTGTGCTGGCCGCTGCGGTCGCCGTGCCGCTGGGTGTGGTCGCCGGATCATTCCTGCGCCTGAATTTCTTCCTGCGGCCCTTGTCCATCTTCGGGCGTAACATTCCCATTGCAGCGCTCATCCCGTTGACGATGATGTGGTTTGGCCTTGACGAAATCCAAAAAGTGATGTTCATCTTTCTTGCGTCGGTGGCGTTCGTGTTCTTCGACAGCGTCAATGCCGTGCAGGGCGTTCCCGACAGTTACTTGGACGCGGCGTACACCCTCGGAGCCCGCTTCACCCCCAGGGAAGGCGCAATCCGGTCCGTCATTGGCGGCGTGATCTATGGGCTGGTCTTCGCCGCCGCGTATTATCTGCTCGCGCAACGGCCCGGCCCGGCAGACACGCAGATGTGGGCCGGCTGGCGTGTAGGGTTCTGTTTGACGGGATGCGCGGGTTTGGTCACCGGCGTTGCGTTGTGGTTCCCCATCACCGCCTATCAGCCCATACGAAAAGTGTTGTTCCCCTTGGCGATGCCGGACATCGTCAACAGCCTCCGGCTGCTATTCGGCCTGGCGTTCGGCTATATCATGCTCGCCGAAGTGATCAACGCGACGTACGGCTTGGGCGCCATTATTCTCACCAGCCAACGGGTGGGGCCGCGCGAGCACATCTACCTTTCGCTCATGCTCATCGCCCTGCTCGCGTTCGGCATAGACCGCGGCATTCTCAGCGTGCAACGCTGGCTGTTCCCGTACCGGCGGGTCGGGGAATAACAATGACAACACAAACCCACACCGCGCCCTGCTCGCTGACGGAGTTCCCGGCGGAACGTGTCACTGACAAAGCGGCTATCATTGAGTTCAAGAAAGTTACCAAGACCTACGTGCCCGGTACAGCCCGCGAGTTTACCGCCATACGCGACGTCACCTTCGTCGTGGAAGACGCTCCGGGACGAGGCGAGTTCATCGCCGTGCTCGGCCCGAGCGGCTGCGGCAAGAGCACCATACTCCGCCTGATCGCGGGCCTCGCGCCGCAATTCCCCGCGACGGCGGGCGAAGTGCTGCTGGACGGCGCTCCGGTAAGCAAGCCGGGCCCGGACCGGGGCATGGTTTTTCAAGACTATGCGTGCTTTGATAATCGCAGCGTCATCGACAACGTCGCGTTTGGATTGGAATGCCGGGGTGTCGCCAAGGCCGAGCGCCATGCGGCCGCGCTCGAATGGATCGAAAAGGTCGGCCTCAGTCCCGCGAAAGACGCGATGAAATTCCCGCATCAGCTTTCCGGTGGCATGCGGCAGCGCGTGGCGATTGCCCGTACGCTCGTGCTCAAACCGCGCATTATTCTGATGGATGAACCCTTCGGCGCGCTCGATCCGGCCACACGTCATAACATGCAGGATTTGCTCATCACGCTGTGGCGGGACGTGCAGGCGACGGTGTTCTTTGTGACACACGACGTAAACGAGGCGGTATACCTCGGCGACCGGGTCTACATCTTCAGCAACTCGCCCGGCACGATTCTGCACCAATTCCGAATCGCGCCGCCGGACAGGCCGGCCCGCCAAATGATGCGCGAACAGTCCTTTCAAGACAGCGTGTTTCGGATTCGAGATATTCTGGACGCCATGGAAGAAGGAAAAGACTAGTATGGCCCAATCGGGCTCGTTCATGAGCTACGTCAAAGCCGCTTTCCTCTGGCATTGGAATCTGCTGGCTGTGGGCGCGGGCGTCGGTTTCGCCCTGTTGTCGGGGATTCCCGGAGTGCTGCTGCCCTTTGTCGCCGCCGCGGAAATTGCCTACCTGGGTCTCTTGTCCGCGAACGAAAAGTTCCGCAAAGCGATTGACGCGCGCGAACACACCGCCACGGCCCCCGATGCAGGTCAGGCCGCGCTTATCGGGCAAATTCGCGCTGTGCTCAAACCCGAGGCCTGGCAACGTTTCGAGTTCTTGCGCGAGCGGTGCCTTACGCTGAACAACCTCGCCCGCCAATTGCGCGGGCCACAGGCCGATCAGAGCTCCGCGGTATCGGATCTGCAAACCGGCTCGCTCGAACGGATGCTGTGGCTGCACCTCAAACTCCTCTACAGCCAAGACGCGCTTCAACGCTTCCTGCGCGAGACGAACCGCAACGACCTGCTGCAGCGCATCGCCGCCAGCGAAAAGGAAGTCGGCGCGGCCAAAGCCAAGGACCCCGAAGGAAAACTGGCCAAGTCGTTGGACGATAAGCTGCAAACACTCCGCCAGCGGCTTGCGAATTACGATCAGGCCGAGGACAACCGGCAGTTTCTTACCGCCGAGATTGACCGAATCGAACAGAAGGTCAACGCCATCAGCGAAATGGCCATCAATTCGCGCGACGCCGGAGACATTACCGCGCAAGTGGATGGAATTGCCGCCGGTGTCTCCGCCACCGAAGAAGCCATTCGCAAGATGGATGTGGCCCCCGTTTTTCAGCGCGAGGAAGCGCCGAAACTGCTGACCCAGCGCAACTGACGAAGCCGGCGGCCACCGGCAGAGCCGGTGAAATGAGGAAGGCCTCAAGATGGGGCCGTGCATTTTGATTTGCGTTCTGCGTCGAGTTGGCAGGCGCTATGGAGTCGTTAGCTCTTTAGTCGGAGCCTTTCGTGTTTTCTGCCTGGATGTTGCTGGCAAAGAAGGCACGCTCTAGAGTGCGTGGTTGTGGATAAGCCGCCTTGGGCAGGGTAGACGTCGGTCCGGGCTCTGGCGCCCTGAAAGGGCGGCGCTATACCAGCCCATCGCGGCGTAGCCGCAACCAAAATGACGTTTTCACAACGACGGACATTCCAAGGGCTTAACGACAGAATGCGAAACTTTTTGAAGATGTTGACGATTAGGGACCCAGGGCAACGCCCTGGGAAATGGGATCGGAATTTGGTGAGCCCTGAAAGGGCGTGCTAATTGATTGCTTCCATTCTAGGATTTCTCGGGTGTGTAGATGCCGCCGGGGGCGTTATAGCGCGCCCCTTCAGGGCTGTCGATGTCGCGGTTTTGCGTTCCCAGGGCGTTGCCCTGGGCCGATATAGCATGGCCCTTTCAGGGCTGTTGGACGAAACGCTCTTGGCGTGGTCGCGGCGAGGAATTTCACAGAAAGCTCAACCGGTATTTCGCAAGGCGAACGCGGAGAAGGATACTCCATGGAAAAGGCACAATGGCCCGAGTGGGCCGAGAAACTGAAGCGGTCCTACCTCGCGGGCAGCGCCAGCGTCTTCATTCTGAACGGCAATGTCTCAGACGTGGTCGGCAGTGTGAGCGGCGATCAATACGTTACCGAGCCACTCGCAGATTTCATGGCGCGGTCCCTGTTCGGCGCTTACGATCTCGTCCTGCATTACGATATGGGGCGCGGCTTGCGGCCGCATCCCGCCGGCGATCCAAAACGCCTCACACGCATGAACTCGACGCTGATCCGGCTGCTCGGCAATGACGCCGAACTTCCCCGTGACCCGACGCAGTCGTTGCGGGTGATCGATCGGCTGGTGTCGCTGCTCCTGGTGAGTGAAGACAGCCGGGCCTCAAAGACCGCGGTCCTTTTCGACTACGCGGATTTCATCTGTCCTGCGGATGATCGCGCCGGCGAACACCTCGCCACCTTCCTCAATTGGGCGCGCAGCCCAGTGATTCGACGCGTGAATATCATCTTCGTGCTGATGACCGAAAGCCTGTCGCGCCTCAACCCAGCGCTGGTGCAGAGTGGCCATACAGAGGAGATCTTCTTGCCCTTGCCCAGCCAGGCCGAGCGCGAAGAATTCGTGCGGCGGCAGTTTCAGAGAGACGCCGCAGAGGCCGCCCGTCTTGGAACCATGAGCGCCGGTCTGACGCTCGGTAATCTGGACAACATGATGCGCTTGCTCGCGCTGCGAAACGCCCCGGCCGAAGCGGGCGCGAAAGCTGCCGAGCCGGATACCTCCACTGAGGGCGTCGTCAAGAGCACTGGGCCCGCCGCGCCACCCGCGCAGACCGCTGCCCGTGCGCAGAACGATTCCACCAGTGACGCGTACTTGACGGAGATCAAGAAGAACTTGATGGAGGCGCAGTGTCCCGGCCTCATCGAGTTCGTGAAGCCGAATCTGGATCTCGGCATGGTCGCGGGGCACACGGCGGCCAAGGAGCGGCTGTCGAGCGACGCGCGGCTCGTGCGCGAGGGCAAGCTCGACGCCGTGCCGATGGGCTACTTGCTTTGCGGCCCGGTGGGTGTCGGCAAGACCTTCTTGGCGATGTGCTACGCCGGCGCCATCGGCATCCCCTGCGTGACCATCCGCAACTTCCGCAGCAAGTACGTCGGCGAAACCGAGGCGAACCTCGAGCGCATCCTGTTTGTCTTGCGCGAACTCGGGCCCGTGGCCGTAATCATCGACGAAGCCGACGCCGCCGTGGGCGATCGCGCCGCCTCGGGCGATTCCGGGACCAGCGCGCGTGTGTTCGCGCAACTCGCCAGCCAGATGGGAAACACGCAATACCGGGGCAAAGTGATTTGGTTCATGTTGACGTGCCGGCCCGATCTTCTGCCCATCGACCTGAAACGTCAAGGCCGGTGCGAAGAACACATTCCGCTCTTCTATCCGCAGACGCCGGACGAACTCAAAGAGATGTTCCTCTCGATGGCGAAAAAAGCGAAGGTCAAGCTCGATGCGTCGGCGCTGCCCGACCTGACCAAGGTCCAATCGCTCAGCGGCGCGGACATCGAGGGCGTCCTTACGCGGGCCCGTCGTGAATCGCTTCTGCGCGACAAACCGGTGGACGCGGCGTTGATCAGCGAAGTGCTCGAAAACTTCCGCAGCGCGCGGGGTCCGGCGCACGAGTTGCAAACGCTTGCCGCCGTGCTCGAGTGCTCGGACATGCGCTACCTGCCCCCGAAGATCCGCGCGGACGCGGAGAAGCCAGACGCCATGAGCGTTTACGCGCGCCGGCTCCGCGAGCTTCAATCGCTCGAAGACCGCGACTAGGCCCTCCGCGTGCGTCAACAGTAGAAGCGGCGTCTCGCCGCGTCCGCTTGAGCGCCAGGAACGCAGTCTCGGGTAATTGCCTAGTCGGGTGGATTTTGTTCTGGCGCTTTAAGCGGTCGTATACTTGAGGTGACTCACCCCTAACGCTCCAACGGACGGAAAGGAATTGCAGCTATGACTCAACAGGGTCCCGGCAAGGAAGAGACGCTGTGGTCGGGCCATCCATCGCAGGTGGTGAACTTCTGGGTCTACGTGGCATGCGCGCTCTTTTGTTGGCTAGTCATTCCGATATTCTTCGCCCTCTGGAAATGGATTGTTGTCCGTTCGGTGCGGTACGAACTCACCTCACAGCGAATTTTGACGACCACCGGCGTCTTCTCGAAGAATACCGACAGTATGGAGTTGTATCGCGTCAAAGATCTGCACGTTCAAGAGCCATTCTGGTTTCGCCTATTTGGCGTGGGCAATGTTCAGATGGATACCTCCGATCATACCACCCCCACGCTCACGTTTGAGGCGGTGGAGAATCCGCGTGGCCTGAGCGACATGATTCGGAATCAAGTCGAGACGTTGCGCGCATTGAAAGGTGTCCGCGAATTGGACATGGGATTGGATCATGGGGACGGCGCGCACACCGGATAAGCGGCGCCTGGGAGGGCGAATGTCCTCATTCGCCATCTCTGTCAAGTAGCCACAACCGTTGACACGAAGCATCACCACCGGGAGGGTCGGCGTCCTCGCCGACCGTCTTACGTACTGAGCAAACGCCCAACACGGGAGACGCTTTATGTCCTCATTCGCCGGTCGGGGCGTGTCGGCCTGTGCCCGCGCAGGTGTGTCCGCAGGCGAGTAGTGTGTTGGTTAGAATCTCGGCTGGAGAAAGGGTTTAGCTATGAGCGACGGACTTCGTGTTACGGTGTGGAACGAAGGGGTACACGAGAAGAAGAACGAGGCGGTGCGCAAGGTATACCCGAAAGGGATGGGGCACGTAATTGCGCAGTACCTGAAGAAGCAAAAAGGAATCGCGTCGGTACACGTCTCCGAGTTGAACGATAAAGACCAGGGCTTGAGCGATAAGATCCTGAACAACACGGACGTGATGACGTGGTGGGGGCACATGGCCCACAACGAAGTGAAAGACGAGAACGTCGAGCGCGTCCAGCGCCGCGTGCTGGACGGAATGGGATTGGTCGTCTTACACTCGGGTCACCACTCGAAGATCTTCCGAAAACTCATGGGTACAGGTTGCGATTTGCGGTGGCGCGAGATCGGCGAGCGCGAACGCATCTGGGTTGTGGACCCCGGACATCCCATCGCGGAAGGCCTGGGCGATTACTTCGAACTCCAGCACGAGGAAATGTACGGCGAGCACTTCGACATCCCGCAGCCCGATCAGCAAGTGTTCGTGAGTTGGTTCGAAGGAGGCGAAGTCTTCCGCAGCGGGTGCTGCTGGCATCGCAGCAAAGGCAAAGTGTTCTATTTCCGGCCCGGTCACGAAACCTTCCCGACGTACTACGACAAGAACGTATTGAAGGTCATCTACAACGGGGTCAAGTGGGCGGCGCCCAGTGGCGTGAAGAAGATCACCCGCGGCAACGTGGAACCGCTGGAAGACGTTCGGCCCCACAAGTAGCGTCTGAGCTGTATGCGGCAGGTCGTAGCGCCGGCTTCCAGCCGGCAAAGCTGGGTCGCTACGATGCCGGCTGGAAGCCGGCGCTACGACCGATCAACAGGGGTTTTGTTAGAAATCACAAGCGCCACCTATGGACGCAGGATCAGCCGTGCTGCGTCCGCCCGGGATGTGGCGCCATGGCCTGCGACACGTTGTGGAGCAGCTCGCGCGCGAACAGGCTCTTCTCGAGTTCTTCAATGCGTTCGTACGCGTTGATGAGGTTGTGCAAGACGCGCGCAATGATCTCTTCCGCGGTGGGAACGGCATGGATGAGATAGCGTTGCGCCTCCGCCAGGGTGAGATGCAGGTTGTCCACTTCTTCCTGAGTAAGCACACGGCCGCCGTTGAAGCAATCCACGAGGAGTTCCTTGCCGCCCATGCGCGTCCGGGCCAAGAAGTGACCGGGGATATTGCAGCCGGTGATCTCGAATCCCAGGCGCGCGCCCGTCAACATGTAGACGCACGCCAGGCTTATTGGCGTGCCGAGCTTGTGCTGGACAACGTAGATGAGATTGCTATTCAGGGGGTTGTAGTAATCGTCGGCGTTTCCACGCAGCTTGAGACCGGTAAAGATGAATCGGCTCAGTGATACCGGAGTGCATGCGCGTCCCGATCCGCGGAATCGTTCCGCGATGTCGTCGAGCAGTTCGCGCAGTCGGACCGGTGGCGCCCAACCGTACTGAAACTGCGCGAGTAGCTCAAATGCGGCCTCGAGTTTTGTGTATTCCTCGTCGAGGGATGGCCATTGCAGCCACGCGTCCTGAAACGCCGTGGATTGACGGTGCGCACTGAGGACCGTGTCGAGCAGCGTGCGCTGGCGGAAGGTTAGCGCGCCTTCCATGGCTTCTATTTCAACCTGGAGGTTCGTGCCGAAGGAAACAAGTTCACGCACGACCTGCTCGCGAACGTTGGGCGACTCGTCCTCGAGGAGCCGAAGCAAGTAAGGCAGATGCTCTTTGTTTGGCATTGCGTATTCCATCGGGCATCCGGGCCGTGGCGTAGATGCGTCCAGCATCGCCGCGGACTCAAGCGTCCGTCTACCCATGCGGGATTATGAACCATGGCGGCCGATTTGTAAAGATGGCGGATTGGGCCTTGCGCGCGTGGTATCATTCATGTCTATGAAAACCAGCGAACTAAACTATGAACTGCCCGAAGAGCTCATCGCGCAACATCCCGCGCCGCGCCGGGATGAATCGCGCATGATGGTGTTGGACCGCCGCGCCAAGACGATCCAATGCGACTGGTTCCGCAATCTCCCGGAGTATCTCAAGGCGGGCGATTGTCTGGTTTTGAACGACACGAAGGTCATACGCGCGCGCATTTCCGCGAACAAGACGAGCGGTGGAAAAGTCGAGATCTTCCTCTTGAAGGAATTGGCGCCGGGCGAGTGGGCGGCGCTGGTGCGTCCCTCGAACCGGGTCAAGCCGGGTACCGAGCTCATCGGCGCAGCGGGGCTTCGCATGACCGTCCTCGAGCCGGTGGCCGAC
>JACRLJ010000114.1 GCA_016215105.1 Candidatus Hydrogenedentota bacterium
GTCATCTTTGAAGAGTTCATCCAGAAGAAATTCGTGGGCTCGAAGAGTTTTTCGTTGGAGGGTGGCGAGAGCCTGATTCCGCTACTCGATATCCTCATTGAGCGGGCCGGCGAACATGGGGTGAAGGAAGTTGTCATCGGCATGGCCCATCGCGGGCGCCTGAACGTCCTGGCCAATATCATGGGAAAGTCGCCACATCTCATTTTCAGCGAGTTCGAGGACAAGAATCCTGAACTCTATGATGGCGGCGGCGACGTGAAGTATCACCTGGGCTATCACAACGATTGGATGGCGTCCTGCGGACAGCCCGTGCATCTGGCGCTGTGTTACAACCCGAGCCACCTCGAATTCGTCAACCCGGTGGCTTTAGGCCGGACGCGCGGTAAGCAGGACCGGCTCAAAGACGTGAACCGCGAACACTACATGGTGGTGCAAATCCACGGTGACGCGGCGTTTGCGGGCGAGGGCATCATCCAGGAGACGTTGAACCTGAGTGAACTTCCCGCGTACTCGACCGGCGGAACGATTCACGTCATCCTGAACAATCAGATTGGTTTCACTACCGGCCCCGAGGAATCGCGCTCCAGCGTATACGCGACGGGGCCGGCCAAGCTGTTGCAGATTCCGATTTTCCACGTCAACGGGGAAGACCCGGAAGCCGTGGCGCAGGTGGTGCAACTTGCGATGGAATTCCGGCGTGCCTTCAAGCGCGATGTAGTCATTGACATGTACTGCTACCGGCGGCGCGGCCACAACGAAGGGGATGAGCCCTCGTTCACCCAGCCGTTGCTCTACCGGGCGATTCAGCAGCGTCCGTCCGTGCGGCAGGGCTATCTCGAGCATTTGCTGAAGCTGAACGAAGTGACTTCGGAAGAGGCCGAAGAAATCGCGGAACGGCGCACGCAGCACCTCGAACAGGAACTCAAAGAGGTACGCCAACCCGACAAATCGTTGCGTCCGAGCATACTGGGGCGCGTTTGGCAGCCGTATGTTGGCGGTTACGACCCGGTGGTTCCGGATTCGGATACGGGCGTCTCGCGCGAACAGATTCGCGCCCTGCTCGAAGTGCAGACGAGAGTGCCCGCCGATTTCCATGTACATCCCAAGTTGGAGCGGATGCTCGAAGGCCGCGCCCAGATGGCGCGCGGCGAACGCCCCCTTGACTGGGGCGCGGCCGAGGCGCTCGCGTTCGCGAGTCTGGCCGTGGGCGGCGCGCGAATCCGGTTGACCGGGCAGGACAGCCAGCGCGGGACGTTCAGCCATCGGCACGCGATGTTGCACGATTATCAGGACGGTCACACCTACATGCCGTTGCAGCACGTCGCCAAGAATCAGGCGCCGGTCGAGATCTTCAATAGTCCCTTGTCGGAAGCCGCCGTACTGGGGTTTGAATACGGCTACAGCGCGGCGTTCCCGGACGGCTTGGTGATGTGGGAAGCGCAGTTCGGCGATTTCTGCAACGCGGCCCAGGTCATTATCGACCAATTCATTACCAGCGCCGAAGACAAGTGGCGAAGCTTGTCCGGCTTGGTGCTCTTGCTGCCGCACGGATTTGAAGGCATGGGCCCCGAGCACTCGAGCGCGCGTTTGGAACGCTTTCTCGCATTGGCCGCGGAGGACAACATTCAGATCGTCAATCCGTCCACCCCGGCGCAGTATTTTCACGTTTTGCGGCGCCAGGTGATTCGCCCGTGGCGCAAGCCGCTGGTAGTGATGACTCCCAAGAGCCTCCTGCGTCATCCGGCGGTCGTGTCTCCTATTGAGGAGTTTACTCACGGATCCTTTCAGCGCGTCGTGGCGGATGCGTCGGCGGACCCGAAAGGTGTGAAGCGCATCTTGGTTTGTTGCGGCAAGATTTACTACGAGTTGGAGGAGGAACGCGTCAAGCAAGGCCGTAACGACGTGGCCATTGTACGCCTCGAACAGCTCTATCCGATGCGTGAACCGCCGGTGTTGATGACGGCGTTGGAGCCGTATCAGGCAGGCACGCCGGTGATCTGGGTCCAGGAAGAGCCTGAAAACATGGGCGCATGGAGATATCTCCGGGCGCGTTTCGGCTCGATGTTTCAAGAGCGGTTTCCGTTCCACGGCATTTACCGATCCATATCGGCCAGCCCGGCGACCGGTTCGGCAAGTTGCCACAAGAAAGAACAGCGCCAACTTATTGAGCGAGCGTTTGCGGAAGCGCTTCCGCTCTGAGGGAAGGAGTTGCGCTGGATGCTCGGACTTGTCGGACTGGTTCGACAGCTCGGACGGCGCAGTGAAGATTAGCGACAAGTCGTTGTGGATATTGGGGCGCCAAGCGCCTGACGCGAGAGGAGATCGGTGACCATGACCGCTGAACTACGGGTTCCGGAGATTGGTGAGTCCATACGGGAAGTACAAATCGGGAATTGGCTCTCCAACGCCGGAGCGCACGTCGATCGCGATAACCCGGTTGTCGAACTTGAATCGGACAAAGCCACTGTCGAGTTGCCCGCCCCCGTCTCGGGAACCATCACCAAAATCCTGAAGAAGACGGGCGAAACCGCCACCGTAGGCGAGGTGATCGGGTACATGGAAGAGTCGGCGGCGCCCGCCGAATCCAAAGGCAAGAAGAAAACGAAGGAGGCCGATAAGCCCGCCGCGGCCGCGCCTGCGCCTGCTCCCGCGCCGGTGGCCGCTTCTCCCGCCGCAGCTCGCAAGGAACTACCACCCAGGGTCATGCCGGCCGCGCAACGCGAATTGGCCGCGCGCGGACTGAAGGTGGAAGATGTTCCGGCAACCGGCCCCGGCGGACGCGTGCTGAAGGAAGACGTGTTGCGCCGGGTTGTTGAGCCCGGGCGTCCGGAACCCGCCGCAGCCCCGGCCGTTCCGGCGGCGGCAAGCCCCACGTTAGGACTCGAAGCCATCATGGACGAAGAGGTGCGTCTCGACGAAGCGATACCGATGACTCCTATGCGCAAGCGGATTGCGCAACGTCTCGTGCAGGCGCAGCAGACCGCCGCGCTGCTTACGACCTTTAACGAAATTGACATGTCGGCGGTCATGGCGTTGCGCGAAGAACACAAGGACGCGTTCCAGAAACGCTATGGCGTCAAGCTTGGTTTCATGTCCTTCTTCGTCAAAGCCGCTATTGACGGACTGAAGCAGTTCCCGCAAATCAACGCCGAAATCCGCGGCGAGGATATCGTCTACCACAACTATTGCGACATCGGAATCTCCATCGGCGGCGGCAAAGGGCTGGTGGTGCCGATTATCCGGAACGCCGAGCGCATGGGCTTCGCGGACATCGAGCGGGCTATCGGCGATTTTGGCGCGCGCGCGAAAGAGAACAAACTGAAACTCGAGGAATTGCAGGGCGGAACGTTCACGATCACGAACGGGGGGATTTTCGGATCGCTGATGTCCACGCCGATCGTGAATCCGCCGCAAAGCGCGATTCTCGGCATGCACGCCATACAGGACCGTCCGGTGGCGCACGATGGCCAAGTGGTTATCCGCCCGATGATGTATGTGGCGCTGACCTACGACCACCGCATCGTCGACGGCCGCGAAGCGGTAACGTTTCTGAAGCGAATTAAAGAATGTGTTGAGGCCCCTTCACGTATTCTACTGGAAATCTGAACTGCGCGCCGTATCGAACCGGCGCGTTCTTCGATGTCAGTTCACATACTCTAACCTAGGAACATTCAATGGCTGAACACGATCTCGTAGTCATCGGCGGCGGAATCGGCGGGTATGTCGCCGCGATTCGCGCCGCGCAGCTCGGACGTAATGTTGGTTGCGTGGAATCGGAGCCCGTACTTGGAGGCACCTGTCTGCGCGTCGGGTGCATACCCAGCAAGGCGCTGCTTGAATCGAGCGAGAAATTCGCCGACGCGTGTCACTCGCTGGATGCCCATGGCATAAAAGTCTCCGGTGTCGAACTCGATTTGGCGGCCATGCTCAAACGCAAGGATCAGATCGTCAGCGGACTCACCAAGGGCGTCGAAGGATTGCTCAAGAAGAACAAGGTCACGCGATACCAAGGTCATGGCCGAATTACCGGACCCAACACGGTCGTTGTTGAAGGCAAGGATTCGGTCGAACTCACGGCCAAGAATATCATCATCGCCACGGGCAGCAGGTCCGCTCCGCTCAAGGGAGTGGAGTTGGATGGCGATCGCATCGGCACCAGCACTGAGGCCCTGTCCTACCCTGAAGTACCTAAACACCTCGTTGTGATCGGCGCCGGCTATATCGGAGTTGAACTGGGCTCGGTGTGGTTGCGCCTTGGCGCAAAGGTAACGGTGCTGGAGTATCTCGACCGCATCATGCCGGGCATGGATACCGAAATTGCGGCGGAGGCCCAGAAGATTCTGACCAAGCAACGTCTCGAATTCCGCCTGGGCTGTAAAGTGCTCGGCGCGCGCGTCGAGAAGGGCGAATGCGTCGTCGAAGTGGAAGGGTCAGAACCCATCCGCGCGGATCGCGTGTTGCTCGCCGTTGGCCGCGTTCCCAACACCGAGGGCCTCGGTCTCGAAACCGTGAACATCATGCCCGATAAGGGCGTATCTTGGTGGATGGCTACTTTGCGACCGCGTGCCCCGGCGTCTACGCCATTGGAGACGTGATTGGCGGCGCGATGCTCGCCCACAAAGCGGAAGAAGAGGCCGTCGCGTGCGTCGAGTCCTTGTACACCGGCTACGGCCACATCAGCTACGATTGCATTCCTGGCGTGTGCTACACCGAACCGGAAGTCGCCACGGTCGGCAAGACGGAGGACGACCTGAAGACGGCGGGGACGGAATACCGCAAGGGCGTGTTCCCGTTCCTAGCCAACGGGCGCGCGAGGGCGCTGAATCATACCGAAGGCCGCGTCAAGATCCTTGCGGACAAGGCGACGGATCGCGTGCTTGGGGTGCATATCATCGGACCACGCGCGGGAGACCTGATCGCGGAAGCCGCGATGGCGATGGAGTTCGGCGCGAGCAGCGAAGATATTGCGCGCACCTGTCACGCCCATCCAACCTTGGCGGAGTGCGTCAAAGAAGCCGCCCTCGCGGTGGACAATCGAACTATTCACATGTAGTCCTGCAAACGACGGCGCCGAGCGCCGGAACGCGACTCCTGGGGAGGAAGTCTCATGCGTGAAGTAGCAAGTCTCAATCGGGACTGGCTGTTTTGGCCGTACGACACACCGAGCGCCAAGCGCCGTGTAGCGAACGAGCGCGCGATGTACGAGGTGTGCCTGCCACATAGCAACGTATATGTCCCGTGGCACAACTTTGACGACAAGATCTATCAGCGCATTTCCTGGTATCGGCGCCACATCAAGATTCCGGCGCGATGGCGTAACCGGCGCCTTCGGCTGACCTTCGACGGGGTAATGATCGCCGCGGATGTTTGGATCAACGGCAAGCCCGCCGGCGCGCACAAGGGCGGCTACACTCCCTTTACACTCGACATCACGTCGCTGGTCGAATTCGGCAAAGACAATGTGATTTCGGTGCGCGTGGACTCGACCGAACGCGCCGACATTCCTCCCTGCGGCGGCGTGATCGATTACCTCACGTTTGGCGGCATCTATCGCGACGTCCGCCTGACCGTTTCAGAACCGGTCTACATCGCCGACGTATTTGTCCGTCCCGGCGCCAGATCGCTCAGCGCAACGGTCACCGTGGCCAACGACCAGGCGTATGCGCGGGAAACCGAGGTCGTTCTGGCGTTGGGTGGAAAGACCGCGCGAGAGACCGTCATTATCGCCCCCGGAGAGCGGCGCAAAGTCGACTTTGCGCTCAGGAATCTCACCGTCAGGGTGTGGGACTTGGAAACACCGAACCTGTATGACGTGACGGCGTCGCTGGACAACGGCGACAGGGTGGTCACGCGAGTCGGATTTCGCCAAGCGCGCTTCGAGACCGACGGTAAGTTCTACTTGAACGGCAAACACGTCCAGCTTTTCGGACTTGATCGCCACCAGACGTTTCCTTTCCTTGGCGGCGCGGCGCCCGCGCGGCTACAACGGCGCGACGCGGACATTCTCAAGCGTGAACTGGGTCTCAACATCGTGCGCACCTCGCACTACCCCCAGTCCCCACACTTCCTGGACCGGTGCGACGAGATTGGCCTGCTCGTGTTTGAGGAGATACCAGGTTGGACGCACATCGGCGACGCGGCGTGGAAGGAAGTGTCGAAACAGGAACTTCGCGAGATGATCGTCCGCGATCGCAATCACCCGTCCATCGTGTTGTGGGGAGTCCGCATTAATGAGTCCGCCGACGATCACGATTACTATACGGACACCAATCGAATTGCCCACGAACTCGACCCCACCCGTCAGACCGGCGGAGTCCGCTGTTTTCGCGAAAGTGAGATGCTCGAAGATGTCTTCACGTACAACGACTTCTCGAACGGCGTTCAGCCTCCCAACCATAGACCCTATCTAATCACCGAATTCAACGGTCACATGTTTCCCACCAAACCTTTCGATCAGGAAGAACGCATGGTCGAACACGCGTTGCGTCACGCCCGCATTCAGGACGCGCAGATGGGCACACCGGGCATCGCCGGCGCCATCGGCTGGTGCGCCTTCGACTACAACACGCACCGCATGTTCGGCAGCGGAGACCGCGTCTGCTATCACGGCGTGATGGACATCTTCCGCTTTCCCAAGTTCGCCGCGTATTTCTACAAGAGCCAACTTGACCCGAAACGAACCGTCGTACTCGAACCCGCCAGCCTGATGAAGCAGGGCGAGCGCAGCGGTGGCGGCGTTTCGGAGATGGTCGTCTTCAGCAATTGCGAGGAGGTGGCGGTCTGCCGCGATGGTGTCGAGGCGAAACCCATTCTTCCGGACCGCGCGGGCTTTCCAAACCTGCCTCATCCACCGTTCCGCGTTCCCGACCCCGAGAGTTATCCTTGGATCACGGATTTTGAGATCGTGGGAAAGATTGGCGGCAAGATCGTCGCGCGCAAGAAAATTGCCGTTGATGGCATTCCGGATCACCTTTCCCTGACCGCCGATGCGCACACGCTCGCCGCCGACGGCTCGGACTGCACGCGCATCGCGTTCGCGCTAACGGATCGCTACGGGAATATTCAGCCTTACGCTACCGGCGTGGTCGAGCTTACGGTTACCGGTCCGGCGACGCTGATTGGCGAAAACCCTTTTGCGCTCGTCGCCGGACGGGGCGCGGTTTGGCTCCGGGCAGGGCAGGAGGAAGGACTTGTTAAAGTGGAGGCCCGCACCCCCTACCACAAGATTCAGACGGTGAAGATCCACGTGAAATAGCGGCGCTAATAGTGATAAGACGGAGAACAACTTATGAGAATTCGGCGAAGAACGTTTCTCCAAGGGGCGACGGCCGCACTCATAGGAAAGGAGGCCATGTCCACCGTTAGCGCGCAACCTAGACCGGGTACGGCGAAGCGCATCATCTACTACAACAATTTCGCGTCTCACTTGCTGTGCGCCTACAACCCGAATATGTACTATCCGGGTTTGCCTTATCGTTGGACGGACGCTGACTGGCGCGCGCTGGTCGACATGATCGCGCGATTCGGGTTCAATGTATTCGAGTTCTGGCTGGAGCCGCGCATGTTCTGCCGCGAGGCGCTGGACTCCGAGCTCGGCAAAGAATACGCGCGCCAGATGAACGTCGTGATCGATCACGCGCATCAGCGCGGAATGAAAGCCGAGATGATCGCAGGGCTCGCCACCGTTGGCGAAAAATGGCGCACCCTGTGTCCTAACGTTGGTGACGAATGGCGTGAGATCCTCTTTCTGTGGGACGCGTGGACCCGGCGCCTGCCGGGCTTGGATATCGCCGGGATTTTTCCGGGCGATCCCGGCGCGTGCTCGCGCAACGGCTGCACCGCGGAAACCTACATCGACAAATCGATTGACGTTTCCGCCGCTATTCTGGAACGTTTGCCTCGCGCGGAAATTGACTTCAACACCTGGGGTCCTCCTTTCTTTGGCTGGGGCAACATCCATATGCCACCGGACAGTCATGGCGAGTTCATCCCAGAGGATCAATCGTCGGCATGGACCTTCTCCAAGGAGCGCGCGGACCGCTCGATGAATCATTTGCTGAAACGCTTGCCGGATTTCCCGCCGGGAACCGCGGTATCGATCAATCTGGGATTCAATCCCGACGGAAACACTCAGGGCGAACAGGACGCCCGTCCGTGGGCTCGCGCCATCGCCAAGACGAACCCCATCCTGACCTGGGATTTCAGCCTCACCGAAGGCGAAAACGCGGTTTACCCGCACTACCGATTCTCGCGATTGTTCGCTCGGCGCAAAGAAGAGCGTGAAGCGGCGGCCTATCGGGGCGGAATCTGCTTCACCATGACGCCGCTGCTGAATCAGTTGTCGCTCTACGAGTCGGCGAAATCCTTTCTTAACCCGGACGACAGCCCGGAGCGTATCGCGGAAGACTTCTTCGTCATGCTCTTCGGAGAAGCTGGCCGCCCGCTTCCCGCGGACTATCGGCTCTTCGAGATCATTCCGGACTGGGGCGCGTATGACGTGGTCAAATTGCCGCGCGACGACTACCACCGCCGCATGTCGGCATTTGCCCAGCGATTGGAGGATTTGAAGCCCAGCGTGCGCGCCGACGCCGTCTTTCATCCGACCCCGGAACTTTACCGGCAGGAACTCTTATTCTTTGCAAAGCTCTTCGCGAATCTTTCGTCCCCATCGCCCGACTATGACGCGCTCAAGAAGGTGTATTGGGACCGTGTCTACCGCATCTACGACACGTTGCCCGCGCACGTCGATCCGAGGCCGCACGCCGCCACGGACAAGCTGATTCACCATTTCGCGGAGTGGAAGTAGGCCGGTCGCTGCATGGCGCTACGACAGCGCCGCATCTTCAATCGCCGCCACCACATCTGGCAGGTGCACGATCTGGTTTACAAGGAACTTGACGGGATTCTTCTCTTTGTATTCCCTGTCCGGTTCTGGCGCCGAAAGTATGGCGTCCCGGTTAAGCTCGACACGATCCCCGGACAATTGCAGCATGCTTCGCGCTTGAAAATGCGCCAGCGCGCAGCGAATCTCGGCGCCTAGTTGCGAAACGGCCTCCGCGCTAATGTACCGCGCCGTAATGCGATCACGCGCAGCCGCCACGCGAGACTCCAACTCCGAAATTGGCACGCAGCCGCCACGGTCATGCAAACAGTATAGGTAGATGACGCCACCCAACAGATGCGCGGCGTTGACTTCGACCAAGTCGCCCAAGCGTTCCATCAGCGCGAAATCGAATGCGCGTTGCGCAGCGCGGTCGGCGCCCGGCTCGATATACTGGGGATCGCCGAGAATGATCGTCGAGCGATTGTTGACCGGATTCAGGGTTCGGGTAATGGGAACGGCGGCAACTCTCGTGTCCGGATTGCGCCGTTGCGCCTGCGCAATGAAGAACGACACGCTGCCCGGCTCGGCGTTGTCTTCGCGGTATTCAACAAACAGGCCCGAACGCGTGCGCGTGCGTCCCGGATACATAATGAACGACTCGCCGTCCGTGAGAAGTTTGACGAAGGGTTTGAGTTGGGAAAGGGTCACATTATCGCGATGGACGTGATAGGTCCCGCCCATCGCGGTCAACTCGTTCACATCAAAGAAGCGGTTCTGCAGCAATCGGGAGCCGGAAAAGAAGTCGTCGCGCATCATGAAGCGCGCGTGCAGGCCGTGCGTGGCCAGATAGACCGCCCGAAACATGATCCAGGCGTCGTCCCACTGCATATGATTGCCGGAAAACACGATGGGGCCGGATTGGAGACAATTCTCGACACTCCGAACTCGCAGGTACTTGTGCCACCCCAAAATCCGCCCCAACACATCCATAGTCTCGGGGAAGATGTCGTAGAGTCTCGGCAACTCCTTAATCAACCCCATCTTGTAGGGAATGTAATGGAGGAGTCTCCAGGCGAGAATGATCCAGCTACGCAGTTCGTTCATGGAGCCCGCATTGTAACGACTGCCGGGCGCCGGGGCAACCCGGCAAGCCCCCGGGACCTCAGGGATGAATGCGCACGGGCGTACCGATGGGGCACAGCCGGAACAGGGCGGCCGCGTCCGAAGGAATCATCCGAATACACCCGCGTCCGACGGGCTGTCCGAGGTCCGATGGATGGCTGATCGAGTGTATGCCGTAGCTCGTCGGCGCGCCCCGCTCGTTCCCCAGTCCCATCCAGTGCTTTCCCAGCGGATTGCGCGGGTCTCCGGCGGGCACGGTCTCGCCACGGTTGTACCAGTCCGGATTCGTGAGCTTGTTCGCGACGCGGTAGTTGCCCGACGGCGTGGCGTTGTTGACGCCGAGCCCGACCGGGAAACGCCGCAACGGACGGTCATGATTCATCACGGTCAAGACGTAATTGGCCTTGTCCACATCAATCCACACCCCGGAATTCGGCGGCGCAGCGCTCTTGTCTGTTTCTACAATGATAGCATCCGCGAACGCGGGAAGTTCGATAGCCGCGCCGTCGGCGTTTGAGAAATCCGTCAAGACATCCGCGTATTTCTTCCACACGTCGGGGGAATCGACGGCGAATTCCGCCGCGCCGTTCAGGAGTTGGCGGGCCTCTTCCTTTCTTCCCAGCGCGAGCGCCATCTGCGCGCGATCTACTTGCGCTAGGAGCCGTTCGATACTGCCGAGCCCAGACAGGTCCGGAACGCTCTCAAACGAACCAGCGGAGGCCGCTTCCGGCGTCACCGGGGATGGGTTCGGCGCGTTTACCGGCGCGGGGCGCGAATCGGCGCTCGATATCGGCATGTTTGTCACCCGCGGAGCGGCGCCGCGGGGCACGGAGTCCGCCCGTACAAGAGGACGTATCATCGAGTCCGCCCTAGGCGCACGCGTATGCGCGCGGGCAGGAATCGAGGGCGCTCCCAGCGGAACGGCGCCGGAAAGCGCGGCCGCAACCGGCTTGTCTGGGGCGTGGGCGGTGTTCGCGCGCGCGTGTTTGTCACCCGGCGCATATACCGATCGCAAAAGAAGCAGCAAGAGCAACGCCAGCGCCGCCGCTGTCGCCCAGCGCCACCGCCGCTTCCCACGCGAGACGGAGTTGCAGAGCAGGGCGTCACCATCCGCCGCGCGCGTCACCTCCGCTGCAGCCGCCGTTGCGTCCGAGGACGAGGCGCCTCCGGCCGCTTCATCTGCTGCGGATGGAACGGTGGTCAATACAACTGGCGGTTCCAATGGCGCCATGTGGATGCGGATACCGGCGGCGGATTGACCGTTCTCCAGCCGGGTTACGCGAGCTACACGGCCCCGTACGAGGGTGACAAGTTTGGATGGATCCGATTTGCGGGGCTGGAGTTCGACTTCGACAAGAGTTCCAGGCGTTGGCGCGTCGTAGGTATGGAGTTGCAAGCCGTCGCGGCTGATATCCACGACGGTCGCTTCCCGCAGGAAACCCTTGCCAGCGCGCGCAGAAAACATAGCGTCCCGCCGCGTGGAAGAGCGCGGCGCAAACCGGCGCTCCTTCCGATCAGAGGGAGTAGTATTCTCTTGGCTGAAATCCTGTGGTATTCCCAAGGCGATTGACCCGCAATCCTATGGTTACCGGTGTTACTTCTCTTGCCGCAGCGTCCGTGCGTACCGCGCGGATGACACAGACAAAGAAACTCGCAACCCAATGGCCCCGGTCCTCCCGCAGCGTCGGTTCAGGGCGCATGAAGGCATTATAACATGGTAATCCCAGGCACGGTAGACCGCGGCGAGCACAGCTTCCAGTGTAGATGGGAAATCGGCGAATAGCGACAAAAAAAGGCAGCGCCTAGGGCGCTGCCTTCATGTACTTTTAGATCGCTTATCGGGTCACGTGACTACCGACGCCTAGAACAGGCCTCCGAACAGCCAGCTGAGGACCAAAAGCGGTAATGTGATCGGTAGAAAGATGTAGAAGAGGATGTTACCCGGATCCAAGAAATCGCCAACATTCAGGCCCTTATCCATTGTCATTTCTCCTTTAGCTGGTTACCCATTTCACACTCAACGACTAGCGCCCGGCCCCCCCACTGGGGCCGACCGCACTACCTCCGGCGGAACATTCCCGTACCGAGCAGTAACGTTATTTTAACCGCCGCTTCGCTCCTTGTCAAGATTTTCGTAATCGAATTAGCACTTTCGGAACAGCGCCGGGTTTTTCCGCCGTCGGCTGCTAGGAGTTCGGCCAGAAAGCCGGCTATTTGGCGCGGCGCGGCCAGAAAGCATCTGTACGTTGTCTAACACCGGAGCTCGCCCTTGCCGGGTTTTGGTAAGCGGACGCTTTCTGGCCGCGCCTCTCGCAGGTGACGGACGGCATTGACGATGAGCCTACCGGTTCCTGTATGCACATCGGGCCCTTTCAGTTGGTCTGACGGGCGCGGCCGTGCTATTATCGTCGGCTCACTCACACCGCATTCGGGAGGAAGTATGGCTAAGGGAATTACCAAGCGCAGCGACGATTATTCGCAGTGGTACATAGACGTGGTATTGAAAGGGGAGATGGCCGATTATTCGCCGGTGAAGGGCTGTATGGTCATCCGGCCTAACGGGTACGGCGTCTGGGAAAACATACAGCGCAATCTGGACCGGATGTTCAAGGAGACCGGCCACGTCAACGCCTATTTCCCGATGCTTATCCCCGAGAGTTTCCTCAAGAAGGAGGCGGAGCACGTCGAGGGATTCGCGCCGGAATGCGCGGTGGTGACCCACGCGGGCGGTAAGCTCCTTGAAGAGCCGCTGGTGATTCGGCCCACCTCCGAGACCATCATTTGGGCGATGTACAAGAACTGGATCAATTCGTATCGAGATCTTCCCATTCTCATTAATCAATGGGCCAACGTGTGCCGCTGGGAAATGCGGACGCGGCTGTTTCTTCGCACGACCGAGTTCCTGTGGCAGGAAGGGCACACTGCCCACGCCACGCACGAGGAGGCCGAAGAAGAAACGTATAAGATGGTCCACGTCTACAAGACGTTTGCGGAAGAGTATCTTGCGATGCCGGTCATAGCGGGCAAGAAGACCGACCAGGAGAAGTTCGCCGGCGCGCTGCACACGTATTGCATCGAAGCCATGATGCAGGACGGACGCGCGCTTCAGGCGGGGACCTCGCACCACCTCGGCCAGAATTTCGCCAAGGCCTTTGACGTCAAATTCCAGGACGCGGAAAAGAACCTGACTTATGTGCATGCCAGCAGTTGGGGCGTGTCCACGCGCCTTATTGGCGCCCTGATTATGACGCACAGTGATGACAACGGGCTGGTGATTCCGCCGAAACTGGCGCCGCTGCCGGTCGTGTTTGTCCCCATCTGGCGCAACGACGACGAAAAGGCCACCGTGCTGGGCCGAGCCCGCGAAATCACCGCGGACTGGGACCCGCTATTCTTCAAGATTGACGACCGCGACCAATACAAACCCGGCTACAAGTTCGCCGAGTGGGAAGTGAAAGGCATCCCCATCCGCATCGAGATCGGCCCGCGCGACTGCCAGAATAACGAGGTCGTCGTGGTTCGCCGTGACACGAGCGAAAAGATCACGATGCCGATGAACGGGTTGATTACAAACTTGCGCAAGTTGCTGGAGGATATCCAGGCAAATCTGTTCAATGTCGCCAAGCACCGCTTGGATACCCACACCCGCGATTGTGTGTCGTATGAGGAATACGTCGCCAACGTCGAGGAAGGCGGGTTCTACCGCATTCACTGGTGTGGTGACCGGGCCTGCGAAGATCGCTTGAAGGAAGAGACCCGCTCGACGATCCGGTGCATCCCCTTCGATGCGCCGGAAGAGTCCGGCGTCTGCATGCTTTGCGGGAAGCCGTCGTCGCGGAGGGTCATCGCCGCGCAGGCGTATTAGCTCGAATCAGCAAGGGTTCCGGGAAGCAACATTCATCTCCGTTGGCGTCGGGTACCGGCGCATGATAGGGGGTTAAGGGTGGATATCGGGTCTCGACGAACTTCCGGCCGGCGGTGGGCCGCATGGGCCGCGATTGCCGCCGTCCTTGCAGGGTGCGCAATTGGCTACCTGTACCTCTCGCCTTTCTCGAAACCAATCGGCCATGGCCCTGCGGGGCCAGCCGTACCCCGAGAGGCATTTCAAGGCCCCTGGTCTGACCGCCGCATCTTGGCGTTGGGCGTTGGTGACAGCGTGACCGCCGGTTATGGCGCCTCCACGGGTCATTCTTACTTTGACCGCATCATTTCCAATCCGCCCGACGAGTGGCCCGATCTTGCAGGAGCATGCCTGCAAAAAGTGTTGCCGAATCTCTCGGCGCTCAATGTGTCGGTCTCGGGCAGCACATCGGATCAGCATCTCGAAGATCAGATTGACCCATTTCCCGTCCAGGAGCCCGATGTCTTCGGAATCGTATTCATGACCACGGGCGGCAACGACATCATCCACAATTACGGGCGGACTCCTCCGCGAGAATTTGCGATGTACGGGGCTACGCCGCAACAGACTGAACCGTGGGTGGCCGCTTTCGAGACGCGCCTGGATACCATGCTTACGCGATTGCGCGGAAAGTTCCCGGGAGGCTGTCACATCTTCCTCCTGAATATCTACGACCCGACGGATGGCATAGGAGATCCTCAAAACGCGGGGTTGCCGCCGTGGAAGGATGGGCTCGCGCTAATCGACGCCTACAACGCGGTGATTAGTCGATGCGCCGCAAAGTATTCGTATGTCCACCTGGTGGACATGCACGCCGCGTTTCTCGGGCACGGCATCCATTGCACGCAGCCCTGGTTACCCCAATACCACCGCGACGATCCCCATTATTGGTACTACGATAATCTTGAAGACCCGAACGACCGTGGCTACGACGCGATTCGGCGGATACTGCTGCTGGAAGTCATCCGGATAAAGCCCGAACTCGAGTCCGGGTCGCCAAGCGGGAATGGCGCGGCGGCTCTTCAACATGCATTGTCTTCGTAGCCCCGGACGGGGCGCAAGAGGGTAGCCCACGGCGTAAGCCGTGGGAAATGGGGTATCGCCTCAACAACGCGCAATTGTCTTTGTAGCCCCAGATGGGGCGCAAGAAGGTAGCCCACGGCGTAAACCGTGGGAAAAGGAGAACCATCCCAACACCGGTTAGCCCCGGATGGGGCGTAAGAAAGTAGTCCATGGCGCGAGCCGTGGGGGAAAACGGGGGCAACCTCGATACGGGGTAGCCCTGGAAAGGGCGGAAGAATATGGCGCACAGCTTCGTGAAACTCCTCACCCACATGATCTTCGGAACCAAGCGCCGCAAACCCTACATCGCCGACGAAATTCGGGCCGAACTGTTCGCGTACATGGGCGGAATCATTCGCGAATTGGACGGCAAACCCATCATCGTCAACGGAATGATCGACCACGTGCATTTGCTCGTGGGGATGCCCGCAGATGTGCTCCGCGTGCTGAAAACCAATTCGTCGCGTTGGGTGCATGAAGGATGGCCCCACCGCACGGAATTCGCATGGCAATCCGGTTACGGCCTATTCAGCGTCAGCGAATCGAACCGGCAGAAGCTATTCCAATACATCCAGACACAGGAAGAACATCACAAGACGGTTTCGTTCGA
>JACRLJ010000115.1 GCA_016215105.1 Candidatus Hydrogenedentota bacterium
CTCTTCCCGAGCCCGTAAGCGCCCGCAACAACGCCGAGCCCGAATCCGAACGGAAGCAGCCGCAACAGCCATTCGCTGCTCCCAAGTCCGGCGCCTATCCACAGACGGGATAGTCCCAAGAAGAGCGGGGAGAGACTGGACGCGCTCGATCCGTGACGCGCGATCAACAGAGCGGAGGCCTCGTTCGGTCCCAAGGGAGCCGAGCCGAGATGATACAGCCGGAGAGCCAGCGCGACCAGGAAGACTGCGATCAACGGGTTCCGCCAAGCCACTCCAGACTCGCGGCCTTGAAGTAGCTCCCCGGGTTTATCCAATGTTCCGTCGTGCGCCATTCAATGTAATCCGATTGCCTTTTTCTTGGCGGAGGCCGGAGACTAGCAAAAGGCTGTCGTGCAATCAATACGGGAACGATGCCCCCGTCCCGAGCGCTGGATACACGGGCCGCAATGCGGTACGCTTGAGCGTACCGACATCGCATACTGACTGGAGAATGATCAATGATTCACGTTATTGCCACCATCACCGTTAAGCCCGGAAAACGCGCCGAGTTTCTCGCCGTCTTCAACGGCAATGTGCCCAACGTTCTCGCCGAGTCAGGCTGTCTTTTCTACCAGCCCACGGTGGACGCGGATTCCGGCATACACATTCAAGGCGCGTTACGCGAGAACACCGTCACCGTCGTTGAACAGTGGCAGAGCCTGGACCACCTGCGCGCCCACCTTGCGGCGCCTCACATGAGGGCCTACAGCAAAGAGGTGAAGGAAAAGGACTTGGTTGAAGGGGTCGCGCTTCAAGTGCTCGAACCCGCCGGCGTCTGAATTCTTCGCCGGGATTCACAACGCCGAAAGGTGTCCCCTCGCACGGATTTCGGTATAATGCGGCTCACTTTGCGAAGAAAACCGCGCAGGCGAATTATTGATGGACGAAGATCTTAGATCACCGGTCGATTCCGATAGCACCGTGCTGTCGTCGGCCGCGTATACGGAAATTGGCGGACGGTACCGGCTTCTCAAGTGGCTGGGTTCCGGCGCGATGGGAGCGGTGCATCTCGCCGAGGACTCGAAGCTGCGCCGCCAAGTCGCGATCAAGACCGTTCGGGCCGAATTGTCACGCAGTCCCGAGTTCTGCAAGCGCATCGAGCGGGAATGCGTTCTTCACGCTCGAGTCGGCGCGCACCAACATATCGTCACCCTGTTTGACAAGTTCGAGGAAGCCGGACAAATCCACCTCGTAATGGAGTTCATCGAAGGTGAACCCCTGCAACGCATCCTCGAGGAGAACGCCGAGAAACGTATCGTTCTGCCTCCGGCGACCTCGCTGACCATCGCCGCGCAGTGCCTCGAAGCCCTGTTTCGAATTCACGCCCATGGAATCGTTCACCGCGATATCAAACCCGCTAACATCATGGTCACGCTGGACGACTCCGGGGAGACCAGCGCCAAGCTCATGGATTTCGGCATCGCCCGCCTCATGGAGGGAGATGAACAGTTCGCAACCCTGACCTCAACGAACGGCGGAGGCCCCGGCACTCCGCTGTACATGGCGCCCGAGCAAGATGTTTTCCGGGCGGCCGCCCTTTACGGGCACAGTAACCGAACTGCTGAATGCGCACGTCAATCTGGCGCCCCCGCCGCTTCACGGTGAAGCGCAATGGACAGTGCCTCTGGCGCTGGAGGATATCATGAAGCGCGCGCTGGCAAAGCAGCCGCGTGATCGATTCGCATCCGCCCAGGAGTTCCGTCAGCACCTGATGCGCATCGCGGGAACGCTTACCAATCATCCCAAGACGATGTCGGATACCCAGATTGCGGAAAGTAGCTCGGTCTATCTCGATTCGGCCGCGCGGCAGCCCGCTCAAGATCCCTTGGGCTCGAAGGGTTCGACTCCCGGAGTCCTTCTCCCCCCGAAGAGGCGCACGAGCAACCTGATTGTGCCTGCGGCCGTGGTTACCGCGTTAGTCTTCGGAGCCGGCGCTTATTGGGTTGTATCATCGAGACTGAACACACTTCCGTTGGAAGTCCCCGCCGCTATCGCATCGAATGATCAGAATCCCGTTCCGGAAACGGCGCCGGAGCCACCCGCGATTCCACTCGATCAAGCATTGACCGCGGCAACTCCTTCAGCCGTTACACCCGTAGGGGCTGCAGCCCCGGCGCTCGAGCCGGTTACCAATACCGCTGGATCTGCGATCCGGATAAGCGAACTATCGGCCCCCTCTGCCGGTGTTCCTGGCCGCCCCCCAGAAACGCTGCCCGTCACGAGTCCATCCGTTGACGCCGCGCTGCCCATCCTGGGCACGCCTAGCGTGAGCCCCACGGCCACTGCGGCGTCCAACACCACCTCCATGACGCTCGACGGCGCAACGAAGGACGCCCCAACCGCGACTCAGGAGTATACGATAAAGCCCGGAGACACCTTGTCGAAGATTGCCGATACGAACAAGGTAGACGTTAGAGATCTTCAATGGTGGAATGGATTCAAGGACCCTGACAATCTCCTCGTGGGAAAGACCCTTTACCTGTACGAGAGGCCGGGACTTCAGCCCAAAGACAAGTTTTTCGCGAGTCTCCCGAAGCCCAGCGTTTCCGCGCCGCCGCCAGAGCCACAAACAAGCGCTCAAGCGCCTACCGAATTACAGGAACCGGCGGCGCCGCCCGCGGACTCCGAGGCAAAGCAGCCAGCAAAGAAGAAAACAATCAAAGAATTCTTCCGCGGTATCTTCCATAAATAGACCTCGGACGTGAACCCAGGACAAGAGGCGCGGCCAGAAGCTGACTTTCTGGCCGAATTCCTGGACAAACGCCTCTGAGCAGCCCTTGCACTTTCCGGAATCACACCTTGCCTCAAAACACTCCAATCGTACACGTAAAAATTGATTTTCTCACTAATCTGCCGTATAATTTCGATGGAAAAAGTAAGTGCGCCTGCCGCTAGCGAGACGTCAGTGCCGTGTTTCGACTCGATCGTTGTGGCCTATGTGGGAATAGTGTGTTTTGATTCGGTCGAGCGCGTGTCGAGTACTGCATTCTCGGTCATGCGGGAGCGGAAGTCAGCTAGAGCACGAACACGGGGAGGGTTCAGTCATGTTCTCAATGAAATCATTGTCACTCCGGACTCGTGGAAAAGCCCGCGCCATATGCTTAACCACTCAGTCCGTATCGGACAGCACGGAAGAGCGATGGCGTTTGGGTATCTTCACGCAGGCGCTGATGCGTGAGTGGGTCGATAAGAAGGACATGGACAAGGTCTTAAAGGCGATCCCCATCGTGGCCGCACGCGACGCCGGGGAGCGCCGCGCAGAGGAAGGGGGATACACGTTCCGCCTTCCAAAAGAACACGCACGCAACAAGAAGAGTGAGCCGATCCCCATCGAAATGGCCGCGCTCAAGAAAATGGAAGCGGAGAAGCTCGACGAGTACTACGTGATAGACAAGGAAGAAAACGCCATCCGTTATTTCCGCCCCATCAAGTTGACGGAAACGTGCATGATGTGCCACGGCGATCCGGCGAAGTCCAACGAACTGTGGGGAAATACCAAGGGGCTGGACCCGACTGGCGCCACGATGGAAGGCTGGAAAGTTGGCGAACAGCACGGAGCCTATGAAGTAATCGAAAGCCTTCAAGAGGCCGACGCACAGACGGCCAGCGCCGTTAAATGGGGACTCTTGGTAGTAGTGAGTGGCCTTCTCATTCTAGCCCTCGTGTTCGCTTGGTTTATTGTTATCGACGTTGAACGCCCGATGCGCGCCGTTTCGGACGGGTTGTTCGAGGGCGCGAACCAAGTCTCGTCAGCGGCGGTACAAGTTTCGCAATCGAGCCAGCAGATGGCCGAGGGAGCCAGTTCCCAGGCCTCCGCGCTCGAACAGACCTCTGCCTCCCTCGAGCAGATGTCATCCATGACCAAGCAGAACGCCGATAACGCGGACCAGGCCAGCCGCATGGCGACCGAAGCGCGTGAGGCGGTCGACCGGGGCCGCGATGCCGTCCAACGCATGGACAGCGCCATCCAGAAGATAAAGACGTCGTCGGAACAGACCGCCAAAATAATCAAAACGATCGACGAGATCGCGTTTCAGACGAATCTGCTTGCCTTGAACGCCGCCGTCGAAGCCGCGCGCGCGGGCGAAGCCGGAAAAGGATTCGCGGTCGTGGCCGAGGAAGTCCGAAGCCTAGCCCAGCGCAGCGCGGACGCCGCGAAGTCCACCGCCGCCCTAATCGAAGAATCGCAGACAAATTCCAATAACGGTGTCGCAATGTCTACCGAAGTCTCCGGGATTCTCGACCAGATCACCGTCGCGGTGCAGAAGGTGGATCAACTTATTCAGGAGGTCTCGTCCGCTTCCGCCGAACAAGCGCAGGGCATCGAGCAAGTCTCTCACGCCATGTCCCAAATGGACCAGGTCAACCAGGCGAACGCAGCAAGCTCAGAAGAAACCGCATCAGCCAGCGAAGAACTCTCCGCGCAAGCGGGTGAGGTGCATCAAATGGTCGTCAATCTGCTTCACGTTCTCAAAGGCGCTGGAGCGACCGAGGACACGACAAAGAGCAGGCCTTCGGCCCAAGTCTCACGGCGCCGCCACAACGGCGACCGCCGTGGGTTGCCTGCCGTGAGACCAGGAAAGGCGCCCGCGGGCAAGCAGTTGGCGAAACGAACCGCGCCTACCGCGCCCAGACGGGAGAAGACGCTTACCCCGGACGAGGTCATCCCGATGGACGACGAGGACATGAAGGACTTCTAGAGTTACAGCCACACCGATCTAGGATTACTATTTGTCTATCGCGCCAGCGGGGTTCCTGAATCGCTATGCGTAAGTTTGATGTTGTGGCGCCGGTTTGAGCGCTTTCCAGACGGCTTCCAGCAGTTCCGCCATCCGGAAGGGCTTTTGGATGAAACCCGCAAGTTCGTTCTCCCCAAAACGGCTGCGCGCGTCAACTTCAGAGTAGCCGCTGCTCAGAACAATTCTGCAGTCCCCCCTGATCCGCCGTATCTCCCGAAAGGCTTCTCCGCCACTCATGTGAGGCATTGTCATGTCGAGCAGGACCACTTTGATTTCGTCTGCATGCTCCTGGAATACGTCAACAGCTTGGCGCCCATCGGCAGCGGTCATGACCTGATAGCCGGCCCGTTCCAATATCGCTCTTGCCAAGTCTCGAACCGCCGTTTCGTCGTCGACTACCAATACGGTTCCACCGCATCCGCGCAGTCCCGATTCGGCCCGAGACCTATCTTCGGCGATCACTACGCCCGAGTCAGCCGCCGGGAACAAGACACGAAACGTGGCGCCATGTCCCGGTTCACTCGTCACCCTGATCGCCCCTTGATGGCCTCGCACGACGCCCATGACTGCCGCCAACCCTAGCCCGCGCCCCGTGAACTTGGTCGTGAAGAACGGGTCGAAAAGCTTCGCGCGCACTTCGGGCGAGATCCCGCAGCCAGTGTCGCTCACTTCGAGAAACACGTATTCCCCTTGCGGAAGGTGATCGTCAATGTACGTCTCCGACAAATAGCTCCGGTCACACGCCGTGATACCCGCGCTAATCGTGATCTCGCCAACGTTATCACCTATCGCTTCTGACGCATTGACGATCAGGTTCATGATCACCTGGCGTATCTGCGACGCGTCTCCCACGACGACCGGAACGTTCTCCGCAAATCGGCACGTCAGAGTACATTTCTTCGAGATCGAGACGCCGAGCAGGGGTATCATCTCGCGCACTTCATCCGGTATCCGGATCTGCTGAATCAGAAATCGGCCCTTTCCGGAATAGGCCAGCATCTGGCGCGTGAGTTCCGCGGCCCGGCGCGCGGACAGCTCGATGTTACGCATGTTCGCGTGCGCCGGCGTCGTCTCCGGAAGCTCCAGCATGGCGAGTTCGGCGTTGCCCAATATACTGGTAAGGATATTATTGAAATCGTGGGCTATTCCGCCGGCCAGTATCCCGAGGCTCTCGAGCTTCTGCGCGTGAAGAATCTGCGCCTCCAATCTTTCGCGCTCTTCTTCCGCCCGCTTCCGTTCTGTGACGTCCCGAAAACTCCACACCCGGCCAACGCTCCGGCCCTCGAGGCGCTGCGGCAGCGAGTACCGCTCGAAGACACGGCCATCCTTGAATTCAAGCACGTCGAAGCTCTCTCGATCCGGGCTGGCATACAGTTCATCCACTTTCGTGTGGAAGCCCTCCGGGTCAGCCAACTGGGCGACTGCAAAATCCATTATAGTCGCATCGTCCCTGGTCGCCGCCAACTCCGCTGGAATCCGCCACATCTCCACAAATTTCCTATTGAAACTAGTCACTCTGCCACCAGCGTCCACCACAAGTATCCCATCCGTTGTGGACTCCAATGTTGCTGCCAGCAGAGACAGGGTTTGTTTGAGATCCCCCTCCGCTTTCCGCCGATCCGTGATGTCCGTGCTAACGCCGACAACTCGCCAATGCCCGGCGCCGGCGGGCTGGATATACGCATCCTCATATATCCAGCGTATCTCGCCATCACTTCGGCGGCAGGGAAATTCATGTTGGAGACGGGAGGCCCCTTCCTGAAAGGCGCGCTTGGCGTTTCTGTCCAGTTCTCGGGCCTCGTCATGGAACTCCTCGCGGTTGTCCATGAGCGCGTCAAAGTAGCTTTCACCGGGCTTGAGTTTGAGAGGCAGGTAGCGTTGCGCCGCTTCTTCATTGACCACGCGGATCGACCACTGCTCCTCGCCGTCACGCAATTCAACGTCGGCGTGCCACAACAGACAGCGGGCATTGGCGTAGATGTGTTCCAGCTCCGCCTCGGCCCTCTTCCGATCCGTAATGTCATGGATAATCGAGAACAGTAACCGGCGTCCGCGAACATCCAGTGGCCCGGTGTAGACTTCAACCTCGCGAATTTCACCCGAAGCAAGACGGTGCAGAAACTCGAAGTGCGTGCTCACGCCGTGCTTCGTCGACCCCATGGCGTCCGCGACTTCTCTTGGGGGAAGCGCGTTAATGTCCGTAATATAGCGTGACTGTCGAACATTTGCCGGTAGAGTTCCTCGCGCTCGCGCAAAGACTCCTCGATGCGTTTGCGTGCGCCGATGTCACGCAGAATTCCGCACACTCCAATCACCTTGCCGTCCCGGTTTATAGAATTGAACGTACCCTCAACGTCAATGCTGTGGCCGTCCTTGTGAATCACCCTGAACTCGTAGGTGCTGCTCGGCAACTCCCCGGCAAGCCTCTTGCGATTATTCTCCCGGACACGCTCGAAATCGTCGGGATGAATCATGGTCAACGCCGACGTGCCCACAAGCTCCTCAACGGTATAGCCGCACATCTCAGCGAGCCGGTTGTTAAGGATGTCCCGCCGGTTATCAGCCCCTATGAAGATAATACCCTCCTTAGATCCATCGAAGATCAGGCGGTACCGTTCCTCGCTCTCGCGAAGCGCTTCTTCCGCTCGCTTGTGCGCCGTGATATCCCGGTTGCTGCCTCGTCGGCCGATGAACACTTCGGTCCCATCGAAAACGCGATGACACACGTGACCAATCCAGACCACCTGACCATCGCGCCGAAGAATTCGAAAGTCAATCTCCATCGGCGTCTCGCACGTGTGAAGAGATTCCTCGTGCTCAACCCATCTCTCGCGGTCGTCCGGGTGAACGATACGATCCATGAGCGCAGGATCGGAAAGGAAGTCCTCGGACGTATAGCCGCTGATGCGCTCGCAGGACGGGGAAACGTACAGATAGACGCCGTCGGGACGGACAAAGAACTCCCAGTCGTATGCGCCATCCAGGATGGCGCGATACAGCACGGCGTCGCTGACACGATCGGTCTCTGGCAGCAGAGCCTTGGAGCGGGTGTCCTTTCTTACCGCATCCTTCTTGCACTTGACGCGAGGTCGTTGCTTGTCCTCGTTACTACCGCGCTCCGCCGTCATTCCCGATCCTCGGATGCTCCATCCCTGCGCTTACCGCTGGCCGAACCCTAGTCCGACCTTTCGGCGCAATTCATTCTACTCCAACCGTTGCTCCGTTCGCCAAGGTTGTGGCGCGATTCGGCGCCCGGCTGGACATCTGGAACGCACCACCAATAATATGCTCCGGAACGGCAATGGCCGGAATAACTTCATCGCTCCGTGGCACGATGCAGGACCTCAGAACTGCCAGGAGAGCCTGTGTCGGGTCACGTTGCGCCATCGATTGGGTCCTTGGCCAGTAAAAAGCCCAAAGGCCGCCCGGCCGCGACGGCACAGCGAAGAAGAGACCTCAATACTACGGCGTCGAAGGTGGCGCAAGGGTACGAAGACCGCGCACAAAACGTGGAGGACAACGCTATGGCCCCGAAGAACGGCAATCCAACCCGGCTCGTGTACATTCACGGAATTCGCACCACGGATCGACCATCCACCTTGACCCAGAATTGGAATGAAGCGCTGTTTGGAAAGAAATTCGTCGGGCTGACGGCGTTCGCCTACTGGGCCGACATCGTGAACAAGGATTTGGAGCCAGGAATCGCCGAGAAGAAGACAGGCGAAGCCAAGAGCGTGGACCAGATCCCATTCCACGATATGCTATTGCGTGAATGGACCAAACGAAACAAAGCGCGGGCGGGCGAATTCAAGACCACCGCCCTTCCAGATTTCTTTGCGCCGCCGCTGGAACCCTTCTTACGCCTCCAGCAGGATATTAACGCCTATCTTTTCCAGCCGAAGACGCGCGCAGCAATCAACGAGCGTGTGCTGCGCCATTTGGAGCCCAGCGCCGGGCCATACCTTATCGTCGCGCACAGCCTCGGTTCCGTGATCGCCTATGTCCTGCTCCGCGATATTGCTGCCGGGAAGTATCCTGAATATAGGGCTCTCGAAGTACCCACCTTGATAACCATCGGATCTCCCCTCGGCGTCCTCAAGCCGTGGATGAAGAAGTTGACGGGAAAACCCGCCATCCCCACGATGGTCCGCACTTGGGGAAATTTATATGACTTCTATGATTGCGTCGCCGCGGATGGCGAGATTGCGAACGACTATCCCGGCGTTAAGGGCCAAAGCGTGACAGATACGAAAGTGGTCAACAAGGACCGGAAGATTATCATCTTCCCCAGTTCCCACAGCGCCACGGGATACCTGGAGACGCCCGAAGTCCGGCAGTTCGTTAATTGCGCGCTACCCACCAATTTCGCGGATCATCTGTCCACCGAAGACCGTGTCGCGCGCGATCTGCGCAACGAAACATCGGATCACCTGGGAGCAACGCTTCCCGATTCCGAGCTCTCGACCGAAGGCCCCAAGATATCCGTACTGATCGAGCTAACCCAGGCCCAAGGTCCTGGAGACTCCGGAATTGGCTCACTAGGCGCAAGGCACGCTGGTATTGATACGTTGGATGATCGCCGTAAGAAGTTGGTAAACGTGCTGAAAAAGGTCTGCGTGGTCAACGGCGCCGGAAAACGCGCTAGAGGCGGAAATCGGGCGGCGCCGGAAATCGAGATACTGGAACGATACGTGGCCGCAAGGATAGACCCCCGAGCGCTTGCCCGCCTCGAGGGCGCGCTGGGCGAAAAAGAGAAGATCGTACACCGCATTTGGAAGAACTCGACCAAACGGGCCTACCTCGTCAATACATCGCGGGTGCTGCAGGCCGAGGCAGCTCACGTCGGCTACTCCGCCCTCGGTGAGGGAATCACGTGGGCCGTCCTGGACACCGGGATTAGGTCGTCGCACTCGCACTTCTCACCCTACCAAACGATAGAGAAGATATTTGACTGCACCAAGCCCGACACTCTCACCGCAAATACAAAAAGCAGCCAAACACTTCCTATCCCAATATCGAGCTCCCTTGATCCCGCCGGACATGGCACACATGTCGCCGGGATCATTGCTGGTTCCGGCCAAGCCAATCGTGTCGGCATCGCGCCCAAGGCCAAACTCCGAATCTACAAGGTATTGGGCGACGATGGCTCGGGTGAAGACTCATTTATCATACGAGCCCTCGACCATATCCATTCCGTCAATGAACAGTCAGAGCAACTGGTCGTCCACGGCGTAAACCTCAGCCTCGGTGGTCCGTTCGATCCTGAGGTCTATGCCTGCGGTCACTCCCCGCTGTGCAAAGAACTGCGGCGCCTTTGGCGTCAGGGTGTCGTCGTATGCGTCGCCGCCGGAAACGAAGGACATACGGTGGTCTCTTCAACGGAAGGGTTTGTGCCGCTCAATACAGACCTTTCCATCGGAGACCCCGCCAACCTCGAAGAGTGTATTGCTGTGGGCTCTATTAGCGGTGAAATGCCGCACCAATACGGAACGTCCTTCTTCTCGTCACGTGGTCCCACGGCCGACGGCCGCATCAAGCCCGACGTCGTCGCTCCCGGCGAAAAGGTGGAATCGTGCGATGCGAGACAGAACAACGCGTACGTGGCCATGAGTGGCACCAGCATGGCGTGTCCTGCCGTTTCGGGCCTGATTGCCGCGTTCCTTTCCGTACGGCGCGAGTTCATCGGCTACCCCGACCAAGTCAAGGACATTCTCATGAGCAACTGCACGGACCTCAAGCGCGACAAATACCACCAGGGAAGCGGCATGCCCAACCTTATCCGCATGCTAGTGTCAACCTAAGAAACTGGCGCGATACTCCAAGGAAATCTAACGTACGGTGTAACGCCGGCGTCCTCACCGGCAATTGAGCCGCGAGGATGCCGGCGCTACAGCCCTGTGCCATAGCGCGAGGAACTCTGGCGGATTCTGACAATTCCCGCGTCGAGACGAATGGGGAGAGCCGTCGTCCTCAACCGCCGCAATCCCGGCACAATTCTTTGTTGGACGCTCGATAGGGAAGTGTGACCACCCTGAGATCATCGCCCTGCCGCCCTCATGCCGCAATGGTATCCACGGCCCTGAAAGGGTCGCGCTATCGCAGCAGATGATGTAGGAGTCCAGGGGACCGGCGGCGTCTTACGGCCCTGAAAGGGCCGCGCTATCGCAGCCCAGGGCAACGCCCTGGGAACATACGACAGCCCCGGCGACAGCCCTGAAAGGGCGAGCTATCACCCACGCGCGCTCAACAATCGACGAGACAGAAGCTTCGCGATACCACGCCCATTCAACGCCCTGGGACGTCCGCGCGGCTGCCTCCCGATCGATTCACAGTGGATTTCTTGACAGTGCTTTTTTGCGTATGGTATGATTCGCAAACCGTTGAGCGGGAGTAACTCAGTGGTAGAGTGCAACCTTGCCAAGGTTGACGTCGCGGGTTCAAATCCCGTCTCCCGCTCCAGTTTTTTTTTGCGTGGGCCGCTAGCTCAGTTGGTAGAGCAGGTGACTCTTAATCACAAGGTCGTGGGTTCGACTCCCTCGCGGCCCACCAATCACTAAATACCAATTTTCGCGGAAGAACCGTGGTCACGGCGCACGAGTTCGCCTGCGGGGCAGGCGGTAGCCGTTCCCGAGCAAAAGGACCAGGGGCGAGTGGCGGAATTGGCAGACGCGCTGGACTTAGGATCCAGTGTCGAAAGATGTGCGGGTTCGAGTCCCGCCTCGCCCACCAACCTGAAAAGAGTTCAAATATCATGAGCGACGACGAAGCCAAGAAGAGCGCCAAAGGCGATAGCGCCACGACCACCGCTACGGAAAGCGATAGTCACGAGCATGATCACGCTCACGAACATGAGCATGATCATGAACATGGCCACCACCATCACGGCCACCATCATCACCATCACGATGATGAAATTACTTTCGTAGAAGAACCCCAGTTCGACGTTGACTACAAGGGCGAATGCGCCTACGAAGTCAAGGTTACCATCCCCGTCGCCAACGAAAAAGAACAGGCCGGGAAAATGTACGACGAACTGGCCGACGACGCCGAATTGCCGGGCTTCCGCAAGGGCAAGGCCCCGCGGCGCCTCATCGAGCGCAAGTTCGCCAAGGCCGTCCGAGGCGAAGTCGACGCGAAACTCGTCGGCGCCGCGTTCAAGAAACTCGTCAAAGACAAATCCCTCAAGCCCATCGGAACGCCCGATATCGAGGGTCTCGACGCGCAGACCGAGCGCAAGGACGATGAACCGCTTTCGTTCACGCTTAAGTTCGAGGTATCGCCCCGCGTCGAGCTCGGCAAATACCGCGGTATTCAAGTTGAACGCCCGATTGTCACCATCGAAGACGGTGACATCGACGAATACATCACAAGTTTGCGAACCAACGCCGCCATTTTCGAGACACTGGAAGGCGGCGTCGCCGCGGACGGCGATCAAGTCGTCATCGATTTCAAAGGCACAATCGATGGTGAAGCCTTTGCCGGCGGGTCCGCGGAGAAATACCCCTACGTGTTAGGCACGAAGCGTCTCTTCCCCGAGTTCGAGCAGGTCCTTCTGGGAGTTTCCCCGGGAGACGAGACCTCGTGCGAAGTAACTTTTCCCGAGGACTACTTCAATCCGCAGATTCAGGGTAAGAAGGCGTCGTTTGCCATCAAGGTAAGTGAAGTAAAGCGCCGCAATGTCCCCGAATTGACGGAAGATTTCGCGAAACAGAGCGGGTACGAGAGTATCGAGGATCTCCGCGCAAAGGTCGCCGACCAATTGCGGGCCAGCTCGGAATCTCAGAGTGACCGCATCGCCGAAAACCGGGCGCTGAAGGCGATCATCGAGTCAAGTACATTCGAAATCCCCAAGACCGTTTTCGCCGCGGTTACTCAGGACGTCGAGGAACAGGAAGTCCGTCGGCTCATGTCCATGCGCATTCCGATGGACAAGATCGAAGAAAAGCGCGCCGAAATCCACCAGCGCGCCGAAGAATCTGCCCTCGAGGACATCAAGGCCCTGACCGTCCTCACGGAGATCGGTGACGCCGAAGGCGTGGAAGTAACCGACGAGGATTTCGAGCGCGAACTCGAACCGATCGCTCAGCGTAATCGCGTTGGCGTCAAGGCGCTCGCGCAATACCTCGAACAAGAGGGGCAGCGCAACACTTACGAAGGCCGCGTGTTCCGAGCCAAAGCCCTCGCCGTTGTGATGCAGCACGCGGAAGTCACTAATAAAGAAGTGCCGCGCGACGAGATCGAAGCGGAAGCGCAATCGACCCAGGAGTAACGCAACCCCATGGACGTCCGTGCGGTTACCATTTACGAGCAAACCAGCCGGGGCGAGCGGCCCTACGATATTTACTCGCGGCTGCTGGCCGATCGCATCATCTTCTTGGGCATGCCCATAGACGACTACGTGGCCAACTACATTATCGCGCAGTTGCTCTTCCTCGAGGCGGAAGATCCCGACAAAGACATCAGTTTGTACATCAATTCCCCCGGTGGAAGTGTGACTGCGGGCTTGGCTATTTACGACACCATGCAGTTTATCAAACCCGCCATCTCGACCATCTGCCTCGGCCAGGCGGCAAGTATGGGCGCCGTACTGCTAAGCGCCGGCGCCAAGGGAAAACGCTATGCGTTGCCCTATTCGCGTTTCTTGCTTCATCAGCCCATGGGTGGAGTGCAGGGACAGGCCTCTGACATTGACATCCAGGCCCGCGAAATCATCCGCATCCGTGAGATGATCGACGATATCCTCGTCAAGCACACCGGACAGCCCCTGGAAGTCATTCGGCGCGACAGTGATAGGGATTTCTTCATGGGAGCGGTCGAGGCCAAGAACTATGGCCTGGTGGACGAAATCCTATCACGTGACAAGGTAAAGACTTAAGAAACTACATTAAAGGTTCCGTCTTCCAATCGTGGGCCAGGAGTGGCCACGTCCTCTCGCGATTTCCGCAGCTTCCGGTTGTAAGAATGGAACATTTAATGGCAGAATGGAATTAGCTCTAGTGTCGGCGCGGCGCACATGGATGCGTAACCCGCTTCGACGATGAGTTTGCGCCCACTTCGCCAGTCTGCAAGAACACCGCCGGGCAAAGTGAGCCTTCTCCGGGTACGGAGAAAACTGTTGACAGAATCGCCCTGAAAGTGTTATATAGAGAACTGGCGATTGTGTCCGACGAAGGAGGTACCCATGGCTCCGCACCGTAATCGAACTGACGTCCCTACCTGTTCCTTTTGCGGCAAACGGCACGACGAGGTCAACAAGCTTATCGCCGGCCCTGATGTGAACATTTGCGACGAGTGCGTTGCCTTGTGCGGCGATATTGTCGCCGAAGATAAAGCGCGTAAAGGGGTTACGCGCACCATGAAGGTCCCGAAGCCCGCCGAAATCAAACAATTCCTCGACCAATATGTCATCGGTCAGGAATGGGCCAAGCGAATCCTCTCCGTTGCCGTCCACAACCACTACAAGCGTATTGGAACCGGCGGCGAAATCGACGGAGTCGAAATCCAAAAGTCCAACGTACTCTTGGTAGGGCCATCAGGCTGCGGCAAGACCCTTCTCGCCCAAAGCTTGGCAAAAATGCTCGATGTCCCATTTGCCGTCGTCGACGCTACGACCCTTACCGAAGCCGGATACGTTGGTGATGACGTTGAGAATGTCATTCTCAAGCTTCTGCAATCGGCGGAATTCGACTCGACCCGCGCCGAAACCGGAATTATCTACATTGACGAAATCGACAAGATCGCCCGCAAGGGTGACAGCCCGTCCATCACCCGCGACGTATCCGGCGAAGGCGTGCAGCAGGCGCTCCTGAAGCTGCTCGAAGGCACCGTCGCCAATGTCCCCCCGCAAGGCGGCCGGAAGCATCCTCAGCAGGAATGTATTCAAGTCGATACGACCAATATTCTGTTTATCTGCGGCGGCGCGTTTAACGGCCTGGAATCCATCATCGAGCGCCGTACGCGCAAGAGCGTTATCGGCTTCAACGCCGACATCAAGTCGAAGAAAGACCGCAAGATCGGCGAGCTGCTGGAAATGGTCGAGCCGGAGGACCTCATCAAGTTCGGGATGATTCCCGAATTCTCCGGGCGTCTTCCCATTATCGCCACCCTGCATGAGCTGTCGAGGGAGGACTTGGTTCGCATCCTAGTCGAACCCCGGAACGCCTTGGCGCGCCAGTTCGAGAAACTATTCGAAATGGAAAACGTCAAACTCAAGTTTCAGGAAGAAGCGTTCGAGGCCATCGCGAATCTGGCCATCGAAAAGGACACCGGAGCGCGTGGACTGCGGTCCATCCTCGAAGAAATCATGCTCAATGTCATGTACGAGGTCCCGTCGCGCAAAGACGTACGCGAATGCATCATCACCGCGGGAGTCGTTCGCACCGGCGAAGAACCCTTGCTCGTATACGAGGGTGGAGCTCAACAAGACAAGGCCGACAACAGCAAATCGGCGCTGGCGTGATCCAGTCCTGGTTCGCTATACCATGGACCGGCGCATGCGGCATCGAGAACGCTTTCCGCGCAACTTCCAGTTCGAATTCAGCATGCGGGGCGGATCGTTCTGACGTATTACAGATGACATAACGCGTTTTCACGGCGCAAGAGGGCGCGTGTTATCGATGCCGGGAGAGGAAGTTCTCTTTCCCGGCTACACTTATATCTGTACGGGTCGGGTTGGACAGGCGCCGTGTCGTGCAAAGGAACCACCCGTGACAGACGACCTCCTGCCCCGTCATCGAGGCACTAGAGTTCCAGAGGATGAATTCCATGGCTGACAAAACGAAAGAAGACGCCCAGGCCCTTGAGCGGCTGCCGCTATTGCCGCTCAAAGACGTGGTCATGTTTCCCCGCATGGTGGTGCCCCTTTTGGTCGGGCGGCCCGCCTCCTTGTCCGCCGTCGAAGATTGCCTCACCTCCGGACGCCCCATTTTTCTGTGCGCGCAACGGGACGCCGCCCTGGATACCCCCGGCAAAGACGACCTCTTCCCCGTCGGCGTGGTAGCGAACATCCTGCAGACCCTGCGCATGCCCGATGGCACCATGAAAGTCGTCGTGGAAGGCATGTGGCGGGGCGCCGTTCGCAAGTTTCACCAAGGCACGACCCACGCCGAAGTCGAAATATCCCGCATCGAACCCGCGCAGCAGGAGACCAAAGAAAGCGTCGCGTTGATGCGGACGTCGCTTAAGCAATTCGAGACCTACGTCCGTTTGAGCCAGCGCGTCGCCCCGGAAATCGTGGTGTCGCTGCGAAGCGTAACCGACGCCGCGGCGCTCGGCGACCTGATCTGCGCGTACCTGCCGCTCCGCATGGAAGAACGCCAGGAACTGCTCGAGGTGGAAGGCATCCTCGAACGTCTGGAGAAGATCTCGAGCCTCTTGATGCGCGAAAACGAGCTCCAGGAAATCGAGCGCAAAGTCCGCGACCGCGTCCGAGAACAAATGGAGCGCAGTCAGCGCGAATACTATCTCCACGAGCAGCTCAAAGCCATTCATCAGGAACTGGGCAATCGCGAAGAAGGTGGCGACGAGTTCGGCGAGTTGCGCCGCTTGCTCGAGGAAGCCGGCATGCCCGCGGATGTCAAGGAAAAGGCCCAGCGCGAACTCGCCCGATACGAGCGTATGCCCTCGATGAGCCCCGAAGGCGCCGTCATCCGAACCTACATCGAATGGCTGATCGACATGCCGTGGAAGAAGCGGACGCGCGACACCATCGACCTCGACGCCGCCAAGAAAGTACTCGACGAAGACCATTACGGATTGACTAAGGTCAAGGAGCGCATTCTCGAGTTCCTGGCCGTGCGCAAACTCAGCAAGAACTCCAAAGGCCCGATCCTGTGCCTGGTCGGCCCTCCCGGAGTTGGAAAGACCTCGCTCGGCCAGTCCATCGCCCGCGCCATGGGCCGCAAGTTCGTCCGGGTGTCGCTCGGCGGCGTGCGCGACGAGGCCGAGATCCGCGGTCACCGGCGCACCTACATCGGCGCCTTGCCCGGCCGCGTGATTCAGAGCATGAAGAAAGTGGGGGTCAAGAACCCGCTATTCCTGCTCGACGAAATCGACAAAATGAGCATGGACTTCCGCGGCGATCCGTCGTCGGCCCTGCTCGAAGTGCTCGATCCCGAACAGAACCGCAATTTCAGCGATCACTATCTCGAAGTGGATTTTGATCTCCACGAGGTCTTCTTCATCACCACCGCGAATAACGAATACGTGATTCCGGATGCGCTGCACGATCGCATGGAAATCGTCCGCTTGTCCGGGTACACCTCTTACGAAAAACAGCACATCGCCAAAGGGTTCCTAATCCCAAAACAAATCGAAGAAGCGGGTCTCAAGCCGCGCGACATTCACTACACGGATGAGGGTATCGGGACCATCATTCAGCGCTATACGCGCGAGGCCGGCGTGCGCGAACTTCAACGCCAAATCGCCAACGTCTGCCGAAAAGTCGCCCGCTCGGTCGTCGCCAAGCGCGGACGCCGCCGCACGGTCATCGACGAGAAGCGTGCGCTCGAGTTGCTCGGTCCCGACCAATACTCGGAGCTGAACAAGGGACTCAAGGCCGAGCCCGGTCTCGCCATCGGGTTGGCTTGGACCATGTCCGGCGGCGACGTCCTCACCATCGAAACAAGCGTCATGCGCGGCAAAGGCGCCGTAACGCTTACCGGCCAGTTGGGCGACGTCATGAAGGAATCGGCCCACGCCGCCTACACCTATCTGCGCGCGCACACCAAAGAATTGCGCCTGCCAGCCGAATTTCACAAGACGACCGACCTCCATGTCCATGTACCCGAAGGCGCCATCCAGAAGGACGGCCCGTCCGCGGGCACCTCGCTGGCCGTTTCCATGCTGTCCGCGCTTCGCGGCGTCGCGCCGAATCCTTTACTGGCCATGACAGGTGAAATCACGTTGCGCGGGCGCATCTTGCCGGTGGGTGGCATCAAAGAGAAAGTCCTCGCCGCGCACCGCGCCGGCATACGCACCGTTGTGCTTCCGAAGGAGAACGAGAAGGATCTCGCTGACGTGCCCAAGGAAGTCAAAGACGAGATCCACTTCAAACTGGTCACCAACATTGGCGAGGTCTTCCAGGCCGCCTTTGGCGGTGGCAAGAAATCATGAAGATTCCGCCCGCGCGCTACGTAAAAAGCGCCATGCTGCCCAGCCAATTCCCAAAGGACCGGCGGCCCGAGATCGCCTTCGTCGGCAGATCAAACGTGGGCAAGTCGAGCCTGCTCAATGCGCTCCTCCAGCGCAAGGAGCTCGCCAAGACCAGCTCTACGCCAGGCAAGACCCAAACGATTAACTTCTTCGAGATCGGCGGAAAATTCTATTTCGTCGATTTGCCGGGCTACGGCTTCGCCAAAGTCCCCGTCGACGTCAAAGAAGCGTGGGGGAGACTCATGACCGGCTACCTCAGCAGCCGAGAACCCCTTCGGCTGGTCATCGTCCTCCTTGACCTGCGCCACCCGCCCACGGACAAAGATGTCGAAATGCTCGAGCTGATCGAGGAGGCCCAGAAACCCACCGTACTCGTCGCCACCAAGAGCGACAAACTCACCCGCGCCCAACGCACCGAAAACCTGCAAATCCTCCGCACCCGGCTCGCCCTCGACGACGATGCTCTCGTCATTCCTTTCTCCGCCGTCACCGGTGACGGCAAGAAAGAACTCTGGGACGTAATCAACGGCTGCGTCTGAGTTGATTCCCGCCAAAACCTGTCACGGGGGCCTCATCTTGACCGAGCGCCAATCCGCGTGGATAATGGCGCGTTTGCCGCGCTCCCGCGAGGCGGCTGGCAAAGTAGGTCTCGGCTGCGATGGCGCATGGCTATCGAGGGCGAAAGGGCCGCGTTTAGGGTCAATGACGGATGGGCAATCGGGAAGGGCAACCACGTGAGTCAAGATGTCCAGGAAGGCGCGGATCCCGCGTTCATCGATCAGCTTTGCTCTGAGTGCGGGAAGCCTCTGCGCATTCCGGTACAATTTGAAGGTCAATTTGGTACCTGTCGGCACTGCGGCGCGACAATCCTCGCGGAACACGCCTCGAGGCTCAGAAAACCAGTGATCATCGCCCCGCAGAGCACTCGCCTGCTGTCGCTTGACGTACTCCGCGGTTTCGACATGTTCTGGATCATCGGCACCGACTCCCTATGCGAAGCATTGGAGAAGGCAAGTGGGGGAGAGGCCGCGCCGGGACTGATCAAAGGTGTCGCACATCAACTGAAGCACGTCCCGTGGAAGGGGTTCGTTTTCTACGATCTCATATTCCCCTTGTTCGTGTTCATCGTGGGGATGTCCGCCGTGTTCTCCCTCAACAAGATCATCGAGCGCGACGGCAAAGTCGGCGCCTTCAAACGAATCGCGCGGCGGGCAGCATCCCTGTTCCTAATCGGCGTGCTATACGACGTCATAGACTGCCTCTACAGCGGTGGCATGAAAGAGGTCCTTGACGAGAACTTGATCTGCGGCGTGCTGCAGCGTATCGCATTGTGTTACCTGATTACGGGCACGCTGCTGTGTTTGCTCGAACTGCGCGGCCTAATCGTAACCTTCGTCGTGTTGCTGGCCGGCTATTGGGCGGCGCTGAGTTTCATTCCCGCGCCCGGCGAATCCCAAGTCGTGTTCGAGCGAGGCCGGAACATCATCCACTACATCGATCAGACCTACCTGCCATACCACGGAACCGACCCCGAAAGTCTGATGACCACGTTCGGGGCAATCTGCTCGTGTCTATTGGGAGCCTTCACCGCCTTCCTCATTCGCGAGTCAGGGTGGGACGAACGCGAACAGGCAAAATGGTTTCTCATAGGGGGTCTCGCGATGGTGATCTTGGGATACCTATGGGGCATCCAAATCCCCATCATCAAACGCTTGTGGACGCCTTCGTACATATTCGTGGCGGGCGGTTACAGTTTGATGTTGCTCGGCCTCTTTATTTGGGTCGTGGATGTCCAGGAATGGCAATCGTGGACCGCGCCCTTCCTATGGATCGGCGCCAACTCGATGGCGGTCTACCTTTTTGGAAATTTCGTCAGGCCTGCCGAGTGGTTGACCGTACTCTCCGGCGGCCATTCCGTCGGCGCCGGCGCCGAAGCGTTTCTGGCCTTGTTGAGAGTGGGCCTCGCGGTTGGATTCGTCTACTTCTTACACAAGAAGGAAATCTACATTCGGGTGTAGCCTCGCGCTGCAATTCGCCCCGTGAAGCCTCCCGTTTCATCCTGAAATCGGCACGGGTCCGGGACTGACCCCGTCTTTCGCACGGCAGTTCGTGCGAAACACGGGGTCTGTCCCTCTCCCAGACACCTGAGTCTGTCCCTCTCCTGGACACCGCTAGACACCGGGCCTGTCGCTCCCCTTGATGGCGCAGCGCCCGCAATCGTCCGCCGCATTGCATCGTCCTCGCGCGAAAACTATACTAACCCAAGTCTGGGGCCCATTGGCATGCACGCAGAAGATCGATCCATTCATTTCTCGACAGAACTTATTCACGCGCCGGTTCAGTACCAAGTCCCCGCGCTACAGAAACTGTATTACGAACTCGGCCAGACGCGTACCGCCGCGTACGACAGCAGCGATTTCTCCGTTCCAGGCCGTCCGCAGTTTCATTCGAAGCGGCCACCGCGCTCGCAATCGGTCGCGGTGTTTCTGCCGGACCGGATCGTTCTCATCGAAGAGTGGGCCGACGGTCCGCTATCGGCGTTTATCGACAAGGTGAAAGAAGTCTCCGCGCGAACGCTGGGCGATCTCGGCCCCACGGAGTTCGTCGCTCAGACCGTTACCCTGCGTTCAACCTTCGGCTTAACTCACTTCGCCGACGCGCGCGCCTTCCTGCTCGATCATGTCTGCTCCCAGGAAGGCCGCCTGGCGCCGCACTTCCGCAGGCCCATCGGCGTCGGCGGGATGCGCTTCATGCTTCCGGAAACCCCCGAGCACCAAGGCAATTTTCAAGTCATCATCGAGTCATTCCAACAAAGCGTGAACGACGTGTTTGTCGAGGTCAAAGGCATTTTCGCCCAACAGCACATCACCGCCGAAAGCCTGTTTGTCGCCATCCACCACATCCAGGACGTGCGCGCCTTCATCGTCGAACACGTCTTCCCCTACCTAAACCAGTTCGACCGGGCAAAGTAGAGCAGGCGGTCACCGCGAGAAAGCGACTCGTCCGCTATCGGATCGGATAGCCCCCGTACTCGCGCACGCTTTCGTAAAGCGCCAGGATATTTCGGACCGGCGTCTGCGACTGAACGTTGTGTACCGTGTTAAACACAAACCCGCCGCCCGGCGCAAAAGTACGAATACGTTCGCGGACCTCGGTGCGCACCTCATCCGGAGTTCCGAAAGGCAATGTATTCTGCGTATCAACCCCGCCGCCCCAGAAGACAATCTGGCCACCAAATTCGCGCTTAAGTTCACCCGCGTCCATGCGCGCCGCGGAGCACTGAACCGGATTGAGAATATCAAAGCCTGATTCGATGAACTCGGGAATCAGCGGACGAACGCCCCCGCACGAGTGAATGAACGTCTTCCACGGCGTATGCCGGTGGAGCCAATCGTTCACCTGCCGATGGAACGGTTGATAGAGGTCGCGGTACGTCTCGACAGGAATGAACGGACCGCGCTGTGTGCCAAAATCGGCCCCGCTGATCAGTAGCGCGCTCACCCGGTCTCCCACGACGTCATGAATCCGGGCGAGGTTCTCCAGCGCCACCGCGCATTGGCGCTCAAAAACCCGGTACACATAGTCCCGGCGCGTAAGCGTGCTCATATACCATTCCTCGACGCCCCGAATACCGCGGGCGTGCTTGAGCCACGGCGCCGGCACAAGCGCAATATCGCCAAAACCTGTGCCACCGAAATTGGCGTAGATTGCCTTGTCAGTACTTGTATAGAGCCGTTCCGTCTCGCGGCCAAAATACGCCAGATCCGCCTCGGACACCGGGCCAAATTCTTCCGTGTTTTCGTCCGGATTCAAGGCCTCGTCGTCAATCGGCTGCTGAGGTACAATGGTATCGAAATACCAGCCGCCAGCCGGCATCCGGCCCGTCGCAGGAACCGAGCGGTCACCTTCCGGATACATCAACAAGCTGCCGTCTGCCTCGGGCGCGGTGTTGAACCCTTCCGGCACAAGTACGGGCGTGCCCTGAAATGTCGTCCACGGCTTCCATCCCGAGTTCGGAAAACCGAACATCGTGCGAGGAGGGCTCAGCCCAATGACATCTACCCCAACCGCCTCCATCAAATCCAACCCAATCTCGCCCAGCATTTGATACGGCTCGACGACCTTGACCGGCGTACTCGGCGCGTCTAGCCCCAAAGCCTGCCGCAATGCGTAAACGGAATCCACATGCATCCCCGTAACCGGCCCCCCCCCAAGGTCAAGAGGAACCCGATCCGGCTCGCGGTGATTCAACGCCAAACGCACGCGTTCTCGCGACGTCATACCCTATCCTTTCCTCGGACCGCCCCAACGGCGTTCCCGCGACAGCGATTATACCTCTCCAAAGGTCCGCCGCTCGCGTTCCCGCTTGCCTTGCGGAAGCGCGACTCGTATAGTCCAGATAGGACCGTGTCGGCGTTCTCTGCCGGCGGGTGACCCCAAATGACTGGCGATGTAAACCTTCCCAGGGCAGTGAGCGTTTACTAGATGGTTAGACAAAGCGGAATGGACCTCAAGGTGGCCACGGACGAAGAGTTGGCCCTCGCCTTCAAGGAAGGCGAGTTGACGGCATTTGAAGAACTCGTTCGCCGCCACCAGGGACGCGTTTACGCAATTGCGTACCGGGTCACCTCGAACCGGGAAGACGCGCTGGACGTCGCCCAGGAGGCCTTCCTCAAAGTCTACCGGAAGATTGGCTTGTGGCAACCGACCACAGGGTTCATGCCTTGGCTCTACCGGCTGACCATGAACCAGGCAATCGACCAGACCCGGCGCCAAAAACGCCAACGTCACGAACGACTCGAGGACGCGCAAGTATCCGTGGGCGGCGGCGGCAAGGCCGAGCCTTCGGTGGAAGGTACAGAGGCGGCGGTACGATCCGGAGAGATCGATACGCGTGTGCGCGCCGCCCTGAGCGTGCTGTCCCCGGCGCAGAAAACGGTGTTCGTGCTGAGGCACTATCAAGGACTGGCCTTGGCCGAAATCGCCGAAGCCATGGGGTGTACGGCGGGAAGTGTGAAGGTGCATTTGTTTCGGGCGTTGCGCAAATTGCGTGAAGCGTTGGGTGATTTACGCATCGATTAAGGAAGAAGCCATACCCACGACCCCAGAGTTGTGGCTAAGGCGCCATTGAACGTAGTACTGTACAAGGGAGAGGCATTCGTATGTTTGGTTGCCGGCGGGCGCGCGGTCTCATAGCCGCGGCCGTCTACGAACCGTTGGACAATTCAGATCGGAGCTTTCTCGACACCCACCTGGCCCGATGCCCGGGATGCCGAAGCGACGAAGCAACTCTGACACGTGTCGCACAAACTATCCCGCAATCCCCTCCCGCGGCGAACATAGACCTCTTGCCCGCGCTACGCCGGCGGATAGCGCAATCGGACGCGCCTGCCACCGGATACCTGCCTCGATTCGCTCTGGCGGGCTCGCTCGGGGCAATTGCGCTGTTTTCCGGTTGGTTTTTCTATGTCGGTCACGATTCGGCGCCGCCCGGCGCCATGGAAATGCCCTCTGGAAGACATGACCTCTCGCCAATCGCGGCCGCGCTCAACGATGCCGACGAACTGCTGAAAGACCACAAGGCGAAGGACGCATACGTAACGCTCAAGACAGTCGTTGACGCGAATCCCGAGGCGGCCGATGCGCCACAGGCCATGGTCAAACTCGCGGACATTTCGTTCGACGAGCTGCACGCCTACAAAGAATCGTACGCGATACACGAGAAACTCGCCACGAAGTATCTGTACCGCGTCAATTCGGGTCCGGATTGGCCCAGAATCAAGAATCGCTGGGAAGAACTCAAGGAATCGGCCGGAAAGGATGTAGACTTCGCATCGCTGTACCAGTTGGATTCCGCTCGACAAGACCGAAGCCAAGCCTTTGCCAAACTCGAAGGACTGCTCGAAAAGTACTCGGGACGCCTGGTCGCGTCCGCCGCCGCGAAGGAAATGGCCTGCATCGCCGCCAAGGAGTCGCTCGCTTCGAATGCGGCCGCAATGGCGCAGGCGACTCCCGAAGCGTTTGAGAAGGCCCTGAACCGCTGCTCGGCCCCGCTTGCAAAGACGCAGCTAACCTATGAACTGGCGAATGCGTACCGGGATCGCCCCCAAGACGCCTCGAAAGCAATTCCGCTTCTGACCGAAGTCGCGAAGAGCCCAAGCGGCGAACTCGCGAGGCTGGCCAACGACGCGCTGGCGGAAATCAATGCTGCCGGTCGCTCCGGACAATAATCTAAGTATTCGGAGTTCCGGGCGCCCTTCAACTTCTTCCCGCCCAAGATCGCGGCTTCCGTGCTCCAGTGCGCCGGAGCTCTCAACGCGCTGACCCGATCGGGACTGGATCCAGGCGCTTGCACCACCGCTTGGCATGTGTTAACATATGTTGTCTCAAATAGTTGTGAATGAGAGGAAAATCCGGATTGGCCAGTGAAAAGGCGCTCGAAAAGCAGCTGATCGCCGATGGCGTGGTGGGGGAGGAGGCGCTGTCTCGCGCCAAATCGGAATTGGCCAAACGAGGCGGGGAATTAGTTGACTGCATCCTGCAACTGGGGCTCGCCACTCCCGAAACCGTGTATCGCTCCTTAGCGGCGTTTTGCGAAATGAAGTTCGTGGTTCCGTCGAAGATGCAGGTCTCCGGCGAGGTAAGCGCCAAAGTTCCCGCCCGTTTTGCCACGCACTACAACTTCGCGCCAATCCAGGAGCGCAACGGCGTCCTCGTTATTGCCATTTCGGACCCCTTGAATACGCATCTGCTGGACGACATCCGGTTAGTGCTAAAACGCCGGGTTGAGGCGGTTGTCGCGACTCCCGAGGAGATCCAGCGCACGATCAAGGCCCTATATGGTGTCGGGGCCGACACCGTCGAGCGCATCCTAAGCGATACCGACAGCGTGGCGTCGACCCTAAGCCTGGACTCACTACCCACCGGCTCCAATTTGGGTGATGACGGCATCGACGCCTCGATCATCAAATTTGTGAACGAAGTAATCCTCGAGGCAATTCAGTCCGGCTCCACCGACATCCATATCGAACCATTTGATGATCAGTTGCGCGTCCGCTACCGCATCGACGGTATCATGCACCAAGTGCCGACGCCTCCGAGCATACGGGGCTTTCAGCCGGCCATCGTCTCGCGCATCAAGATTATGGCCAATCTCAACATCGCCGAAAAGCGCTTGCCGCAAGACGGAAAAATCCTCGCCAGCTTTGGCGAGAGCGAATATGACCTGCGCGTCTCGCTGCTGCCGACGCCCTACGGCGAGACGGTAAACATCCGTATTCTGAGCCGCTCGTCGATGTTCCTCACCCTCGACCAATTGGGATTCATGCCCGACGACCTAAACCTGTTTAACACCTTCCTTCGGCGGCCCCACGGCATTGTCCTGGTCACGGGACCAACGGGAAGCGGAAAAACTACAACGCTGTACGCGTCGCTCAACAAGCTGAACCGGCTCGATCACAAGATCATTACTATCGAGGACCCGATCGAGTACCAAATGAAGGGCATCACTCAAATGCAGGTCATGCCGCAAATTGGCTTCGATTTCGCCAAGGGCCTTCGCTCCATGTTGCGGCACGACCCCGACATCATGATGGTCGGCGAAATCCGCGATTTCGAAACCGCCGAGATGGCGATCCGTTCAAGCCTGACCGGCCACTTGGTCTTCAGCACCCTGCACACGAACGATTCAGCGGGAGCGGTAACGCGGCTCATTGACATGGGAGTCGAACCGTTCTTGATCTCGAGCACAATGATCGCGGTCATCGCGCAGCGTTTGGTCCGCTGTATCTGCGAGAAATGCGCCGAACCCATCGAGCCCAGTCCCGAAGCGCTGGCCGAATTGGGCATCGCGCGGGATAGGGCCGCCGGAGGCCATTTCCGGCGCGGACGCGGATGCGACGCATGCCGGAATACCGGATACAAAGGCCGTCTGGCAATTTACGAAATCTTGCCGTTTTCCGCCGCCATCAAGGATCTCACGGTTCAGCGGGCGCCCGCGACGGAAATCAAGCGGAAGGGCCGCGAGTTCGGCATGCGTACGCTGCGCGAATCGGGCTGGATTCGCATTTACGAAGGCAAGACCACGTTCGAGGAAGTCATGCGGGTGGCCGCGGATTTCGAGGGCGCCGGTACACTAGAGACGGGCGATGCCGCGATACCAGTATGAGGTAAAGAAAGGTCCTGGCAAGCCTACCACGGGGGTAATGGAGGCGGATAGTCAGCGGGCAGCCGTAATACGCCTGCGCGACATGGGCTACTTCCCGATTTCTGTCGAGGAAATGACGGGGGAAGAAAAGCAGGACTCGGTAAAGCACGCGCTCACGCGCATTCGCCTCAAAGACCGCAATGTGTTCTTTCGGCAACTGGCGAATCTGATCGAGTCGGGCATGCCGATTACGCGCGCGCTCAGCACCTTGGTCGAGCAGGCCGAGAATCCGAAACTCCGTAAGGTCATCGAACAGCTCCGCCACGACGTTCAACAAGGGAGCACGTTCGCGGACGCGCTCGAACGGCATCCAAAACTGTTCTCCGTGATGATCTGCAATATGGTCCGGGCCGGTGAGACCGGCGGCATGCTGGAAGGCGTGCTGTGGCGCATTGTGGCGTTTGGCGAACAAGAGGAGGAATTGCGCGGCAAAGCCGTCGGCGCTATGGTCTACCCGGCCTTTCTCCTTCTGGTCGGCTGCGTATCAGTCTTCATTCTCTTGTCGTTCGTGTTTCCGAAATTCGTCCTGGTTCTGGCCGATTTTCACGCCAAGCTCCCGCTCCCGACACGAATTGTGATGGGGGTGTGCGAGTTCATGGGGAGCTACTGGTGGCTGGTCCTATTGGGCCTGGCCGGGGTAATAGGGGCAGTGCTCTACTACGTGCGCACCGAATCCGGGCGTAAGGCATTTGACCGCTTGATTCTGCGGCTGCCCGTGTTCGGAGGCGTGGTACAACGCTACGAAATGGCAAAATTCGCGCGCACTTTCGGCACACTGCTCGACAACGGCGTGCCGATTCTGAATGCGCTGCGCATCACCGCGGATACGATTACCAACACCGCGATAACAGCCGAAGTGGATCGCCTGCACGGCCGAGTCACCGAGGGCGAAAGCATGAGCGAAGGCCTGCGTCACGCGCAGCACTTCCCGCCCATGGTAGTGAATATGTTTGCGATTGGCGAGGAGAGCGGACGCTTGGGAGCGGTTACGAAACGTATCGCGGAAGCGTATGACGCGGAAGTTGACCGGGCCGTGAAGGCCATGGCCGCGCTGCTTGAACCAATGATGATTGTACTGATGGGAGTCGTCGTGGGCTTCCTGGTAATTGCAATGCTTTTGCCCATGCTTACATTGAGTTCATCGATATCATAGAGATGCTGCGCGGGCGCGCCGCCGACGGCCGCACGCGCTGGAACGGAGGAAGCGATGCGCGAATCGAATGGGTTTACGTTAATCGAGTTGATGCTGGTCATGGTCATCATCGGCATTCTGGCCGGCATGGTCGTGATGAATTTCTCCGGATATGGGGAATCCGCGCGCATCAAGGCGGCGCATGGCGACATCCTCACCTACAGCAGCGCGCTGGACCTCTATGCCCTGCAAAACAACGACAAATATCCACCAGCGTTGAAGAATCTCGTGGGGGGCAAGAAGAACTACGTCAAAGAGATCAAGAAGGATCCGTGGGGAAGTGATTACGTGTACGTGACTCCCGGAAAACATCACAAAGACAGCTACGACATATTCTCGTCAGGCCCCGATCGTCAGCCAGGAACACCGGACGACATTACAAACTGGGAGTCCGAGAAAGCCACGGCCGAGGAGAAGTGATGGATCTGTGGCGAACGCAACGGGCGGGGAGGGGAGAGGGACCTCGCTCGTCACGCCCTGGGCCACGTGGCGGCGATTTTCCGAGTCGGGGGGCGAAGTCGAGCGAAGGCTTCACGCTTATCGAATTGATCGTCGTGTTAACCATTCTCGGAATCCTGGCCGCGGCGGTGGTCCCAATGTTTCGTGACACCACGGAAAACCTGCGTGAAGAACGCGCGATGCGCGATCTGTATGGCACGCTCAAGTTCGCTTCGGAGCGCGCGGTTTCCGAAATGAACGAATACCGGGTCTACTTGGACGAAAAGCGAGGCCGGTATTGGACCTCTCGAATGACCGGCGAGGAGAAGGGGGAGAAGACGTTCGCCGCGTTGGATGAGCCGTATCTCGAACCGGTCACGCTGCCTGACGGAGTCAAGCTCAAGAAATCCAAGGCGCATCGGGATCGAAAGCTCGGCGCCAGCTACATCGCGTTTTTTCCGAGTGGCGCATGCGACGTCGCCACCGTAACATTGGAACGAAAGGATGGCCGGGATATGACAATATCCACCAAGGGAAAGCTCGGCCAGTTCAAGACGCGGGAAGGCCGTTGATGCAAATCCAGGCCCGCGGATATATCCTCGTCGAGACCGTGGTCGCCATGGCCGTATTGAGCGTGAGCATGGTCACGATTCATAACGCCTTGGGCCAGGCGTCGTTGGCCCACGCACAAGCGCGCGACATGACGCAGGCCCGCTTCCTGCTCGACCAGAAGATGGGAGAATACACGCTGAAGCCGGCGCTCGACGAAGGCGAGAATTCCGGGGAATTTGGACCGGAGCTATCGCGCTTTCACTGGAAGGTGACCGTCTCGAAAATCGTGATGCCTGACGCCCCACCCGCGGCCCCCAATCTACTGGGACTAGTGGGACAACAGCCCCTCACCCCGCCCGTGACCTTTCTAGGCAAGATCGTCGTCAAAGTAGCGTGGACAACGGGCGGCCGGCCCTTCGAGGAGCGCCTCGAGACTCTGCTTGCTCCGTCCCACCTCCAGGAGACTCCGCCCAATGCGGCGCCAGCCTCGACATAATAGCAGACGCGGATTCACGCTCATCGAATTGCTCGTCGCCGTGACGCTGCTCAGTATCGTTATGGCGGCGGTGTACTCGGCGTTCAGTTCAACGATCCTGCTCTGGAAACGAGGAGACACCAACGTCGAGACCTACCAGGATGCTCGGACGTCCATGGGCCTGCTGGTCCGCGAACTCCAAAACGTCGTGTCGGGCAGCGAGTACCTCTTCTCCGGCACGAAGGACTCGCTGACGTTCTTCGCGGCAATACCCCCAATGGAAGTGGACGATGGCGAATACACCCGGCTGGCCCAAGTTACCTATCGCCTCAAGCAGGATACCAAGCAACGGGCTTGGACCTTGGTGCGTGAAGAGGCGCTTGTCGAGGGGATACTGCCCCTGGCCTCCAAGACGACTGGAAAAGTGGATACCGACGCCCTGAGGCTGGGCAATGAACACACGTTCGACCTGGCGTCCAAAGTGCGGGGATTCGCTCTCACCTATCTTTGGCTGCAGCCGGTAAAGGCGGATGCCCTGGCGCCCGGAGCCCTCAAGCCGCCACCAGTGCTTGTCGAGCGAGAAGAGAACCCGCTCGGAGCGGGTTTGCCCCAAGGTATACGCGTAACACTGACGTATTCTGACGATACCGCACCCGAAGGACAGACCTCCTTCTCGGAGTTGGTGGCGTTTTCGACCACGACGACGGCCCTCGACACAAACGGAAAGCCCGTCCTGGAGGGCGCGAAATGACGCCGCGAAAGGATGGCTTTGTACTCGTTTGCGTGCTGTGGGTGTTGGTTGTCTTGACCATCATTACCGTAAGCTTCGGACGCAAGGCCGTGTTGGAGCGGCGGGCCGCGGCCTACGCGCTGGACCACGACCAGGCGCTGAATATGGCGCGGGGAGCCGTGCAGCGCGGGATGGTGGAACTGTGCAACAAAGCGCATAAGGACGTGGCGCTGAACCCAGCCCAACGGGGTTCCTACACCGGCCTTGACCAAAGCTGGCGCATTCATCCGACACTGACGGAAGAGGGATATCTCACGATCGAGGAGCCGGGAAACGGCGACACCGTCACCTATATCATTCGGGATGAATCGAGCCGCATCAGCGTCAACCGCGCCCCCAAGGAAATTCTCGATAAGATCGAGGGACTCGGCGTGCGCGGAGCGGAACAAATCGTATCGCTGCGCGGAATATCGGGCGATCCCAAGCCTCGGGAACCTTTCCTGATTCTGGAGCAGGTACTCGAGTTGGACGGGGTGGATAAGGACGCATGGACGGGGAGCGAAGACAAGCCAGGACTTCGCGGCCTGCTCACGTGCTGGGGTAGCGGCAAAATCAATGTCAACACCGCGTCGCGCCAAGTGCTTGAACACATTCCGGATATGGCGCCGGGAGTTGTCGACGCGATTCTGGCCTACCGATCAGGATCGGACGGACAACCGGAGACGAACGACGATCGGGCGTTCTCCTCCGTGGCGGACCTCATCGAGAAGACCCAATTGGACGCAAGCCTATTGGGGCCCGTAGCAAAGTTTTGCACGTTAGATTCGCAGTTCTTTACAATCACCGGGCTCGCGACGCAGCGCCAAGGCAAAATCCGCGCCGTTTGCGAGGCGACAGTGGAAATTCGAAACGGCGTAAGCCGCATTCTTCAGTGGCGGGAGGACCCGAGTGGCGCGTAAGGCCCAGAGTATACAAGTACTGCAGATCGACGATCGGGCGATTAGCTGCCTTCGCGCGCTCCCATCATCGAGTGGCGTGGCCGTGGCCGAGTTCCTGCAAGAGCGGGGGAGTTGGAGCCAAGAAGACGGCTCGCTCCAGCGCGCCCTCGCGGATTTCGCCTCGCGTCACAATCTGGCCGGAAAGCCTCTCTATACCGTTCTTCCACGCCACGAAATGACAGTGCGCATTCTCGCGCTGCCGTCCCACGACACGTCGGAAATCGCAAACATGGTTCGGTTTAGCGCGGAGGAGTTCGTTCCATATGCGCTGGAAGATTTGGTAATCGACCAATGCATTGTGGCGCCGCTGCCGGACGGCCACTCGCGCGTCCTGACCGTGCTGGCCCACAAGGACATCATTGACGCTCACCTGAGCCTGCTGCGTGGCGCTGGACTTGAACCCGACGACGTGCTCCTGAGCACCGCGTGTATCGCTACGGCGGCCGCCGCCGCGCAGATCGGAGCCACCGAGCGCTGCGCCATCGTAAGTCTGGCGGCATCGGGTTGGGAAGTGTTGGCGCTGAACGGCATCAGGCTCGACTATACCCGTGGTATCGCATCGCCTCAGGATTGGGAGCAAACGGGGGACACGGCCCGTGCTGGTTTGGACGAACTCGCCACCGAAATCCGGGCGTCACTTTCGGCCTATCGCCGCGAGAGCGAAGACGCCCATGGCGCGGAAGCGCTCTACTTCTGCTCCGAATGGGCCCCGGTCGCCTCGATTAGCGAAGCGATAGCGCACGAGGTCAATCTGCCATGTTCGCCGGCCTCCTTTGCGAAGAAATTGGCGACGCAAGGCAAAGAACTGCTAACAACGCTGCCTTTGGGTTTGCTGGGCGGCGCTCTTGTCGCGCAAGGGCGTTCTCCAATAGCGATAAGCTTGCTGCCGAAGTCCGTCGGAGAAGCCCGCAGCAACGCCGCCGCGCGGCGGCGTGCGGTGTCGGCCGGCGTGCTCGCGGCGATTGTCGCCGTGGGTTTGGGCCTGCTCTACGCCCAGGCCGTCTTCCAGCGAAAGGCTTACCTGGCCCAGTTGGAAACCCGGATCGCACAAATCCGCGACGTGGCAAGTGGCGTATCCGCCAAACAGAAGCAGTTGAAACTGGTGCAGAGCCATCTGGACCGGTCAGGCGGTGTCCTGGACCTGCTCGCGACCTTCTCGGACTTGGCCCCGCCAATGGGTATGAACATCTCCCGCGTCGTCTATAAGCGAGGCGATAATTTCACCGTTGAAGGCCGTAGCGAAACAAAGGAGAGCGTCAACCAGCTCGCGGATGAGTTACGCAAGTCCGGCGTTCCCAATCTCGAGCAAACGATCAGCGGAACGCTGAAATCGGTCGAGGAGCGCGGAAGGGCGGTCTGGCAGTACGAGCTTATCAGCAAGTTCCCCGCCAGCGAAACCGTCGAAGAAGAATCGCCCGAGGATACGGCCCAGTGAACGCCTTCTGGAAATCGCGCAGCGTCAACGAGCGCCGGCTCGCCCTAGTAGCCTTGGGTCTTGTCGTCCTTTTCCTCGCCTACCTCGTCGGCGGGCCCGCGTTCCGGAATCTCGCGGACCTCGAACGCCAAATCGAACAACGTGAACAAGACCTTATCACGGACACCGAGTTAGCGGCGCACAGCGAGATCGTGGATCGCGAATTCGCCAAGATCGCCTCCGAGCATTCGAGTAAATGGACCAAACAGGAAATTCACGATCGGCTGCGGCAGGAAATTGACCGTTTGGCGCAGCAAGGACCGAGTGGGGGAAACGGGCCACTGGTGCGGATTCCCGTGATTCCTCCTGGAAAGCTGACTGAAGGCGGTAAGGACGTTCGTGAGTACCAGCTCACCTTCAAACTGGCGCCCGCGTCTATCGGCGCGGTCACCGAATACCTCAAACGGCTTCACGAAAGCCCGCAGGCCTTGCGCGTCGATGGACTCGAATTGACGCGCATTCCGGATATGGGACAGGTCATCGCGCAGTTGGACGTCACACGAACCGTGGTGAGCGGCGTCGCGGACGCCGCCGTCGCCAAGGCCGTCACTACCGCGGCCTCTACGACGCAGACCAACCTGATTCGAAATGGTAGCTTCGAGCAGGCGCCAAAAGCCCCTAACGTAGTCAACGAATGGGATGTCTCCGGTTGCACGGCAAGTCCGTCAAAAGAATTCGCATCGGACGGTTCTTCTTCGCTCGCTATCAGCGGAACACAAACCGGCGGCGCGGTGTCGCAAAAACTCGAGTTGGAAGCCGGCGCAACCTATGAAGTGCGGATGGACGCTCTCGTCAAGATTGGTTCCGCCATCCGCGCCGGTGTCGCGGACGCCACCGGAAAAGGTGTTCTTGAAGGAGCCGTCACCCTTTCCGCGGATGGAACGGCGCGGGGATACATATATCGTTTCACCGCGCCGGGAACCGCTGGGACACCGGCGACTGTACGGGTTCCGTACATCGAACTGCCTCAGGGGCAACCGTATGAGGTATACGTGGATAACGTTCAACTCAGAAAGGTCTCGGAATAGCCCATGAACCGGCAGATACTGATCGTCTGGATTTGTGCGGCGTCCGTGTTCGCGTTAGCGCTGGTCTACGGATTTGTCCGCAATCCCGCGGCAGCCCACAGCGCCTGGTTGACGCAGCGTCTCGAGGACACGACGGTGCTCCCCGTGGATACCGGCCCCGCGGAGCTCGATATCGCCCGCCTTCCCAAAGCCATTGCCGCGAAACCCAATCTCTGGCAAGACCTGGTGGCGACCCCGCCACCCGTCGCGGCCGCGCCAGACCTGAAAAAAATGCTGGAAGGTGTAACCGCCACGCGCCAACAGGTCGGCGAAAAGGTCAAACTTATATCGAACGCGAAAAAGTCCAGTGAATACGTGGCGCAAGGCGATACCTACAACGGTCTGGTCGTAAAGTCGATTACCGTCAAAGAGGTGATCTTCTCCTTGATTCAGGCCAGCCAAGAGTACACACTAGGCCTGCCGCGTGAGTAAACAGGCAGCGGCGCCGGCAACGGCAATGTCTACTTTGTGTGATGGAGTTTCGTTTAGTGAATAGCGGGACGGGCGCGTGGAGAGCGATGACTACAAGTTTTGCCAAGAACAGACTATCTCGTGGACTGCGGGGACCTGTAAAGACCATGCGGCGTAGCGCAATTCTCACGCTCGCAATTGCGGCCGGGGCGTTCGGTTTCCTCGGCGCCGCAGCGCGTGCGCAAAACGCTACCACACCCACCGGACCGCAGCCGACGCCGGGACCAAACGGTATCTTCGTCGAACAGACTGAGAACGCGCCGGACAATCTGGACGGCGCCTCGAAAAAGAATGAAGGCGGACTGCAAGCGGATTCCGCCGCAGGAGCGAATGAAAACGCCCTCAAGCGCAAGACCGAAGTCGAGCCAAAGTCGGCTAAGAAACCGGGCGGCGAAGGCATACGCGCCATCAAGGCCGGTCCAAGCCGGGGAGCCACCGCGCAAGGACACGGGCCGTTTGAACCCGCGCTAAAGAACCCCATCGAATACGGCGATCCGCCCCCCGAGGGAGGCGAACTGCTGACGAACCCCGGCGCCGGCGCTCCGATGGCGGTAACGGAACTCCTCGATCAGATGGTGACCGCAACGGGCTGGAATGTGGTCACCTCTCCAAAAATCGAGGGAAAAACCGTTCGATTCTGGATTAACAAAGTCACTCCTCAGCAGGCCTTGGAGATTCTCAAATTCAACGGCATCTATTACCACTACTCAAACGAAACCAAATACCTCTACGTGTCCACCGTCGAGGAGTATCTGGACGGCGAGTTCGGAGGAATCAAGGAATCCGATTTCACTATCAAGTATGCCGATGTCGCCGACATGGAGACGATCCTCACGTCGCTGCTCTCTCCGGGCGGACGCATCGTTTCCGATCCCCGCACCGCGCACATCCTCGTCTGGGACACCAAAGACAATATCGATCAGATGAAGAAGACCGTCGCACGCCTCGACGTGCCTCTGCAGCCCAAGGTGTTTCAACTGAAGTACGTCAATGCCGACGCCCTCCTCGAAAGCATTCAGAGTCTGCTTACCGAACGGGGCCTGGCCCAGGCCGACCCGCGCGCGAATGCGCTCGTAGTGACCGATCTGCCCGCCCGCATCGAGCAAATCGGCCAGATGATCGCATCGCTGGATAAGAAACTCGAAACGCGTACGTGGACCTTGAGCTACCTTGATCCCAAGGACGTAGCCGAGCGCATCGAAAGCCTGGTGCCCGAAGAAATGGGCGCGATCTCTCTGGATAAAATCCGCCATCAATTGAGCATAACGGCGATTCCCGCGCGACTCGACGAAATCGGCGATTTGATCAAGACGTGGGACGTCAAACCCTTGCAGGTCCAAATCGAGGCGTATCTCGTGTCGGCGGGGGTCACCGTCGCGCGCAATCTCGGAATTGACTGGTCGTACCTCGGGGACAAAGACGGCAAACCGTTCGGCATTCAAATTGGCGCCAACAGACCGGACTACAACGCGCAGCCCACCGGAACCGGACAGCGGCTCACCATCGGAAGCGTGCCGTATCAAGTTCCGATGTTCTACCCATGGACAAGCTCAGCGGTCCGTGATATCGCGGGAAATCTCGTGCCTAGCCCCAATTTCAAAGGCAACCAAGTCGGTGTCGTTCTCGACTACCTCGACACGCACGGCGATATTCGCGTCCTCTCTCGTCCAAGGGTCACCGTGGAAGACGGTGAACAGGCAACCTTTGAGAACACGACGGATCGTCCCTATCAGCAGGGCGGATACTCGCAATATGGCGGCGCCACTTCCGTCACGGATCCAAACTTCAATAGGGTGATCCCATTGCAGGTCGAGTTCATCAAGGTCGGCACCGTGCTCAAGGTCAAGCCCCGCATCAATGAAGAGGGCAATATTCTCATGGAGATTTCCGCGGAGGACAGCACCGCGGATAATGTGACGGTCACGACAGGCGATCAAAAGTCTACGGTACCCCAGAAACACCAAAACAAGGCGCAGACGAAAGTCCTGACGCATAACGGGGAAACGATTGTGATCGGGGGCATGCGGGCGAGCAGTATCAACGACTCCCTGGACAAAGTCCCGGTGTTCGGCGACGTGCCATTCCTTGGGCGCCTGTTCAAAAACACCAAGAAGGATCACCAGGATCGTGAGTTGATGATCTTCATCACGGCCACCATCGTCGACGAATACACCAAGGCCGAAGCGACCCGCCTCACGAACATCGAACAGGGTGTGACGGAAACGGTCCGCGACTCCGAAAAACCCTTGCTCGAGCGGGTGCAATCGAATCTCAACAAGAAGAATGAAATTGGAGTGTCCATCGGCCAAGGCGGCGCGATCTATTCAAAGGGTCAGCCGAAAACCATGGATGAATTGAAAGAGGACTTCGCCAAGGTCGAAAAGCCCAAAGTCACGAAGGTGATTATCCGTACTCATCCGGAAGCGCCGGCGGGGCTGAAGGATCAAGTAGCGCAGTTGGCGAAAGACGCCGGGCTCCGCGTCGAGTACGATGACCGCAACGCGCCCTTTGTACCGACTCTTCCCGCGAAGAAGGCCCCCGAAAGCAGGAAGTAGCCCACGGGCCAGCCGCGCAATCAGTCTATCGGCCGTCGCGTCCCGGAGCCGACCCCGCGGCCATAGCGAGGAATACCCACCCGACAAGGAATGCGACGCCGCCGAAAGGCGTAATCGCGCCGAGCCAGCGCGTCCCCGTAACCGCAAGCAGGTAGAGGCTGCCCGAAAACAACACTATCCCCGTGCCCCACGCGCAACAAGCCCGTGACGCATGTCTCGTGCTCCACAGCGACTGTCCCCCGGCCGCCAACGCGAGCATGGCCAGCGCGTGGTACATCTGATACCGCACGCCCGTCTCAAAGACCGTCAACATCTCCGGGTCGAGACGTCCTTTGAGCCCGTGAGCGGCAAACGCGCCCAGCGCAACAGCCAACCCGCCCAACACGGCGGCGATTCTAAGGAAACGGGATTGCGTCATGCGAACCCTCCTGACTCGTGAGCAAAACAACAAAGACGACGCCACAATGTATCACATTGTGGCGTCGGGCACATTTCATCCGGAAATCTGCGGGGGATCAGTTCCCGCCGTACAACGGCAGCGACGATCCGCACTGCTCGACGAAATAGATCTTCCCAAATTCATCCGCGGGAATGGATGGACCTTGCCGAGTACAGTGACCATTGAACACCGCGATGAGATTATTGGAGATATCGACCGCGGTCATTCGCTCGATGTGCGAGCGCTGCAACGCGTGGAGTATCTTCCCGTCCTTGAACAGAACGATATTCGGCGACGAGGGCTGGAAGTTAAAGTACGCGCGGGCGCGCTGGACGGCTTCGGTATCCATTCCGGCGAACACGGTCACCAGCTCGTCCGGAATGACCTCATTTTGCAGCGCCAGTCCAACGCCCGGACGGCAATTCCCGGCGGCGCATCCACACACCGAATTCAGCACCAGAAGCGTGGTGCCCTGCTTCTTGGACAGAACGGCGTCCACTTCTTCTGGGGTGGTCAAAGGCCGGACGCCGAGATTGGCCAATTCCTCCCACATAGGCCGTACGGCTTCAGGATCGTAGACAGGGGGCATTGTGGATCTCCTCAATGTGATAGTGGGGATATCGTGTTTCGTTCGAGTTGCCCGGCGCGAAGCTCCATCGGGCCGCGCCAAGCTAACCCAATAAACAATGCGAAGTTAGGCGCTATTCCCGCCGCGCACCCGCCGTGAGCGCGGAATACGCTTGGAAGACTAAGACGCAGTCCGCGGAAGTTCATCTCATTGAATCCGAGCGGCGTACTTGTGCATACTCACCCCCGCAGATGAGTGTGTCACAGGACAACTCCAACCATTTGGCCACGGACGAAAATCAAAGGAACGAACTATGCCCAATACCATCCTTGTAGCGGTCACGGCGTTTCTTCTGGCGGCATCAACCGTTGGATGCGCCGGGAAATCCGGCTCCGACAGCAAAGACCCGGCGCCGGCGCCGAGCCAGACGGCCCCCGCCACCATCGCGTTTGCCAGCGCAGTCAAACCGATTCTGGATGCGCGGTGCGGCCAATGTCACGCGCAGGATATGAAGGGAGGCTTCTCAATCCAGTCCCTTGACACCGTGCTAAAAGGCGGCAAGTCCGGCCCGGCCATCGCGCCCGGCGCCGCGGAAGGCAGCTTGCTCTACAGGATGGTCACCGGAAAACCCGGCGTGAAACACATGCCGCAAAAGGGTGAGCCACTCGCCGAAGCGCAACTCGCGGTCATCAAGTCATGGATTGACGGCGGCGCGAAGTAGTCTGAACCGCGCAGCTCACTTGCCGCCGGCCCAACGAATAGCGTTCTCAAGAATTTGGCGGTAATTGGGATTCGAGTAGGCCGTCGGCCCATGACCGGATTGGATGACAACGATTCGGGCCTTGCCATACTTGTTAGTCCAGGCAATAACCGGCGCGCTCTTGGGATGATTCACCTTGAGTAAGGGCGTGATTCCCCGCTCGATATCGTAGTCGCTGTAGGTTTCGTCCACGAGTTCGAAGTCCTTCATTCCTTTTGTAATGGGGTGCTTAGGATCGGCGATCTGGACGGTAAAATGCACGTCGTGCTCGTAGCCGCTCTTGGAATGTTCGACGCCGTTGACGGTCAGGGGCTTGGTGTAGTAGCGGCCGCCGAGTATCTTCCGGAATTCCGGCCAATAGAGATAGTTGGCCATGCTGTGATGGATCGCGACCAGCCCCTTGCCGTCTTTCTTCAGCAAGCGGACGAGATCCTGCTTCTGCTCGTCCGAAATCTCCTGAACCATGTCGTAGAGGACGACAACGTCGTACGACTTGGCGGCCTCGCGCGTGTACAGCGCGTTGGCCGCCGGCTGAACGGCTTCCGTGTACTCCACGCCCGGCATCGTCTTAAACAGGTCGAAAAACGGATCGTGGTCAAAGCCGTGCCCGCCGGTTACCACGAGAAGCCGCAACGGGTGCTGAGCCGCGGCCGCCTGGGAAGTCGCAAAAGCCAACAGCGCAACGACGCAAAGCCACACCACACTCGATCTCATGTCGCAGTCCTTTCGCAGATTGGAACGCCCATCTCAGCTTAGCCTCAGATAGTCTTCCTTCACGAGTTCAAGCCCATGCGCCCTCTCAAGGCGGCGCATGATGAAGTGCCCGCGCGCCATGCTTTGGAAATGGTCGATGAACACCGTGTTCACGATAGCCCCGCCCGCGGCGCCAAGTACAGGAATGGCTTGCGCGGCGGCCTTCTCCAACACGGACAACTCGAACTGGGCGCCCACGCGCGCGAGAAAGCGCGCCACGGCCGGCGCGGCCTGCCGCGCCAAGCCGTTCTCGGCGATGTAGTGCGCGGCTTGCGACAGCGACTTCGCAAGCGTCGCGCGAACGGCGAAATAGCCGGATTCGGCCGCGTCATCCCCTCGAGCGCGGCCACCAAGCGCGAACACTTCCAAGCACGCGAGCTTGGTTTCCGGTGCCTTGATGATCTCGCCTTCGCTGCGGGCGACATCGGCTATGGACCGCAACATGATCACGGTAGACACGGGCAGTTCGACCGCCAGCGCGGCCAATCCCAACGCGCCGCCGCTGGCGCCCGTCGCGGCGACGGCAAATTTGTGGACGCGGTTGGACGCGGCGGCGCGCGGCCGATTGCGCATGGTCGTGAGGGCGAATCGCAGCGCGGTCTCAAGCGAGGATTTGGTGACCCGATTGACGAGGCGGTGGGCGCCTTTAGGAAGCAAGGCCAATCCGGTTTCGATGGGAACGCCAATCAGATCGGTAATCTTGATCGCCAGACTTGGATTCTCTAGCAGCGTTTTCGCGTAGCGAAGATCGTCTGTCTCGGCCTTCGCGAGCCCCATGAATGTCTCCTGGCGGAGGAAGGTATAAGTGGTGCCCGGGGCGGGACTTGAACCCGCACGCCTTGTGAGCACAAGATCCTTAGTCTTGCGTGTATGCCAATTTCACCACCCGGGCGAGAGTAACCCTATGGTACACCACGCACAGCCGATCATTCAAATTCAGCCGAGAGAGAGCCGCGCCCCGCGGCGCCCTGTCCACTTCGTCCACTCAGTCCGATCAGTCCGATCCGGCTCTCTCACGTCCCTTCAACTCGCGCTTCAGCAACTCCCGCAGATACACCGCATACGCGCTCTTGCCCATGCTTTCCGCCTCCGCGGCCACCTGCTCAGGACCTATCCAGCCGTTATGCCACGCAATCTCTTCCAGACACGCAATCTTAAGTCCCTGACGATCCTCGATGGCCTGCACAAACATCCCCGCTTCCATGAGGCTCTGATTCGTCCCCGTATCGAGCCACGCAATCCCGCGCCCGAGTATCGAGACCTTCAACTTTCCCTGTTCAAGATAGACCCGGTTGAGATCGGTGATTTCAAGTTCGCCCCGCGCGCTCGGCTTGAGCGCCTTCGCGGCCTTCGCGACGTGCGGGCCGTAGAAGTAAAGGCCCGGAACCGCATAGTGGCTCTTCGGAACTTTCGGCTTTTCCTCAAGGCTGACCACATTGCCCTGGTCGTCGAATTCGACCACGCCATACCGCTCGGGGTCACTAACATAGTAGCCGAAGACCAATCCGCCGTCCTTCAACGTGGCCGCCTCACGCAAAATATTGGACATGCCGCCGCCATAGAAAATGTTGTCACCGAGGATGAGACAGGCCGGCTGGTCACCCAGGAATTTCTCGCCAATGATAAACGCCTGCGCGAGCCCGTCCGGACTCGGCTGCTCGGCATAGGAAATCGAGATCCCGAGACGCGTCCCATCGCCCAACAGCTTCTCGAACTGCGGAAGATCCGTCGGCGTCGAGATGAGCAACACATCCCGTATCCCCGCCAGCATAAGCGCGCTGAGCGGATAATAAATCATCGGCTTATCGAACACCGGCAACAATTGTTTGCTGACCACCCGCGTCAAAGGATGCAGACGCGTCCCCGCGCCCCCAGCCAAGATAATGCCCTTCATGACACCTCCAATTCTCGAAGCTAATCCGCCGAAATTGCGTAGTAAAGCGAAGGATAGCAAATGGCGCCCGGGAAAAGCATGTCAGCCGATTTTCGGAAGTTGGCCGGGACTGACCCCGTCCTTCGCACCGCAGTTTCGTGCGAAACACGGGGTCTGTCCCTCACCCGAACGGTAAGCAAGGCATTCAACACGGAAACGTGATCCGGCAGAAGTTCAATTAATCCGCAACACTTCCAAGCCCCATTCCATCGCATCCACTCTCTCCAAGCTTCCCCTACTCTGTCCCAAGTCCCCGCTTCGCACTCGTCCCACCCTTGTTCCGCGTCCACTCGGTCCACTCGGTCCACTCGGTCCACTCGGTCCACTCGGTCCAGACCCCAGCCCCCATCGCCCCCTTGTTTCGCGAACTCTCTGACTTCGCCCCACGGCCAAGGCTGCGCTGCGCGCAGCAAAGGACTCAGAATACCCCTTCTTCGGATGGTAAGCTCGCCCCAGGCATGTGAGTGTGTGTTATTGGGTCTTGGCGCCCAAGCGGCGCGACGGGACGGCGCGCCTACTTTTGGGAGATTCCCGTGGGGTTGGACGGCGGTTGAGGACAACCGCTCTCCCGATGATGGACCTCCCTCGGGCTGGCGTCGTCGTGTACGGTAATTGATGCGAGTGGTTATTTGCCGTTGGCGACGAAGCTGTCGAGGCGTTGCTGGATCAGGTCGGAGATGGATTGGATGTTGTTGGTGATTTCGGGGTTGAGGGCGTTGAGGGCGCCGAGGATGTTTTGGGCTTCGCTGATGCCTTGGCTGATGGCGCCGCCGATGAAGGTGGCGAATTGTTTGCGGGCTTCTTCGTCGCTGAGGGCGGCGCGGGCCGGGGTGGAGCGCCATTTCTCGAAGGCGCCGAGGGCGAAGTCGGCGATACGGCCGGCGGTGGCTTCGTTGGAGGTGTCGATGGCCTGTCCTTCGGGGATGCCGAGGGCGGCCTTGGCGTCGGACACGACGGAGCGGATCTTGTCGTAGGCGCGTTCGAGGAGGATGCTGTTGGCCTGGGCTGGGGTGACCTGGCTATTCGAACCGAAGGATACGGAGTCGGTTTGGGTGGTTGATTGGCCCTTTTGCTGGGCTTTGGGCTTGGAAAGGGGGTCCTGGTAGAGTACCGGTTGCGGCGTGATTGGCGGTATGTTGGTTGCCATGGAAATTTCCCTCGTGTTGAACTTGGTTCCCGTGATCCACTACGTGCTAGCGGTATTATCGGCAAATTCTTGAAAACCTTTAGCGGGAAGTGGCAGGGTCTTTGTTCTGGACCCGGCGGTCGTGGACGCGCGAAAGCTCGAGTTCCCTTCGCAGGGCTGGCCAATCACGCGGGCTCGGGGGCAGCCTGCGCTCGTCGAGCGCAGGCGTACTTGGGTGGCCGCTGTTGGGTGGAGGCCGTTGCGTGGAGGCCCCGCGGTATTCTACAAATGGTCCGGGTGTGTTGAAGGAGCACTGGTTTATGCCTTGGCGCGAAGAAGATATCGAGATCGATTTCTATAAGAGTTCCGGACCTGGGGGACAGAAAAAGAATACGACCGAGTCGTCGGTGCGGGTGCGGCATCTGCCGACCGGGATTGTAGTCATCGCGACGGAGTCGCGTTCGCAGCATCGCAACAAAGCGGCGGCGTTGGAGGAATTGGAGCGGCGGCTGGAACTACGGAACCGGCGCCGCACGCCCAGGATTCCCACGCGTCAGAGCCGCGCGTCGAAGGCGCGGCGGTTGGATGAGAAGAAGAAGGTGGGGGAGAAGAAGCGGTTGAGGCGGAGTCCGGGAGATGAGTAGTGGGGGCTTGACGGCGGGGTTCAGGGTTCAGGGTTCAGGGTCTGGGGTTTGGGGGCTGGGGTTTGGAAATCGGGAAGGGGACGCGGCGGGGGCTTTCGACGTGGGCTGGGGCGGTGGTATGATGGGGCGCACGGCAGGATGTTGGATAGCAGATAATCGTTACGTTTGTTTTCACAGAGGAGAAGGCCATGCGTAGAGCATTAAGTTTGGCGGCGGGTTTGGTCATAGTGGGAGTGATCGCTGGAGGATGCGTCACGACGAAGGGTGATCGGGCGACGTCGTTGAAGACTTCCAAGGCGCCGGCGTGGTCGCTGAAGGCCAATCAGGATGAGATGATTGTAGCGGTCTCGCCGGTACGGCAGTCCGTTCAGATACTGGGGAGTTCGGCGGCGATTCTGGGCGCGGGTATTGACGCCATCGCCAATGACAGGCACCGCAAGGCCATTCGGGAAGCGCTCACGGGGTATGACGCGGGCAAGGTGTTTGAAGAACGGATACAGAAGCGCTTGGTCGAGGCGACGCCGAATCTCAAACGCGTCGCGCCGGTAGGTTCTACGGCCGGCAAGCAGAGCCTGGACGAAGTGCAGAAGGAGCGCTACGCCAAGTTGGCCAAGGGCGGTGCGGATACGCTGTTGGACGTGAAGATGACCTACGGCCTGTTCGGGTACGAGGGGTTGCTGGTCACGAAGCTCGAGGGTACTCTCAAGCTGGTACCGGAGGGCCGGGAACTGTGGGGTGACACGATTGTGGTGTCGGCAGAGCCGATTCTGGCGCACGACAAGCTGTCGGACCCGACCAATACGTTGGGACCAAACCTGTCGTCGCCGCGGCTTTCCGCGGATGACAACGCGATATCGAAATGGACGGGCGACGGCGGCAAGACGGTGCGCGCGCGATTCGAAGCGTCGGTGGATGGGGTCGTTTCGGCGCTGCTTTGCGATCTGGGCGTGGCGCACGAGGCCAGCGGCGAGTACTACCTTGGAAAGATGGCGATGAACCGGAAACGGTTCGAAGACGCGAACGTGTACTTTGAAAATGCGCTCAAACTCGACCCGAATTACGTCGATGCGGAGAACGGCCGCGCGGTGAATCTGGCGCACAATAAGCAGGTAGATAAGGCCATCGAGCTCGCGCGCGGGATAACGGTGGCGCATCCGGACTATGGCCCCGCGTGGTTCAATCTGGCGTGGTGGTATGCGACGGACAAGAAGGACGCGGCTCAGGCGAAAGAGTGTTATGAGAAGGCGCGGGCGCTGGGTATGCCTGAGGAAAGCCGGATAGAGAAGGCTGCGGGGAAGTAAGTTGAGTGTAGATGGGGGATGCCGCGCTCGGCGAGCGCGGCAATACTTGGAGACGTTAGCGAGCGCGTCTCAGCAACAGCCTGAGGCAGGCCGCTGCGACAAGAACCAGGCTAACGGCGGTCATGTAGGCGCCTGCGCGAAGCCTTGGAGACGAGTAGAAGAATTCGACGTCGTGCGGGCCTTTGGGAAGCGCGACGCCTCGAAAGAGTCCGTCCACGGCCACGACGTTCGTGAGCGTTCCGTCCACGGTAGCCCGCCATCCCGGGTACCACGTATCGGACAGCACCAGAAGACCTGGCGGCGTGTCCTCGACATGAACTCGAACGCGCGAGTTCGTTGACTCCGTAACGGTAGCATTCGCGGGACGCGCCGGCGGTGTCATGGCGGACAGCGCCGCCTCGACCAAGGGAGGCTGACTCGAGTCGAGGAGAGCGGGATCGAATTTGTCCGTGTTGCGGGCCTCGTAGGTCATCCACGCCCGCGGTTTCATTTCCAGGTCGTCAAACAGAATTGCGCCGGAAGCAAACACACGTCGCACTTTGAGATTTGGGCGAACAGACGCGAACGCTCCTTGAATATCTTCCTTGGTGAGCAGCAATGCGGGGGCGCCGGTACGGCGGAGCAGTAGCGGGTCATGCCGCAGTTTGCCGAAGAATTGCGCCTGTCGGTTCAGTAACGCGCCGCTGCTGAAGACCTGCGGCACGAGATTCCCGGCCAGGGGCCACCGGCCTAGCGCGGCGCTGCCGCTGATTCGTGATCCGCCTTCTTTGAGCGACTGGATAAACGGTGTTTCGGGAAACACCTGAGCGGGATCCTGGAAGGACAGGTTCGCGTGAAACGCGAAAAACAACTGGAGCGCGGTTGCGACTCCCAGACCGTACCCCATCAGCGCGTGCGACGGGCGAAGGAGCGTTGCGGCAAGGACGACCAGGTAAGCCGTGAGGAAGCCTGCGGCGATAAGAAGCTGCGACTTCAAAGGTGGGGCGGTAAGGCGCGGCTGGCTATGACTCCACCACAAGACCACCGCGCCGAACACCAGAAGCGCAGGCAAGAAAACGCACATGCGCACCACGGTTGTATGCGCTTCATCGGGGTCGAGCGCAAGCCACTCATCGGCGGCGGCCACGGCGAGATAGGCCAATACGAGCGCATTGGCGGCAAGCAGCAGGTCGGGCGTCACGCGTCCGAGGAATGGCAATGGACTCAATCCCTTCGCGCCGAACAATGCAAGACACGTGAGCAGAAAGGCGGCGATGAGCATGGCTTCGATACGCCGGCGCTGTTGGGCAACTACGAAGCGGCGCAGGGAAAACCAGAGTGGCACAAAAAGGAATTGGACGAGCCCGACGTGCATTAGTGTTAAGGACAGGGCGGGAATGGCGCCGGAAGCGCGGCCTACTTCAGCCGGGGCCTTTCCAAAGAACTGCGGAAGGAAGCAGGAGACGGCATCGGCGATTCCCAACGGAGCGCCCATACCGTAGAGCAGCGCGGGATCCGCCTGTTTGGTGTACTCGGTGAAGGGAATGATTTGAATTGCCGCCAGTCCCAGCGCGGCCACTACTACGACGGCAAACGCGACAAAGGAAAGCCCCATCTGGACACCCTTGCTTCGCTCGAAATACATTCGCAACGCCAGATAGAGCGCGGCAAATGTTACGAGAACGATGGCCGTCTCGGGACTGCCTCCCAAAAGCATCAGGGCAAGAACTATGGCGCCACCCGGCCAGTAACGGGCTTGGCCGAGGGCCAGCCGCTCGGTGATCAGCAGGAGCAACGGAAACCATGGGAGTACATCTGAAGGCGGCAGAAGAAGACTACCGAAAATGTGTCCGCTGAGTTCGAATGCGGCGCCGGCCATGAAGGCCAGCGGCGGCGCGAAGCCCAATCGCCGAGCGGTGTAGAAGGCCGCGAGACCGGCGACCAGCATTTTGAGCAAGAATGAGAATCCCAGCGCCTTCTCAGGCGCGAGAAGATAGAATGGCGCTGAAAACGGCGAGAGGCAGCGCGTTTTCCAAAGTGCGAAGAACGGAGTTCCGCAGCCTTCCAAGGAGTCCCACAGGGGCAATTCACTGTGGCGGGCAGAGTCGGCGAGAAATACGTACCAGGGATAGTAGCGGAGGGCTTCGGCGTTGGCCGGGGAGGGCTCGCTTAAAGTATCGGGGCGCGCTTCCTCCCAGGGGGGCAGAGACAGCAAGGCCGCCACGTCGACAGGGACTTTTCGGCCCATGATCGCGGGGTAGAGCGCGATTAGCGCTATCGCCGCCAGCAGGGCGACACAGAGCGCATTTTCGATACGGGATCGGCTCATTAACCGCACCACAGGCCTCCTCTATACCGTTGTCAGGTCTAGAACGCCCGGCGAGTGAGGGACAGACGGACCCGAATGACGCTACGTCAAGCGAAATCCATGTCCACCAAACGTAACGCCGGCATTTTTCCGGCGTTGCAGCAACTGAACTTTGCCGGCACGATGCCGGGGCTACAACTTCCCACTCTTAGCTTAGTGGCATTCAGGTTAACGCTTCACCTTCGGTGGAGTGTGAATTCCTATTCCCAGGTAGTCCTCGGCGGCTTCCATCACGGCCTCCGCCAAGGTCGGATGCGTGTGAATGGTGTGCGCAAGCTCCTCGACGGTCGCTTCCATCTTCATCGCGAGAGCCGCGGAGGCGATCAATTCGCCCGCCTCGGGCCCCATAATGTGAACGCCCAGCAGTTCATCTGTCGCGGCGTCACCGACAATCTTGACCATACCGTCGGTCTCACCCATAGCTTGAGCGCGGCCACTGGCTTTGAACAGAAAGCGGCCGGTCTTAACCTGGCGTCCACGCTCAATGGCGCGCTTTTCGGTGAGGCCAACACTGGCGACCTCCGGGGAGGTAAAGGTACACCCCGGAACCACGGTGTAGTCCATTTTCTCGTTGGCGCCGAAAGCGTTCGCCGCGGCGACCAATCCTTCGGACGAAGCGCCGTGGGCCAAGAGAGTCCGTCCGACGACGTCGCCGATGGCGAAGATTCCACGCACGGACGTTTCCATCCGATCATTAACCAATATCTCGCCGCGCTTACCGACTTGCACGCCAAGCGAAGGCGTTTCGGTTACGACTTCCGAATGGAACTTCCGACCTATCCCTACAAGCACGATATCTACGACGATAGATCCCGCTTTGGGACCATCGAGTTCCAGCGTCACTTCGTTTTTCTTTATGGACATGGAGGCGACCTTGGTCCCGGTGCGCACATCGATGCCTTTTTGCTTGAAGCCGGCGGAAAGGCGTTTGGTGATTTCCTCGTCCTCGTTGGGAAGGATCGAAGGCAGCATTTCGATTAGAGTGACTTCAGCGCCGAACGCATTCCAAACGCAGGCAAACTCAGAACCGAGGGGGCCGGCGCCAATCACCGCGACGCGCCGGGGCACGGATTCGAGTTCCAGGGCCTCGGTACTGGTGATGACGGTCTTTCCGTTGGTTTCGAGTCCGGGAATCTGCGCGGGAGCGCTGCCCGTGGCGATAATGATGGACTTTGCGGAAATTGCGCGATCCCCGACCAGGATTTGGCCGGGGGCGGTGATACGGGCGTCACCATGGATCACTTCGATCTTGTTTGCTTTGAGCAGCCCGTCCACGCCGGATTTGTTGCGCTTGATCACCTCACGCTTTCGCGCGAGAAGGGTTTTCATATTGAAATTGAGGCCCTGAATCTCCAGTCCCAATTCCTCGGCGTGCTGCAACTTGCGGTACAGTTCGGCGGTGTGAATGAGGGTCTTGGTGGGGATACAGCCCCAGTTGAGGCACACGCCTCCCAATTCCTGGCGCTCGATAACGGCAGTCTTTGCGCCCAATTGCGCGGCGCGGATCGCGGCAACGTACCCGCCGGGCCCGGCGCCGATTACGACAAGGTCAAAATCTGACATGAACTTCTCCAGCAGCTATCGGTGAAATGGACATCGAACTACGGAAGCGGCGCGCGTCAGAACGCGGCCAATTCCAGTTTCTCCTTGAGACACCCCATGAACTGCGCCGCGACCGCGCCATCAATCACCCGATGGTCGCTGGACAGGGTCATTTTCGCGATGGGACGGATGTGAATCCCGCCGTCGATTACAACGGGACGATCCTTGATCTGGCCGACGGCAAGGATGGCGCTATCGGGTTGATTGATGATGGCGGTGAACTGGTCCACTCCGTACGCGCCCAGATTCGAGATGGTAAACGTGTTGCCGGAGTAGTCATCCGGCAAGAGCTTGCCGGTCCGGGCCTTTTCGGCCAGATCCCGTGTCTCGGCGTTGATTTGCTGCAGAGACTTATCTTGCACGCGGCGCAATACGGGAACGATGAGCCCCGAGGGCAAGGCTACGGCCACGCCGAGATTGATGTCCGCGACCTCCTCGATCGCGTCCCCGGCCCATCGCGCGTTAACGGCGGGCCATTGTTGGATGGCCACGGCCACGGCGCGCACAACGAGGTCGTTGTACGAGGGTTTGAACGCGCCGAGCGAGTTGCGATACCGCACGCACGCGGCCATGTCCACCTCGACGGTTACGTAATAGTGGGGGGCGGAAAACTTGCTCTCGGCCATGCGCTTGGCGATAACTTTGCGCATACCACTGAGCGGCACACGCCGCACGGTACCGGCTGGCGAAGTAGCAACCGCCGGGGCAGTTGGGGCGTATTTGAGATCGGCTTTGGTGATCTTGCCACGCGGCCCGGATCCGGTCAGCCCCGAGAGTTCGATGCCCTCGTTCTCGGCGACGCGGCGCGCGGTGGGGGTGACCCGAATGGACTCGTGCGATTCGGCGTACGCGCGAACGTCTGCCTCAACAACCCGGCCGCCGACCCCCGTGCCTGTGACCAAGTCCGGGCTTACGTGTAGACGGTGCGCAGCGGCCTTCGCGCGGGGTGACACCGGCGCGTGGGCGCCAGCGGGGCTCCCGGCTATTATTGCAGCTACGGGAGAGGAAGACGCGCGTTCGGGAGCGACCGCTTCCGGCAAGGCCGCAGTTTGAGTCTGCGAGGACTCTGGGGAAGGCGCGCGTGACGCGGCAGCGGCTGGCAGCGGCTCGTCAGGGGTCCCCACGAAGGCTACTACGGTCAGAACGGGGACGCTTACGTCCGGCTCGAGAAGGATTTTGCGCAGCACCCCACCGGCGGTGGACTCGCACTCGATCTCCGCCTTGTCGGTCTGGATTGCGAACAAGGGTTCGCCTTTTTCGACTGGGTCACCTTCCTGCTTAAACCATTTGACGATAGAGGCTTCCTCGACCGACTGGCCGAGTTGCGGCATCTTGATTTCGTGCATGATTGGTCCTAGTTTTTGTCCAGCCAGCCTTCACGTTGCAGGCGGTGGAATCCCTCGATAATTAGTCTCGCCAAGGGTGAATCCATGGGGACCCGACAGTATTGGGTCAACACCCCGGCAATGCCGTCTTCCCGGAACACGGACTTCAGCGTCAGGGCGGCAGGGTCATCGGGGTGATCGTAGCGCATTGCGGCGGCGGCTGCAAATGCGAGATGGGCGGGTTTGACACCGGAGGCCAAACATGTCAATGCGGCGCCGATCAGCCGGTCATTCGGGCCGAGCTTTCGTATGGGGTCTTTAGCCACCCGCGCCACGGGATCTCCGAGGTAGCGGTTGTGAAAACGGCGCAGGATATCATCGGCATGGGCTTTGAGTTCGACCGGATCGAGTCCGTGCTTGGCGACGAGCGCCGCGCAGGACTCGGCCAACGAGGCGGCGACTTCCTTCGTAACTTCGTCATCCGCAATGGCTTGCCAGATGAACTCGTGACCACGGATATAGCCCAGATAGGCCGTCACGGCGTGACCGGCGTTATGTACGAAGAGCTTGCGCTCGACGTAAGCGCCGAACTTGTCCTTGAGTTGAAGGTTCTTCAGTTCCGGAACCGGGCCCTTGAATCCATTTCGGTCAACCGGGAGGTCACAGAACGCCTCCACGCAGATGAGAAGAGGGTCCTCGGCGCGCGTCTCCGGGGTGGGAGCGGGCACCATACGCCCAATGCTGGCCTCGACGAAGCCGACCTTCCGGTCCAGGGCGTCGTGGAACTCGGGGGCCAGATGCGCTCGGACCTGTTCTCGGAGAAAGGGGCCGGCGTTGAGCATGTTTTCGCAAACGATGATGTTAAGAGGGTCGGCGTTCGAATTCTGGAATCGCCGGGCAATGCCAGCGGCAAGGACCGGCGCGATCTTGGGGAGTATTGGCACGCCGACGGCCGTCGAGGCAAGGCGCGCGCCGGCCAGCGCTTCCGCGACGGCTTGCACGTTCGAAGCGTGCAGAGCAGACACTCCGGAGATTGTGAGGGTGGTGATGGATTCGTCGACGATTCGCAAGGGGTATTCGTGACGCGCATTCAGGGCGTCAATGGTTTCCTGCACCACGTCGACGTAGGTTGTTTCGTAGCCGGTCTCGAAATAAAGTTGACCCAGAAAACCGCGCCCGATGTTTCCCGCCCCGAACTGTACTGCCCTCTTCGTGTTCAATTCACCTTCCTTTGCAGATGGCCGTCGCCAATGAAGGGCCGATTATACCCCGTGCGGAGGCAATTTCGCGAACCCGCGGGAGACGGATTGGCCTTGCGGAGAGCGGATCGGGTTCTGCGGCGTTTCGCCGGTGGATTGGCGGGGGTAACGGCGCGGTGTTTGGCGTGGGGTAGACTTCTTCTTGACAGACATGGACGATAGGCCTAGATTGGTGCGGTTGCCTCGCTTTGAGGGGAATCCCGTGCACCGCTGTATGGACTAAGCGCGACCAAAACGAATTAACCGCAAAGAACTCAAAGAGCGCAAAGAAGGGAACAAGAGATTGGCATCAGCAGATTTGCACAGATGAAGATTCGAGCAGGGAAGAATCAGGACGGGAATTCAGGAAATCGAACGTGAGTAGTACCGATTTTCACCCAATAAAGAAGAGGAAATCACGACGGGAATTCGCGAGATTAGGCGCGGGTAGAAGAGCGTAGATATGGAGAGGGGAAGGATGGCGCATCGGCTTCGTATTTTGCATCTTTCGGATTTGCACGAGCGTGTGGCGTTGGACTGGATGGATGAACCGCGTAAGGCGAAGATTCGCGCGAACGCGGCCAGCCGATATCGCGTTTTGGATGATGGCCATTTCTTTAAGACGTTGGGTGAGATTGCCACCGCTGGGCCAATCGATCTGATCTGTTTCACCGGAGACGTTGCGGATTGGGGTCTGCCGGAGGAATACGCGAGGGCGACGGATCGCTTCAAACAAATCCGCGACAAGACCGGTGTGCCCTTCGAGCGATTCTTCGTGGTTCCTGGCAATCATGACATTCAGCGCAAAACCGAAAAGACCGCCTGGAAGAACATGCGGAAGCTGGTGGGCGATCCTGCTTCATACGATGCTTTGTCTTCGTGGATGGCGGGGATGGATAAGCCTCTAAACGCCAAAGTCGCTTGGCGCGACAAGGCGCTCAAGCGCGGCGCTGCATTTTGGAACTGGATAGAGAAGGATCTGGGACGAACCGCCTTGTTGCCAGCCAATAACGGACATCTAGCGCTTGGTTATAGCGTTGGGGTCCCTGGGCTGGAACGACTGCCGTTTCCCGTCACGGTTATGGGACTGGATTCGGCCTGGCTCTGCGGTGACGACAATGATACGGGCAAGCTGTTGTTGACCGACAAACAGGTGGACTTGGTGACGCGCGACGGTGATGGGCAACCGCCGGGCGGCTTTCGCCTGGGGTTGGTACATCACCCGTTGTCCGAGTTGGCGGATGGCCATCGCTGCCAGCAATTGTTGTCTGACACGATCGACTTGTTGTTGCGTGGGCATCAGCATACGCCGATTACGGAGTCGCTGAACGACCTTGACCGCTCGCTCGATGCGCTTGCGGCGGGCAGCGTTTATGAAGGTGATGTGGGCGACAAATGGATCAACGGATTTCAGGTCATTGACGCCTACTTGAACGATGAAGGCCGCCCGCTGCGCTATGACCTGGAATTTTGGGGATGGTCGCCTAACGGTTACTGGCATCGTGACGGCAGTATCTATGAGAAGGCGAAAGAGGGCCGCGCGACATGGTGGACTGAATTGGGCGAGCCGCTGCGCGTCGCGGAGGAAACGGAACGGCGCTTGGACGCGCTGAAAGATCTGAAGAAACACGATATCTTCATCGGTCGCAAGACGCAGATGGCCGCCTTGGAAACCACGCTGCTTGCGTCTGGAGCCGGAACCCAGGCGTGCGCGATATCGTCCGTACAGGGGATGGGAGGTGTCGGCAAGTCGTATTTGGCGGCGGAGTTTATCGGCCGCCATTCGGGGGCGTTTCACGGAGGGGTGGAGCGGCTCATTCTCGAGCGTGAGGACGCGCGCGATTTCGAGGCCTTGCTCGGGGATCTGTGCGACGGGCTGGATGTGCCGCGCGCGAAGAACGACGCGCGAGCGGCGCTGCTTCGCGACCGGTTGATGACACCCGTTACGTTGCTGCTGATTGAAAACGTGGACGCTCACGCCCAAGCGCAGGCCGTGGGCGAACTGGTCACGCGCCTCGAAGGATGCCGGGTGCTCATCACGGGGCGATATCAGGGACTGGGGGATGCCGCGCAGTGGAAACAGGTCGCAATTCAGCCCTTCGATGAAACAGAAGCCTTCGAACAACTGTGCTCGGAATATAGGACGCCGGGGTCCACGGACGAAGAAGCGGAATTTCGCGAATTAATCAGGACGCTAGGGTGTTTGCCGCTGGCGATTCATGTCGCGGCGGGCTATCTGCGTCGTCCGGGGCAGCGCTGTGCGGGATTCATCACGCGGATGCGCATGGCCAGTTGGAAAGAGGGGCCGCGCGACCCTGCCGATCCTGCCGCGGCGGAACGCGCGAAGGGCGTGCTTGCGGAGGTGTTCGAGATCTCGTTCGCGGCGCTGAGGGCCTGTTTCGGAAAGCGCGGGGACGAACTGTTTGCCGCCTTCTGCCGCTTGGGCTTTGCGCCACCGGCGGGATTCGGCGTGTCCCTGGGTGCGGCGATCGCCGGAGTGGGCGGATCCGATTTCGAGACCTTGGCGCTCGAAGCCTGTGACCTTTCCGTACTGCAGAGTGAGGAGGACGCCGCCCACCCCGCCACGTACTGTTTTCGCGTCCATCCGTTATTGGCCGAATTGCTACGGCCCCGCGCGGAGGAAGCGCGCGTGCTGGCGGATGTGACCGAGTGGTTCATCGAACGATTTCGCGACGCGGAGCGCTGGAACGAAGTTCACACCGAACATCCCGCGCTGACCGCCTGGCTGAGACGCGTCACGAAGTTCGCTAACGAGGAAACGCTGACCGAGGACGAACTGGTTCGCATTGAACGCGCCAGTTCTCGATTCGCCATCCTGTGCGGGCCATTTCAACCGTGGTCGTCTCTTTGCGCCGTCGGCTTGGCGCGCTGTGCCGCAGACCAAGCACAATCCAATTTTCTTTGGACCTTGAGCAACGTCGCGAGCAGCGGTGGTGACATGAATAGGGCGGAAGGAGCCGCACGAAAAAAACTTGAACTTGATCGCGCCGCGGGCAGAGAACGAGAAGCCGCCCTGGCCATCAGCTTGATCGCCGATATCCTCGCAGCGCGCGGGGACCTGGACGAGGCCCTGCGCATACGAGAAGAGGAAGAACTGCCCGTATACGAAAAACTGGGCGATGTGCGCTCGCGGGCCGTCACGATGGGTCAGATCGC
>JACRLJ010000130.1 GCA_016215105.1 Candidatus Hydrogenedentota bacterium
ACCGGAACGCGGTGGAGACCTCGAGCTGAACAGGCTATTGAGTCCCTGTCAGGGGGCGCGTCCGTTGTTCGATATCTTGGTGGTCAACGAATTCGAGCGCGCCCTGCTGGACTTGAAGAATACAGACTGCGTATGGGGCCCCGTTCATTCGAGCATAGGACAGGAAGCCACGGCGGTGGGCACAGTACACGCGCTACGAAAAACCGACAAGATGTTGGGGACGCATCGCTCGCACCACCACTTTCTCTCGAAGGTCATGCGGCACGCGCTTGACGACTCGTGGAATCCCGCGATTGAAGCGTTGCCTCCCGAAGGAGAGAACGTGCTCCGCCGATCCCTCGCGGAAATCATGGGTTTGGCGCCGGGCTATTGCGGAGGGCGGGGCGGCTCGATGCATCTGCGTTGCGCCGAAGCAGGTTTTCTGGGATCGAATGCCATTGTGGCCGGCGGCGTGCCTATTGCCACGGGAGTAGCGTTTGCGGAAAAGCGAAACGAGACGGGAAACGTGGTGGTAAGTTTTCTCGGCGATGGGGCCGTGAATCAAGGCGCGTTTCACGAGGCCTGCAATTTTGCCGCGGTCTGGAACCTGCCCGTCATCTTCTTCATCGAGAACAACCTGTACGCCGTGGCCACCCATATCGAGACGGCATGCGCAGTGAAAGACCTGGCCGACCGCGCACGAGGCTACGGTATGGAAAGCTGCATCGTCGACGGCTCCGACGTCGTACAGATATTGGCTACAATTGGCAACATCGCGGAACGCCTTCGCGCGGGCGGACCACCGTGGCTTGTCGAAGCCAAATGTTACCGCCGATACCACCACGCCGGGGAACTGCCGGGCAGCGCATTCAAGTACCGCAGCCCGGCCGAAGAAAGCGCGTGGGCGAAGCGAGAGACTGTCGAACGTTTTCCGCGGAGTCTTATCGAGGCGGGAATTCTGAACGCCGGTGACGTTGAACGGATTCGACTCCTTGCGAAAGAGGCCGTCTCGAAGGCCGTGGAATGCTGTACCGAGACGGGGCCGCCGCGGAAGGTTCGCGCGGAGCTCTGGCCGGCGCCAGAAACCGCGCGCGAAGGCCTGCGCAGTTCCGGACGGGAGTGGGAGGGAGTGTCGTTTAACGAGGCCGGGGACTTCCAGGACTTCGAGGAAGTGAAATACAGCGACGCGATAGCCGCGGTAACCGGCAGGTGGCTGGAACGAGATCCCAAGGTAGTTGTTGCCGGAGAAGAGGTCGCCAATTTTGGCGGCGGAGCCTACGGGGCCACAAAGAACCTTCCCGCGAAGTTTCCGGACCGGGTATTGAACACGCCAATCTCCGAGGCCGGTATGACGGGTTTGGCGCTGGGCGCGGCAATGTCGGGCATGAGACCGGTAATTGAGATCATGTTTCCGGACTTTGCGCTTGTCGCGGCCGATCAGCTTTTCAACCAGATTGGAAAGGCTCGCCACATGTACGGCGGTACGACGGACCTTCCTCTCGTCGTGCGCACGCGAATCGCCGCCGGGTGCGGCTACGGCGGCCAGCACAGCATGGACCCGGTGGGGCTTTACGCCCTCTTTCCTGGATGGCGCATGGTCGCCCCCTCCGACGCCTTTGACTACATCGGGCTTTTCAATTCCGCCATGCGATCACTTGATCCAGTCGTTATTCTCGAACACCACGCGTTGTATAGCCGGCGATTCCCGGTACCCTCAGGCAACCTGGACTACTTTGTGCCCTTTGGCAAGGCACGGCGCGTAGCGCCCGGAACCGATGTTACGCTTGTCACCTATGGTCTCATGGTAAGCCGCTGCCAAGCGCTGTTGCCGCGGTGGGATGAAGAGGGCACGTCCGTCGAAATCATCGATTTGAGAACGTTGGATGCTCTGGGTATTGACTATGACCTCATCGGAGAATCTCTGAAGAAGACGGGCGCCATGATCGTCGTCGAAGAAGCGGCGAAGGGCATGTCCCTGGGAGGCCGAGTCGCCGCGGAAGTGACCGAGCGCTTTTTTGATTATCTGGACGGCCCAATAGCCCGGCTCGCGTCAATCGATGTGCCGCTTTCGGTTTCCCGAGTCCTCGAGGCGGAAGCTTTACTAAAGGACTCGGAGATCTTCGCTACCACGACCGCGGTCGCCAGGCGAGCCTGGAGATAGGCCTCGAAATACAAGGTTTCCGCGAGGCGGAAAGGAGTACTTGATGTCAGTCGTCTCATGTCAGAATTACATCGGCGGTGAATGGGTAAGCGCCGAGAACGAGAAGACTTTTGAACAGCGGAATCCTGCCCGCCTGTCAGAGGTCACGGGACGGTTTGCGCTATCGAGCGCGACGGACGTCCGCCGCGCGATTGCAGCCGCCGAGGAAGCGTTTCCGAAGTGGCGATCTACTTCGCCGGCGCGCCGGGCCGAAATTCTCCGCCGCGCATGGAGGCTCCTGATCGATCGGCGGGAATCCATAGCGAAAGTGGTGACTGCCGAAAACGGCAAGACCATGGCCGAGTCCCTCGCCGAGGTGGACTCAGCGGCACAGGAGATGGAGTACCAAATTGCCGAGGGGCTCCGAATGTTCGGGGAAACGGCGCCATCCAGGCAATCCGGTGTATTTGCCTATTCCATGAGGGAGCCGCTCGGCGTGGCAGGCATTATCAGTCCGTGGAACTTCCCATTCAACGTGCCCGTGAGAAAGTGCGTTCCCGCCCTCATATCAGGCAATACGTGCGTCTTCAAACCGGCAAGTTTGACCCCGCAGACTGGCGTGCGCTTTGTCGAATTGTTCTGTGATGCGGGGCTGCCCGCCGGAGTCCTCAATCTCGTCACTGGGCCGGGAGGAGAAGCGGGTGATACGCTGATTTCCGACCCTCGAGTAAAGGCGATTTCGTTTACGGGCTCGACCAACGTAGGCATGGCCATCCATCAAAAGGCCGCGGCGACACTGACTCGTACTCAACTGGAAATGGGTGGAAAGAACGCGGCGGTTATTCTCGAAGACGCCGATTTGGACCTGGCCGCAGACGCAACAGTTCTTGCGGCGTTCGCGTGCGCAGGGCAATGGTGTACATCCACGAGCCGCGCTATTGTCTCGAAGAATATTGCCGAGGAGTTTGCGGCGCGCGTGGTGGACAGAGCGGCCAGCATTTGCGTGGGCGACGGCACGGACCCCGCGACCGGCATGGGCCCGGTGTGCGGCCGCGCCCAGTTGGATGGAATTCTGAAGTACATCGAAAAGGGCCGTGAGGAAGGCGCCATACTGCTGACCGGAGGTGGCCGGGTTTCCGGCGCCGCCTGGGACGACGGGTGTTTCATCAGACCGACGGTTTTCGGAAACGTTACGCCCGATATGGCCATCGCGCGCGAGGAGATATTCGGGCCCGTACTCGTCTTGCTCACCGTAGCGGACCTCGATGAGGCCATCCGCGTTGCCGACGCGGTCCCGTTTGGGTTGGCTTCCTCGATATTCACAAACGACCTTAGCAAGGCCATGGCCTTTGTCGAAAGAACCGACGTCGGCTTAACGCACGTCAACATGATGTCCGCGTACAAGGAGCCGCAACTCGCTTTTGGCGGCAGAAAGGAATCCGGGTTCGGTTTGCCCGAAGCCGGCAAGACCGGGATCGAGTTCTTTACGCAGCACAAAGTCGTTTACGTGAAATATCGATAAGGCGGATCGCAAGCGCTTACGGCGGGCGCTGAAGATCGTTCGCCGGCGTTTCACGCAACTCGCAGATCTCCCCGTCGGGTCCACGAAAATAGACGATCCAAACACCGGGGCGGAACTCTACGGGGGCGCTGAGAAAGTGTACGCCCTTCGCCTTCAGGTCGCCATAGTCGGCTCGGACGTCGGTCGATTGGAAGCCCAGGTGAATCCAACCGTGATCCGCCTGTCTCCGTCCGGGCTCCAGGGTTTCCCCGCGCGGTTCCTTGTACTCAAACACCTCGAGCATGTTGTTTCCCATCCGAAGATGAGCAATGCGGGCGTGGCATCCCGGAAGGTTTACTACCTCGCCGAGACCCGACTCGGGCCCTGCATCGAGAACTCGGATCACCTCGAGTCCAAGCAGGTCACGGTAGAATGCGACAGATATATCCAGATCGGAAACGCTTAAGGCCATATGCTCGAGTCTTGAAATCATCGCAGGTCAGCCTATCCCCGTCTCAATCCATCCGTAGGCCACCGTTCACGTCCAGTGTGGCGCCGGTAATGTAGGAGGCGCAATCAGATGCAAGGAATAGAATCGGTTGGACCACTTCGGACGCGTCGCCTATCCTGCCCATCGGGATAGTCTCTTTGTACTTCTCCAATTGCGCGGCCGACGCCGCCCTCGTCATTTCCGTGTCGATGACTCCCGGCGCCACGGCGTTCACGCGGACGCCGTACGGCGCCCCGTGAAGCGCCAGCGTCTTGGTGAGACACACGAGCCCGGCTTTGCTGGCGCTGTAATGCGCCCCTACGGCAATGCCGCCGACCTTTCCGGCCAGCGACGCCATGTTGACGATCGCGCCGCCTCGCTGACTCACCATCGCCTTCATTAGCATCTGACTCAACAGGAACGCCGAAGTCAGATTCACGTTCAGAACTTTGTCCCATTCCTCGACAGCGATGTCCATGAGCGGCGTCCGCGGGCAGATCCCGGCGCTGTTGACCAGGACGTCGATTCGATTCGTCTTGTCCAGGACGCCGTCAACCCATTCCCGCATGAAGCGGGAGTCCGTGATATCGCCTTGGGCGAAGTTGCGGGCCGCCTCGCCACGCAGGTCCGATCCGTAGACCTCGGCGCCCAGAGCCGCGAATCCCTCGCAAATCTCGCGCCCAAGGCCGCCTGCCGCTCCAGTGACCAGAACGACTTTGCCTCGAAATTCCATGGACTTGGTATGCGCCACCCTAATACCCCAGTGTTATGCCGCCATCAATGTTGATTGTGGTACCCGTGATGAAACTCGAGTCGTCCTCGCACGCCAGGAACAAGGCCGCCTTCCCGCATTCGCGTATCGTTCCGATACGGCCAAGCGGATGCTGCCCGTAGATGTATTTTCGCGCGGCCGCCTCATCTTCCTGCTGGCCAAACCAGTCCTCGACCAAGGGGGTCTGAATCCAGCCGGGACAGATCACGTTGACGCGGATGCCGTCCCCGGCGAAGTCAATGGCCATGCCACGGCTCATCGCGATCTGGCCGCCCTTCGTTGCGGAGTAGGCCCCCGCGTTGGGCTGGCCGACGAGTCCGACCATGCTGCTGATGTTGATGATGGCGCCGCGGGTCTTGCGCAGGTGCGGGATGGCGTACTTCGAGCACAGAAACGTGCTGCGCAAGTTGGTGTTGATGATGAAGTCCCATTCCTCTTCCGAGGTCTGTTCCACATTCTTGGAAATGTGGTATCCGGCATTGTTCACCAGGATATCCAGTTTGCCGAACGTATCCAGCGTGGTCTTGATCATCCTCTGGATGTCCGCGCCGCTGGTGACATCGGTCTTGATGAACAGGGCTCGTCCATCCGCCGACCCGAGTTCCTGAGCGACGCGCTGTCCCTCTGGTTCCGAGCGGCACACCACTACCACGCTGGCGCCCTCTTCCGAGAAGACCTGAGCAATGCCGAGCCCAATCCGAGGGGCGCCGTCACAGGTGTCGAGCCGTCTTATCCCGATGGCGTCCCAGGCCATTCCAGGTTCATCGAAACACAATGTAGAGAAGGATAATCACGCCGCACAACAGGCCCGACAACAGGCGATAGTCGCCTATTCCTTCCCACGCGCCCCCCTTCACCGCTTCGAACGGGGTACGCCACACGAGTTTCGCGCTCTCTTCGGTGTGTTGGTGCGGTCTCAACCACGAAACAAAAACCAGCAACAACGAACAGATCACAAACAGGTAGAAGGCCGACATCATGAACGGAATATTCCATCCCGTCTTGTCCTTATACCAATCGAGCAGAAAGACGATGAACCCCAGCCCAAACCCCGTCCATAGCGTCACAATAGCCGCCCGCGACGACGAGCGTTTCCAGAACACCCCCCAGACAAAAACCACCGTGATGGGCGGCGCAATGTAACAGATCATCACGTTGAGGCCCTGAAAGATACTGTCGAAACGGCCCAGAAACGGGGACCAGATCATCGCGGCAATCATGGCCACGAAGGTCGCCACTCGTCCGACCGCCACCAGTTTGCGCTCGGACACGTCCGGACGCCAGCGCTTATAAATATCGTAGCTGAAGAGCGTGGCGATCGAGTTCAGCGCGCCGGACACCGTGCTCATTAGCGCTGCCAAGAGAGCGGCCGCCATCATACCGCGCAGACCAATCGGCATGAGATGGAAAATCATGAACGCGTAGGTGCCGGAAGAATTGCTGAGTTGTTCCCCGGGCAGCAGGTGCTTGTTGATCAATCCGGCGCACAGGAGGCCCGGCAAGACAAAGATGAACACGGGAAGTATCTTGATGAACCCGCAAAACAGCGCGCCGAGCCGCGCGTTGCGCTCGTCCTTGGCTCCCAAGACACGCTGCACGATGGTCTGATCCGCGCACCAGTACCACAGACCGATCACCGGATACCCGAGCATGACCGAGTACCACGGCAAGCCCGATGAGTCGCCCGACGGGCGCAGAATCGTAAGCTTGACAGGATCTACCGATTGGACCAGTCCGTCCCAACCGCCAATCTTATAGTAGGCCACCCCCGTAATAGCGAAAGCGCCAGCCAGCAGGATACCGGTCTGGATCGCTTCGGTGACGACCACGGCCATCAATCCCCCCACGATCGTGTACAAACCTGTCAATACGGAGACAAGGATGATGCTGGTGTAGATGTCGACGCCGAACAGTCCCTCCATGACCACGGCCCCCGCGTACAGCGAAGTGCCGATATGGATAAAGATTGCCGATAGTATCGAGACGAAAGCCAGCCAGTCCCGGCAAGTCCTCGAGTAGCGCTTCTCGAGGAAATCGGGAAGGGTGGACACATTGGCCCGAATGTAGAACGGGGCGAAGAAAAGCGCCAGACACACCAACGTGAACGCCGCCATCCATTCAAAGTTTCCGTACGCAAGCCCGTTCTTATACCCCTCTTGCGCAAGGCTGACCAAGTGAACCGTCGAAATGTTCGTCGAAAACAGCGCTAACCCAATCACCGGCCACGGCAACTGTTTGCCGGCGAGGAAATAGCCATCACTCTTTTCGCGGAGCCGGGGGCGAATTCCCGCCCAGCAACCGAGTCCCACGATGCCAACCAGGTAGACCACAATAACGGCCATGTCGACAGGGTCAATACGAATCTGGGGCATTAACAAACTCCTCTCCGGTTCGCCCGATCCCGCGACGTACTACATAATTTCGTAATCAGCGGGGATAGTAGCACAACGGCTGGTTTGGTTTTCAAGGGGAGGTAGTGTCGCGCCAAGATCCGAAGGCAGGCGCCGCCCTCCGGCGCCCCGGCGCTTCTTTCACATCGCTTGTCCACCCGGGAGGACTGAAACTCAATGCCGCACGAATCGTTCTAATACAACCAAACCCACATCAAAAGGCATCACGACGTTCCAGTCTGAAACGTGCGGCATCCCTCTTCGAGCGTGCTCACGGTTTGTTCGATTTCTGGCGCTGATGGGAAGATGTTCGTCGTATCTTCGCTCTGAAGCGCTTTCCGGCCCCGCGCCGCCATTCGTTCCAGACTTACTGCCACCTCCACGAACGGTTTCATCCGTTCGCACAAGCCTTCTCGCGCCAGCGCATGCGCATCGAGTCCAAACGGCTTCGACGCAGAAGCGGGGCGTGCGCTCTTGGTGGTGACGCTTCGTATGTCCGATTCGAGCACTCGCAATGCTCGTTTCGCGCTCCGCATTATCAATATGACCGAGACAGCGGCGACCACGACGATTGCCGTGACCATGATCAGATTAATCTCGACGAGGGGCGGCATGATGACCTTCCACACGTCGCGCGTCGGCATATGGGAGCGGTACATCATGTCCAAGACGGCGTTCTTGACACACACGTATACCACTCCTCCCGTGGCCGCGGAAGTTGTCACCGCCAGAAAACACAGCCACCCGATGAAACGGCCTTGATACCTTTTATTGATGAAGTAGCGTCTGCGCGGGGGACGCTGGTTTGAGCCAGTCGGCGTTTCCATCGTTCAGTCAATCTCCGTATCTATCGTGTTCCGAACGCCAGTTATTTCAAGTGGCACTGCAAACATAGGGCGCTTCGCTCGTTGCTCATCACCAATCCGTGTTTTTGCTTCGAATAGAGTTCATGACAACTGCAGCACCCGAGCTTTCCGCCGAACAGACGTATTCGTGGATCAAGCGACGCCACGTGCCGGTACTGGTTGGCGCGGCCGGTCCGGGGAGGGTAGTCCACCCCGATAGGGTGGCTGAGCCCGATCCGGGTGTGCTGCCAGCTCATCCCGTTCTCCTCTTCGCCCACGGACTTGGCTTGGGCGAGCGTGCCGTCGTGACACCCGAGACATTGCACGGACATGTCGTCAAACAACGCGCCCGCGGACGCTTTGTCGCGGACGTTACCCATATGCGATTTGTCGAGCATACCGCTGTGTGACCCTTGAGTCGCTTTCATCAAGTCATCATGGCACCGCTCACAAAGCGCGCGGCCGGCGGCTTCGCCGCGAATCATGTTTCCCGTAACGTTCGTATGCCCCTTGCTGTGCATGTAGTGGCAAGTGGCGCACGTAATCTTGCCCGCCCAGTCCAGCGGGAATTCGGAAGGCGGTTTCTTGGCGGCCAGAACGTTCGTAGGGTGGGTAAGGCCGGTGTCTACTTTGTGACACTGCCGGCAGATCGTGTCCACGTCTTTGACCAGCTTGACCCGCTCGCCTTCGACCAATCCCTTTTCCGGGTCATCCAAATGGCAATCCGAGCATGTTCCAGCGCCGTCATGCGGCGATGTTCCTGACTTGCTCATGACGACGGAGCTAATCGCGAGAATAGCCGAGATACCCAGGAACGCCAAGACTCCCGCGATTCGGTTAGTCCGAATGTGAGCAAGGTTCTTACGATGCATCGGCGTCACCCGCCAGCGCTGCCGCTTGTCTAAGGCGCTTGGCGTCTTCTTGGATGCGCCGCAACAGGGGTTCCGCCTCCGCCGTGGTCCACGACCTCGTCTTCGCGTCATCGACGAGTTGCCGAAGATCCCGCGCGGTGTCCCGTGCGGTGGCTACTCTCTGGCTAACGTCTTCGCGAAGGGCGTCAAAGGCGCCGGGCAGCGATCGATCCTGATCGCCGCGTCGAAACTGAAGTTTCGCCGTGAGGTCTCCTTGCGCCAGTCCGCGAAGACCATGTTCAAGCCGAATCAGAGGCCCGGCAATTCGGTGCGAGGCGTATAGGGCGACCCCGGATACCAGAATACCCACCAAGAGGAGCTGGCCCGCGCCGGAGAAGACGCATACCCAGATCAATTCGTGTTCAGTAGTTGACGCAGTAAGTTGGTCACGTGGTTCTTGGGACATTACTCGCGTTCTCCCGCCATTACCCCGGCATAGACAACTGCCTCGCTTCTTCAGTTACACATTCATACGCGCCGGGTATAGGATTGACGCGTCCCCGCTCTTCCCCTGGCACATGCCATCCGCATATAAAACCCCGTAGGTAACCCGATACGTAGCGCTATTCAGACTCCTACGCTCCCCAGGGCGCCGGTAGCGCGTATAGTAGAGTATACCATGCACTATTGAAAAATCTACTGTGAAAAGCGACAACACGATCGAAGCTGGCTTCTGTAGGCTTGAGAAAACGCTGACGGAGTAACCCAGCTTTCTCTAGAGGCGCCATGAAGTGCAAATCCACAAAACTGGATTCACACAATCAGTACGTGTCCTCCACGTACGACCGAGCGCGGCAATCCGGACGTCTTTCTGAATGGCGTATCTCAATGTTTAATGGGCGCTTATGGCAGGTTCGTCTCCCCGGGCCAGCGGACTCGGCGTAAGGGTTTTCCCTTACCCCAACTTCGCATGCCTACGTTATTGCCCTGATGTATTCCACTTGATATGCCGACTACACTTGGCTCGTCTAGGCTGAGAACTTGGGGCTGCGACTTCTTCTGCGGCAGGCGCCGACAACAGAATTTGTCATTGGAAAGTGTCCCATTGTCTGTAATTTGGGAGCTGTCATGAGTTTACCGACTCTGCGCATACGGCGTTCAAGAATCAATTTGGGTGGCGCTGTCTTTGGACGGGTGACGCGCGCTACGGTTTGCCTGGCGTCTTTGGCTGCGGCGTCTCTTCTTTCGCTAACACCGCTTGCGGCGTGGGGCGCGGCGGCTCCCGCGACGATTGACCCCGAAGCATCGTGTACGACTGGCGGATGTCATGCCGACACGAAAGCAAAACCGAAACTTCACGGACCGGTGGCGGGTGACGCCTGCCAGGGATGTCATGAGCCCAAAGGTAAAGAGCATAACTTCGCAAAAATAAGCGATATTCCGGCTCTATGCACGAAGTGTCACGACAAAGTTGACGGGGCCGCCAATGTGCATCCGCCCGCCCAGGGAGACTGTTTGGTCTGCCACGACCCGCACGGCTCGAAGGTTGCGGGAATGCTCAAGGCCGACGATCAAAAGGCGCTGTGCTTCAGTTGCCACGAAGACGCCATTCTAAAAGGGGAGTATCAACATGGGCCCGCGGCCGTGGGTGCGTGCAGCGTCTGTCATAATCCCCATTCCTCCGCCCAGGAAAAACTGCTCCGCAGTCCCGGCAATGAACTGTGCGCGACGTGTCACGCCGACCTCGTCAAAGACATGACGTCGGGCGCCAATGTGCACGAGCCGGTGCGCAAAGGGTGCGTATCGTGTCATAACCCGCACAGTGGTCCGAAGCCCAAGATGTTGCCAGGCTCGACTCAAGAATTGTGTGCGAAGTGTCACGAGAAACAGGTAAAGGCCGCCAAAGAGTCGGCCGTTCCCCATGGGCCTGCGGCTGAAGACGGTGGCTGCACCAAATGCCACACCCCGCACGGATCGAACAACAGGCCACTTTTGAAAGCGGCCCAGACAGACCTCTGCGTGGGGTGTCACGACAAGCCCCTGGAGGCCGGGAAAACCAAGCTCACGAACATGAAGCAATTGCTCGCCGACAACAAGGAATGGCACGGTCCCATCCGTGACGGTGGATGCACGGGGTGTCACGAAGCGCACGGGGGCGCGAATTTCAGGCTATTGAAGCAACCGTATCCCGCTACGTTCTACAGCGCGTACCAGCCGGACAATTATGCGCTGTGCTTTACGTGCCATGAGCCGATGATGGCGAAGGAAGAGTTCACCAAGACGCTTACCGGTTTCCGTGATGGAGATCGCAATATGCATTTCCTGCATGTGAACAAGGCAGACCGCGGACGGACGTGCCGGGCGTGTCACGAAGTTCACGCCAGTACCCACCCGCGCCACATCCGCGAGAGTGTTCCCTACGGCAATTGGAGTCTACCGATCAACTTCGCAATTACCGAGCAGGGAGGGTCGTGTCAGCCGGGCTGTCACGCCGCCAAGACCTACGACCGAAGCAAAAAGAACTGAAGATTGCCGCAGGGCGCCTTGAGTTGGACGGATTGAAATGATGGGCTTGATACAGCTAACCGCGCAGCTTAGCGTCGTCGCGCTGACGACGCTGATGGCGTTCGAGGGCGTCCGTGAAGGAGACGCGGTACCGGCCTTTAGTCTGAAAAGCACCGACGGGCAGAGCTTCGATTCCACCAAGGAGTTCAACGCTCCGGCCAGTATCATCGCCTTCTGCCGCTTGGAGCAGGAGTACTCCGAAGCGCTCCTGAAGGACCTCCAGGGGCTGTATAGTGAGGTCCAGAGCAAGGGCGTGCGGGTGGCGGCGATTTTCTCGGGCGATGCCGATCCGGCGAAGGTCGCCGAGTTGAAGAAGCGCCTCGATATACAGTTTCCCCTGCTATTGGATTCCGACCGGGCGACATATGGGAAGTTTGGCGTGATTGTCGCGCCCGCGACCGGTTTCGTGGACGGCAAAGGTGTTCTGCGCTTCTACTACGCCAACTACCGTCGCGACTTTCCTGACACGGCTCGTGCGAACGTCGATCTTCTGTTAGGCAAGATCTCTGAAAGCGAGCGGGCGGACCGAACCAAACCGAAGGCCGCCCCCGAGGCGAACTCGAGCCGCGCGGGAGCCCACTATCGGCTTGGCCTGCAGTTACTAAAGGCGGGCATGCGTGAAGAGGCCGAAAAGGAGCTGAATCAAGCCTGGAACAGCGAGCCCCGATCGGCAGACGCGGGAATCGAACTGGGTCTAGTCTTGCTTCAGGAGAACAAGAACGAAGAGGCATTGAAGGCCCTCACTGACGCCGCGAAGCTGGCTCCAGACAGTGCAAAGGCAGGCGGCGCAAGAGGGGTCGCGCTTCTGAGGACGGGTAAGGAAGACGAGGGAAAGGCGTTGCTCGAGCAAGCGATCGGCCAATCCGTAAAGACTCCACTGCTCTATTTCGAGATGGGCCTGTGGTACGAAAAGCATGGGATGGCGGACAAGGCGGCCGCGTCTTACAGGAAGGGTCTGGAAATAGCCCTTGAAGGATCGTAAGGAGCGTATGAGCAACTTCCTGGAAATCGGATGCGTGTCAAGAATTTCCGATGACTTCAATAGTCTGACCAAGGCCGCAGGACGTTTGTGCGGCGCCAATTCAATGGTGGCTGTACGTCTACGCAACACTGTCTCGCTAGGTTTTATGGGTCTTTTCATTTGTATTGAAGTTGGTATCCGTAGTTTTCCCCGGGGGTATACCTGCAAAACCATCATTTTCCCTGATGCGAGGGGACTTGGTGGGCCGGTATACTCGGGATAGTAGTCTTGAATAGTTTCTTCTGGGCTGGGTTAGGGTTACTCAAGGGTTATACGAAGAAAGGAGTATTTGAGGTATGTCAAGGAATCGGAAAGGTTTAATGGGAGTAGTCGGGGTAGCCGTCGTGGCGTTGGCGTTGTGCCTTTCGTCAACGGCTGGAACCATCGCGGGCACTGACCACGACTTCTCGTCGCAGGGATGGAGCAATGGTGAAATCTGCGTAGTATGTCACACCCCCCACAATGCGAATACTACGGTAACTGCGGCGCCGTTGTGGAATCACCAAGTCTCGACGGCAACGTATACTGTGTACAGCAGCGGCACGTTGAATGCGACTGTTGGCCAGCCGGATGGCGCCACGAAGTTGTGCCTTTCCTGCCATGATGGCACGGTAGCGATTGACAGCTTCGGCGGACGGACGGGCACGCAGATGATGAGCGGTGGCGCACTGGTTGGCACCAGCCTCTCGAACGACCACCCGGTATCGTTCACCTACGATTCCGCTTTGGCGACGACGGATGCCGGTCTGAAGAACCCCGCCAGCGCGACGTCGGGTCTGGGCAGCACGATTGCGGCCGACATGCTGGACGGTGGCAAGATGCAGTGCTCCTCGTGCCACGATGTTCACAACGGGTCGGGCGTGTCGAAGCTGCTCCTGAAGTCGAATGCCGGTAGTGCGCTGTGCCTTACCTGCCACACCAAGTAGGTTTGTGTTGTTAGTGTAGGACTCAATTCTCGAAAGGGCAGCGGGCGTGCCTAGGTGGCGCTCCGCTGCCTTTTCGTCTTGCCTTTTCGATGGACCGGCGTATACACTCCCGCCGCCGCGGTGGCAGCGGCTCCAGGATGCGGGTTCACATAATGACGAAGGAGAAGCAGGTGTTGGGTGCAGAACGACAAGAGCGCGCGGGAAGATATGTTTGGGCAACACGGTCAAGACGGTCGTGTCTAGTGACTGCGCTGTGTGTGATTCTTTTCGGCTTGTCAACGGTGCTTTCCGTCGCGCGGGCCGCGGAGGAAAAGGCGGCCACCCCTGAAAAGGCCACAGAAGAAAAGGCTGCCACCCCCGAAAAGGCTGCCGAAGTAAAAGCCGCCAAGCCCGAAAAGGCTTCAGAAGAAAAGGCCGCCAAGCCCGAGAAGACCGCCAAGAAAGACAAAGAGAAGGCCGCGCCGTCGGGGCCGATCTTTTATCCCCAGGCTCCCGAGCAACCCCGCATACAGTTTCTTCGCACCTTCAGCAGCGCGAAGGACATCAAGGCCAAGGCCAGCGGGTTCAAGAAGTTCATCGTCGGTGAGGAAGAGAAAGACGAGTCGATCACGAAAGCCTATGGAATTGCGGTCAAGAACGGTACGATTTACGTCTGTGATTCGGGGCAGAACCGAATCGCTGCGTTTGATCTAAAGGCGAAGACACTCGAATACTTTGGCAAGGGGGCATCCAGTTCGCTGAAGAAGCCCATTAACATAGCCGTGGATTCGGAAGGCTTTAGCTACGTGGCGGACAAGGGGTTGAACTGCGTGATGGTCTATGACTCCAACGGCCAATACGCGCGCGCCCTAGGGGACTCCAAGAAGATGGGTCCCACGGACGTTGCGCTCCTGGAAGACCAACTCTACGTCTGCGATCTTGACAACGCGCAAGTGGTCATCATGGACAAGAAGACCGGACAGGAGCAGCGCCGCATTGGCAGCAAGGGGAGCGGCGATGGCCAACTATTCCAGCCGACGAACATCGCAGTGGACGGCGACGGAAACGTATTTGTCTCTGATACCGGCAACTCGCGAGTGGTGCGCTTTGACTCGCGTGGTAATTTTGTCAAGAAGGTCGGGGAGATCGGCATAACCCCGGGCCGGTTCGTGCGCACCAAAGGCATTGCGGTGGACCGGGCCCGCCGGCGCTACGTGGTGGATGCCGCGTTCGAGAACGTCCAGCTCTTTGATCCGGAAGGGAATCTGCTGTTGTTTTTCGGAGAACCCGGCAACGTACCCGGCGGCTTGAATCTTCCGGCCAAAGTGATCGTGGACTACGACAATGTGGATTTGTTCAAGAGCAACGTGGCCCCGGGTCACGCGCTCGAATATCTGATTTTGGTCAGCAGTAATTTCGGCGTCAACAAAGTCAACGTGTACGGCTTCTTGAAGGAGAAGTAACTGCGTGGAGCGAGTCCCCAAAAGGACGGCAAGGAACTTCGCATGGGTGATGATCTTGAAACGGCTGGGATTGGCGATGGCGCTGGTGGCCGGGAGTGTTGCGCTCGGCGCCGGATGCGCGACTCCGGAAGCCCGTTATCACGCGTTATCGGTCTTCTTCGACGGTGTGCCGGAGCCGGGCGCTGCGCCGGCTGTGGCGCCGCAGAAAACGGGAGATGCGGAGCCGGCTGCGCCCGCGCCTCAGTTTTCCCTGCACCCGCCGTACGCCGATAGAAAATGTGATCTGTGCCACGAAAACCAATTTTCGAATCATTTGAAGATGGAGAAGTCGCTGCTGTGCGGGTCGTGTCACCAGTCGGACCAATTTACAGGCAAAGTTGTTCACGGTCCGGTGTCGTCGGGCAATTGTTACGCGTGTCACGATCCACACAAGTCACAGTATCCGCATCTGTTGCTGGAAGAGGGCTCGGCAATTTGCGGACGCTGTCATACGCCGGAGAGTTTTGAGAACCTGGAACGCCATCGTTCGGAAAAAGGCGGTGATTGCCTCAGTTGCCATACGCCCCATTCGGGTGAAAAAGAGCGCTTGCTCAAGTAGTCCGGGACTCCGCCAGGCCAGTTGTTGAAGCACGCACATAGAAGGAACGCGGAGTCAGAAGGCGGTGTCGCGAAAGTTTGGCATAGTCATTTGGGCGCTGGTGATGGGCGGACTGAACGCGCCCGCCCAGGAAGTGCGTCCATTTGCGCTGACGGATATCAGCGGCCATTTTGAATTGCGTCTAAGGAGTGAACAAGAGTCGAGAATGCGTCAGGAATCGGCTACATCGTGGGAATCGGAAGAGTTGCAGATACGCGAAGGACTGCGTCTCGACTTGGACGGCTACGTGTACCATCCCCGCTTCGTGAAATTTCAAGTGGGCGGACTTTTCGAGGGCGTCCAAGATCAGATCTCGGAATCGGGTGTAGACACCGAGCGCAACAGCTTTCCTCTGAGCGGTGACTTCAATTTAACTTTTCTGGAGCAACACAAGGACACCTTAACCTTGTACGGCAGCCGAAAAGAGTTGGATGTCCACCAGGCGTTCGCCCGCACGTTTCCTCTTCAGAGCAATTCATTCGGGGCCTCGCTGAGCATTCGGAACTGGGAGAGCGTTCCCGTCGAGGTGTCCTATAGCCACAATTCACAACAGGGAAGTGGCGCCGGGTCGGACATTAACCAGACCGATGACACGTTCGCCATTCGGACCCGCTATCACATTGGCGAGCGTTCCGAAGGGGATGCGGAATACAGCATAACCCGGACCGAAGATCTGGCTTTTCTCCGGCTCTTCGAGTTTCAGCAAATCACCCTTAATAACACGACCTATCTGGACAACGATCGCAAAATCCGGCTTACGGGGTTCGTTCGCGTGTTTGACCAAAGCGGCGACACGAATCTAACGACGTTCTCGGCCCGTGAGACACTTGATTGGCGGCATACCGATCGCCTGCAAACGCGTTATTACGTCATCTACGACGACACCGAGACCGGGGGCCAAAAAGTACAAGTTTGGGACACGGGCGCTTCGCTGACGCATCGGCTGTATGAAAGCCTGCAGACGAACGCCGGCGCATACGTGCGTTTCGAGGAAGCTAGCTTCGGTACCAGCACGACATACGGGGGCACACTGACGGAGGACTATACCAAGAAACTTGGTGATTGGGGGCAATTGGGACTCGCGGCGCGCGGCTCCACCGAGATTATCGAGACCCAGCGGACTCAGACGACCGCGACGGTCAAGGGGGAGACGCACGTCTTGACGAGGGGTGAACCGGTGACCCTCGGTCATTCCGGTATAGACACCACATCCATCGTCGTCACGGACGAACGGGGAGTGCGAATCTACTCTCTTGCTCGGGACTATACGATCGTGCCCATCAGTGACCCACCGCAAATTCTACCTCTAGCGCTCGGAAACATACCGGACGGAGCTACGGTCAAGGTCAACTACCGGTACAACCTTTCGGGAAGCGGCACGGTTCTCACGAAGGGTGGCGAATTCGATGCGCGCCTCCGAGTCGGGCAGTGGTTGTCGGTCTACGGACGATACGGCAGAACGGAACAGAGCCAAGTCGAGGGTATCCCTGCCACGCGGCTGGAGTCGCTGCAGCAGTACGCGGTGGGCGGAGTGGTGACATGGCGCTGGGTGACGGTTGGGGCTGAATACGAAGACCGCGAGTCTGTCTTTTCCCCGTCTACCTCGCTCTCGGAATGGGTGTCGGTATCCGGAACACTCTGGCGCCGCGTCCAGGCGCAAATCTCCGCGTCCCATCGCGAATCCACCTTTGGCGAACTCACTGGACGGACACTCGAGACGCTGGACGTGAACGCGATGCTGAGCGCGCAGATAACGGACCGGAGCCAAGTGACGATGGAAGCCGAATACCGGCAGCAAACCTGGGACTTCACCAACAGTTCCAACAACCTCGAGGGGTACGGCGTGCGAATGGGCTACTCCTGGCGCTACCGCAAGGTGGCGGTGGAGGCCAACGCGCGTCTTTCCAAGGTCGAGCAGCGAGGGCAGCAGGAAGAACAGAACCGCTTTGATCTCGTTGTGCGAAGGGATTTCTAGTAACGTGACGGACAATATGCGTGAGCGCCCAAGTGGAGAGTCAGGATGAGCTCCGTATCCATACGATCTGGTTCGAGAATCGTTGTGGCGGGTCTGTTTACAGCGGCGCTACTGACAGCGCTTTCGTGTCAGAACTTGCAGAAGACCACGGTAACCTGGGATACGCCTCCCGTGCAACTGGTTTGGCCGCAGCCCCCGGATCAGCCGCGTATCCAATGGCTGGGTTCCATTCACTCCGCAGCGGACATTGGTCAAAGCCGCGCCGTCGGGCAGGGGATAGTGGAACTGGTGTTCGGTAAGAAAGAGACAGATCTGGTTAAGCCCGTGGCGGTGGCAAAGAACAGCGCGGGGTTGCTTGTGGTGGCGGACCCCGGCGTTCCTACGGTGCATTTCTTTGACTTGGCGCAGAAGAAATACACGCGTCCCAAGCAGAAGCATTCGGCGTTGCTTCAGTCCCCCGTCGGAGTCGCCGTGTCAGATGACGGCGCAGTTTATGTCGCCGATTCTGTATCGAACGAGATTCTGGTCTTCAACGTCAAGGGCGAGTTGGTGAGTCAGTTCGGCAAGGGTATCTTGACGCGACCCACCGGGCTCGCGCTCAACGCGGCTCAGGATAGGCTTTTCGCGGTAGACACCGTGGGCAATCAGGTGGTGACGTTTGACCGCGCAGGAGGTAAGCTCAGCGCGTTTGGGCGGCGCGGCAACCAGCCAGGAGAATTCAACTACCCGACCTACGTCGCCACTACTCCATCTGGAGCGCTCTGCATTTCGGATTCCCTCAATTTCCGGGTCCAGACATTTCAGCCCGACGGCACGCTGGTCACCAGTCTTGGTCAAGCGGGCGATGTGGCGGGTTCATTCACCCGGCCCAAGGGCGTGGCAAGCGATTCGGAAGGTCGCTTCTATATCGTGGACGCCGCATTCGAAAATGTTCAATTGTTCGACACGAAGGGGGCTTTTCTGTTGGCTTTTGGGGGATCAGGGAAAGGTCCAGGCGAATTCTGCCTGCCTGCCGCGCTTCACGTCGATTCAACCAACACGATTTGGGTGGCAGACTCTTTCAATCAGCGCGTGCAGGTCTTCCGTTTGTTGGAGAACTCGGTGTAATGATTCACCACAAGATGTTCGCTTTACTATTGATTGCCGTGACGCTGGGTCTCTCCGGCTCCGTGGCTTCTGCAGGGATTGTCAACACCAAGCATAATCTCTCCGCTACCGGGCCCGGTACCGTCAAAGCCCCCAGCGAGAGCGAGGTGTGTATCTTTTGCCACACCCCTCACAATTCCTCTCCAACCGTACCGTTGTGGAATCGTAATCTGCCGGTCCTCAATTACACGCCCTATTCCAGTTCGACGATGCAGTCCTCGCCGGGCCAGCCCACCCACGCGTCCAAACTGTGCCTCAGTTGCCACGATGGAACCATCGCGCTGGGTTCGGTGTTGAGCCGCCCCACCCCCATTTCGGTGTCGGGTTCCCTCTCGAACAAAGCCAATCTGGGAACAAATCTATCCGACGACCATCCCGTTTCATTCGCCTATGATTCCGCACTGGCGGCCAAGAACACCGAATTGGTCAATCCGGCCTTGCTCACTGGCAGCGTTCACTTGGACTCGCACGGCCAGCTTCAATGTACGACCTGCCATGATCCGCATTCCGATACCTATTCGAAGTTCTTGGTAGTGGACGGCTCCAACGGAGCCCTCTGCACCAAGTGCCATACCAAGTCCGGATGGACCGGCAGCGCGCACGCGACCTCTATTGCAACCTGGAACGGGATGGGTACAACCCCTTGGCCTCATACTACGTGGACGACGGTGGCGGCCAACGGTTGCGAGAATTGCCATGCGCCTCACGCCGCCGGTACGGCAAAGGAACTGCTGAACTATTCCACCGAGGAAGGAAACTGTCTTCCATGCCATAACGGTAACGTGGATCGCAAGAACATCTCCAATGAAGTGGCGAAGCCCTACCGGCATTCCTCATCGGCCTACTTTCAAGTACACGACCCGGTCGAGAACTTTTCAATGATGGCGCGTCACGTCGAGTGCCAGGACTGCCACAACCCGCACGCGGCCGTCGCCGGTACCGCCACCGCGCCGAACGTGAGCGGTCCGCTTACGAAGGTCGCCGGGGTAACGATGGCGGGGACGCGCACGGCAAATTCCAACTACCAGTACGAAGTGTGTCTCCGCTGCCACGCGGATAACGCCAACGTTCCGGCGCCGAATATTGCTCGGGTAATTTTGCAGCCCAATATCCGATTGAAACTGCAAACCACCAATCCCTCGTTTCACCCGGTGCTAGGTCCGAGAAACAATACCGAAGTCACCAGCCTGATTTCGCCGTGGACCTCGTCGTCGTGGGTGTACTGCACGGACTGCCACAACAATGACTCCGGCCCGGGAGCGGGTGGTACAGGGCCGCGGGGTCCGCATGGCTCGACGTGGCGCTACCTCTTGGAGCGTCAGTATCTCACTGCGGATAACACCACCGAAAGCGTTCAGGCGTACGCCCTGTGTTACAAATGTCATGACCGCGCGAAGATTCTCGGGGACCAGACATTCCGCTACCACAACAAGCATATTGTAGGCGAACGGGCTCCGTGTTCGGCGTGTCATGACGCTCACGGGATCAGTTCCACCCAGGGTAACGCGACAAATAACTCGAATCTAATCAACTTCGACAAAACCATTGTCCTCAAAGAAACGTCAACGCAACGACTGGAGTTTCGAGATACGGGAGTGCGCCGAGGGCAGTGCTATCTGCTCTGTCATGGCGAAGCGCACAATCCATACAGCTATTGATAGTTGAAACGGCTTTTCGATAAAGGAGAGTGCTCGTGAGAAAGATCATATCTGTCATCGTAATTGCGTTGCTTCTGCAAGTCGCGGTTACCTCGCCCGTTTTGGGCGGCATAAGCCAGTCCCACCATGACTACAGCCGCGCGGGTTGGAGCGGCGGCGAAATCTGTATCGTGTGTCACACGCCGCACAATGCCAATACGACGGTCGCGGACGCGCCCTTGTGGAATCGCGAAGTTAGCACGGCCACTTACACCGTGTACACCAGTTCAACATTGAACGCCCTGCCCGGCCAGCCCAGCGGAAGTTCCAAGCTCTGTCTGTCGTGTCACGACGGGACCATAGCCGTTGACAGTTTCGCAGGGAAGACCGGTACCCGCTTTGCCGATTTCGGGAATTTCGGCACGGATCTTTCTCGACATCATCCAATCTCTTTTGCCTACGATAGCGCCTTGGCGTCCGAGGACGGCAAACTTCACAACCCCGCGACAAAGGACTCGGGTCTCGGCGGAACCATCGAAACGGATCTGTTGGTAGACGGCCAACTCGAATGCACTTCGTGCCATGACGTGCATGTTTCGCGCCATAGCGCGGGATGCGCCGGTTGCCACGCCGGTTCCGGTCATCCGTTCACAACGCGAAGTCTCTCGTTGAGGAAATCCAATGCGGGCAGCGCGCTTTGTCTTACGTGCCATGCCAAATAAGGGGATCAAAGTGCGGCGATCTGATAGAGCGGTCAATACGATACTACCGAAAATTGCGCGGAAAGGCGCGAGAGGACCTATGAGATTAATCGCTGAGTTTGCGCTCCGGCGCTGTGTAGCGTACGTGCTCCTTGTGGCGGTCGTGGCTGCGGGCAATGCAGTGGCATTCGCCCAGGATGGAGCGCCGCGACCTCACCCCTATCAGTTGTCTGCGCCGGTGCGGATCACGTTTACTTCAGCCGGGGCCGTGCTGGTGTCCGACCACCGGCTTCAGAAGATCCTGACGCTTGACAAGAACACCCTCGAACTTCGGAATGAATTCACTATCGCCGGAAGTCCGTCGGGGCTTGCCGTCGGCAACGGCTTCTACTACGTGGGAAACGAGTCGGCAAAGCGCGTCGAGGTATACGATCAAGCCGGGACGTGGCAATACAATCTTGGCGGCGACTACACCATTCAACAGCCGAACGATATCTCCGTGGACGCATCGAGCGGCCAGGTTTTCGTAGTTGACACCCAGAAGCGATGTGTCCGCGTGTTCGGGCGCGATGGGGCGTACGTGCGCTCGATTCCCGCTGGCGCCGCCGATCCGCTCGTGCTGGCCAACCCGACATGTGTCGCTTTGGACGAGACCCGCCAGGAAGTATTGGTCAGCGATTTCGGCGCGGAGGAAGCGAGCATTGGAGCGCGAGTCCAGATATTCAAGTACGATGGAACATATGCCGCCACGATTGCCGGAACGGACGCGGACCAGGGGACCCGGTTTTCCCGGCCGCAGGGGCTGGCCGCCGATGGGTACGGCCACGTGTTTCTCGTGGATAGTCTCTCCGGGTTGCTCCTCATTCTCGACCGAGAGACGGGCAAGCAATTGGGCAAATTCGGCGCCTTCGGCTCCGGCCCCGGCCAGTTGCTTCTACCCCTCGACCTTGTCATTGACCCCGTCTCCAAGGACGTTCTCGTTACGAACAACCGGGCTCAGCGCATCGAAGTGTTCAACCAAGTGGCGGCGCAAGTTGCGGTTTCCCATGTAGGGGATGTCGACCTGTCAGGTTCCGCGAACGCAGTTGACGTGCAACTGGTGATCAATAAGGCGCTTGGCCTTGACATTGCCGGCAAGTACTATTGCGATGTTGATCAGTCCGGAAGTGTCGATGCCGTCGACGTGCAACTCGTTACAAACGCCGCGTTGGGGCTCGTCATTGGCGCCAAAGGCAAAGCGGAAGGTTCGCCCGCCAAACCCGTAAGCACTACAAAAATGGCGCATGGAGTTTCGTCTCCAGCGACGGCCGGCGATTGGACGATGCTTGCGCTGGCTGGCGCGGTTATGATCGGTCGCTCGCGTGCGGGGTCAGGTCGAGCTGCGCGATGGGCGCGGCGGCCAAAGGTCGGGCGCCTTCTTGTGCCGGCCCTCATGGCGGGGATGTTCGCGGCTTCATCAGTGGCCTACGCCCAGACTTCTGTGCACGAATGCACGTACTGCCACGGTGTTTGGGAGCCTGGCGGACAGACCTTGTTGCACAACGCCGAGGTCGAAGTTCTCTGTCTTACCTGCCACGGTCCCGGCGGTATCTCGGTCCTCAAAGCCGATGTCCACACGAATCACGCGGGTAGCTCGCAGACGTTCCGCATGACCTGCACGGACTGCCACGACACGTACAACAATCAGTTGAACTGGCACGGGGGCACGAACCTCAAGCTGGTCCTCTCCGAAATCGCGACGCCGAATAACGGCCCCCAGCAGGTAGCGTTCGAGAGTCTTGGCTCGACGGCCGGCGGCGCCACGCTGCATTCATTTGCTGACAACGACGAAGACGGTGACGGAATCTATGACGGCGTTTGCGAAACATGCCACACGCTCACCGGCAATCATCGCAACAACAGTACGGGCAACCATGCTCACTATGCGGGCCAGAACTGCACGTCGTGCCACCCGCATGACGGCTCCTTCTTGCCGGCGGGAGGCGCCTGCGACTCCTGTCACGGCGCGCCCCCAGCCACCGGGGCCCACTTGAAGCACTTTGGCGGCGTGGCCGGCTTGGCTACGTACGGTGGCGTCGAGAATCTCTCGACCTCGACCGACTACGTATTCGATTGCGGCTCCTGTCACCCGATATCGTTCGACAAACACCGGAACGGCGTGGTGGATATTGAGCTCTACAACGCTGCAGCGCCCGCCACGAGTTTGAAGGCCAGAAATCCGTCCAATGCATCCTACGTTCCTGGACAGACCACCTTCACCGACTCGAACGGGATCGACTACTCGCTTGGAACGTGTTCGAATGTCTATTGCCATAGCAAGACCAGTTGGTCTTCCCCGAACCCGATTTCTGATCCGCTGGTTGATTCTCTAACCGGTATATACATCGGGGATGCCAACGGCAATCTTACGTACAACCCCTACACAGTCACGCAAAGCACCATCTATACCTCAATGGGGTGGGGCGACTCTCCGCTTACCTGCAACGGATGCCACCGCAACGGACCACAAAACTCGGCTCCGGGAGTCCAGGCCGGGGTCGGCGATTCCCACTCCTGGATAGATGAATACGGCTACGATAACCTTCATGCGTGGAATATGGGTTTTGATCCTCTGACGTGCCGAACGTGCCACTACGATACCGTGACCTCGAGCATGACGTGGACCCGCGATGCCAACGGTGTAGCTACGTACAGCGATGTTCCCATTGCCAATAAGGCAAAGCATGTCAATGGCGCAAAGGACGTTGCGTTTGATCGGATCGACCCAGTTGTCTACAACAGCACGTTCAGTCTTGCGGCCAGTACGTACAACCCGGCGGACAAGACGTGTTCTTCCGTGCCTTGCCACGTGAGTCAAGCGAGACCGCAATGGGGTAAGCCCTATCGTTGGTACACCAACGAATGCGACTACTGCCATCAATACAGCGGGAAGTTCCCGCCACCGCCTGCAAAGGCGGCTCTGGCGCCACATAAAGTGTCGCCAATCCATGCAGCTCCAGTGGCGCAAGACTGCAAGAAGTGCCACAGCGGAATTCGCTGAACTGGGTGAGCGCGGGAAGGGTGATTTCCATGAGTCACCCGTTCGCGCGCGATGCCGCGCCGGCCAGAACGCCGCCCATGGGCCACGGATTCTGGGCCATTTTGGAGAGCCGTGGGCGCCGTGGTAAACTGTGTGGCGGACAGATGGGGCCAAGATCAGGCGTATCGTAGTACGGTAGCGGTTTGTAATGGAGTTTGTGCGTGGCGGGAAAGAAGTTAGGATTACCCTCAGAATCTGACCGGCCCCTATCCGGATTCAGTTTCTTTCTGCGGGGGCCCGTGTTTTCGGCGTTCCTCATTCTGTTGATTGGGGGCGTTCTTCTCTTCTCATACGAAATGCTCGAACCCGTGCTTACGATGTACGCAGGCGCCCCCAGTGTGGCCGCGCGCGAAGTTAGCCTCAGCGAACCTACGGTTCCGGAAACGGACAAACCCGACCCAAACGCTACCGGGGAGAAGTTTCTTCGCGTCGCAGTCGCTCCGCTATTGTCTCCCCGGCGAACGATGGAGTTGTACGGACCGCTTACCGAATTCCTGGCGCGCCGAGTTGGCCGGACACCGATGTTACTCCAGCGTCACTGCTACGGGGATATCAACGAGCTACTGCGCTGGGGGCAATGCGATGTTGCGGTGGTAGGAACCTATGCGCTGGTGCAGGGTGAACGAGACTTTGGCATGGAGATACTGGCCGTGCCCGAAGCCGGCGGAATCGGCGGCCACTGTTCCTATATCATTGCGCCGCAGTCTAGCACGGCGTCGTCGCTCTTGGATTTGCGCGGCAAGCGCTTTGCATTCGTGGATTTTCTGTCCGACACGGGGTGGCTTTTTCCTGCAACGTGGTTGATAGAGCATGCGGAGGATCCGCGCAACTTCTTCCGTGAGCAGGTCATTACCGAAGCCCACGACACCTCTATTCGTGCGGTGGCGAAGGGTTTCGTGGATGCCGCGGCGGTGGACAGCGTTATCTATGACCGCATGCTCAAAGAGCACAACTGGACCGAACGGGACACGAAGGTGATCACGGTATCGCCGGCCTTCGGGCTTCCGCCGCTCGTAGTGCATCCGGCTCTCGACCCAATTCTGCGGCAGATGTTGGGAGAGGCCTTGTTTGAGATGGGCGGTGACGAGGACGGGCGCAAGGCGCTGTCTCTTCTCGGGGTGGACCGTTTTGTTCCCGGCAACCCCTCGGCCTACGACGACGTGCGGCGGCAAGCTGACAAAGTGGAGAAGTATTGATGGCTGAGCTTGCCAACACGCGGGGCTGGGCCAGTGGGGGTATCCGTTGGCTGCTCTCCGTGCCAATCTTCTTCAAGGTGCTCGGTATTGGCGCGCTAGTGGCGGTTGTCTTCGGAAGCGTCATGCTCTACTTGCTCGAAACCAGCACGCGCGACCTGCACCGCAAAGTGCTGGTTCGGCGTGTAACCACGGTCGCGATGAACCTCGCCGAGAGCATCGAAGACCCCCTAATCACCGGTGACGAAATATCCATCGCCCACGCGATTGAACGGACCCGCCGGTCCATGCCTGACCTGCGCTACGTTGTGGTCAGGGACCGATACGGACGGGTTGTCTCGCACTCCTTTCAGAGGGCAGTGCCGCCCGACATTTTGGCTGTGTCAGCGAGCGCCCCGCGAAGCAAGTCCAAGGTTGAAGCGCTATCCAGCAACGAAGGCCTAATTTACGACATCTGCACGCCGATACTGAGGGGCGAAGCGGGAATGATCCAGACAGGTATATCGGACCGGAGCTTAGGCGAGCAGAGGCGAGTCCTCGTGCGCCTGGTTCTCGGCGCGTTGGGAATCAGCGTGGCCGGTGGAATCACGTGTACGCTCTTGCTGACTCACCTCATGACCCGTCCCATCCACCTTCTGCGCGAGACGGCGGAGCGTGTTCGCGCCGGTGATTTTACCGCACGAGCCCTTGTCTTTTCGGAAGATGAAATTGGCGAATTAGCTCGGACTATGAACCGGTTGGCCCAAAGCCTGGAAGAGTACCGGCGTGAAGTAGACGAGAAGGAGGCCGCCCGCGCGTCATTGATCGGAAAGATCGTTCAGATTCAGGAAGAGGAGCGCAAATACGTGGCCCAGGAACTGCACGACCAACTCGGGCAATCCATCTCGCACGTACTGCTGACGTTTCAAGGCGCGCGCAAGGGGTGTGGCTGCTGTGACGTGAAGTGCGGCGACCTCGAGAACGAGATGCGTGGGCTAATTGATGAGGTCCGGCGGCTGGCGTGGGATATGCGCCCCGCGGCGCTGGATGACCTCGGGCTGGACTCTGCCCTGGATCGCTATGTGAAGGATGTCTCGGCGCGTCTGGGCATTCCAATCGAGTACGAGTGTGTAATCCCACCAGAATCTGGACGCCTGCCCAGCAAGGTCGAGGTGACGCTCTATCGAATTGTTCAGGAGGCCTTGACCAACGTAATTCGTCATGCGCATGCCAGCCGCGTCAGCGTGGTCGTCTTGCGCCACGACGCGCACGTGACGCTCGTCGTCGAAGACAATGGCCGCGGTTTCGATCTTGAATCGGTTCGATCTCGAGGCAGCAAGAGTCTGGGATTGGTAGGTATCCGGGAACGGGCGGCCCTTATCGGGGGCGACGTCGAGTTTGAGTCCCATCCAGGGAAAGGCACTGAGGTGTTGGTCAGTATACCATTGGAAACGCAACAATATGACGATCAAGATAGCAATCGCTGACGACCACGCCGTATTTCGCAGTGGCCTCCGCGCACTCCTTGAGAAGGAGGCCGACTTCGATGTCATCGGCGAAGCGGGGTCGGGCGAAGAAACGCTCAAGATGCTCGAGAGCCGAGACTCCGATATTCTTATTCTGGACATCAACATGCCGGGGCTGTCCGGCTCAAAACTGGCCGAGCGGGTGCTCAAGAAGTACCCGAGGTTGGCGATCGTGATCCTGACAATGCATGAGGACGAGCACTATCTTCAGGAATTGTTCAGAACAGGCGTGCGCGGGTATGTACTCAAGAAGTCCACGGGAACCGATCTCCTGCAAGCCTTGCGGGCCGCCTACCGGGGCGAGAAGTACATCGATCCGGCGTTGGTGGACTTGGTCGTCTCTCCCTACGTGGGCAAGCCGGTCTCCAAAGACTCCGGGAGACTGGGATTGCTCACCGACCGGGAGAAGGAAGTTTGCCGCCTCTTGGCCTGCGGCTACTCGCATTCCCGAGTCGCCGATAAGCTCTGTATCTCCCCCCGAACCGTCGAGAGTCACCGCTCGAATATCATGACCAAGCTCGGCCTTGAGAACCGCGCGGATCTCATCCACTTCGCGATGTCCAACGGACTCTTGTAGAACAGCCAGCGAAGTACCTCGCGCCACCAGCCCGGCATTCGATACGATCAGAAAGCCCACAAGAGTGGTCCCGCGTCAATTAACCGGCATTCTCGCCAAACTCGTAGCGTGCGTATCCTGTGTGCAGCCACTTCGGGATTCCGGCCAAGTTGGCCGTCCACGAATGGCTAATTCACAACGTATACAACAGCTCGCTCACAATAGACTATAATGAATGGGTGGACGTAGTGGTTTCATTGGCCATGCTGGCGAGAACATTCAAAATAGACGAGGAGATCAGCGCAATGGACCGGAATATAGTGATTGAATGCATCGGGAAGATAGGAATACTCAAGGAACTCGCAACAGACCTCAGAACAGAAATGGCGGAAATTCTTGCCGGGATATCTGATTTGCGAAAGGTGCCAATGGGCAAATGCTGGATCCATGAGCACGAGAAGGCCCCGAACAACGGCTACGTCCTGCTGGAGGGCTCCGTGATCGTACGCAAGAGCGGAACCCCCGACATCGAGTGTGAGGCGCCCGAGTTCCTCGGTGAAATGATGCAGTTCATGCCGTCGCACGAACGAACCGCTAGTGTTACCGCGCTGTCCGATTGCGCCGTGCTGCGATTTCAATGGGATGACTTCTGGAAGGAGATAAGCGCTAAGCTGTCTCCTGAGCACCAGGAAAAGATCAAGGAAGCGATCAAGAACACCACTTGGGCGCATTTTGCCCAATAGCTTCTTTGTCCGCAACCTCCACGTTGTTCGCGTAGATGTTGCGTACAAAGAAGTCATACCAATAACTCTGCCGTTGCGGCCGTGCCGCCTTAGGGGTGAGGGTGAATCCTGGCTAGGACAGGCCAAAGATGGCGCGCGGGTAAAGGGCGCAAGAAAGCTAGTGTAATGGTTCAAAATTGAAGCAACGTAAGCGGACACCACAGTCGAGCGAAAACCGGGGACTGACTCGCTTTTCGGCAGTTTGAAAAGCGTGTCTGTCCACGCATTTCGCGGCTTTCGTGTCCAAAGATAAGCTGCCAACAGCATGAATCAATACTTTAGAGACTCTCACTTAGCAGTCGCAGCTTCTACACTGATTCGGATTGTCGTTGGCGCGATCACTCGCCACCTGCAGTTGTTCTGGGCGCAGAACGAGTCAAGGATGGATTTCCACGCCACGCCTCGCCAATCGCCACCCAAATTTCCCTGCACGTCTTCGTCAACTTCCACCCGGATGCCGCGGCTCCCCGGATGTCCGTACTTGTTCTGGTATCGGAAGAAGGCGTGGACGTCTTGCGGCGGCTTAATCATGATATGTGTCGACGGTTCGTAGAGCCAGCTCTGGAGTTCTCTGCTTGCGGCTATCGTCTCATCAGTCCTCTCGACGGTGGCGGGCGCAGTTGCTTCCGGGCGCCCTTCTTTGGCGGGCGACTTCAGCCTCGATAGAAGAATCGGCGCCAGAAGGAGACAGCCTATCCCGACAACCAATAGTACGTTCTTCTTATCCATGAGCTTTGCTCCCCCACGGCTTCCGACCCATCCAAAGGTGACTTTTGGTTTCACCAATAGGAGCAAGAGTTTCACTCTGCCCGCCGGCCTAACGTGCATACAAGCAGGCCTTGAGGCATCGCGCCACTGTCTGAGTATACACCCGTTCATCTCGACTTGTGGCTACGCCCCAAATACCTAAGTGAGCCGGCCCCGGCAAATCCGCCAACAAAACACTCCCGCCGGGCGGAGTCCGTTTACCGAATCTTTACCGTTTCCTTGCTTGCTATTCACACCAATCTGGCCAAATGACCATCAAGTCATAGTGTGTCGCGGCGAAAGTCGCCATAGCGAAACCGACTTGCGAGGAAACGCCGCCCGCGAATCGGGTGATTCCAGCGCGGCCGAAATTCCGCCCTTAATGGTCGAACCCACTTCGAAGGAGGTAACTGAGAATGAAGTTCCTAGCGCTGCTCATGACCGCTCTTCTCGTCACCGTGATGTCGCTGAGCGCCACCGGTTGCAGGAGCAAAGTAACCAAGACCGAGAAGATTACGACACAGGTCAATCCCGTCTCAGGCACGGAGACCGTTCAAAAGGAGACCACGACCAAGTCAAAGAAATAGAGACGTGTTACCGCTGCCCTGGAGGTGTTAGCATATTCGGACGGCAGGAAGGCTCGGGAACGGCAAGCTGCCGCCAAGGGTGCGGTTGAAAGCGCCTTTCGGTTCCTAAGGCTTCGCGCCACAATAAACGCATCAAGTCGAAATCGGCGGCCACAATTGCACGCTACGTTCGCAAACTAACTTGGCAAAGTAGGTTCGATCAAAGTCCTAAGAGGTAAGCGGGGTAAAGTAATCGGCCAGAACGTCTAGGTGTTCCGCCTCGCGCAGACGTACGGTAAGACGGCGGCCAAACCGCGTAAGGCGGCAGGCAAAGAGCAGTTGATGGCCTCTGATCGATCCCCGTCTACCTCTGTTCTGCTGGCGGGGCGGCGAGCGGGAGGATGACCTTCAGCGCCAACGGGCGGATTCTGTAGTGCAGGGGCGGTACGAGGCGGAACACTTCGCCATCGACGGAGACATGGAGGCTGCGTCTGCGGTGCTCGATCCACACTTCTGTGGCTACCCTTGATTCGAAGTCCCGCGTTTGCTCCAAGCGCCCAACGACAAAACGACAGAATAGGCGAATCATGCGCCATCGGCTGTCGCTGTTGGCGATATAGAGAGATAGATGCCCGCTGTCCAGCTTGGCGCGGGAACCTTGTTTGAACAGTTCCATTTGGTACTCGTTGTTCCCGACGAAAACGATGGGGGTGCGCCGACGAATGGGGGCGCCGTCAACTTCCAGCCGCACGTGAAGGACGCGGAACCGCCGAAAGACGCGCAATCCAGCCCGTAGCATCGCAGACCATTTTCCCTGGCCTGTCTGTTTCTGCAGCGCGTCTCGGGCCTGGACCAGCGCGGTATACGCGCCGACGGAGGAGTTGTTGATGAATGGTACTCCGTTCACTTCGGCAAGGTCGATAGGTGTGGCTACGCCCATGACGACGGTTCGGACCGCGTCCTCGAGGGCGAAAGGGATGCCGGCGTCCTTGGCAAAGTGATTCAGCGTGCCGAGCGGAAGTACGCCAAGGGGAGTCTCGCGGCCAATAAGTCCGCGGACTACGGAACTGATCGTGCCGTCTCCGCCACCCGCGACCACGGCGTCCACGCCCGAATCCAGCGCTCGCCTGACCGTGGACACGATCGTCTCGCCGTCGGCCACGTAAATGACGGCCTCGCAATCGAGTGCGGCGAAGAGTTCGCGGACGCGGTCGGGAGCGTTAGCGCCCTTTTCCGGTTGCGACGAACCGGCAGCGGCATTCAAGATGACGGCTACTTTCATGCAGGGGTGCTCTCATTCTGTGCGCCGGAAAAAGAACCGGTGACGGCGGCCTTGGGGGAATACTATAGGCCCTGCCACGAAAAAGGAAGCGCGCTGGCGTGCAGTATAGGTTTGATCCACCGCCTACCCTATCTATGTGGCCGGCCTATGACGCGCCTAAAGGGCCGCTCTCCCGGCGAGGAATCCGTTTGCTAGATCTTTACCAGTTCTTTTCCAGGGATTCACTTCAGTCTGGCTAAATGATGGTCAGGTTATAGCGCGTCTCGGCGGCAGGCGACGGGACGAAACAGGCTCGAGCGGAAACACCGCCGAAGTCAAGAGCATTAGCCCTTGCGGCTTAGCACTTCGAAGGAGGTATCGGAAAATGAAGTATCAAGGACCGCTCATGACAGTCCTTCTCACCGCGGTGATGTCGTTCAGCGTCATCGGGTGCGGTTCCAAAGTTACGTCGAGCGAGAAGACGACGGTACATACCAATCCTGTTTCGGGTACTGAGACCGTTCGCAAGGAAAGCACCACGGTCAATCCGGTCTCGGGCACGGAGACCGTTCACAAGGAAACCACTACCACGTCGAAATAGTGATTTGGTCAAAGCAAGTTCATGGTTCAATGAAACCAAGTCCTTACGAGGCAAATTATTGCCTCTTCTGCCAGCCCGCTTAGCCCTCCCCCCGCGCTAAGCGGGCCATTTCTACGTCGCATACGTAACGCGCGGCTAAGTTGCGGGACTTGAGCTATCGGTGGAGAAGCAGGTCGCCGACGGCCTCGCTAATACCGTTTGGTCATTTCGTGGGTTTGTGGTGAGTTGTCTTCGTAAGCTTACCCTTGGTGTCGTGCGTCCGCCACTCGCCAACCTTCTTGTTGGCGGCATATTCGCCCTCATCTAACAGCGCTCCATTCGGGTGGTACCTTTTCCAAAGGCCCGATTTTCGCTCCTGATCGTCAAACGATCCGGTCTGCATCAGCTTCCCGTTCTCGCGATACCATTTCCATTCACCAACTAGTTTTCCGAATCTGTACTCGCCTATCGCCTTCAGATTTCCGTTGACCAGGTAGTACTTCCACTCGCCGGTCTTCTCACCATCAACGAATGCGCCCTCGCTGGAGACTGAGCCATCCTTGAAGTATTCGGTAACGGCGCCGTTCTTGAGTTTTCCATGCGCGTCGCACTTGCTGTTGTCCATTTTCATTGTTGAAGCCCTCCTTTGGCGCCGGGCATGCGCATCGTGCTATTCCGAGACCCCAGACCCGTCGCTCGCGTTCGGAATGATAAACACTGTCCGTGGGCATTTCTAATCCTCGTTTGAGCGTGCAAGACGGGAGCCCGCGGCGCCGCCAAGGCCCCGCTGCTGCTTTTCTGTTATCTGGCAAGTCACAATTTCCTTCCGTGCTATGGGTTCACCTGCGGCTGATCGCCTGTAGGAACTGCTACTCCGCTCTGTTTTTTCCAAGGAGAGCTTGCCGATACACTCCCCAAACGATAAGATACGTCGTTGTGCCTGGGGCCCCTTGACCCTACGTGACGAACAATGATTTCGCAACGCGGAGATTTGCCGTGCTAACCACTCAACTCATAGCCATCGCGCTCATACCCATGGCGGCCGCGGCCGCGCCGGCGGATCAGACCAACACGGCGCAGCCTGCCGGGAGTCCTGTCTCGCGTATATACGTCGGCTCCGCCAAAGCGATATTCCTCGTCAATTTCGACCCGGCAACCGGCCGCTTGGAGGATCGGGGCGTCGTCTGCGAAACGGAGGACCCAAGTTTCCTTGCGCTTCATCCAACGATGCCGGTGTTATACGCGGTGGGAGAGGCCAAGGAAGGGTTTGTGGCCTCATTCCGAATGGACGCCAAGTCCGGTCTGCTAAGCTTACTCAATCGCCAGCCATCCAAGGGCGGGGGACCGTGCCATGTGAGCGTAGCGCCGTCCGGGCGCCACGTTGCGGTCGCGAATTATGGGAGCGGCAGCGTCGCGCTCTTGCCCGTTCTGGACGACGGGCGTCTCGGCGAGGCATCAGGCTTCTTCCAGCACCAGGGAAGCAGCGCGAACCCGCAACGGCAAACTGGGCCCCACGCGCACGGTGTAACCTTTGACATCGCCGGGCGTTTCCTATTCGCGCCCGATCTTGGAATCGACAAGGTGTGTGCGTACCGGTACGACGAAAATGCCCGCGAACTTCCGCCGAACGACCCCGCCTTCGCGTCCCTGGCACCAGGAGCTGGACCGCGCCATATCGCGTTCCACCCCTCGGGCCGATTTGCCTACGTGGTCAACGAAATGGGCAACACCGTATCCGCCTTTACCTACGATGCCGAGAAAGGACGCCTGGCGCCCCTGCAGATCACGGGGACCCTTCCGGAATCCTTCAAAGGCGACTCGACCACCGCAGAAATTGTGGCGCATCCCTCAGGACACTTCCTCTACGCGTCCAACCGCGGACACGACAGCATTACCACGTTCTCGGTCAACCCCGAAACCGGAACTCTGACTCGGGCGGGTGACACCCCCACCGGCGGACGGACCCCGCGCAGCTTTGCAGTCGACCCGTCAGGGAAATACCTCCTGGCCGCTAATCAGGGATCCGGCGATATTATTCTCTTCAAAATCGACCCCAATAACGGTGCGCTGCAAAGCGCCAATCAGCGCGTTCGTGTTCCGAGCCCGGCCTGCGTCATCTTCGCCAGACCGTAGGCGCGCAAAAAAGTCATGGCGCCTCCGGCTTGGATTCTTCGGCGCTTCTCTGATAGCCTGCGTCCTTCGCAACGGGGATGTCCAAAGGAGAGAAGTTATGCCGCCGCAGAATTCCGCGCCAGATCCATCCAAGGGCCGCATCGCGTCCATGGACCAAGTCCGTGGCTATGCCATATTCGGGATGCTCCTCGTCGACTACTTCGAGTGTTTCAAGATAACGACTCAGCAATTGCATCATCACACCGAGTATATGACCTTCGCGGATACCATCGCGCCCATGTTTATGTTCGTGGTGGGGATGGGCATGCGGCTTTCCATGAAACGCCGCATCGAGCACGTTGGCCTGCGCGAAGCGCGCCGCGGCCTGCTCAAGCGCTATGCGCTTCTGGTCCTAATCGCGTTCACCCTCTACACCGGCTATCTCTGGGACGCGCTTATGAATATCGGTTTGGCCGGACTACTCGCTCTCTGGGTGGTGGACAAGAAGCCCGCCACTCGCATCTCGGCGGGTCTTCTCATGTTGGCGGCATACCAAGCTGTCGTTTCCTTTACAAGCTACGGCCCTTGGCTGCACGGAGCGATCAAGTACCGTGACGATACCATGCCGATCATCTGGAAGGTCATCCCCTTCGGTCCGGAGTTGGTTAATGCTTCGCTGAACGGAGGTCCCATCGGTCACTGGAGCTGGCTCTTGATGCTGCTTTGCGGGACTATCGGCTACGACATCCTGGCCACCCAGGACAGGCGCCGGATTGTCCTTCGCTGTCTCGCATGGGGGATAGCTCTCTCCGTCGCGGGCTGGGCGCTGCACGCGGCATGGCCCGGTGTCAAAGAGGCGTGGCCGTTCTCCAAGCGTTGGGTGACGGCGCCCTACGCGCTCTGGTCCTCGGGACTCTGCTTTTTCGTCTTGCTTGCATTCTATCTTGTGTGCGATGTGGGGAAGCTGAGAATTCCCCATCTCACCGTACTGGGGCTGAACCCACTCTTCATCTACATCCTTCAGTGGTGCATCATGGAATCCGCCGAACGCTTCATCCCGGACAAGACCGCAAACTGGTTCGGTATCATGGGTGGCTTCGCCGTGTTCTACGCGGTACTATACGGGACGGCGTACGCCATGTACCGCCGAAACATCTTCATCAAATTGTGAGTCAAGAACTCTCTCGCGCTTTACGTACGGAGGACTACAGCATGACTCGTTCGAGTGTCTGCCTCATTCTTGCGCTATCGGCATTCGTTAGCGCATATGCGCTGCCCGCGATGGGCGGCCAGTTCAAAGTGGATCAGAAGTTGTGGAAACCTGTCCCCGACGATGTCTATCTCCAAGAAATAAACGGGAAAGTCGTCTCCGACCAACCCGTGACGTCGCTCGCCCTCTTCAACGACGCGGCCTATGCGGTGGTCGGTGGCGGCGTTAGCGTGATCCAAGGGGAGAAGCTGCAAGCGGTTCCCGATGCGCCAAAGGATGTGCTCCGTGTGCAAGTCGTCGGCGGGTCGTTGTGGGCGCTGGCCAAATCCGGGCTCTATCAATTCGCCGATGGCAAGTGGCGGGGCTTCGATTCCCGCGAGTTCGTGGATCTCTGTGTTCACCAGGGCGCGGTCCACGCCGCCACGCGAGACGACGTCTTCCGGATCGAGAAGGACGCATTGGTAAACATCGAGCCGAAAGGCGGCTACCAGTCCAACGACTCGACGGTCGTGATGGCGGATGGCACGCAAGTATTGGCCGACCCTGTCCACATCGGCCCTATTTCGCGGCTTGCCTCGTACTGCGGAACGCTCTACGTCCTGCGTCCGAATGGGCTGGCGCTGCTGGACGGCCGCCGGGTCGTGCCGAATCCCATTGATTGGGGAACGCTTCCATCCCGGCACGTTCAGGCTATATGTTCGCTCGGAAGCTGCCTGTACATTACCACCGATAAAGGTCTTGCTGTGTTGCGTGGCATGGCCATGACCACCCTGCGTGGCCAAGACGGTCTACCCTATGAGGACACCACCTGCGTGACGCCCGGTTTCGACGGGGATCTCTGGATCGGCACGACCCGAGGAGCCATCCGCAAGACGCGGGACGAGTACCAGTATCTCGGAGCGCAACACTGGCTGCCCGGTAATAACGTTCACGACATCGCCGTCGGCAAGAACGTGGTCTACGTGGCCACTGATAAGGGCATAGGAGTCATTCGCTACGAGCCTTTCACTCTGCAGAAGAAGGCGGATTATTTTGAGAAGAGCCTGAGCGAGTGGGGGATGAAGCGCCTCGGTTTCATCCACATGCTGTATTGGTCCGGCGACAAAGACGGCTGGCTACGAGAAATCAGCGATAACGACGGCGGTCACACGGCGCACTACCTCGCCGCGATGTCGTTCAAGTACGCCGCCACCGGCGACGAAAAAGCGCGGGAACAGGCCGTAGACGCCTTCAAAGCGATGATCTGGCTCGAAGAAATCACCAAGAACCCCGGATTCATTGCGCGCGCGGTCTGGGCAAACAACGTTGATAAGGGGCAACGCTCGGAACGCGGCTCCGGCGGACTACCTGCCAAGTGGTACTACACGCCCGACAAACTTTTTGCATTCAAAGGCGACACCTCAAGTGATGAAGTGGATGGGCACTTCTATTCCGTTTCTATCTTCCACGACCTCGCTGCGAAAGGTCCCGAGAAGGATCGCGCCGCGCAACACCTTGCCCGCATCGCCTCCCACATCATGGACCACGGCTGGGTGCTGCAGGACATGGATGGCAAACCAACCCGCTGGGGCCGATGGGACCCCGAGTACCTCTTGCGGCCCTACGGCTACATCGCGCGCGGACTCAACGGCATGCAGGCGCAGACCTATATGCGCGCGGCGTACGGCGTTACCGGTGACGCAAAGTACGAGCAAGGATTTCAGCAACTGGTGAAGTGGGGATACCCCTCGTACACGGTTCGTCAAAAACTCACTTTCCCGCCGGATGAGGTCGTGCCCTCGTACGATGAGCTGGCGTTCCGCTGCTATTACACGCTTCTGCGCTTTACGGACGCCCCCGAATATCGTTCGATATACTTGCGCAGTATTACGCGGAGTTGGGAAGTCAAACGCATGGAGCACGTGCCGTGGTTTAACTTCATCTACGGCGCCGCGACCGGCAACGATTGTGAAGTGGACCGCGCCGCGAAGCATCTGCGCGAGTGGTCGCTCGACTTGAGGAATTGGAGCTACGAGAACTCGTTCCGAAGCGACCTCGCGCCCGAGCCCGGCTACGTGCCCTACCAAGGTGGAACGCGCGCCATGTCGCCGCGGGAAACCACCGCGAAGGGCGGCAGCCGCTCCGCCCTCGAGTACGATGGAGGCGGTAGTGGCCGTAGTGTTACCCCGCCCATCGGCTGGCTCGAGGACTATTGGATGGGCCGCTATCACGGATTCATCGAAGCGCCCAAGACGCAAGATGCCGCGCTGCTAACCGTTGACCACGGCGCCAATCCGCAGCCCGGAGCGAAACCGTATGACGGTCCTCCGCGCCCGTCAAATCTCGTCCCAGGTGAGCCGTAGCAGCGGGATCTATGACCAACAACTCATCGCTTGCTAGATCGTCTCGTTGGGCGACCGCCGTCTGCTACGGCGGTATGACCTGCCTTGCCATCGGCGCAAATCTTGCGCCGGTGTATCTGACGACCTTTCGCGATGCGTTTGCGACTGTTCTAACCGGCGAACAACAGGGACGTATCCCCGGCGTAACCTTCGCCGCCATGGTCCTCGGTATAGTAGTGAGCGGTCCCCTGGCCGATCGCTGGGGAGCAAAGTTTTTCGCCATGCTCGGTCTCGCCGCGACCTCCGCGGGCCTGTGCGCGTTGGCCACCGTCACCCGCTACTCCGGACTGCTCTGCGCGTGCGCCGTCATGGGATTTGGCGGCGGCGTTCTCGACATGGTGCTCAGTCCCATCATCTGCGCAGTTCACCCGCAGCAGCGGACCAAAGCGCTGAACTGGCTCCACTCATTCTATTGCATTGGCGCCCTTGCCGTAGTCCTGATCTGCGCCCTGGCGTTCCACTTCCAAGTGTCGTGGCGCGCCATCGCGCTCGGCTTGAACGTGGTGCCCCTCGTTTTGTTCCTCGCCTTCATTCCCTTGCGTATTCCGCCGCTGGTTCACGAGGACGCTGAGCGCACCCCCGTCAAGGCGCTCATGACGCGGCCGTTCTTCCTCGCGGCGGTTATCGCCATCACGCTATGCGGAGCCACCGAGCAAGGCATGGCCCAATGGTTGCCGGCCTACGCGGAAACCTGGCTTGGTTATGACAAGACGGTTAGCGCTCTCGCCCTCGCCGGATTCTCTATCGGCATGGCCATCGGCCGCGGCGCCGCGGGTAACACTGCCCACCGCATCAAGACGATTCCCATGCTGTTGTTTGCCTGCGCGGGGTGTGTGACGTGCTACCTCGTGGCCTGCTTTTTCCCAGTCTCCGGGATTGCTTTGGCCGCCTGCGTCACCATGGGCCTCGCGGTCAGTTGTCTCTGGCCCAACACCCTGAGCCTCATAGCCGACTACTTTCCCCACGGCGGCGCCTCCATGTTCAGCATCATGGCCGCCGGCGGAAACGTCGGATGTTTCGTTACGCCATGGCTCATCGGAGCCATCGCGCAACAATCCGACATCCGTTGGGGATTGGCCAGCGCCACCGTATGTCCCCTAATGCTCGGCGCCATTGTCCTGGGAATAAGCCACCGCCATCCCGCCAAGAGCGTTTCCCAATAGTAGACGCGCCGTATCGCCGCGTCGGCCGGAACGCCATAAACCCGACCCACACCAACACATGTCCTTGACGAAAATCGCCGTACACCGGCTTTCCCGCGTCGTAATTCTTCCCCGCGCACAACCTAAATGGTGTACAATAACGTTATCCTCATACGCAGTCGTAAACTGTGGCCATAAACGGGGCTATTTTGGGAGGACCTGCAATGCCATCAAGCACGCGTACTCGAATCAGTCTGCTCATGGGGCTGTCCGTCTGCATCATACTGCCGGCGGCGGGCTGGGCGGACTGTGGCTCGATTCCCTATTCATCTCCGCTCGAACTCATGGGTGGCATGACTATCCTGAAAACGGAAAAAGGTATCACGGATGTGCGCTTCGATCCGATGGATGTCGTCGTTTTCGAACCCGGCCAGCGGGCCATTATTCTGTGGAACGGCCGGGAGGAAATCCTCCTGCTATCCACCGACATCAAGACCAATCGGGCCGTCTCGCTGCTCGAAGTAATCCCCTTACCCGGCGAGCCCGCCGTTCGACTGGGAGACTTCGATTGGTTCATGACCATGCAGCGGCTTCTGATCGACAAGTCCATGTGGCGGGTCGCATCGGGCGGAGGGGTAGCAGGAGTGCGCGCGCCGGAACGCGCTGCGGAGATCACCTTCCATAAGAAGATGGGGGTCCATGACATCTCCGTAGCGCACGTATTGAATCGCGACGGGTTCACGGGCTGGGTGGAAGAGTTCATGACAGCGAAGAAGGCTGTGAACCCCAAGGTCGATCCGGCTTTCGCGGGTATCATTGGCAACTATCTCGAACGTGGAACACAGTGGTTTGTCTTTGACTCGCTGCAAGCGGACAACCAACTCCAGAGCCGGCAGCCGGTCGAATACCGCTTTAAGACCGATCACCTTTACTATCCGCTTGAAATCTCCTCACGGGAATCCGGCAAGACAAACATCGACTTGCTGGTAGTGACCACGCAGCCACGTTCGGACTAGCCCAAAGTGAAGTTTGCGGTCAAGAAGGAACCGCGCCGCTGACGATGCAGCGGATTCGTATTCGGGGTGACATGCAGAAGATGACGGTGGACTTCATTGCACGGTGAGCGCACACACGGCGGCTCAGCTCACGAGAGCCGGACCTCCGCGCGCCGCGAACGGTGGCGGCGTCATTTCGATAAGCATTGGACACGGCTGCTGTACTACCAACTGGGGGCTTACGGCGTAGTACTGCTCCTGTGGCTGGCGCCTATACCCAATCCCATCAAACTGCTCGCGGTTACCTTCCACGAGTTCTCGCACGGTGTCGCGGGCTATCTCACCGGCGGCCGTGTCTTCGGTATGGCGATTGCCCCGAACGGGGGCGGGGTCACCATGGGAGTCGGCGGTAGCATGCCGATAATTCTAGTTTCCGGCTACATCGGCAGCGTGCTCTGGGGCGCCGCGCTCTACTACGCAAGCGTTCGGTACCGCGCCCGTCACGCGCTCCTGGTCCTGATGTTGCTCGTGTTCGCGTCTGCGCTGATCGGATGGCTGAACGGTTACGCAATCCTCTTTGGTCTGGGATCCCTGATTGTGATGAACCTATTGTTCCTGCTCCCCGAGGAATTTCAGCGCTTCTTTGTGATGATGGTCGGCTCCGCGTGCTGCCTCTATGCCCCGCTTGACGTGCTTGGCGACGCGGTCAGCGCGAGTCCCCTCAGCGTGATGGGTGTCAGCACCGGAAATGATGTGTCCCAACTCGCGGCCTTGCTCAACGTATCTCCCGTCCTTGTAGGAGCTGTTGTGTTGGCCATACAGGCTTTCATTCTCGTGGTTCTTGTGCGCTGGGCCTGTACATGGGGCGCCAAGTTCGCGCTTCAACGGGAAAGTAGATTACACAAGATGCGCGCGCATCTGCAGCGCGACCTCCATCCGGAAGATCGCCGCATTACTCTCGAATAGACTGCCGCGCCGCTTCGACACGTCCACGTGGTCTACTCAGTCTACGCCTTCGTTTGCCAGGATCTTTCCCTTATCCGGACTGTACTGGACTGCCCGACCATACTTTTGCAGACTAGCTTCGAAATTCTGCGCATACAAATGGTCCAAAATATGAACCGTCAGCATCGCAGTCAGCAGACTGTTCAAACCGCGTTTCAAGCGGCAGTCGAAGAACAGCGCTTTTGAAAGACATTGGGCCGTGCAAACAACCCAGTAACCGAACAGGCCGCTCTTTTCGAAGGCGTCGTGCGAAAGATACTGCTTGATAAGCCGGTCGAGCGCGTCGATGCGTCCCTTTCGTATCCACAACGGCGGAGCGGAATACGGCCACTTCTCGCGGCGGTAGATCTCGTCCGTAAGATCTTCCCTGAACGCCTCCCGAAGTACATATTTCTCGACTCCGTCGTGGATCTTGAAGGAATCTGGTATACGACGAACCTGCTCGAACAACTGATGGTCGAGAAAAGGCGTACGCCCTTCAATCGAATGCGCCATCTCCATGCGATCTCCCAGCATGGTCAAGATATAAGGCGCCAGCATGGACTTGATCCAAAAGTATTGAATCTGCCGTGCCTCGGGAAGCGCGTCGGTTCGGCTACGGTCGATTCTGCTTTTCAGACAATTGATGACGGGATTGTGACGAAGAAGAGAACGGTGTCTTTTCCCGAAGAAGAAGCGTTCAACGAGTACCAACTCGCCAAGAATATGGCCGCAAAGATTGGCGCGGAGTTTCACTCGGTCACCTGTGACCCCGAGACACTCATCGAGAACACCGAAGAATCGCTGTGGGTCTCGGAATTGCCGTTCATCAACTTTCATGGTGTGGGCAAGTTCATCCTGTCGCGTCTGGCGCGGACACAGGTAACCGTCGTGCTAACCGGAGAGGGCTCCGACGAACTCTTTCTCGGTTACGTCGTGTTTCAGCCGGGAAAAGGCGACGCATCCGATCAGATGATGGATCGGTTGAAGCCAACAAAGCCCCCGCGGGGCCGCACTGTGCGCAGGACTATCAGGGCATTGGGCTTCCTTCCAATGAGTGAATATGCCATTACGCTCTCCACGAGATA
>JACRLJ010000024.1:0-65377 GCA_016215105.1 Candidatus Hydrogenedentota bacterium
ATATACGGCCGGATGCGAGTAGAACCAGAACATGTGCTGAAACAACACCGGGTCACCGCCCAGCGAGGGCTCGAAGATGCCGACGCTGAAGATGCGTTCGAGCGCCATCAGCAGCAGCGTAACCGCGATGACTGGCGTACCCAGAATCTGGATTACGCTGGTGGCGTAGTGCGCCCACACAAAAAGCGGCAGGCGGAACCAGGTAAGTCCCGGCGCACGCATCTTATGGACAGTCACGATGAAGTTGAGACCCGTTAGAATCGAGGAAAACCCTGCGATGAACGCGCCTAGCACCGTTACGAACACATGGGTGTTCGAGTACATGCTGCTGTAGGGCGTGTAGAACGTCCAGCCCGTGTCCACTCCGCCGGACGCCGTCGCGGCGAGGGCGCAGATGAATCCGATGACATACAGGTACCAACTGAGAAGGTTGATGCGAGGGAACGCCAAGTCGCGGGCGCCGACCATCATGGGCAGCATGAAATTACCAAGCACAGCGGGCACGGACGGGATCAGGAAGAAGAAGATCATCACCACGCCGTGCAAGGTAAAGAGCTTGTTGTAGGTCTCGGCCTGGACGAGGTCACCCTGCGGCGTCACCAGCTCGAGACGCATCATGAGCGCGAAAATGCCCCCAATGACAAAGGCGGTGGTAATCGAGATCAAATAGAGTATCGCGATACGCTTGTGATCTCTTGTCAGCAGCCACGAGGAAATGGTGTGGCCATTCGTAAGATAGTTCAGCGGCCTCTCCGCGGGCGTGGCGCTCTCGACTTCGGTGAAGTCGAGCGCCGCCGCGGCATTGCCTGTCTTGCTGGATCTCGGATTCGTCATGTAGCTTTGCCCTGTTACTTGCTGGGTTGCGTTGGTGCTGCTAGCGATTTGATGTAGGCGATAAGTTCTCGAATTTCTTCTTCGCTGACCTGTCCCTCAAAGGTTGGCATCAGGAGCGGATATCCAAAGACCTGCTTGGCGTTCGGATAAAGGATGGACTCGCGGAGATAGTCATCGTCGGCCGTGACGGTCTGGCCATTCTGAAGCTTCACGGCGGCTCCGGCCATACCAGCCAGTTTCGGGCCACGCGGGGTGTCCCCCGACAAGTGGCACGACACGCAGCCGAGCTTTTGGAAGAGCTGCTCGCCGGCCATCGATGGCGTCAATCCGGTTGCCCCGCCGCGCAGCCAATTCTCATAGTCTTCGGGTTTCATGGCGACCACGCGTCCCACCATGCCGGAGTGTTCCGTGCCGCAGTATTGCGCGCAGAAAATGTGATACTCACCGGGCACAGTCGCTCGGAACCATTGCTGCGTGTACTTACCCGGCACCACGTCGGCCTTGGTGCGGAACTCGGGGATGAAGAAGTCGTGGATTACGTCCTGGGAAGTCATGGTCAGTTTGACGTTGCGGCCGACCGGCACGTGCAATTCGTTTATCTCACGTTGACCTTCCGGATGCTGAATCTTCCACATCCATTGCTTTCCGACGACGAATATCTCCATCGAATCCGCCGGCGGCTGCGTCACGTGGAAGTAGAACAAGGTAGCCCACACGAACATCGCCAGCGCCATGATCGTCGGGACGATGGTCCAGGTAAGCTCGAGGGCATTGTTGTCTGGCGAGGCGAGCGTGCGGTCGGCCTTGGAGCCTTTGCGATACTTGATTCCAAAGTACGCCAGCACCAGCAACACGGCGATGAAGAAGAACACACTCAGCCCCGTGAGCACGAAGTACATGAGGTCCATGTGCCACGCGTATGAGGAGGCCTGCTTCGGAAATAGTGGAAAGTTCCAGATGCTCATGCGTCTTTAGGCTGCCTGTTGAATGCGGTTGACTGCGTATGTCAGTTTCACGACTTATTGCCGTCCCAGTGGTACAACGCCCGCAAAGTCCATAGGCGGCCTCTGCCGGCGTGAACGTATAATCGTCATCAGGACTAGTGTGGCCAGAACCATGACCATGCCCGCGCCGATCAAGCGCAGAACACCCATAATGTAAACACCGTACTTGCCCGTCACGGGGTCGTAGTGGTAGCAAAGCAAGGACAACTTCTCTGCAACCGTTCCGATCTTGCCCTCGCCGGCTTCCAACAAGGCAAGCTTCAGGGTACCCGCGTAGTAGTCAATCCCCATGAGATAACGGGAGACCTTTCCCGACGGAGTGATCACCATTATTCCGCTGGCGTGGGCATACTGCTTGGTCGCCTCGTCGTATACGTAGTGGAACCCGACGCTGTCCGCCAGTGCGCTGATGGCGTCCTGTTTTCCGGTGAGGAAATGCCAGCCGTCGGCCCCACCGCCACGCTTGTAGTTGTCGAGATGTGTCTTCTTTTTCGCAGCGGCCAGTTCTGCGGTGTCATTGGGATTTATGCTGACGGTCAACACCGTGTACTCGTTGCCCATGCCGAACGACAGGGCATTAAACGCGTCCAGTGAACTGCGGAGGACCTCGGTGCAAAGCATCGGGCACTCGTAGTAAACAAGAGTTAGTACTACCGGCTTGGCGCCAAAGTAATCTCGCAAACGAACGGCCTTCCCATCCTCATCAGTGAATTCGAGGTCGAGCGGAATTTGATCGCCGAGTTTTTGATCGATCCGGATATCGCTATACGGGTTCGGCGCCTTCATTTGCGCTTGCGCGGCGCCGTGGCCTAAGCCTAAGGCAAGCGCCGCGAGGAGGGCCATCACGCCACGGCGGAAAACTGTGATGCGAGATATCATTCGGCGGCCTTTGCCGGCTGGACCGGCGTCAGCGATTGGACGGCCGTTGGGTTCGATTGAGACGCGGGAAGCGGCCAGTACGGCAGCATCTTGGTATTGGCCGCCTTTTCAGCGACGATATCCATAGCACGGCCAATGGGTAACCGGACGACCCCCTGGTTATTCTCCTTGCGTTCTACCCAGCCTGCGCTGTTCAAGATTCTGTCTTCGTTATCCTTCATGGATTGAAGGTCACTCTGTTCGTTCTGCTGCAGCAGCGGGGCGGCCGGAATGTGGCGCCCTTCCTGAACCATAAGCGGGTTGGCTTCGCCAAGCGCCGCATCAGTCTTGGCTTTCTGCGCCTTGAGGTAGCCCAGCATCCATACCATGAGCACCATCGTAACGACGATGAGCGCCCAAATGACGCTGATGTTCCAGACCAGCGCGGGGATATGCACGTCACGCGGGTCGTAGCCCAGTTCGACGATTTCAGGAGTGGCGTTGTCTGAGCCGTGTGTTCCGTTATGCATGGTCTAGCGCCTCGGTTTCGTGGTGATGGTCGTGCGCGAACGCCTCGTCCCGCCGCGGGTCGAAGGCCGTTACCAGCGGGCGCTGCGTGAGTTGCTTCACAAAGTAGGTCAACCAAATTCCGCCGATTCCAGCCAACACCGCCAAGGTGATCGGGACCTCGACCGCGCTGCCAAAGATGTGATCGTGGTTGTCGCGAAAGGCGGGTCCGAGCACCCACAAAAGATCGATAATCCGTACCGCAAGGATATAGAACGCAATGGTCCGCAATGTCGCCGGCACACGCTTCACGCCGCGCATCAACAGGATGAAGAACGGCACGAAGAAATGGAAAACGATTAAGATCGTAAAGACGCCCTTGAGTTCCGGACCCGTGCGGTGCATGTAGTACTTTATTTCTTCGGGCAGGTTTCCGGACCACGTGATTAGGAATTGCGCAAAGGACATATAGGCCCACAAAATGGTGAAGGCCAGCATCAGCTTGCCGAGATCATGGTAGCGGTCCGGTTTCGCGTAGCTTGACAGCGGAGGCTTCTCGGCGAGCAGCGAGAGAATAATCACCGTGAAACACATCGACGACAGGCCCTGCCCAACGCAGAACAAGAACCCATAGATTGTGGAAAACCACTCCGGTTCCAGAGACATGCCCCAGTCGGTCATGGCGAACGTCATCGTAAACACATAAAGCACGATGCCGGGCGCAGCCACCCAGCGGTACTTCAGGCTGATCCGGGGATCTCGCGTCGTGTCCATATCCTTGGACCACCTATTCAGGAAATACGTCAGAGTCAGCCAAATCCCGAAGTAGATAAACGCGCGAATAGTGAAGAACGCCGGATTCAAGTACATCAGCTTGTGCGATACGTGGTAATTGATACCATGCCACGCCAAGCTTTCCACACCGCCCCACCATGGGTATAGCTGCGGACTGCCAATGAGGAGGTACGGCAGGAACAATAGGGCCAATAGCGGGAGGGTCCGGCTGCTCGCTTCAAGAATTCGCTGTGTGACGAATCCCCAGCGGCCTTCCACCATGTGGTGTACCATCAGCCACGCCAATGAGCCGAGCGCCAGCCCAAACCAGAAGAGGAACGCAACCAGGTACGATTGAAAGAACAGTCTGGCGCCGCCCGACGCGAGGGCCATCACCAGGCCGAGCAGCAGCGATGCGACGCCCACCTTCCAACCATTTCGGCCGAGTTGCTTCAATCTCGGGTGAATATCGATTTCACTCATGGTGTGCGCTGCCTTCGGTGGTCTTGGCTTCTGATTTGTCGAGGAGCGCCAAACCCTGCACCGGCTGATCAAGGAGCGCAAGGTCTTGCGGAGCCATATCGGTCTCTGGCGCGAACTGACTGTACTGCAGGGTGCGAATATACGCGGCAATCGCCCAGCGGTCCTTCACCGGAACGCGCGAGGCGTAGCTGTACATGGTTCCGAATCCATTGGTCATTACATCAAAGAAATAGCCCACCGGTACCGCGCGCAGGCGGTCGGTGTGATACGAAGGCGGGCGCTTGAATCCGCGCTGCACGATCATGCCGTTCCCATCGCCGAGACGGCCGTGGCAGGGTGTGCAGTAGATCTCGAAGCGCTGTTGTCCGCGCAGGATTAGTTCGCGCGTCACGGGTAGCTCCTCAGGAAACGAATTCGCCAGTTGGCCGTCCACTTTGCCAGTGTAAAGCAGCGTATCGCGCGCCCCGTATCCGGCAGGTACGACACCTGGCACTTGGGGCCTGGAAGCCAATCCGTCAGCAAAAAACGTGCTCTTCGCGAGCGGCTTGTACTTTGCCTGATTCCACATGTCCTGATGACAGCCGGACGTCAAGACGAGGACTAACGCCAGGGTGAAAAACGCCGCTACGCGATTCACGGCTCGGGCAATGCTGTGCTGCTGCGTTGTCATTGCGCCACCGCCTCGACGTGCGTCGCGCCCAGTCCGCTCAATAGGGCGCATGTCGTTTCCATGTCAAACTTGGGATCGCTTGTTTCAACGGAGAGGAAGAACCCGTCGCTGGTGGCATGTTTTGCGAACCGCTCCGAGTTGAACACGGGATGATACGGTTTCGGAAGGCCGTTCAGAAGTATCATTCCGAACACCGCCGCGAAGCTGGCAAAAAGCACTGTGAGCTCGAACGTGATCGGGATGAACGCCGGCCAGCTAAAGAAGGGGCGGCCGCCAATATTGTACGGATAGTAGACGGCCGAAGCCCAGTACTGAAATCCAAATGCGGTGCAGGCCCCCGTGAGGCCGCCGCAAAGAATGATTAGAGGAAGTCGGGTCTTCTTGAACCCAATCGCTTCCGCGAGACCGTCCACGGGAAAAGGCGCAAACGCATCGATCTGCTTGTAGCCCTCGTCATAGACTTTTTGCGCGGCCACGAGGAGGTCTTCCGGGGACGTAAATTCCGCCACGATACCGAGCTGCCCCACGACGAGGGAAGGAAATCCGCGTGCAAACTGGTGACCACGATCACGTAGCGTTCGAGCCACATCCCAATGTTCACAATGATTGAGATGATGAAGAGCACGATCGGGTTGTTGCGTACCCAGTGAATCCACAGGAATTGCGGAGTAACGATATTGCACAGGACAAGAGCCCAGTACGCTGGCCAGTAGGGACCGGTCATGCGGTTGTAGATCATGAACTTCTCATAGGGATTGGCGCTGTACCACGCGTAAAAGGCCTCCATGATGTACCCGTATCCGACTATCAGGCCCGTGGCAAGCATGACTTTGGCCATCACATCAAGGTGGCGCTGGGTGATAAAATCCTCCAACGCATAAATCTTGCGAACCGGAATCGTAAGCGTGAGCACCATCGCGAAACCGGAATAGATCGCGCCCGCGACGAAATAGGGGGGAAATATCGTCGTGTGCCAGCCCGGAATGATGCCGACCGAGAAGTCCAAGCTTACGATACTGTGTACGGATACGACGAGCGGCGTCGCGAGGCCGGCGAGAATGAGCGAGGCCGTCTCGTAGCGGAACCAGTGCCGGGCGGAGCCGCGCCACCCGAGCGCGAAGAAACCGTAGGCCCATTGGCCGACTTTGTTGCGGGCCTTGTCGCGCAGCGTGGCAAAGTCCGGAATCAAGCCCACATACCAGAACAACAGCGACACCGTCGCATAGGTGCTCACCGCGAACACGTCCCACAACAGCGGGCTTCGGAAATTCGGCCACATGGTCAAGGTACCGGGGTACGGCAAGATGAAGTAGAACACCCAGGGCCGCCCAAGGTGCAGGATCGGGAACATGCCCGCGCACATGACCGCAAAAATGGTCATCGCTTCGGCGAAACGGTTAATCGACGTGCGCCACTGTTGATTGAGCAAGAGCAGGATCGCGGAAATCAACGTTCCGGCGTGGCCGATACCGATCCACCAGACAAAGTTGATGATGGCCCAGCCCCAACCGACCGGAATGTTGACGCCCCAGATACCGATGCCTTTGTAGAACAGATAGATGACCGCCGTGTTCAGAATCATCACGCCGATAGCGCCGATGAGGATGCCGAACTTCCACGATTTCGGCTGGGGCTCCGTAACGACGATACCCGCGACCTTGTCGCTGATCGTCGTATAAGTGTGGCCCGGCGCAATTAACGGGATGCTCGGTTCGAGTGCTGCTACGTTGGTGTCATGCGGCGACATCAGGCTTTTCCGCTTTCAAGTTCCGGGTTGGGATTCGTCACTTTCGCCAAATACGTGGTGCGCGGACGGGTGTTCAATTCGCCCAACAGCGCGTAGTTTCTCGGATTCGTCTTCAGTTTGGACACCCGGCTTTCCGGATCGGCGAGATTGCCAAACACAATGGCCGACGCTGGGCATACCGCCTGACACGCCGTAACAATCTCCCCATCCCGGATGGGCCGGTCTTCTTTCTTGGCGTCAATCCGGGCCTTGTTGATGCGCTGCACGCAGTATGTGCATTTTTCCATCACGCCGCGCGTGCGCACAGTTACATTGGGGTTTTTTTGAAGCTTGGTGCTCTCCCCTTCGAACTCGTCCCATTCGAGGAAGTTGTAGCGGCGCACTTTGTAGGGGCAGTTGTTCGAGCAATACCGCGTGCCGATGCAGCGGTTGTAGACCATGTCGTTGAGGCCTTCTTTGCTGTGGTTTGTCGCCGCAACGGGACAGACCACTTCGCACGGCGCGTTTTCGCAATGCATGCAGGGCACCGGTTGATGTACCGTGCCTTCGGGATTCTCCGGATCGCCTTTATAGTAGCGGTCCACCCGTATCCAGTGCATGACCCGGCGGCGAATCACCTGCTCTTTACCGACCACCGCGATGTTGTTCTCCGCCTGACATGCGATTGTGCATGCGCTGCAACCGGTACAGACATTCAGGTCAATGGCCATGCCCCACGCGTTGCCATCGTAGTTGTTGTCCTTAAGCCCCTGCGGAAAGAGGGTTACGTCCTTTTCGGGAGTCTCCGCCATTTCCTGGGCGAAGTCGGGATGCTCCTTGAATTCCTCGAGCGTCGCTTCCCGGATGATGGGGCGAGTGGTCAGCCCGTCGTTCATGTTGGCAATCGTTTGTGTCGTCGCCAGCTTGTAAGTCGCGCCAGTCTTGGTAATTGCCAAGTCCGATCCGAACCACGGCGCATCGGACGTTTGCAGCGCATACGCGTTGAACCCCGTCCCTTTTCCAACCTTGCCCGTCCGGCTGCGGCCATATCCCAAATACAGCGTCACGACTCCTTCGGGCTGAACCGGCATCACCCACACCGCCGCCTTAACGATTCGGCCTTTATAGGCAAGCTCGACAACGTCGTTCGTCGCCGCGCCTAGTTTCTGCGCCGTCCTCGGACTAATCAGGGCCGCATTGTCCCACACCAGTTTCGTCAGTGGCTTCGGAAGCTCCTGAAGCCAGGCATTGTTCGCGTAGAATCCGTCGCCGATGGTTGGATCGAGACGGAATACCACGTCCAACCCCGTTCCCGCGGGAGAGGGCGGGTTTGCGACAGCGGGTTGTTTCGAGAAATCAGCGGTGAGCTTGACCAGTTTGTCCGGGAACTTCGATTCAGCCAGGAAACCGTCGCTCAGCGTGGTTTTCCAATAGTGCTCAAAGTCGGGCGCGGTGGACTGAGACTTCCAGTAGTCGCGCACCAAGTCGTACATGGCCGCATTCGGCTGCCCATTGATCGCGGCAACCATTTCCAGACTCGACTTTCCGAAGTACAGAGGCGCGATCAAGGGCTGCACCACACTGATGGTACCGTCAAAAGCGCGGAGGTCACCCCATTGCTCGAGGTAATGCGTTTCCGGAATGTGCCAGTGGCACAGCCGCGACGTCTCGTCGTCATACAGGCTGAGATGCGTCCGAAACGCGACTTTATCCATCGCGCTCTCGAGCTTGAGATCGGCGGGCGCCGTGTACACCGGGTTGCCGCCCAGGATGATCAGGGTATCCACGCGGCCGGCTTCCATGTCACCCGCAAGCTCTTTGATCGAAGCAAGTTGATCGACCGGATTCGCTTCGACGGGCGCAGTGTACGTCACCGTCGTTCCCGTGTTGCCCAGCGCCTGATTGATTGCGTGCGCCAACGCGTGCACGACCGCAGGCTGGTTGTCTCCGGGAATCACAACACTCGACTTGGGGTCTTTCTTAAGGTCGCGAACGACCGCATCGACCCACTTCTCGTGCGCCGGTTCGAGCGTCCCTGCGGCCAAGGCAATTCCCATCTTGCCGGCGATGGCCCGCGCGAAATGCTCAATCTGTCCCGGACGGACGCCCAAGCGGTGGTCGGCCATCGCTCCGGTATTGTTCGGAGTGCTTTCGACCGCATAGAGCCGGCTCATTTCGGGATGATCCGCGTTCGCGAGGCGTTTGGACGAAAAATCGTGTGTATACCGTACGGCGCCCGGCCCCGAACTAAGGAAGTCCGCGTCGAGCGACACGATCACGTTCGCCCGATCCAGGTGATACTGTGTGTCCGTGGCCTCGCCATACGCCATGACCGCGCCGGTTTTCGCGGAGTCCCGCGAGGCCGGCTGGTACTGATGCCACTTCGCCTTCGGCAGCGCCGTGAGCAAGGCTTTGATTTGGTTCGCTAACGCCGGTGAGGTGACCGTTTCGGTCAGTATGCTGAGTCCCGCGCCCTGCTTGAGACGAGCCGCATCTACCCGCCCGCTCAGGGCGCCGTAGAACGAATCCCAAATGCTCTCCCGTCCAGAGTTCAGGATCGTGCTGGAACGATCCGGATCGTACATTGTCAGGATGGACGCTTGCGCAAAAAGATCGGTCGCACCCAAGCTCGCAGGGTGTGTCGGGTGCCCCTCGACTTTGGTTGGACGTCCCATGAAACTGGTCACCAACGCCCCCATAGCGTATCCGGATGAACTGTACGCTGTCGCATACGGCAGCGCCGTCCCGGGAATCACGTCTTCGGGAGCCTTCACGTACGGGACGATCTTCTCGTCCGGCTGGCGCGAACACGCGGCCAGCCCGCCCAGGCTGAGCGAGGCGCCCATCAGCTTGAGGAAATTGCGGCGGCTAACGTCTTCGGGCCATACCGACGCCTGCGCCGGAAACTCGCGGTGCAGAAACTCGGTGAACTCTTCGGTTTCGGCCAACTCATCCAGGCTGCGCCAATAGCGCGGGCTCTGTCCCGCGGCCAGTTTGGCCCGAATGGCCTCAAAATCGATTGGTTTCTGTTCGTCGAGGAACTCGATGCTCATCGGTGGCACACGGAACAGTTCGTGAGCTGTTCCACCTTCACATGGTTGTTCTTCACCAGTTCAAGACCCTTGGCCGACTGGTCCGCGGGCGGTTGCCATTGCATGTTGAACACTTCGCTGGGCGGACGCAGGAACTGCTCGGGCGCGCGGTGGCACTGCAAACACCACCCCATGCGCAAAGTCTGCCCCTTGTGCGTGAGCGCCATCTCGTCCACTTGACCATGGCACGTCACGCAGCCCACGCCCTTATTCACGTGAATACTGTGGTTGAAATAGACGAAATCAGGAACGTCATTGACGCGCAACCATTCGAGCGGCTTCTGCGTCTTGAAGCTGGCGCGCACCGGTTCGAGCATCTTGGCGTTGGTCCAGATTTGGGAGTGGCAGGACATGCAGGTCTCCGTGGGGGGGATTCCCGCGAAGGAGCTGGTTTCAACCGTGGTGTGGCAATAGCGGCAATCGATGCCTAGTCCTTTGACGTGATGCAAATGACTGAACGGCACCACCTGTTGCTTGGCGACATCTTGTTGGGTAATGAACGGCGACAGCCACAGGCCCGTCGCCATCGTGCCTAGACCGCAAGCCCCCAGGACGACAGCCGCAGCCAATACTTTGACCAGATCGTTGGCTTTCTTAGGGAAGATTTGGGCCATCAGCGAACACCGTCCCCATGGCTCAGAGCCCGTTTTCCCCGCAATACCTCGGAGAAGCGCGGAACTGCTCCACAACGCGCGTCGTGGCGCTTTGGATACATGACACAACTGATCATGGCTCAACCTCTGGAATAATAGCTGCCGCGTCAACTGACCCCGCGAACGACTTGCCGCACGCGCCGCCGGATCAGGCTCACCATGCCAAGGACACGCTCACTCGCCGCGCTCCAAGTGCAAAGTAACGAACTTGACTTCGCTAATCGGCTTCGGGAACATCGCTCTATCCCGTGTCTATTTCCGTATTTACGGCGCAAATAGGCCTCCGAGAGAATTTGCGTGTTTATCCGCAAGACGCGCCCCATAGGGTCCCGTATAAAACCACAACACCACCCAGAGGTAAGTAACGATAATGACATGCGCAGGTGCCATTATCGCGCCGTAACCATTGCCTCGCGACCACGCAAAGCCGTATAGTTCCTCCCCGAATGTCATCCACGCTAACAGGGCCGGAGCCGGAACTCCGGCGCGCCTCCTCTTCACCGCCGCCCAACCCATCGCGCGCGGCCGACGCCGGTCATATCGGGGTCTTGGACGGTATACGCGGCCTGGCCATCTTGATGGTCATGTTCAACCACTACGCGCTGAACACGCGGCTCAGCACCCCCATCGACAAGGCGTTTTACTATACCGCCAAATTGGGCTGGATGGGCGTGGACTTATTCTTCGTGCTTTCAGGATTCCTGATCACAGGTATCCTGCTGAACGCGAAGCGGAAACCGCACTACTTCCGGAACTTCTATATGCGGCGGACGGTGCGTATCTTCCCGCTGTACTACGCGTTTCTGGCCGTGGTTTTCCTGATCATTCCGCGAATAACGGGCTATCGCTCCCCGGAACTCCAACACGTCGATCCATACCAGACCTTCTACTGGACGTACCTGACGAATTGGTTCTTCGCGTACAAGAACGAGATACCGGCCTTCTCCCACCTGTGGTCGCTCGCGATCGAAGAGCAGTTCTATCTTCTGTGGCCCGCCGTGGTGCTGGTGTTGAGTGAGCGTTCACTAAAGCGCTGCGCATTGACCTGCATCGCGGCCGCGCTCGCCTTCCGCCTGGTCTGCGCGTGGCAGCACTCCGGCAGTATCATTCCGTATGTGCTGACACCCATGCGCATGGATACGTTGGCCGCGGGCGCCTACCTCGTATTGCGCGTCCGCGAACCGGACGGACTGGCCCGCATCCAGCCCTTGGCGCGGTATGCGGCGCTGTCAAGCATCGGAGTCATGGCCGGAATTATGATCTACCAAAAAGGCTACGGTCATACGCCGCTCGTGACGACCGCGGGCTTTTCATGCAACGCTATATTGGCGTGCTCTGTTATCGCCATGTCGCTTGCCCCGGCAGACCACCCTTTCCTGAATCGAGCGTTCTCCACCAGGACTCTCCAATTCTTCGGAAAATACAGCTACTGCCTGTACATGGTTCACATGCTGGTCGACGAAACCCTGGCAAAGCGCGTCAACGCAAACACGCTGGCGCCGGAAGTATGGGGGTCGGCGCTGCCCGGCCGTCTCGTGTTTGCCGGCATGTGCATCGGCGCCAGCGTCGCGATCGCGCTAGTAAGCTGGCACGCCTACGAGAAGCAGTGGCTCAAACTGAAGCGCTTCTTCCCCTAGAAACGCCAAATGCCGGACCCCCTTACGGCCTTTCCGCAAGACCTTGGCGCTCCTGTACGTGGAAGCCCGCAATTTGATATGATCCTGGAGGTTGCCCATTCCCGGTTCCGCGAAGTCCGCGCTCTCGGGAGTGGGCAGGGGTTCCATACGAAAGAGGCGACCATGCAGACAAGTTCCAAGCAATCCCCAATTAAACTGGCCGTAATTACCGGCCGTCACCCATACGACGTCCAAGGGTTTCATGACTTGTTCCGCGCCGTTCCCGGCGTGGACTTCTACATGCAGCATCTGGAGGCCTATGCGACAAGCCCGTCGACCGTTCGCGCCCAGTATGACGTGGTTCTGTTCTACAACATGCACATCGAGTCTCCGGCGCGAAAAGACCCGTGGTATGAACTCGGTACGCGCGAGGCCATGGAACAACTGGGACAGTCGAACCAAGGCGTGTTCGTGTTGCACCACGCGATCGTGGCATTCCCGGATTGGCCATTGTTCGACGAGCTCGTCGGTATCGAGAACCGCCGAACGGACGCCTTTACCGAACAATCGGTTCGGGTACACGTGTCCAACCCCGACCACCCCATAACGCGCGGCCTCACCGATTGGGATATGGTGGATGAAGTTTACTTGATGCCGGACGCAGGAGCGGCCAACAACGTGCTACTCACCACCGACTATCCGAAAAGCATGAAGACTCTTGCTTGGACCCGGCAGTACAAGGAATCGCGCGTGTTCTGTTTACAGTCCGGGCATGACACGCACACATTCACCAACGCAAATTTCCGCGAAGTGGTTTCGCGAGGAATCGCATGGTGCGGTGGCCGTATCTAGCGATAAGCGAGCCCTGGCCCCGCATATCGACGGCGCCGTATCGGCGCGTGTAACCTTCGTAACGGCTGCGCCTCCCCTGGGCGGTCTCCCAGGGGAGGCGCGGCCGCGTTGTCAGCGGATTTCGTAACACGACGCGACGACGCCGCGTGTGCAACAACCAGCCCGTTGACCCTAAATCCGGCGGTTGTCTGAGACGGACCCCGTATTTCGCACAGCAGGCTTGTGCGAAATACGGGGTCTGTACCTCTCACGCGCGTGTGCCGCAATACCCTGGTTTCACAGGAGTTCGATGGATACGCAACGCGTAAACGGCCTAACTCAGGTTGAACATGACACGCGCCGACGGCGTCGGATTGACCCAGCGCCGAGAACCTATTTCGTCCCAGGCGGCGGACCGGGGAACCGCGACGCGAAAGCGGGGTTTCATTCTCCGCTTCCTGTACTCGCGCTCGGGCTCGCCTTGCGGGATAAAGCGGTTGACAGGTAGCGGACCATGTGCTATGCTCGTCACAGGTCGGTAAACCATGTTATCTTGTCTGGGTGATATGGTTAAGTTCGGGAATCCCAGGGAAGGAGTCCTCCAAGTTCAACGAAGCGTTCTCGTGCTCGTACTTTCGGGGAGCCAGGGAATGTTGAACGCTTTCTTGCTTCTGGACACGGCTAACGCTTTCTTTGCTGGGATATCCTAGTAGCAATCCCATCTGGGGAAGGAGGTGACATACGATATGAAGAAAATGATTATTGCATCCATGTTCGTGGCGATCGCTGTGAGTGGCGCGTACGCGGTTTCTCTTTCGGTTCCATGGTTCGTGGACCTGCAGTTGGCTCAGGGTGGTAATGGTATGACCTTGAACACGGGTAATGCGCAAAATGTGGATCCCGGGTGTTACATCGCGATCTCCAATTGCACAAACGACACGTTGACCATCAAGGTGCGTTATTTCGCGCTTAATGGTACCGAAGCTTCCCCAGCCAATAACACGTTCTTGTTGACGGCTGGACAGGGTACGGGCTGGCGTCCGGTTTACACGGATACGGCTCAGGAGCCGACTTCCGTCGGAGCCACCAACTTTAACCTGTCGACGATGAACAAGACCGACGGTATCAGCAACGGTTCCGCGCGCATCACGTGGTCGCGCGATGGGTCGTTCACTGACGCTGCCGTGCAAGGTGAAGTGACTGGTCGCTTGCTTGAGATGGACGTGAATGGAAATCGTGCTGCTTACACGCTTCCGAATGCTCCATAATTTAGGCTACGAACTGGCATAAGTACTGAATTTGGGAACTGCGGGCGAGAATGTCGGAAGACATACTTGCCCTTTTTTTTGTTTCTCTGTCCCTCCCCCGTTCACTCCCTCTTCGTATAACGTAATCGGACGCTATGGGATTGGCCCCGGAGTCTAAGCCTCGAATGGGCAAGGTTCTCACCTCAAACATGAACGGCCCGGATACATTTGCGGCCTTCTGCGAGGCGGCGCAGGGCTCACACCCGGATTTGCGGTTTGCACGCTGCGCGGTGTCAGACGCCGAGACGCCGCTGCACGCCGAACATGGGGGTATGAGAGCCTACTGGGTTTACGAAGGGGAAGGAGAAGCGCTTCTCCCCGCCGGATTCCGAACCAAAGAGGGCGACGGGAGGCCTCTGCCGTCCGAATACACTCCTGAACCCATGGACGCCCCGTTCGCGGAAACCCTGGCCTGTATTGAAGCCCATATTGGCGAAATTGACGCGGCGGCGCGCGGAACTGTTCAGTCGATCCTGGGACGCCAATCTCGCGGCGCCTACATCGGTGACGTCGCGAATGATTTGTGGAAGCTCAAACACGCCGCCAAGCCCTGGTCGAAAGACGGCGCGGTTACGCGCGCACTGCTGTCCCTCTTCGCAACATACCGTGACCACGGATACTCAATCAAAGGGCAGACGTCCTGGGAACGAATCATGCCGGGGGACCAGCTCATCACCTCCGGTACGGAAGAGCTTCATGTCCGAGGTCACTTCTCCTGTTTGAGCATCGAGAAGGTCGACCGGTCAACAAGCCACATCCCCAAGGCGATGCGGCTCCGGTTTCTCAAGGATAGTTCAGGAGGGTGCAATTTCGACTTCGATCCGTTTCGCCGCCTTCCGCTGACCTGGTATTGGAACCTTCCCGGCGAAACCGGAGACGGCCTGAACTTCGTGAACAGCCACGTGGTCAACATCGCCAAAGAAACGTCGCCAACGCACTTTCACCCGTCCATCGCCCGCAAGGCGCCACCGGAAATCCGCGGACAAGAGGATGACCCGCTCGTTGGCGGACGCTCGGCGGAGCTCACAAGCGAGGATGCTGGCGCCCCGCAAAATGAAATCTACTTGGTCTTGGATCCCCAGGTGTACGGCCTCCACACCTACGGGCGGACCGCGCAACTGCTCACCATTCCCGACCTGCGCGACCTGCGGCGCCACGAAACACATGACTTGCGTCCCGGTGACCTGGTGTATATTCCAGCCGGCACGGGACACCGCGGCATTGACGCCTTCGTAAACGTGATCACGCTCCCCGGTTTCAAACCCTACAACGAGTTCTACATCGATCGCGACGTCTGGGACGCCGCTCAGGGAAGCGTTCCGTGCAATGAGTCTCTCTTCGATATCAAGAATTACACAACGCTGGAAGAAGCGCTCGCCGGGTAGCTCGGGTGTTTGTAAGCAACATCGCAATCTCCCGCGCAGAAAGTAGCTAGCGCGCATCCGCTGAATACAGAGAGATAAGGCGCGACTCGCGGCTGTCCGTGCTGATGAACACCAGATCGGTTCTCAGTTGTCGTCCGTTCGCGCTCGGCAGTTGAATCCTATACTTGCTGTAAGGTTCCGCGGAGTTCACTGGAAGAGCCAACCGCGCTACGGGACGATACCCGGAAGCGCCGTCCGTTGCGTTCGCGGAGAGGAATACAACGCGTCCCAGGTCGCCATACGCGTCCGCAAGGCGATGAACATTGTGCGCCGTGACATAAAGCGCGCAGGGACCCGCGCATTGCACCGCGCCAACCTTGATCCACGACCACTGGCTTGTTCCGGACGAAGCCCACGGCAAGATCTCGCCGATTACCCGTTCCCTTCCTCCATCCGCTTCCGATTTCCACATGAATCTCAACTGAGCGCGCGAGGAATTGCGCTCCGCCGATTCTTTCCAGACGTGCGCCACGACGGAGTACGTCCCGGGCGGCAGATTCGCCTGCGCGCGCAGCCGCGGGCTCTGAATCGTGTCGCGATCGAGATGCGCCGCCATCGCAACAGGATCAACACTGTCCCGAAACGACGGGTTCCCATGGACGACCGGCGACCATAGGTCAGCGTCCGGAGTCTCACGCTCGAACGCCAGCGGCATCACGACATCGGCGGATAAGTAGACCTCGCACGTCACCGGGGAACCCGAATCGGCCGACGGCGCGCGTCGAACGGCCACTTCGGCCAGGCCCGACGCGGGAACCATCCCATCCGCGGGCGCGATTACGGAAAACCCTGGAACCGCAAATTCCGTCAAGTCAATCGCCGGATTGGAGCGTACGGGAGAGGAATTCGCCGTTGCGTCCGTGGCTTGCGGCACGGATTGCGTTATGTACGATGGCGCGCTGTAGCCGCCAAAGTCCGCGACCCGCGCGACCTTGGTCGAAACGTTACGGGCAGACGCAAGATCATAGAGGTAAAGCGTCAGGCCGGAATAGGACTTTCGTTCAAGCCGCACCCCGTGAAGATCGAGCCATTCGGTGTACAAGCGCACGTCGGGAGGCATGTCGAACGGCTCCCACCACGAGGCGGCGAACCAGACGCGTTGAGCTCGAGCCGCTACGTTCTCCAAGCGGTCCCACGTAACCCCCATGTGCTCCCAGATCGGTCTGTTGGCAAAACTCTGGAAGATCCCTTCGCGATCGGCGGACGTGAAGCCCGTGACACATTGGTCGGCCTGCGGAAAAAAGAAGTGCCGGCTGGGAAGCAGCGTCACGTGGCTGTAGTGCGCAATCACATCTCCGGGAGCGAGATTCTCACGGATATGCCGTGCGGCCGCGGCAAAGTCGGCCTTGTACCGGACTCCAAGCCGGTGTTCAGGGGACGGGTGCAACCGCCCAGCGTAGTGGTCCGCCAAACATGCAAGCGTCAGTCCGGTCATCGCCGCAAGGACAAGGCCCTTGCCCCACCAGCCGGGAAGATGCGAAATCGCGGCCGCGGCCAATATCGTGAAGGTGACTCCGGAGAAAATGAAGAGCCGATGTTCGTAGAACGAGAATGCGCGGCTGTGCCAGATGACGAGATTCAGCGCAATGGGTACGGTGGAAATCGCCGCAAGCAGAAGAACGCTATTGATACGCCTCCGCATGGCCACCGCGCCCGCCAAGGTCAAAAGCGCCGCGAGAACAGCAAGACCATAGTACGCGACCGGATTGGGCGTGTATCCGGCGAATAGGTCTTTGAACGTGATAAGACCCGCGCTGAACGTCAACGGGGGATACCAGCTTCGCGCGGTCTGCAGACACATTTCATTTACGATAAGCCCGTTCCGGATCGCCGGGATCGCCAGTATGACCACGCAAAGCTGTGAGACCGTCCATCGGGGAAGTTGGCGCCAGTGGGTGCGCAGTGTAAGGACGTAACCCGCGTTAAACGCCGTGACCACCCAGACGGAATAGAAGTGGTTGTAGATCGAGGCCGTAAGCAACAGAGTCAGGCCGGCCCAGTACGCAAGCCGGTTCGTGTCGAGCGCGCGCGCCATGCACCACAGCGCGCCCAGCGCCAGCAACACGTGCAAGGCGTAAGCTCGCAGCTCCTGCGCGTAGTAGATTTGAAAGGGCGAAATGGCGACCAGAAACGCCGCGATCAGTCCGGCGTCCGTCGTCCGCGTTAGCTCCCGCGCGGTAACGTACGCCATCGGAACGCAGGCCGTGCTCAGGATGCAGGGCAGAAGCCGCGCCAGAATCGTAGCCGCGTCGCTTCCGTGCTCAATCCCCGTAAGCCAAAGTCCGGCGTGATACCAGAACCACGCTAGCGCCGGGAACAGCGGCGCATCCATTCCCACCCACTTCACATCGAACAGGCGCCACGGAGTGGGAACCAGCCCCATGAAATAGAACGTGCCCCCTTCGTCAAACCAAATGCTGGCCTTGCCCAAATGCCAGAGCCGCAACGCCGCCGCAAGCAGCGTAATCAACAACAAGCACGCTGGAACGAGCTTGTTTTCAAAACGCCGCATGCCTGTTGCGCCTTTCGTGAAGCGGCCTGGCCGCAACCCTGAATTCGTTGATGCGCCATAGTTACCGGCGTCTTCCGGGCGTACCGCCCCAGTGACGCTGGGCCAAGAAGCTAGTCCTGTGCATAATAGTTCATGGTGTTCGCGAATAGTATGTGACTGCGTCCGGCAGGATCAATCCCGCGCACTACGCTACAGGACCGGAAATCTGCCAAACAAGAGTCAGGGTGCCTCGTCAGGATTAATCAAGACGCGCCCCGTGTTATCCGAATACACGAATTCCGCCAGGAGCAACGAGCACAAATCATGATAAATGTACGCAGAGGTCACGAGCGCGGCCACTTCAATCACGGATGGCTGGACACCTTCCACACCTTCTCGTTTGCAGATTACTATGATCCGGATTTCATGGGCTTTCGCGCGCTGCGCGTCATCAACGAGGATCGCGTGGCGCCGGGCCGGGGTTTCGGTACGCACGGTCACGCGAACATGGAAATCATCACCTACATCGTCGAAGGCGCGCTCGAACACAAAGACAGCACCGGGTCAGGCTCGGTAATCCGCCCCGGTGACGTTCAACACATGAGCGCCGGCTCGGGTATTCGCCACAGCGAGTTCAACGCGTCGAAGACGGATCCCGTCCACCTCTATCAAATCTGGATACTTCCCAACGTTGAGGGTATCGATCCCGGCTACGAAGACCACACGTTCGATCGGGCGGCGACGCGGAACCGCCTCGAGCCACTCGTCACCCCAAACGGGCGTGACGGTTCGCTCTCGATGAGCCAAGACGCCAGCCTCTACGCTGCGTTGCTGTCCCCCGGAAAATCTCTTCAGTACGACATTGCCGCCGGCCGCCACGCCTGGCTGCAAATCGTGCGAGGCGCCGTATCCATCGGCCCCCACGCCCTTGAAGCGGGGGACGGCGCCGCGATTTCCGGCGAGAGATCGATCTCCCTGACGGGCTCAACGGAGTCGGAAATACTGCTGTTCGATTTGGCGTAACTTCGTTGAGCCACCTCGGGTTCGATCGACCCTACATTTCCTACCGTTCAGTTGCGCCGTCATAGCCACTTCTTTTGACCATTCCTCTGGTGTACTCTGTAGTCCGATCTCAGAAAGAAACGTTCTCTAACCTTGGCGGAGGCGCCGAAATGATTATCCTGCTGCAGGTGCTACTTTGCGCTCCAGAGCCCAGCATGCCGATGGACGCAGCCCCCTTCGGAGCGCCCATTACAGGCGGCGTTTGCTGGGACGATCCGCGCGAACTCCATCGCGTTGTCGCCCATTTCGCGGGCGCTGCCCCTCCGGCCGATTCGGTGCGCCTCGAGTACTGGGGAAGCCGCTGGCCCGAACAACACGCGCCCAAGGACCAGCAGCCCGGCGGAGGCGGCGTGGGCTGGTGGGAATTGGGAAACTGGTATAACGGTGGCTGGCGAGCAGCCGACGCGGCCGCCACCACCGATGGGCAGGCAATATCATTTACGTTCCGGCCAATCAATGCGAAGGAATTCCCCGCACTTCGTGATTACCCGGCGGAATTCCGATACACGTTGAAAGTCAGAGTCGTCTCGGATTCATCCACCGCGTCCGTCGAGCGGGTCGAAGCGTTCACCGACTCCGTCTGGACCGAACGCGTCGTTCGGTTGGTGTGGCGTGACGCTCCCGCCAGCGCCCCCACAGTCAACGCGTTCAACGGCGCCGTGAAGTCCGTCGGGCGCGTTGGCCCCAGCGCGTTCCGCGCAACGCTATTGGTCACAACGAACTCCGACCCCAACACCTATGACCGCACGTTGCTCACTATCCACAATGGCGCAACTGTGTTCACGATTTCTCCAGACGACCTGAATCAAGGTCCGCTGTTCATTCCCGCCATGGGCGCCGCAGTACTAACCGAAAATGACGAACGCAGCTACGCTGACCTGGCCTCGTCGCAAGAGAAGAATGCCGCCAAATCGCTCTATGACCGTGTCGCCGAATTGCCCGAACAAACATGGAGCGCCGCCTGGGCGGGTATGCCGGCAAAACGCGGCTCAATCTATCTGCCGTTGGGTCTCGATGGCGGCCGGCAACGATTTCAATTGGATCGGGACGGCAGTGTGACGTTCCGCACGAACGATGCCTTTCTCCGGAGCCGGCCAGGCCGCGAGACACCGCTCCTGGATCTTGAGGCGGCGCCGGTTCGGCTACACGTTGAACTTCCGCCCGAGCCAACGGCGCGGACCATCGAAGACAATTGCCTTCCGATGGGGAAGACGACCTGGGAGAAGGACGGTGTACGCATTGAGCAAAGCGCGTTTGTGACGCCGCTCTCCGGCGCCCGCGCTGATGGACCTGCGCCGGATGGTGATGCGGCCGCCGTGCTCATGATGCGGTTCACCTACACCAACCTTACGGACACGCCGCAAACGGCCACGCTCCACGTGCGCTACCAGGCCGGCGAAAAACCTGCCGAGCAGAAATTGCGTCTCGACCCGGACGGCTTCCTTTATCTCGGCGACGCGGTTCGGGGCGAAGTGCAGACCGGCGGCAATCCCTTCCTCGAGGCAAACGCGCTCACCCATACCCGGAGCCTGGCACCGCACGAATCGCACAGCGCGATTCTAAAAACGCCATACGTACCGCTAACCGATGCGAAGGACCACGAGTCACTCCGCCGTCTCGACTTCACGCGCGAATTCAACGAAACGAAGAGCTACTGGACACGCCGTATCGGCCAAAGTGCGCGGCTCATCACGCCGGAACCCATGCTCAATGAGTTCTACTCCGCGCACGCCGCGCACCTGCTGATCAATTGCGAGCGCGAACCCCAAAGCGATCTCCGATTCGCCAGAGTCGGCTCCTTCGGTTACGGGGCGTTCGGCAACGAATCCTGCATGATGGTGGTGGACCTCGACCGCCGCGGATACCACGAAGAAGCGCGGCAGTGCCTCGAAGCGTGGCTGCATTATCAGGGGACCGTCGCGTTGCCCGGAGACTTCTCATCCCAAGTAGGCGTGCTCTACGGCGCAGGCGGATACGAGGCCGGCGGCTACAATCAGCACCACGGTTGGATCTTGTGGTGCCTGACAGAGCATTACCGATTCACGCAGGATCGGACATGGCTCGACCATGCGGCGCCGGGCATTCTCGCTGGCGCCGAGTGGGTTATCCGCGAACGCGCGCGAACGGCGAGCCGCGATGACCTCGGACGCGGCCTCCTGCCCGCCGGCAGCCTCGAAGACATCGGCGACTGGTGGTTCTGGCTATCCACGAACTGCTACACGTGGCGCGGTCTCGATTCCGCCGCATGGGCGCTCGAACAGGCCGGCCATCCTGAAGCGAAGCGGGTCCGCGGCGAGGCGGACGCCTATCGCGCCGCCATCCTGACCAACTTCCGCGCCGCGGCGCAACACGCGCCCGTCGTACGCCTTCGCGATGGAACGGCCGTCCCGAAATTCCCGTCTCACCCGCATCGGCGCGGACGCATGTTCGGCTGGATATGTGAAACGCTCGAAGGCGCCATTCACCTGCTCATCACGGGTGTACTCGATCCGAAATCGCCAGAGGCGGAGTGGATTCTGAAGGACTACGAGGACAACCTCTACTTGTCGAACCAGTGGGGCTACGTTCTCGATGATTTCGACGCCCAATGGTTTGGCCGGGGCGGCATGTCGATGCAGGCCTGCCTCTTGCTCGATGTCGAGCCGTACCTGTTCCGCAACGATATCAAGCAGGCGCTCCGGGCGCAGTTCAATGCCATCGCCGTGGGCTACTTTCCCGACGTGCGCATGCTCACCGAACACGCACTGCCCAATATGGGCGACTGGAGAGGCGATCACTACAAGAGCTCGGACGAAGCGAACGCCGCCGGCTGGCTGCGTTACCAATTCCTGCGGGAAGAAAACGGCGTGTTGCTCGTCGGCCAAGCCATCCCGCGCGATTGGCTGAAGCCGGGTCAACGCTGCGGCATCGAACGCGCGGAAACCTACTTCGGTCCAATGAACGTGCATTACACCGCGGAAGAAAACGCCATCACGGCGCGAATCGACGGCGCCACCCGCCCCGCGCCCCGCGCCATTCGCGTGCGCTTCCGCGAGCCACACGAGCGGCCTCTCGAATCGGTCACCGTCAACGGCAAACCCTGGTCCGATTTCAAAGGCGAGTGGGTGGAGTTGCCGGGAACAATGGGAACGGCCACGGTGGTAGCAACGTGGACGGCGCGCTAATCAGACCCAATGACTCGTTCCCGAGTTGTACTCGGGAACGCACGTGCCTGAAAAGCTACGATTTGTACTTGACTCGGGAGAGGACTCGACAGACCATCCCCACCTACGGTTTGCGAACCACCCACAGCCGCGTCTGAGGCGTCAAGTCCACCACGCGCCCGTCCGCGAACCCCGCCGCCTGCGTCCAGGACTCGATGTCGGCGAAGGAGTAGGTGTCGCCTTCACCGTTGGCCAGCAGCATGCGCAACGCGAACATCAGACTGAACGCGGGGCCAGAGCGATCATTCTCGGTCAGAAAGTCTTTGATGATGAGCGTCCCGCCGGAATCCAGCGCATCGAAACATTTCCTGACCAATGCGCCATTCGTATCGGACGAATAGCTGTGAATGATATTGGAGACCAGAATGAGATCGTACCCGGAGCCGAGCGGGTCGGTTGTCAGGTCGCCGGCGGCGTACGACACGCGGCCGTCGAGCCCTGCCTCATGGACCTGTTCGCGCGCGATGGCCAACACATCAGGCCGGTCGAATACCGTTCCTCTCATCGCCGGATGCGCCGCAAGAAACGCGATGGTATACGTCGCCGGGCCTCCGCCAACATCCAGCAGATTGCGGAAGGACGACAGATCAATCACGTCGAGCATCTCGCGGGCGCTCGTGCGCCCAATGTCGTTCATCCCCAGAATGAACGCGCGCAATTCCTCCGGCGTGCGCTGATGGCGTTCACCGTGCAGCGCCTTCCCGGTGCGCAGCGTTTCGTCCACATGAACCCATTGATTAACGGTATTCGATATGTGGTTGACGATATTGCCTTGGTAGCCCGTCTTGCCGGGCACGAGGCACGCCGAAGCGATGGGCGCGTTGCGATAGAGGCCGCCGGTCTGCGCGATCAATTCAAGGGACACCAGCGCGTCCAATAGGATTCTCGCGGCGCGCGCGTCCCATCCAACGCGCTGGGCAATCTCCGAGGCGCCGCGCGGCTCCTCCAGAAGCGCGAAAACACCCGCGGCGTTGGCCGCAAACAGAACGTGCGATTTCATGAACGCCGTGGACAGCGCGTTGATATGAGTTCCCCACTCGCGCTCGTTGGTACTAGCCATGGTCTCCTCTGCAGCTGTATGAGCCGATCCGACTTGTCAGACTTGTCCGACCTTTCGGACAAACGTTCCCGCCGCGCCTGCGCCCTACATTCCCAGCGGCAGGTGCAACGGCGCGCCGTGCCCCTGGTAACGCTCGTGATTCTCCAGCAAATGCCCGACTATCGGCGCCACACGCTCTACAATGGCCTGGGCAGCCTTCTCGCCAAACTCCGCGGAGGCGTTCTCCACACCGTTGTTGCTGGCCCCGATCGGTGGCGCTGAAGAGCCGCGCAGGGCGCCAAGATCCACCATGCCCGGGTCGAGCGCCATCATCAAAGAGGTCTCCCACTTGCCCGCGTGGTCGCCGCACACGTCGAACCCGGCGTCTTTGACGAGTTCAAATCCGGTAAAGGCCCACACGACCGGATGAGGACGCCCGGCCATCTGCTGGAAAAGCGATGCCGCCGCGCGCGCATGGTCAATCAACGGATAATGCCCCGCGACGATGACAACGACTTTGAAACCCAGGCTCTTGGCCTGCAACAAGATGTGGAGCAGTAACCGCTGGTACGCAAGGGTCTGCTCCATGTGGGTCGAACGCATGTACCCCGCGGCGAAGTTGTCCGGCGGGAGATTCATCTTCTGGGCGATCTGTTCGTGGTCGACAGCGTTGGCTTCCATCAGCGCCTGTTCACGGCTCTCGCCGTAGTACAGCGGCGGAAACACCACGCCCCCGGAACGTTGTGCGCAACGAACCGCCAACGCGTGCGCCTTGAGCGTATCAAGTCCGACCGGATTGTGCTCGCCATGCCACTCAAGCGTGCCGATAGGAAGATACACTACCGGAGCGGTTTCGCGGGCGGCCACGATTTGGGCGGGCCGCAGGCGTTCGTATCGTACTTCACAGGTTTCGGTCATGCGTGCTCTCCAGTGATCCGCGTCTGCCAATGCAGCGCGGCGGCAGTCTCAATCGAGAATGATGTCGCCGCCGTCTGTCTTGAGAATCAAGGTAAACTGCCCCTTGCCCAATACGCCGTCAAATTGATCGTTCTCCGCCGCCACCTTGCCGGTCAGAGATACGCCGGTCTTGTTGATGCGCACCTTGCCTCGTTTCGACTCGATGCGCAGTTGCGCGTCAGCCGCCTCGGGAAGCGCCAGGCTCAGGTTGCCGCCTTCCACCTGAACATCGTAGGGACCGCCGATCCCCCCGAGCGCGATGATGCGCACGTCTCCCCCCTTGCCCCGAACGTAAAGCTCGCCCTGCGGTGTGTCCACAACCGTCTTTCCCTGCTCGCACGCCAGCGTTTGCTTGGCGAAAACTGCACGCGTCGCCAAAGTCCCGCCGGTAGCGCTCGCTTCGAGCGGCCCCGCGCAATCGGCGGCTTCGATGCCGCCTTTCAGATTCTTGAGCGAAAGCGGACCCTTCGCGTGTTGCACCGTGATGCTCCCCTCGCTCTGCTGTACCGTTGTAGCCCCTCCCGTTCCCGAAATGGCGATATGGCCGCTCTTCGACGTGACCTTGACCGGCGCCGTGCGGGGACATCGAATTTCTAGGTCGATACGATACGACGAGCATCCAAGCGAGGCCATGTCCCCCACGACCGACGTATGGACCTCGACACGGTGGTCCGCTTCCACGAACCGCACGTCCAGCGCCTCGAGCGCGGCGCGGGCGTTCGCGGCGGTTTGCAGGCGCACCAGTTTGGTGGCCTTGATGTGAACTACGTCTTCGTCGACGCCTTCGATGCGAATATCTCCAACCGCCGCGTCCAGCACGAGTTCGGTTCCACCGGGCGCCGCCGCGTCACGCGTAACCGGATCTTCAAAGGGTTGAGTCCCATCCACATTGGGAGGGCCCGCGATCGCCGCGGCGCTGCCCTCGCGTCGAACGAGGATGTCGTTGAATGACGTAAACAACTGCACCCGCTGGCGCGACGCAGGGTTCGCGTTGCGGGCAAACGCTAGATTCCCCCGCGTGGTCTGTTCCAAAGCGATATCGGACCGAATGGAGCCAAAGGCTGTGCTCGCGCTGATATCGGGCGTCCCGGTCTCGGACACATACAGCGCGATCCCGCCACTGTTGTTGCTAACGTCGACCGAGGACGTTTCTCCAAGCTCGTGCAGTTCGATCGCCGCCATGGAACTGGTCACGGAAAGTGCGCCGCTGATGTTCCGGAATTCCGCGAGCGTGCCCGAAAGATCGAAGTGTCCCCCCTGTCGCAGCCCCGTCGCCTTGAGCGGAAGCTCACCGTGCGCGCGCACCGTGGCCACACCGGCCAAATCGGCAATATCAACACGCCCGTACATGCAGTCTGCGCGCAGCGTCCCCCCTACCCCGCTTACCGAAATGTCGCCCCAAGTGTTCTTGCAGTCCACGCTTGCGTCCCGGGGAATTGTCAACTCGTAATCCACTACGATCTGAACCCGGCCCAATTCGCGCGTGTCCGGCTCGATCGTGGACAGTTCAAGCCGCCCGTCAGTGGACGCGGACCGAACATCGACCCCTCGAGCCACTTGGCTGGCAATATCCGACGACGACGCGCCGACCGTCACCTTGGCCACAACACTTACAACTTGATTGTCCCAAACGGAGACCCGGATGCCGCCGAACCGATTTGAAATGGAGACGAGCGAATTCGGGGGAGCCTGGAAGGGCTTCTCGATCTTGTGCGAGTACACCGACAAGTCCGAGAAGTCGTTCGCCTCGAGGCCGGAGAGGATATTGTAGTTCGGAGCGAGATAGTCTTCGCTCTTTTCGCCCACTCGATTGAGCCACCGGGCGGTCTCGTCCAGGATGGACCCAATCGAATCCAGCCAACTCGCGTCCGCATGCGCTGGCGCGGAAACAAAAAAATACGCCAAGACCATGAGCCCGGCGCCAAAAAACGTTCTTCGATTCATCTGTGTCACGCGGCTTGACCGCTTCATCATTGGTATGCGCAGACGATTGCTCCTGCCGTCCGCCAAACGCGAATCCGGCGGAGGACGGCTACAGGTTTCGTTCCGCGTACAGCTTCCGGAGTATCTCCGCTTGCCGCTGGAGATTCGAATTCAGAAGATATCCCGCACGAACACAACGCGGGTTTTGCTGCAGCGCTTCCACGGCGCGGAAAATGTCGGCGCCACGGGCCTGAACCTGACGGCGGTACTCCCGTTCGAGCAGACCCTGGGGTTTGCCGGACGGTGTGCTGACCGCTTGCTCCAACGCCTTCACTTCCGTGTACGTCTTCAGGATCGCGTCGGGCGACGGCGACGCCATGACTAGCGCCGGTTTCGCCGCGGCGTTCGACGGCTTAATGTTGTGCGGCGTCTCACGCAATGCCGAACCAAAATACACCGTGCTGACAAAAACCAGCCCCGCCGCAAAACCAACGCCCTTGACCAGTACCCGCGCGCGCGTCCGCAAATTCACCGGCCTCGTACGCGCCGCGACCCGTTCACTTTGGGCCGCGAGAAGAATCTGATTGGTGAGCTCTTTCGAGGGCTCCAGCGCGGGCGCCTGCTGCGCAAACTCAAGCGAAGCGCGAATCGCCCGCACCGCCACCTGGCACGAACTGCACGCTGAAATATGCCCTGCCGTCCTCGCCGAGATCGGCGAGCGCGAATCCACCAGACTCTCCACATACGCCAGTAACTCTGGCCTCGAGGGATGCCGGGCTATTTTCAAATCGCGTGACAAGGCTATACGTATTCCCGGAATCGGTCCAAGAGTGGGCGAAGCGCCCGTTCCGCGCGGACCACGCGCGACTTGACCGTTCCTATTGGTGTGTTGGTCACATCGGCAATTTCTTCGTACGACAAATCCTGGAACCGCCTCAGCACGAACGCCTCGCGTTGGTGTTCCGGAAGCTCGCGAAGCGCCGTATTCACCGCCTCGGAGACTTCCCCGCGCTGAAACGCCACCATGACGTCCGCGCGCTCGTCGCCAACATGTTCCAGCGGATCAAAGTCATCTTCGCTGTCCTTGCCCTTGCCCCAGCCGCCGGACAAGCTGAACAGCAAGGGGCGGCGCTTCCTGCGCAACCATTCCTTCGATACGATATTCGACGCAATCGTGTACAGATACGTCGTAAACTTCGCCGTCGGCTGGTAGCGCTGAGCGTTCCGAACCAGCGCTATAAACACTTCCTGGGTCAACTCTTCGGCGATCTGGCGGTTCTGCACCATGCGGAAGGTGTAGTTCAGTACACCCTTCTGGTGACGACGAACCAACTCCTCGAACGCCTCTACCACCCCTTGGGCGTGATCCAGCATCAAGTCTTCGTCGGCGCGCTCCCGAATCGGCAAGCCCGCAGGGTCAACTACGCGTAGCGCCTGCTGGCGCCCTCGCATCTCAACTACGTTCCCTAGACCTTCCGCCATCGGATTCCCACTTCTCGTTGTATCGCCCACGTTGGTGTGCCTTTACTTAATATCCGGGAACAACAAAAAAGTTCCCGCCATAATCAAGAATTAAGTATAGCACCCATGAGGCCTCGACGCAATACTATAAACTACTAATAGTGATAAAATTATGTGAATGTGTTTGCCGTTTTTCAACGGTTCACATTCGCGATATCCTTCACATTCCGGACATACGCCACCGCATCGTCGTACGATATGACCCCCTGGTTGAGCAAGTGCTTGAGCGCCCGGTCGAGCGTGACCATGCCCTCCTTCGTACTCGTCTCCATAACGCTATAGATTTGGTGCGTCTTGCCCTCACGAATCAGGTTGGCGGCGGCCGTGTTGTTCTTCATGACTTCGCACGCCAGGATCCGCCCGTCGCCGTCGGCCCGCGGCAGCAGGCGCTGGGAAACGACCGCCAGCAGGGTCATCGAGAGCATAAACCGGATTTGGTGCTGCTGCTCCGCCGGAAACACGTCAATAATGCGGTCTACCGTCTGAACGGCGTCGTTGGTGTGCAGGGTCGCCAAGACAAGGTGACCGGTCTCCGCCGCGCGAATCGCGGACTGTATCGTCTCGAGGTCGCGCATTTCGCCAACCAGTATCACATCGGGGTCCTGGCGAAGCACATACTTCAGGGCGTCGTAGAAACTGTGAGTATCTTCCCCGATTTCCCGCTGGTCCACGATGCTCTTCTTGTGCTGGTGGACGTATTCGATGGGGTCTTCGACAGTGATGATGTGGCACTCGCGGGTCTCGTTGATAAGGTCGATCAGCGACGCCTGAGTCGTGGTCTTTCCGTGACCGGTCGGCCCGGTGACCAGGATCAGCCCCTGGCTGGCCTTGGCGAACTCACCCACCAATTCGGGTACACCCAATTCTTTGAGCGACGGAATCTTATCCGGAATGGGCCGGAACGCCGCCGTCACGGCCTGCTTCTGGTAGTAGCAGTTCACGCGGAACCGGTGTTTCCGATCCACCGCGAGCGAGAAGTCCAACTCCTTACGTTCCTCGAATGTGGCCTTCTGCTCTTTGCTGAGCAGGCTGTACACCAAAGACTTGCTCTCTTCCGGGGTAAGCGCCTCGCCGCGCGTCCGCAGCAAGCGGCCGTTCACGCGCACCATCGGCGGCGCGCCGGCGCTTATCAACAGGTCCGAGGCTTCCTTCTTCTTGACAAGGTCGAACAGTTCCTTCATTTCCATGGCGTTCTCTCTCCAAGTGAGACCTATGAATGCAGTCTTATCTACACCTAAACCCTGGTCAGCCGCCCCAACGGCGCCCATCATACCCCAGGAATACAGGCGATGCAATGAGGTGCGGGACGTAGTTCGAACTCACCAAGTCTCCCGTCCTACGGCTTCGCCCATATCGGTTTCTTCGTGGCGATTTTCCTCCGTCACCATGGCGAGAAGCCGTTCCAGTTCGAGTTCTGGCGTGTTTTCGGGGATCACTTAACGTCACTCTTCCTTTTGAAGCCAGTATACGACGGCAACCGGGGGTTCTCAACGACGCGCGCGAATGTCGTTGCGTCCCGTCAGCGTACTACTCGATTCGTAATTCTCAATTCGTAATTCGTAATTGGCGCGTGATTGCTGCGTTCGGTTCCCGAAATACGCTACAATCCCGGCCATGCCGCCCGAACAGCCCGAGATTTGGTCCGTCAGCCAACTGACGCGCCGCGTCAAAAGTCTCCTGGAAACCCAGATTAGTTACGTGTGGGTTTCCGGCGAGATCTCGAACTGGCGCGTCTCACCCGCCGGCCACGCCTACTTCACGCTCAAGGACGAGAACAGCCAGGTGGACGCCGTCATATTCCGCGGCAAGCTGATGCAACTCAAATTCGGTCCGGAAACCGGACTCGAAGTCATCGTGCGCGGCATGGTCACCGTGTACGAAAAACGGGGCAACTACCAAATCATCTGCGAAGAGATGCAGCCCAAAGGCATGGGCGCGCTGCAACTCGCATTCGAGAAGCTGAAACGCAAGCTGGACGCGGAAGGCCTCTTCGAGCCCGCGCACAAGAAGCCGCTGCCGCTCCTGCCGCGCCGTATCGGTATCGTGACGTCGCCCACCGGCGCCGCCATTCAGGACATGTTGAACGTCATCAACCGCCGCTTCGCGAATGTACACATCCTGCTCTACCCGGCGCGCGTGCAAGGCGACGAGGCCGCGGAGGAGATCGTCGAAGGCATCCGCGTGCTCGAACAGATGGGCGTGGACGTGATGATCGTCGGACGCGGCGGCGGTTCGCTCGAGGACCTATGGCCGTTCAACGAAGAAATCGTCGTGCGCGCCGTATACGAAGTAAGCACGCCCATCATCTCCGCCGTCGGCCACGAGATCGATTTCGCACTGACCGACTTTGCCGCCGACATGCGGGCGCCGACACCGTCGGCCGCCGCGGAACTCGTGGTGCGCGAGCAGGAGTCCCTGCAACGCAACATCGCCCAACTGCGCATGCGGCTCGGCAAGGCCATGAGCCGACGCCTCGACCAGGTTCGCAGCCGACTCACGTTGGCGCGATCGAGCTATGTGTTCCGGCGCCCCGAGGAACTCCTTCGCCAACGGCGCCAGCAAACGGACGAACTGCGCATGCGCATCGAATCCGTTCTGCGGGAGCAGATCCGTGGCACGCGCACGCGCGTTGAACATGCGGCGCGCGGACTGGCATTGTTATCTCCCGCGAATCAGATTAAGCGGGCGCAAGAGAAGCTCGCCGAGTTGCGCCGGAGAATCGCGCAAGCCGGCGCATCGGCGCTCGAACGCATGCGCGGACGGCTCCGTCCCGTGCTTGCGCAGCTCGATGCGCTGAGTCCTCTGGCGATATTGGCGCGCGGCTACGCGTTGGCGTGGAGACTGCCGGATCGCGAACTGGTCCGTTCAGCGGATCAATTGGCGCCGGACGACACGGTGCTCTTGCGGTTTGGAAGCGGCGGCGCGGCCGCGCGCATAATCGAAATCAAGGATAACGAACATGGCTGAACCGAAATTTGAGAAGGACCTCGAACGCCTCGAAAGCATTGTCGGCGCGCTCGAGGAAGGCGGCCTGTCACTCGATGACGCCCTCAAGCGCTTCGAGGAAGGCATCAAGCTGGCCCAGCGCTGCGAAAAGGCGCTCACCGAAGCCGAGAAGAAGATCGAAATCCTCGTCAAAAACGCCGAGGGACAAGTCGAGGCGCAGCCGTTTGGCGCGGAAAACGGCGAGACCGGCGAGGCCGCGCCCGCCAACAAGCCGCCGCGCAAGAACATCGGCGCCGACGGCGAAGAGGAAGAAGGGGAACTGTTGTTCTAATGTCCGTACGCGCCTTTCTGGCCGCGAAAGCCGCCAAGACCGAGCAGGCGCTCGACGCCTACTTCGCCACGCTCCACGACGTTCCCGATACGTTGCGCGAAGCCATGCGCTACAGCCTGTTCGCCGGCGGAAAGCGGCTGCGGCCGGCCTTGGCGCTGGGCGCGGCGGAAATCGTGTGCGGCAAGGATACCGCGGCAATGCCCGCCGCCTGCGCCATCGAAATGATTCACACCTACTCCCTCATCCACGACGATCTGCCCTCCATGGACGATGACGCCCTCCGGCGCGGAAAGCCCACCTCGCACGTGGTCTACGGCGAGGCCATCGCCATACTCGCTGGAGACGCGCTTCTCACCATGGCCTTTGACGTCGCAGCGCGCGCCAACGATCCGCGCGTGCTCGGAGAGATTGCGCGCGCCGCGGGCGCGGAGGGAATGGTCGGCGGACAAGTGATCGACCTCCAAAGTGAAGACAAACGATTGTCGCTCGAACAACTGCGCCATCTGCACGCTTGCAAGACCGGCGCCCTCATCCGCGTATCCGTCCGCGCCGGCGCGATACTCGGCGGCGCGACCGAGTCCCAGTTGGACGCGCTCACCCATTACGGCCAACACATCGGCCTAGCTTTCCAAATCGCCGACGACATCCTCGACATCACCAGCACCGAAGAAGTCCTAGGCAAACCCATCGGCAGCGACATCGCCAGCCAAAAATCCACCTACCCCGCCCTAGTCGGCATGGACGAGTCCCGCCGCCTCGCGAATGAAGCCGTGAGCTCGGCGCTCGACGCGCTGAAATCGTTTGGCGCCGAAGCCGACACGTTTCGCGCGCTCGCCCGCTACATCGTCGAGCGGGATAGCTGACCGCGTCCGCCGCAAGCCGTCTTGGCGATAGCGCCAGTACCATGCGCTATACTTCCTGTATACATCGGAGGCGGAGCCATGATCACCAAGATTCGAAAATGGGGCAACAGTCAGGGTGTTAGAATCCCTCGGCAGGCGCTTAACGAGGCCCATCTCACAATCGGGGACGACGTCGAGGTATCGACGCGAGGCGGAGTCATCTTGATGACGCCTTTCCGCCGCATACGTGGAGCGCGTTCGTTGAAGGAACTGGTGTCGCAGATTCCCAAGAATCATCGGGCCGAGGAAACCGAGTGGAGGATACCCGCCGGTAAAGAGGCATCGTAGAGCAACTACACAAGCTCCGAAAGATCACGACATCCGCCCTCCCGCGCGTCGTAAACCCGGCGGGGTCGAACAGACCTACGTCAGCATCGTCTTGAGTTCGCTCATGAACTCGTTGAGATCCTTGAACTGGCGGTACACCGACGCGAACCGGACATACGCCACCTCGTCGAGTTTCTTGAGGCGGTCCATCACGGCCTCGCCGACGTGTACCGTCGAGATCTCGTGTTCGGTGGAGTTGAACAGGGTCCGTTCGACGTCGTCGATGAGCGCGTCGACCTGGTCGAGCGAGACGGGACGTTTCTCGACGGCTTTGAGGATGCCGCTCTTGAGTTTCCAGCGGTCGAAGGGTTCGCGCCGCCCGTCTTTCTTGATGACCATCTGCGCGACTTCTTCGATGCGTTCGTAGGTGGTAAAACGGCGCTCGCAATTCAAGCATTCGCGTCGGCGCCGGATCGCGTCACCTTCCTTCGAGGAACGTGAATCGACTACTCGGCCATCGGTACTGTTACAGAACGGACAGCGCATAGTTGCTCTTTCCCGGCCACGGCCACAATGAACCCGGCGTCAGACCCCAGACACATCTACATGTTGTGTCGCTGGTACTGTAGCAGATACCATATGTGCCGTCAAGAGAAAAAAGATAGCGCGGTTTCGCCGTAGCGTTCGTGGCGGGTGTGCTGAAACCCGCCAAGGTCGTCCGGGACAGGCGTCCGCTCCGCATGCTCCACGACGATAATCCCCTCCGGCGCAAGGAGTTCCGCTTCGTGGATGTGGCGCAGCAAGCTGCCGTATTCGAGGAAGGAAAAAGGCGGGTCGGCGAAGATCACATCGTATCCCGTCCGCTTTTCGCCGAGTTTCTTGAGACCGCGCGGTAGTATCAGCTTCCACAATTCCGCGCTGTCGCCGAGGTGCGTCGCTTCAAGATTGAGGCGAACGGTTTGCAGCGAACGCGGGTCGGCGTCGACAAAGGTGCAGGACGCGGCGCCGCGGCTGAGGGCCTCGATACCGTTGGCGCCCGTGCCCGCAAACAGATCGAGAAACTGGGCGTCTTCAAGATAGGGGCCAAGAATGCTAAACAGCGACTCCCGGACCCGATCCAAGGTGGGTCTGACATGCGAGCCTTTGGGGGCCAAAAGACGATGTCCTTTTGCTTCACCGGCGATGACGCGCATTGTAAATCCCTCCTCTGGCGGCGAATCAGCCCGAAACTACCACGGGCTGAGCGTCCTACAGCATAGCGTACTCCCGATAGGGGCCACGATCAAGAAGCTATGCCTCGTTTTCCGATTTGTCAACCGAAAAACGAATCGCGGCAGAATTTCTTCAGCCGCTCGCCGCGCATGTGGATAACCGGTGTATAACCTCTCCAAACCGTGTGGATAAACGCCTTGAGTTGTGGATGAACGCAAGATTTAAGTGAATTGCTTGGGGAAACGGGGTGAATAACAGCGTGGACAGTTTGTGGATAAGTCCGTAGCTACGCCCGCCGGACCAGCGCGCGGGCGCCAATCACGAGGACTGCAACACCGGCCACCGCGACGGTTCCGGCTCCTGCCAGCGCCCGCCGGACCTGCTTGCTCGAAGGCAGACCCGTCCGGCACCAATGCGCAAAGTGTTCGCAGTTGTTGCGCACCACCCCATAGCGAGTTTCCCCGATGCGGCTGCTGGCGCGGCGTAGGATTTCTTCGGGGTCGTGCGCGCACGCGGACTTGACCGTCCTCACGACGCCGCCTTTCGCGAACTGGGCCATGGGCGTTCGCGCTACTGCCGCGTTGGTAAGGTTCTTGGGTTCGCCGGTGTAATGGATCACGGTTCCGTCACCACAATCAATGCCGTGGTGCCAGAAGCCGCGCCGTTTCACTCGAATATGATCGCCTCGCGCCATGCTGTGTATCGCCTCCTGACTTCTTCCTATAGTATACCCCACCCGGCGCGAAGCGTCACGTCTGCGACGGGCGTCGGTGGTCCGTCAGTCCACGATACGGAAGAACCAGGTACACAGAACCATCGCGAGCAGACCCGAAAATGCAAGGAATCCAGCTCGCAACGCTTTGGCGCCGAAACGGTCTTTCCCCAGTATCATGGCGCCCAACCCGGCCGGCACCGTGCAGCCCATCACGAAGCTCTCGATTACCGCGTGAATTACCCGCCGCTCGACATCCGGAGTCGACATGAACACGAACGCCCAAATCGCCCAGGGACCGGCGACAATAAGAACGTCGCCCAGCGACCACGGCGATCGCTCCACTCGCCAAAACAGCGCCGGCAACGTCACCAAGCTTGGCAGAATATAGACGGGCCAGGTTACTAGAATAAGTAGCCAGAGGGACGGATCGGTATCGGCCAGAATCACGACGTTCTCCTCGAATCCCTTTCTCTACTTTCTGACTTCGCCACATTCGCCTACGGACGGTGAGCGAATCGCGATGTATGCTCGCCGGCCAAGGCGCCAAGCGCGTGTCCGCAATTAAACTGTACCATTCGGGCCGGGGCCGAATCACAATCCTTGCGCGCCCTGCCGGCCTGCGCGCCACCCGGACCGTCGCGCCGATTTTGACTACCCACTGAAGCGTAGACAAAAATGGTCTCTCGAAACGGAGGCAGCGCTCAAATGGAGACCGGTCAAATCCTGTACGCCCGTTACCGGGACCTTATCGTGCTCAAGTTCGCAGGCGAGATTGGCTATACGTCACACTGGACCTTTCCGCTGAGCGCGGGACTCAGTTCTTTCATTGAACGCCTTTGCGCGAAGAAAGATTTCGACAACGTCGTCGTTGATATGACCGAGACTACCGGCATCGACAGCACCAATCTCGGGCTGCTCGCCCAGATCGCCCAGTTCATGATACGCGAGTTCGGCCGCAAGGCGACCATCATAACGTCGCAGAAGAACGTGACCAGATTACTCCGAACCGTCGGGTTCCATACGCTCTTTACCCTCATCGATGAACACGCGCCAATCCGCGGCGGTCTCGAGGCGATCCCGCCGGTGGACAGCGCCGAAGTGGACGTCGCGCGGATGATTCTCGACGCGCACAAATCGCTCGCCGGAATCAGCGCCGATAACCGCCTCCTCTTTACAAGCATCATTGACGCCATTGAGGACGATATTGCCCATCGTGACCCAGGGACAGACACGCCGAAATAAGCGATGAGCGGATGCGAGGTAATGCAAGCATCCGGGCTGAGTACGACGGCGCTCGTGGCGCTTCTGCTGTTGGCGATTCCAGCGGCAACGAAGGAATGTGCCTGTTTCACAGTGCTGCATACGTCTTGCGTGCGCTCGTCCCGCGCCGGCGCACCGATACCCCGACTACTGCGTATTCGAAATCGCGCGCTGAATAGTTTCGATATGCTCGGCGATTTCCTGGCGCCGCTTGAGCAGCAGCGATGGGTCGCGCGTCGTGTTTGCGAGGTCGCTGGCCAGGGGCGGTCCAATTGTCAGCAACTGATCGGCGGTGGCCAGGAGAGTCTGTTTTCCGGGGGTGTTTGTCTTCTCAAGGGCGTTGCGAGCTCCTTTCAGCAACGCCAGATAGTCGTAATCGTCGATAGCGTCGCGCAAGATTTCCAGGCGCACGCTGCTCCAGAAATCTCCGTTCGGTCCGGGATACACGAGTAACGCCTCTCCATTGAAATTGAGATAGCTCCACGTGTTCCACGGAATCTCTGGCCACCGCTTGCCCGAGCGGATGGCGTCGTCAATCTCGGGCTTGCCCGACCACGGCTTGTCATTGGACGTCCATTCGTTGATGCCCCAATAGAGAAAACCGGTCGCGCCGTACTTCCAACACAGCCACGGGGCCAGGCGATTCTCGAGGCCCGTGTAGTCCATGAAGAAGTTCACATACGGGCGCTTCAGCGTCGCGCTCGCGTACAACCAAAGTTCGTCGCCTGCAGCCTGGCGTTCGGCGACACCGGCTGCATCGAAAAGGTTTGGCGAAACCACCCACGTGTCCACCGCGCCTTCGAGTCCGTTCGCGGGCGGAAATGCCGTGCATAGCCGGCGTACGCCCGGATACGCCTTCGCGGCCTGTTCCAACGCGTCGCGCACGCGCGGGTAGTCGCTGGGCGTGGGCTCGTCCTGACCGTAGATGTACACCAGGTCGAGCAGGCCGCGCTGCTTGAAGAAGGCATACCTCCCGCCAATCTGCTTCTCCATTTCCGCCGTCAACGGCCATTTGTCCGCGATGCCCAGAGGAACCATATTCAGTCCACGTCCAATCTGAAATTCGAGGTCGTCTTCGTCGCCGATGGGACCAGACGGCGTCATCGGGTTGACGCGATGCTCCAACAGGAACGCCATCTCTTTCCGGTGAACGTCTTTCGGGATTTCCGTCCAGTGATACCACTTCTTGATATGGTCCTCGTTTAACCACATGGCGGTGCGCAACGCCGGGCGCAGTGGCAGATCGAAGTCGTACACCCGCACCCGAAGCAACGCCGCGACCGGTCTTGTGTTCGCCGCGCGGATATTGACCGAACCTGTGTACACGCCCGCCGGGATCTTGTGCGGAACAGTTACGGTAAGCCAGATGGGCTGTTGCGGACGGGCCGCCGGTACGACGCGGGACGCGGAGGACATCGGCACGAGCGGGTCTTCGATCCAGCCAACCGTATCCACGGGATAGCGCGACGCACGCAATTGCACAAACTCCGCCCATTCCGCCGTGATGGCGCCGGCGGGAATCTGGGCGCCATCGGGGCCTGCCAATGGGTCTGCGGAAACGCTAACGCCGCTCAGGTCGGCGCCCAATGGAACGACAAGAAGCTGGACGCATTCACGCTCGCCTCGCGCCGCGCTGATGTTGATCACCGTTGCCGGCGGGCCGAGGTAGGCCGAGTCGCGCCGTACCTTATCCATCGTAGAGGCGAGTCCCAACGCAAACGGGGCGTCCGAAATCGCGTTCGCGTGGTCCTGGCGCCAGACGAGCTTCTGCGCCAGGGCAAGCAGGGTTTCGAGCGGTTGCGCGAGCGCGTTCCAGTCCTCAGCGGACAGATTTGACGCGCTCAATTTGTCCGCAAATCCATCCAACTCCGATTGGATTCTCGTCTTGCCCTGGGCGCTTCCGGCGCCGCTGGCGTCGGCGCGCGAAGGGGATATTTCCGCGAGAACGCCCCTGATACGGCGCGCCAAATCACGATTCGCCGCGAGATCGATTGGTATGGATTGACGCAGGAATGGCTCCGCTGCGCCGTCCCGCCGGACCGTGATTGTCGCGGCGCCCCGAAGGCCGTCCTCCACAACGTACGCCGCGGGGACCGTCTGACGGCCGTGGGGAGCAACGGTGGCGACGGAATGATACGCGGTCCAGGGCCCGCTCGCCGTTTCAATGCTCACCACGACTTCGCACCGCTCCGCCTGCTCGCCATTGTTGGTTATCGTGACAGGGATGGCGTTGGCGCCGGGTTGCGGGGCCCCTACACTTTCGAGGGCGGCGGTCATCGCATCCGGCCCGCCAAAGTAAAGATCGCCAAAGAACTGCGGCTCGTAGAACCACGCATAGGTCACGGCCCAAGCCGTGTAGCTAAGCCGCGTATTCGTCCGCCACCCCATGTTGACGCGCCAGCGGTCATTCGTTCCGGGTTTGGGCAAGTCGACTCCGGCGAATGGAATTGCGAATTCCGTTGTCCAAGTGTTTCCGCTCCGGACGATAGCCGCCACCGGCGGAACCTTCCATTTCAGGGCTTTCTCCAGGAATTGTGTAACGGATATCTCGCCCTTCTCATTGATGGCGATCTTGTAGTCCGATTCGGGGATCCCCGCGTCAATCAGGAACTCCGCGGCGAACGGATCACCGCTCGGCGGATAGGGCAACGCCGGATGGCGCGCCGGGTCGGGGTCGAAACACCGCAAGGCAACGTACAGCTTGTCAGCGTCATAGGTCAGCATGGCCTCGGCCTGGTAGGGCGCGAACCGGCCTTCGTACGACAGCGTGAGCGGACGCACTGCAACCGCCGACTGCCAACACGCGTCGTCCAGTCGACCGTCGATAGCAGGCGCGGCCGCCGTAGACGCGATTCGTATGGCGGGACGATGGAGTACGTTTCCCGGCGGCGGAAGCTGCTCGACCGCGTTGGCCCGCCCCGCGTCAATCGCAAGATAGAACAGAAACAAGCGAAAACAAGCGCCGCGCAAACGTGAACCATTGTGAATGGTCATGATTCCCCTCCCCGGGATTGCATCCGGCTACAGTGACGATGCGCCTTTGATCATCTGAGTACGCCCGCGCTCGGCGAGCGCGGGCATCTGGAGCCCTGGCGCACGCAAGCCGCCACGCCCAACGTCAATCAACGAACGTAGAGTTGATGACCGCCTGGATGTCCACCGCATCGACGTGGCCATCGCCGTTCACATCCGCGTTCATACCTCCGATATCGATTGCGAGCGCGGCGTTAATCACCAACTGAATGTCCACCGCGTTTATGGCGCCGTCCCCGTCAATGTCGGCCGCGGGCACGGGAATGAAGGCCTGGAATGCAGAGGCCTTCGTGGATTCCTCGCCTGCGGAACTGTCCGGCAACTGGTTGGAAACGAAACAGGACCCCTGGGGCACATAGTCGGCGTTGCCGCGCACCAAAATGCCTTCGACGACGCCGGTCGCCTGATTGAACACGGGCGAGCCCGAATTCCCGCCGTAGGTATCGAGGTTGGAAAGGAAGAAAGTGGGGTCACTCGAGTCCGCGACGGTCGTTGTGCTTCCGAATGCAATCTTCGTGGGCAGGCCCGCGGGATGGCCGATCACGCCGACCGGCGTGCCTACCGTAATCGTTCCGGCGCGGCGTACACCGAGAGGATGCGCGCCTGGCGCCGTAACCGTGCGATCCACACGAACGATCGCGTAGTCCTGGGCGGCGCTTGTGAGTTCACGCGCAACGACCTGCGTACCGGTGTACACCTGCGACGCATTGACGGTGGTGACCGGTGTCGTGGCGTCCGTCATATCGAAGCCGAACACGAACACCACGGCGCCAATATCAGACTCGTCAAAGCAGTGGCCGGCCGTGGCGATCAAATCCTTCCCCGCGAGCCAGCCGGTGCAGAACGCCGCGACCGGCTGGGCTCCATACGGCTCGGTTTCGCACGCGGGCAGTCCAAATTCGAGATAAGCCGACGTAGAGAACGTAAACGTGCCGTTGCCGTTGTCGGTCAGCCGCGACGCGCGCATCACGGCGCACGTGGCGGCCGCCAATTCGAGGCGCAGGGGATCAGTTTCCTGATAGACGTCAAGCCGGTCATCGGTTCCGTAAACAAGTTTCGGCTGAAGCGCGAGACTGGCCGGGTCCCACGGAACATCGCTCAACTCCGTGCGCGCTTTCGCCATCTTCGCGGAAGACGCCGCCGGCGCCGCGTCGTCACGCAACGCGGTAGGCATGGCCACAAGTAGTGACGCGAGCGCGCAGCGGACGAAAATGTCCCGCAATCGAGTAAACGGGCGCTTCGCGCTACGCGGAAAGTCATTCAGCGCTTTGAACTGCATATAAAGGAACTCCCTGATTCCATGGCGCTTCACCGCGCCGCAGCCGCATGAATAGTATACCATGCGTTCAGCCGGACTGCTCTGTTTATGCTACAATTCGAAACCCACGGCGTTTCGTTGCGCCAACAGCGCGAGACGCCATTTGCGGAACGAGAACGCTAGGAGAGAGCGCTATGGCCAAGACGCCGAAACCATTGGTGGGAATTATCATGGGGAGCAAGTCGGACTGGCAGGTCATGAGCCATGCCTCCGAGACGCTCTCACAGTTTGGTGTGCCGCACGAATGCCGCGTGATCTCCGCGCACCGGAGATCGGCGTTCCCATGGAAAGCGCGTCGCTCAAAGGGCTGGATTCGCTGCTGTCCACGGTGCAAATGCCGGGCGGAATTCCCGTCGGAACGATGGGCATAGGAAAACCCGGCGCCATCAACGCGGCGCTGTTCGCGGTCGCCATTCTCAGCGCCGATCGTCCCGCGTTGCGCTCGAAACTGCGCGCCTTCCGCCTCGAACAAGCCGAAAAGATCGCCAAGGAAAAACTGCCCTAGAGCGCCGAGAGGGCTCGATTCGGCAGTCCGCCGCGAGGGTACGTTCAGCGCTGTCATTTCCAATACGCGCCCCGCACTGCGTCATTCTGAGCGCAAGCGAAGAATCTGCCGCCAACGTGCGACGGTTTGCCACAATGAACGAGGCGCCCGCAATACGCGTGTCGTTTCCTCGCCAACCGCTCCGGAGGCCGCCTTACGCACGTCATTCCGCAGGTGACGGGCGCCACACGTCCTGATACGCTCTCACCAGCGAAGCTGGTGGATTAGCCGTAAGCAGGTACAATCATTTGCCCGCCGCCACTTTGTCGCGCCGTTCCTTCAACTCGCGCCAAGTCGTGAGCAGAATATGCTCGTCTTTCACCAGCTTCTTAAGAACCGGATCGCACATCGCGTTGAGATCACCCAGCCGCGTATCCGTCGAAGGGCTGATCAGAGGAAACTCCTCCGTGGGCCGGGTGCAGTGTACGATGATCTCCGTAATCCCCGGCTTAAGGTTCTTGAGCAGATCGGCGAAAAGCGCCGTCTTGTCTTGCGTCTTCCAATCGTACGTTTCCGCGAATATGTCGTCGATCACGGGCAGGCCCGCGTTCCAAATCTTCTCGCTGTACCCCTTGAGCGTCTGCACCGCGTCGGGATTGCCCTTCGTCACCAGGGTCATGTGCCCGCCCACCGCCAGCACGGGCGTCTTCGTCTCCATCGCGACTTTGAGCATGCGCTCGAAGAATTCCTTGCTCGCGAACAATGTGCCCATGTGCGAATCCAGGTGCGTGATCGGCATGCCCATCGTTCGCGCGCGGTCAACTTGCGCGCGGATCTCTTTTTCCACCTCGTCGGGCGTGGCATGTTTCGTCACGAGATCGACATTGTCCCAAAGGCACCCTTCCTTATCGACAAGCCCCGGCACGGCAGGTTTGCCCGCCACGGGTCCCCAGCGATACAGGTCCCACTCCGACGTGAGCGTCAGGTGCAGCCCCGCGTCCACCTGCGGATGCTTTTCGAGATACCTCGCGAATTCTGGAACCCACGAGCACGGCGTCATCACGCTTACCGACGTGACCATGCCCTTTTCCAATCCCTCGATCGCGCCCGCGTTCGAGGAATGAGACATGCCCGCGTCATCGCAATGGAAGATGACCACGCGGTCTCCGGGCTTCCAGCCCAATTTCTCGGCGTAGGTCTCGGCGCGCGCGCTGAATGGGAATAGCATCAGAACAAGGGCAAGAGCGGAGGATACTGAACGAGAGAATCGCATGGCAGGAGTTCCTTTACGACCGTGGTTGGACTGCAAAGCACACGGCTCAAAATCAGCCGCCGCCAGATAGTAAAGGAATTCAAAACAATCCGCAACGGCAAGTCACGATACCGAATCCCACAGTCCACCCTTCCCCCTGGCTATAAGACTCGCCAATCCCGAAGCGAATGAGTGCGGTTAGGGTGGGGAATTGAGTGTCTGGAGCTGTCATTTCTTCACTTCGCTCATACTCCGAAATCACGACGGATTCTTACCGCGCCGCTCGACTATCAACCTTCTTAGAGCAGCTTCCGTTGTCTCGCCCTTGCCCTGATGCGGTAAGGCGGCGGCCCCTTCAGGTATGATGTTTACGTAATGGCCGTCGTCCCATACCCAGAACTCTGGAGCGCCACCCCATATCGGTCCATAGAACTCGGTCCGTGAATCCCCAGCAAGATTGTATAACTTAACATCATCGCCCCTTTCCGCAGTGACGGTCACCAGCTTGATGAATTGAGGGCCGACGGGCTTAATCACTTCCAGCTTCTTGTAAATGCGCCCGTTCGAGTATTTGACGAGCAACTCGACGAGTATTTCATTCTCACCATCCCCATCAATATCTCTAAATGAAATACTTTGCGACGGCTCGTCTTCCGTATCGACTGAATGGCTCACATGCCGATAGCCACGATAGCTTTCCGGTACCGCATCCTTGGAAGGCGCAAAACAGATGTTCCCATGATCGTCCACATACTTGTAGGACTTGGTGGTGACCGCGCCTGCCTTTGGCCCTGCGCCTAAGCTTATCAACGCCGACCAAACAAGCCCTATTGAAATGAGAGTTGCAGTGACGGTGACCGGTCTAGACTTCGAAAACATAGCCGCTAATCTCCCATTTGGTTTCGGAAATCTTTGTTTTCTAAGAGCGCCTAACAAGACGTTGTGTGAGCACTCCGGCGGCTGGGGACAGCCGCCCTCCCGTTCGCCCCGACCTGGGTTTTGTTAGAAGCTCTAAGAGTATACCTTCCCCAAGGCAAAAAGGATCGGCCAAACCTCGATGCGGTGGCGCGCGAATAGTTGGAACCTGCACGCCCTAGATCTTAGGGCACATGGCTTTTCCGAACTGACTGTCCTGCTACGGCTCAATACTACGCGGCGGCCACACATATTGACGAGGGGTCACGCGATCCTTGAGCGGTTCCGGTATACGCCTAGTGGTACATGAAAGGGCTATTAGCTGACAATAGAGAAACTAGCGAGCTTGGGTCGCAGCACTTTCCCGATAGCCCGGCCTAATAACGGTCAACGTACTCCGCCGCTACTCGCGGTCGTTGTTTGCGGCCTCCTCTTCCAAAGCCTGCTGGGCTTTCCGCCAGTACTCAGTATCTGGACTCGCACTTGATTGAAAGATCCCTGCCGCAAACTTGGAGAAATCCTCTAAGATGGAGAGTGGATCGTCCGGTTCGGGGCCAAATCGCTTTTGGCCTTCAGTACGTAGCGCTTTGTAGAAATAGACGGAAAGAAACACATCACGATCGGCAATCGATACTTTCTCATGAAGATTGTGGGCTAGGCGATTGCGAACCGTGTTCAATCGTAATAGACCAGGCCTTAATTGGATTCCGATATAATCGTTCTCGCCAATGAGACCGACTTTTTGGACAAAAGTTAGGCGCGCAGCATCGACATCACCCAGCGCTGGATTCTTAGCCCTAATATGTTCCGTGAGGAAGTGTTCAACCACAAGGAGAGACCGCAAGACGCGGCCGATAGTATCTTGATCTTGTTCCCACGCAATTCTGAAGTCTTCACGGCGCTGTTCCATAGCCGAAAAAAATTCGTCTTCCCCCCATATTGCTCGAAAATTCTTGCAACTAGCCGTTCAGGTTGAAGTACCATACCTTACCTCCAAAATAGGCCGCAGCATCCATTGAGGTTTTGCTCTGCCCTCCATGGCACAGAATCGTAGCACAACCCTGAGACCTCTTCACGGCGAACGAGAGCGTTTTTTGGGGGGCCTGTTGTTTACGCGCTAGTTCTCCAGCGTGTGCGGGAAACTACGCCCACGAGCTAGGGCGCGCCCTTCTGGCGCTGGCGGACTATTTAGCAGAGTTGGACAAAACCCTCCTCTCGTTAAGCAAGAATCGCGCTATGGCGATATGTGTCGTAGTTGGCAACTACTTCCCGACACCACGCGGCAACCCTTCGTACCCTGTGTTTTTGACGTTTAAGTTGTACATAGCGGGCGTTTCATTCTTTGTCTTTGAGCAGGGTGGCGAGGATGGATTGTTCGCGGGCGAGCAGCAGATTTCCTGTCGACTCGATGGTGGACCGGTAGGCCCAGATTGTTAGGAAGAGGACGATGAGGGAGGCGATGAGTCCGACGGGAGCGTAACGGAAGGCGGCGAACTCGGATGAGAGGGTGTTTGCGAGGGTGCATAGGCCGGATGGGATCATCAGGACCGGCAGGGCGAACATGGTAATGAGGCCTCCGATGAAGGCGCCGGGCTTGGCGCGCGCCGCTTGACCGGAAGCGCGTTGGAATCGGTATGGGCAGTAGACGGAAAGATAATTTCCGAGCAGGCAAAAGCTGAAATACAGTTGAACGAATTGCGCGAGCGTGGTGGCGACGGCGGTCACGCCGGGCCTCAGGAAGTACATTACTACCGCCACGAGGATTAGGTAGGGAACGCCGACTAGCGGGAACAACGCCAGGTTCTTGGCGAGAAAATACTTGTGCCGGGGCGTGGGTAAGAGCACCAGCGCCTGAAAGCCTTCCTGATCGGCGCCAAAATGGTTGCACATGAACATCGAGAAACTGAGGAACGTGTACAACATGGCGCCGGCAAAAGCAAAGTCGCCGACCCAACTCAGGTTTTCGGTCGAGGGGTTCCGCAGAGCGAGCGGGAGTGCGAATAGTATCGGCATGAGCAGGGGCATCAGCATCTGCATTCGGATACGCGGGTGGCGGACCAGGGTAAGCCAACTGGCCAGGACGAGCGCGCCAGTGTCATTTTCGAGGAAAGGAATACTCTTTCCGGTGAAGGGGACACTGCCCGGCGCCGGGGCGTGATTCTTCTTTTTCTCTTTGGGCCGCCGCCGCAGCTTTCCGCCGGCGTAATGCCGAATCGTGGCGCGGTACCCGCTAGCGAGACCGAGTCCCGCGATGCCCGCCATACCCACGAAGCATCCCGCGACTACACCGTAGTTCCCGGCGCGCGCCGAGGCCAGACCCAACGGGAGCCAAGCCAGCGGAATAACGCCGTGCGCGAGCCGCGCCCAGTCGGTGGCGCCAGGGTTAGCGGGCGCGTCGGACGTGATGAGGGTGAACCAGCGGGGCGGGCCATGGCGGCCGCGCGCGGAGCCGTTTATTGCGGTCTGGGCAAGCAAGTTGGGCGCTTGCGAGATGATGATAAATACGATAGGAATTATGGTGAGGATAAGACGCCGGCGCCGCTTGTTTTCCATCAATGCGGCGAGCATGCCTTGCAGGTGATAGCTCCAGGCGGCGAGCATGAGGTAAAACGCCGCGGCCAGGAACAGGGCAGAGGCCATGCCCGCGCCGGCGCCAACGATGAGGCCCGCAGTCAGTCCGATGGCGCCGAGCGTATAGATAACCAGTGTGGGTGAGGACAGCGAGACCGCGAAATTGAGCGCGAAGACCATGCGCAACGATACGGGGAGATACAGCATCTTCTGAAAGTCGATGAGGTCCGCGCGTTGGAGCTCCATCAGCATGCCCATCAGCCATGCGCCCAGCACGACGAGCACGATGACGTCGCCGGAGAACATGAGCGCGCGCGGCGGCAAGTCCGGCAGCGCTTTCCAGCCGAGAAAGAAGCAGGCCACACCGGCGCCGACCGCCATTACGCCCAGAATGATCATGGTAAACACCGCGAGCGCGCCCGCGACTACACCCGCCGCGGAGCGCAGCCAGACGCGCTTGAGCAGCAGAATGCGCAGACCGATTAGCGTCTTGAGCTGCATCCACATCAGTGGTTGGCCTCGAGCCACGAGAGGCTCACGGGGGCGTGTTCGCCTTCTCCCACGGTGCGAATGAAGGTTTCCTCGAGAGAGGAGCCTTGGGAGAGACTCTCCAAAGAACCCTGAGCAGCCAATTTGCCTTGGCGGATTATTCCGACGTGCGTACACAGCCGCTCGACGATTTCGAGGATGTGGGAGGTAAGAAAGATGGTCGAGCCGCGGTGGATGATTTGCTCCAACACGTTGCGGATGGTGCGCGACGCGATGGCGTCAATGCCCTCGAACGGCTCATCGAGAAACAACAGGTCGGGATCGTGGATCAGCGCGGCGGCCAGCGCGAGCTTCTTGCGCATGCCGGTCGAGAATTCGAGCACGAGGGTCTTGCCGGTGTCCGACAGTCCCATCAGCGCGAGCAATTCTTCACAGCGGTCGTTAACCAGCTTTGGCGCGACGAGATACATGCGACCGATGAAGACGAGATACTCGCGCGCGGTGAGATTCTCGAACAGACACAAGTCTTCGGGAACCACGCCGATGTGCTTCTTGATCTCGAGCGGGGCCTTGGCCATGTCGTGGCCGAGGATACGGGCTGATCCCCCGCTGGAGCCCATCAATCCAGTCAGCATCTTGATGGTGGTGGATTTGCCGGCGCCGTTCGGGCCTAGAAATCCGTAAAAACTGCCGCGTTCGACTTGCAGTCCGAGGCCGTCCACGGCGCGGAACGCGCCAAAGTCTTTCGTGAGACCAAACGTTTCAATGCAGTAATCCATGCCACCCTCATGTTATCGCGGCATTCTGAGCGGTAGTGAAGAATCCATCCCGCACGTACAGAGCGCTCTGCATGTTGCGCGCGGGTTTCGCACGTTGGCAGCAGATTCTTCGCATGCGCTCCGAATGACACGTTAGCAGTCGTGTCTCCGGTTGGAAAGCGTGACCCCTTTTTGGGGGTCTTTGACATACCATCGGCTGCGCCGATGGTTGCGGACTATGCCTGAACGTCCCAGTGCGTAACGATGATAGCAGTGTCCCGTGCGGATTTCCTCTTTGCCGACGCTGTACCGGGAACTTTCGAGCGGCATGGGCGCCGGAAATTCTTATTCTCGCGCCGCGCTGGTTGTGGTATGCTGCTTTCCGAGTGTGCATTTCGATAGCGGGGCGTCCAACGCCAAAATTCGAGGGGATCGCTCATGAATGCAAATGTGAAGTTGGGGCTCATCATTGCGGCTTTCGTGGCGGCGGGTTTTCTGCTCTGGAAATTCCTAGGCTCCGCCGAGACGGACACTGTTCCGCAAGTCACTTCCACCGCCAGTAAAGCCGCGCCCAAGACATCCACGTCCACAGGATCCGGGTCATCACCCGACGCCGCGGGGACGGGTCAGAGTTCGACTGAAGCGAATCCTGTCCTGCGCCCGGAACTGATGGGACGTCAAGGCGCGGGCGAAAAGAAGTCCGCCGCGACTCCCGTAGGCACGGGAAAGATCCAGGGCACGGTACGCGTCAAGGAAGGCAAACGCCCCATCTCCGGCGCGAGGATTATCTTGACGCTTCAGACGGAGCGGTCGACCGAACAAGTTCAAGCCGTCCGGTCCTACGCCGCGCCCGATCCAAATGCTCCGCAATGGGAATCACGGACGGACAGCCGCGGCGATTTCAAGATCACGCGTTTGCCCTTTGGCTCATACGCCGTTGTCGCCACCAGCGAAGACGCTTCCGGTACAGGCGGCGCGGCGCTAACGGAATTTGATCCCGTAGGGGAAGTCAATATCGAGATCCAGCCCACGGACATGATTTCGGGCCGTGTGCATGACGAGGCCGGGAACGCCGTCGAAGGCGCCGTGGTAATGCCCAGAGAATCGGACGAGCCCCGGAAGATTGGTGTTTCCTCGGACGCCCTGCGCGTTTTCACCAACGCCGAGGGCGCGTTTGAGCTCCATTACCTTCCCAAGGCCAAGTGGAAGCTGGGCGTACGCGCGAAGGACTACGCATTTCTGCTCAGCGACCTCATTCCGACCGGGACCAAGAACGTGGACCTGACGCTGAAACGCGGCGGGGACGCTTCGGGGCATGTTATCGAGAGCCAGTCCCGTAAGCCGGTCGAAGGCATCCAGGTGGTCGCGGCGGGTCCTGACCGAAAGGCCGCCAGCACCGACGCCGAAGGCAAGTTCGTGTTCGCCGCGTTGGCCGATGGAACGTACTCGATGTCCGTGGAGGACCAGACTCGGATACTGGCCAGCGAGGCGCCCAAATGCGAAATCGCGGCCGGGGGCACGGTCGACGGTCTCGAGATCGCAGTCACAATGGGCGGCGTTGTGACCGGGCGGACGTTCAATGTGGACAATGGTGAGCCGATCGAAGGGGTGAGCATTCGCGCGAACACACAGGGACGCGGCGGGGCGGCGCGCGAAGGCAAATCGGGAGCGGACGGGGTGTACCGCATCGAAGGTCTGTCCGGCGGACAGACTATGCTGCAACGCCGCTGGAAACCCGGCCTGCTCCATGGCGAACAACGCGAGCAAAAAACCGTGTCCGTCAATCTCGGGGAAGAACTTGCGGGCATAGATTTCCCGATCAAGTATGGCCTCTACCTTCGCGGCCGCGTCACGGATACCAGTGGAAAGCCTCTCGACCGGGTTAGCGTCACCAGCGAAGATATCGCCGGAAACCAGGAAGGCGAGGAGACGTACACCATCGAGGACGGCACGTTTGAACACCGCGGTTTCTCGCCGCACGTCAAGATTACGATTCGCGCGCAGAAAGGCGATCAGGCCGCTGAACCCGTTGGACCGCTCACCTTTGGCGAAGAAGACATGAACGGCGTCGAGATCGTCATGGAGAAGGCGGCGAGCATCTCCGGCGAAGTTACAAACAAGGCGGGCAAACCGCTGGAAAACATCTACATCTCGGCTTGGGCGTCCGACCCGGTTTCCGGACGCGGGAATGGCGGGGGCGCGAGCAGCGACGCGAAGGGCAACTTCAAAATCGATGGCCTCGTCGCCGGGACTTACAACATTTCGATGCAGCGCAACGATAGTTACCGGTCCTCGCAGCGGCAGAGCGATCCGATACCGGTGGCAAAGGGCCAGGAGGTCACCGGAGTCCATCTCGTTTTCGAGGACGAGTCCGGTCTCACCATTTCGGGACGCGTGACCAATAGGGAAGGGAAGCCTATCAAGGACGCCTCGGCAAACGCCTGGTCGAGCCGTGGCGACTCACAAGGCTGGACTCAGACCGACGCCGACGGCCGGTATAGCATCTCCGGCTTAAAGGAAGGCGCCCATCAAGTCCATGTCAATCATCAGGAATACAGCCAGGCCAATCTGCCCGAAGTCATGGCCGGCAGCGCCAACGTGGACTTTGTGCTCGAGGGGCATGGGGCCATCGAAGGGCAGGTGCTGGACGCGGGAACCGGCAAACCGCTCACCACGTTTCAAGTGATGCAGGCGCTTGGAGCCGACGTGAAGTTGGGGCCGTGGATGCAGAGCCAGTATGTGACATTCTCGAGCCCTGAAGGCAAGTTCCGGCTCGAGCGAGTCCAGGTGGGAGACAACACGGTATTTGCCCAGGCCAAGGGCTATGCCCCGGCGTCCGCGCCGGTGTTGGGAGTACAAGCAGGTCAGACCATTTCCGGGTTGACACTTCGCTTGACGACCGGCGCGTCCGTGTCTGGCGTTGTTCACAACGCGGCAGGCAAACCCATCGTGGGCGCACAAATCTACGAGGGCCCGGCGCCGCAACAGTTCCAAGGCTACGGCGGCCCGGCGGCCCGCGCAACGACGAATGAAAATGGCGAATTCACAATTGATTCCCTGGCCGCGCAGGAAATGACCCTTTCCGTTGTTCATGGCGAGTACAGTAACGCGAGTGTGACCGTAACGCCGGTGGCCGGCCGGGATACTCCCGTGGACGTGATTATGAACGCGGGCGGAACGATTACCGGCACGGTGCGTGTCGCGGGCAAGCCTACCGCAGGGGTGCAGGTTGGCGCGTACAGCCAGACTAACCCCGGCTCCTATGTGAATACGCAAACCGACGCTTCCGGTGTGTATACGTTGGCGAAACTCCCCGAAGGAACCGTAGGTGTCCACGCTAATGTGGGCGGTGGCGGCGGAAGCGGGAACCGCGGGTTGTCGCAACAGGCCGAAGTCGCCGCGGGCCAGACGACCGTGGTGGACTTTGATTTCGGCGGCGGGTCGGCTGTCATTGAAGGCGTGATCACCGCCGACGGTCAGCCGGTCACCAATGCGCACGTGAACGTCATCATGACCGGCTCTCCTGGCGCTCAAGAAGCCTTCAACGCGCGAGCCGGATCGGACGGACGCTACCGCATCGAGGGCTTACCCGCCGGAAGCGCCGCGGTCATGGTGTATGCGATGGAGCAACAAGGCGGGTTGGGCCAACAGCGCTCGGCGACGGTGCAACTCGTCAGCGGACAGATCACGCGCTATGACTTGGACCTGAATTCGGGCGCTACTCTCAGCGGGGCGGTGACGGGCGGACGCACCGGTGAAATGGTCGTGGTTCTGGCGTTGCGCGGAGAAGTGGTTATCACCGAGTTCAGCGAGAGCTTCTTCAGGTCCAATATGGATAAGTTCGCCGGCCAGGTACAGGCCAAAGACGGCGCCTATCAGATATCGGGTCTGGAGCCTGGCCGCTACACCATTGTAGCAATCGCGATGAACCCAGCTGCCGGCCAAGACGTCTCAAAAATGAGATTCACGACCGGAGGTGTCGAACTAGCCGGTACGGCCGGCGCGCTCGATCTGGCGATACCCTGAGGAGGCCCCTTCGAGCTTCTAACAGAACCCTTAGTGTCCCTAACAATGCCTTGGGCGATGGCGCGGTTCCCGTAGCGCCGGCGTCCTCGCCGGCTAGGTGAATACGTCCCAGAGCCGCCGGGACAGCGGCGCTACAACATGCGTCAGGCTGTTATGTTAGAGACTCGTAGAGCGCGTAACAAAGCGCATTGCACAAGGCCCGGCGGCTGAGGACAGCCGCCCTCCCGTTCGCCCCGACTCGGGCATTGTTGGAAGCTGTTAGAACGGCAGGGGGCTGACGCCCCCGCGCGGTTGAATCTCGATGACCTGATTTCCGATCCAGGTCGTGGTGTATTCGATGTTGTCGACGGTTTCTTTCTCTATTTTGAAGGGGAGGTCGAACGAGAGTGTAACCTTGGCGCCGGCCGGAAGATTCGCGAGCTTGACGCAGCCGTCTTCGATCTCGGCGGGCGCCGCGGCAGCGTTTTCCTTTCGTGTTAACGTCTTGGCGTCCACGCATCCTGGAAGACGGACCAGCACGGTCTTTCCGGCGGCCTTTGTCTCGATTTCCACGCGCCCTGTCCACGGCAAGCCGGATACGATTTTGAGATCGCTGTTCTCGAAGTCAAAGAGTAGATTCATTCGATAGGTCACGCCATCGCTTGATGTCACGCGGCTTCGGTAGCACTCGCTAAGGGCGTGTACGGCGCCGGAGGTAATGTCCAGCGTGGTCAGCGGCCAATCGCCCGCCTGCATGCGGTCGTTGGGTAGCTGCATGGCATAGCCGCCGACGGAACGTTCGAGCACGTTCTTCTCGGAGTCGTCCGCGGGATTGGGCTTGTTCTTTAGGTACTTCGCCATCTCGTCCGGCCGGTGCTGGGTGGGCAGGAGCATTCCGCGGAGGAAGCGATCGGCGACATCGTAGTACTGCGGATATCCCGCGTCGCCCAGCAAGAGGGCCGTGCGCACGACGTCACCGGTCTGATTGATTTCTCCGCGCGATTGCACATCCGCCGGGTGTTCCGGGAAGACCTCATCACCCCAACCCCACGAAGTGTGGTAGCCGGGCACGCCCACGTCCATGATCTTCCGGCACGCGTCAAGCATGGCGGCGTCGTGAGTGAAGATCGCGTACGCGGTGATGCCGCTCAACGACGAGGTAATGGAATGCACATGGCCGGAGGAGCGATCCATCGGCGCGAAATGACCGTCCTCGGTAAACAGGGTTTTCAGACCGTCTTTGGCGTACAGGCCGGCGAGTTTGATGGCCAGGGGATCTTGTGTGAGGCGGTAATAGGCGAGAAGCGGATCGACCAGACGCGTGGAGTTCGACGACGCAAATCCTTCACATCGGCCGGCCATTCCCAGGGCTTTCGCTTTTTCGGTGGACCACCGGCCTTGCTCGTCAGTAAGGCGATTAAGTGTCTCCAGCATCGCGTGGGCCGTGTCCTTCGCCCACGCGGAATTGCGGCCCGCTGCAAGCGCCCACAGGCCATACAGCCCTTCGCGCATGTTGTGAAATTCGATGAAGCGCTTTCCATCCCGAGCGGGATCGTAGTACGAGTTCAGATGGTCCGGGTTGTCGAAGGAACTCCGGAGATAGCGTTCAAGTATGGCGAGTCCTTCGGGTGGGAATGGAACACCGGCGGCGAGTTCGCCTTCCATCCCGCCGAGCAGACACCGACCAACCACGTGGGGGATTCCGATATTGACCGAGTGATGCATCTTACCCGTGCCGTCCGCCTCGCGGTTGGCGTAGAAGAACGGCTCGCCGTCCTTGTCGCGATCGAACAGGGAGTTGAGGTGGGTCACGCCTAGGGAGATTGCCTCCTTGATATCGACGTGGAGCGCGGCGTTGCGCACGTCCTGCTTGCCTTGCGCGGCGAGGAATGCCGCGACCGAAGGCCATACGGCCGTTACCCGCGGAGCTATCATTCTGTTCTTCAGGCGCTCTTGCGCTTCCAGCATGGCGTGTTCCTCTCTTGCCTTTTGCTCTTCCGGCGAGATCTTTCGCGACGACTCGATGCTTGCGCGTTCCGCATCCGTCAGCACGCGCTTGTACAGCAGTACTTCCGCAATGTCGCCGTGGAAGTAATTTCGTTCCTGGCCGGCGTAATAGCGCGCGCCGACCCTGACTTCGTCCAGTAGGGTTCGCGCGGGATTGACGGGGCGCGGCGCCTGTTCCTCGCCGTCCACGAACACCCGGATGGTCTTCTCTTCCCGCGCCACGGTGACAACATGCATGCCTCCGAAGGCGTGGCCGACGCGCAACTGGTTCTTCTGACCGCCGATGCGTCCCGCTCCTTCGACACTCAGCGAGTCGAACTGCTTTGCGGATTCATACTGGTCCACGGTAAATCCGGGGTCGTAGTCATGACCATCGGTGGAACGCGCCGAACAGAGGGCTCCGCCTCGGCACGGCGCCACGGGCGCCGCCACGACGATGAGTGTCCAGGTATCCGCCGATGCGCGAAAGGCGGTGTCGCGCACAACGTCATCCACGCCATCAAATCGGACCGCCGGGCGCATGTTGTCCTTGACGGCCGCGATGTACTTGGGGCGCTGCTCACCAGAACTTGAGAGCGCATTGCGCGCGGCTGGCGCCTTGTTGTCCCATTTGTTCACGCGTCCGTTCTCGACATGAACCGCGGCGGAGTCCGAGGCGTCGAGCCAAAGCGCGAGGCCTTCGATTGGCGTCGCGACGCCGGCGGCGTGTGTTGTTTGTGCTAGCGCCAAACCCGCGAGAATCAGGATTCGAGTCATGAGTACCCACCTCAGCCACTGTAGCGTTTCGGGGCGACGCGCCATCGCCTCATTGGCTGGGTGCGACGATGCGCGTGAACCGCACAATACGAAACCCTGCCGCATTGAAACAACCTTGCGCGGTGTTCGAGCAGCGGCCGCAGTTTGCAACGATTCGCCTTCATGTGCTACGCTCCGTTGTTTTTCGCGCATGTCCGTGGGCGCGCATTGGCGGTGGTGATGGTGTTTTCCAGCCGCCGGTGGCGCCATCATTCCGGCGGTTTATTGGCGGGGTAATATCCTCGGACCGTTCAGTGTGAATTCCTTGGTCAGGCGCGGGACCCTCGAGTGTTGGGTCCTACTCAACGGGACGCCGCTGAACCCGGTCAGGTCCGGAAGGAAGCAGCCGTAGGTGGAAGTCTCTGTGTGCTGTAGGGTCGCCTGGCATTTCGAGGGCCCCGTGGCTGACCAAGGACGCGCGGGCGCGGGAACGCCCATACCAGTCAGCGCACGTGGCGCCTGCGCGGCGCAGTTTTCATTGGGAGATGCGGATGGCCGATGAACGCTATCTAGTCTTGGCGCGGAAGTGGCGTCCTCAGACCTTCGAGGATGTGATTGGCCAGGAACACATCACCCGGACGCTGCAGAACGCGATCACGTCGGGGCGGGTCGGTCACGCGTTCCTATTCATTGGATCGCGCGGTATCGGCAAGACGACGACCGCGCGAATCCTATCCAAAGCGCTGAATTGCTCGTCCGCGAGCGGCCCCACCCCCACTCCCTGCGGCGCGTGCAGCAATTGCGCATCCATTGCGGCCGGAAACAATATCGACGTGATCGAGATCGACGGCGCGTCAAATAACAGCGTGGACAACGTGCGCGAAATCCGCGAGCATGTGCGCATGGTCCCGTCGGGGTCGCGCTACAAGATTTACATCATCGACGAGGTACACCAGCTATCCACGGGGGCGTTTAACGCCCTGCTCAAGACTCTGGAAGAGCCTCCGCCCCACGCCATTTTCATATTGGCGACGACCGAAGCGTCGAAAATTCCGGCGACGATTGTATCGCGTTGCCAGCGCTACGATTTCCGGCGGGTGCCGCTGGGCCGGATTCAAGATTTGCTTCGGCGGATCCTGGTTGCCGAGGGTGTGACGTGCAGTGACGAGGCGTTGCACGCCATCGCGCGTTCCGCGGACGGCGGTATGCGCGACGCGGAGAGCATTCTGGATCAGTTGCTCTCGTATTGTGGCGAGACGATCACATTTCAGGACGTGTTTGACGTGCTGGGGCTGGTGGACTGGCGCGTGTTGCATGAGCTATGCGACGCGGTGCTTTCTCAAGACATCGCCAAGCAACTGACCATCGTCGAGGATGTCGTCGCGAGCGGAAAAGACCTGTCGCAGTTCGTCGAGGACATACTGCGCTACTTCCGAAACCTGCTGGTCTGCAAGACAGCCGATGCGAAGAAACTCCTGGCGCTTCCCGATGACGAAATTCAGTCGATGCAGGCGCACGACCAATCTGATCCGGCTGGTGGAGCAATTCGCGGAGTTGTCGAAGGATTTTGATTCGCAACTGGCGCAACGCATCGCCTTGGAATCAATGCTCATCCGCCTGTCGAAGGTGTCGGTGGAATTCTCGCTGGACAGCGTACTGGAGAAACTGGTGGCGCTGGGACAGGGCGGGCTCGGTGCATCGTCCGGCGTGGTTGCAGCGCCGGCGCGCGATTTGTCCAGTTCGGTGCGTCAGCGTTCCGAAGCGCCCAAGGCCGCCGTGGTATCGGCGGCTCCCGGCGCGTCCGGCGCCGATACGCCCGCAGCGGCACCACGCAAGAGAAAGCCGGCTACTGAAAAGAACATGGCCGGCCTCTGGCAGCAGGTCAAGGGTATCATTTCGCAGGGTGGCGTCAATCTGAATTTGGGCCTCAACGCAGACCGCGCGAAGCCGGCGGCAATCGAAGGCGACACGCTGGTCTTGCGGATTCCGTCCGACCAGTCGAAGGCGCGGAGCTTCCTGGAAAAGCCGGAGCAGCGCGCGGCCATCGAGGCGGCGTTGGCCGAGCTTACGGACAACGTACGCACATTCCGCTGTGAGGCAGGCGCCGGCGCGGAACCCGAAGAAGCAGGCCCCGCGCAGTCCACGCTTCCGATATCGGGGCGCGTCGATCCGAACGCGGCCCGCGCCGCGCTTGATGACCCTCATGTGGCGCAGGTCGTGGACGTGTTCAAGGGGCGCATTGTGGACATCAAGAGCGAGTCGAAAGTCTCGCGCTCCGAGTAAGCCCGCCGTCCGGACACCGGCGCCGCCCGCTGTTTCTGTGATCAACACCCGGTAGATTGCATCAACAATTAGTTGTAAGTCGTTCAAGGGCGGCGCTAGTATCTAGTCAGTTTCGTGACACGCCGTTTTCTAACCGTGAATCTGGCTAATCCCGGTTCACGTCTGCGTATAGTGCGCGCAACCGTTCGAGGACGCCATGACGCCCGTGAACATTTCGGATATCGAGAAGTATCTTTCTGTAGGCCTGAGCGCGACTATTCAGGCGCAAAATGAGTCCGTGGAGCGGCCTCGATACCGCACGTATCTCCGGGGTTGGCAGCGGGGCCAGTACATCATGCTGGATCGTCCGCTGATCAACCAGCGTTATGTGGATATGCTGCGCGCCGAACACTGCGCCGTTCGTTTTCTGTCCGAGGGTCTCGCATGCGGATTTGAGGGGGAGCTTCTCGATTTGGGACCGCGCTCGATGGTGTCACACGTCTATATCGCGTGGCCCCCGGATCTTTCCGTGATCCGGGTGCGGAAACACGAACGTGTCCGGACGAGCATTAACTGTCAAATTGTGGTTGGCGACGCGGAAGATCGTGTGCCGGCGGAAGTGCGGGACGTCAGCGAGGGGGGATGCTTACTGCTGTTGCCGGGAAGGCTTCCCGCCGATTCGCGCGTCCGCATTTGGTGTACATTCCCGGATGGCACTGTAATGGACGGCGTCGTTGGTCTGATACGGCGCATTCGTCCGAGTGACGAGGGAGTGTTTCACGGGTGCCGCTTCGATAGCCCGGAAACAGACTTGCACAACGATCTTCAGTTGTTTGTCGCGGACACTTTGGAGCGGTCCAGGACGGTGAATACCCCGGCTCCACGCATCCTCGTCATTGACCCCAATCCGGCAGTGGCGGACGCGATCCGGACACAGGTGGAAACGAAAGGGTATCAGGTTGTTTCGTCGCGCAACTTGGTCGAGGCATTCTACCGCCTGAAGGTGGCGTATCCGAGCGCGCTGCTCATCAATCAAGAGCAAGAGATGATGCCTGGTGTCGATATTTGCCGTGCGGTGCGGGGCACGCACGGGTACCAGACGTTGCCAGTGATCATCTACGGGAAGGATGAAGGACTGAGGGAGGCGTCGAAGGCGGCCGGCGCCACGTGTTATGTATCGACTGCCAACCTCATCCGGCAGGTGGCCCAGTTGCTGCACGAGACGGCTCGGCCTGCGTCCTGATCCGCAATCTGGCGCTTTACACCGGCTGCGTTACGCCGAAGAGGCGGCTCGCGTTTTCGGTTGTGCGGGACGCGAATTCCTCGGGGGAGCTTCCTTTCACCAGCGCTAGCGCCGCCGCCGTGTGCTGAACGTAAGCGGGTTCGCATCGTCTTCCGCGCATGGGTTGGGGCGCCAGGTATGGACTGTCTGTCTCGACCAGAAGCCGATCCATGGGCACGGCGCGCGCGGCTTCGCGAAGGTTTTCCGCCTTGGGGTAGGTCACGTTGCCGGCGAAGGACACGTGGAAGCCCCAATCCATGCATTTCGTGACGAACGCCGTGTCGCCGTCAAAACAGTGCATAATCCCGCCGGCAAGTTTCGAGTGATACTCGTCGAGTATGGTGGACACGTCCGCGTGGGAATCGCGGTTATGGATGACCACCGGGAGGCGCAGTTCGCACGCCAAATCGAGTTGCGCGCGGAAAGCCGATTGCTGGACCTCCGGCGGCGCATGGACGTTGTGGTAGTCGAGCCCAATCTCGCCAATCGCGCGCACACACGGATTCGACGCCAGATCGCGCAGGGATGCGATCACCGAACTGTCTACTTGCGCCGCGTGATAGGGATGAAACCCGATCACGGCAAACACGCGTGGCCCGCCGAGTTTCACCGCCTGCTTGCTGGCGTCCAGGTCGTCACCGACGACGACAATCCATTCGAGCGCATCCAGGGCGCGCGACAGCGTTTCGCCGCGGTCTGAATCGAAGGCGGCGTCTTGCAGATGGCAGTGGGTATCCACTAAGCGGAGGTGTTTGGATTCTTCATTCATAGGGGCGCCAGTTATACCACACGTGAATCATTCCGCGCATCTGGAGGTGGTTGCGCGTCCGGGTAGAGGGACCTGTTGCCTCACGTAAAGAAGTACTCGAACGGTGAGGGATTGCCTTTCTCGCGATACCCTGTGTACTCTCTAGAAGGTTCCTCAACCCCGGCAACTTCTCCGAAGTGGCGGGGATGGTAAGCACGAGGTGGACTGCGCCTTTCTGCGCCGGGAGTCAGGAAGACCTATGAACACTGCAATGCGTTATGCCGCCGTAGCACTTCTTAGCGCCGCTGCCGCTTGGGCGGTCCCGCCTGCCGCGCCCACGTTTCAGGAGCTGATGGACCCGGAAATGTTTCCGCATCCTCAGCGCGGGCTAAAAGTCGAGTCCGCCGCCGAGGACGGTGAGAAGGTCCGCATACGAACCACCGGCGCCGAAATCCTGATAGACTCGCCGCGGGGCGCAATCTTGTTCATGCAGCGGATCAGCCACGCGCGGCCGCTGGCGATGATGCGCTTTGGCGTGGCGCTGCAGGGGGTAAAGGTCACGCATTCCGGGTCCGGGTTCGCGATGGTCACGTGCGAACAACCGAAACTAACGATTCGCGTGAACGGCGACTCGCTGTTCATGCTCCAGATGCACGAGGCGTTTGAGGTGGCGTTGGATCGCAAATTCGTCCCGCGGTGGAACGCGTCGTTCAAGACCAATCACCTGATCGCGGACGAGTGGGGCGCGTTTGGGTTGTACTGTTCCGACACCACGCTGAACGACAAGTACGACGCCTACGCCAAGACGGTGGCGCAGTATCCGTTGCCGGCGGATGCGGTGCTCTGGGTGGCGGTATGCCCGCCGAAGCCGTATGAATGGCTGCGGTCCCTGCACGATAACGTTATTTGGCACTGGTCAAAAGAAAGCGCCTATCCTTCCGACGATACCCTGCGCGAGTGGAAGGGGAAGGGTAACATCGTCTTGTTGCAGTCGGAGATGATGTTGTGGAAAGACTGGAACTTGGATTTTGTGCCACGGGATGAAGCGGAATTCGCGCGCGTCCGAAAGACATTGCGCAAGCAGAACATGCGGATGATGGTTTACACCAGCCCCGCCTATTTCTTGAAAGGGACGGCGCTGGAGTCCAAGGCCATCAATACGTTTGAAGGGTTCAAGGACTGGCCACCGGCGACGGTCACCGGCGAGAATATGGAGATCTTCCTTGACGCGATCAAGCGCATGGTGAAACAGTACAAACCGGACGGGCTGTATTTCGACGGCCAGTACACGCAGAATCCAGCGGCGCTGTACGCTCTGGCGCGGCGGGCGCGCGAGATTGTCGGCGAGATGGGGCTTCTCGAGTGGCACTCGACCCTGGCGCTGGGGGACGGCCTATGCTATCTTCCGCAAGCGGACGCGTACGTGGACATTATCCTGCGCGGCGAAGGTCAGACCAACCTCTACAGCAATGCGGACTACTTGCGGTATTTCGTTTCCGGCTACAACATTAACAACTGCGTCGGTGTGGTGTGCGACAATGCGCCCCCTGGCCTCACTCCTCAACTCGCGCGCGACGGGTTGGCGGTCAACGCGCGATTCCATTTGCTCGCGGGCGCGGCCGCGGATGAAAGCGCGATGCAAGTATGGCGCGACGACTACCTGGCCAAGCTGGAGATGTCGATGCGCCAGGATGTGGATCGGCAGATGGACGCTCGGCAAGAGAGCGCTCCAGCCAAGGCAGCGGCGGCGAGCCTGGATGAGCAGACGCTCAAGGCGCCACCACAGTGGGGCGCGCCAAGCCTGGTCTTGGATTTCGACACGATGCCTATTGCCCAACCGGTCTTTTCTCCGACGAATCCGGACGCGTTCGAAACCACCGATGGGCTGCTGCGCATCCACGCTCACGCGCACACGTATGCGTTCTTGCGTGTTCCGATGCAGTCGGAGTCGTCGGGGTTTGTGATTCTGCTTCGGCAGACGACCGATGTGGGTATGTCGTGGGGACCGGGAGCGATGATGCGATGGACCGACGGTGGCGCCGTGCGTGTAGGGATTCGGAGTGATGGAATGGTCCAGGCCGATGTCCTGGGAAAGCAATATGTCGGGGGGGTATACGCGGCAAACCAGTGGGCGTACTTACGCGCGCGTTGGACCGGCACGCAGGGCGTGATAGAGCGGAGTTCAGACGGCACGAATTACGATCGTCTCTGGACGTTTGAACATGGTGGGGCGCTGAACAGACCGCCGATGGAACTCTTGGTCGGAAAAGTGCCATTCAGCGGACAGGCCCAGGATTACGGCGAACCGGGTCCCGTGGGTATGTGCGATATTGACTTTGTCCAGGTCTACGGCAAGTGATTTGCATTGGGACTATTTCTTAGGCGCAGCGCCTGGCGCCGGAACAGGATTGACCAGCGCCTCGAGCGCAGGAGGGAGTTTGGCGCCTAGGGCGCGGGCCTTCTCCGCGCTGACTTTGGCGTCGTTCATGGCTCCCGCGTCACGTTGAGTCTCCGCGAGGGCGAGGTAGGCCTCGGAATCAGTGGGGTCGCACTCGATGGCGCGGCGGTACATGCCGATGGCGCGCGCGCTCTCGCCAGTCTTTCGGGTTACATTGCCGTAGTCAATCCAGACACCCGCATCGGCGGGCGCCAATTCGGAGGCCCGTTGCAGATGCTTCAACGCCTCCTCGATTCGTCCTTGCAGGGCGAGCGCGCGTCCCAGACCGGAAAGCGCGAGCGGGTGGTTGGACTGCAATGCCAGGGCGGAACGATAGGCGTTCTCCGCGCCCTTCGCGTCATTGCGCTTTTCAATCAGATGGCCCATGTTAACGTAGGCGTCGATGTAGTTGGGGTTGAGTGACAGGGCCTTCTTGTACGCCGCGAGCGCTCCGTCGAGGTCCCCCTTGTCTTCGAGGGGAAACGCGAGCCGCGCATAGCCGTCGGGGTCGTTCGGGAGTAGGGCAATGTACTTCTGGTATGCGGCGATGGCTCCGTCGAGATCGTTTTTTTCATAGAGCAGTTGGCCGAGGTTGAATTGGGCCTTCGGCTCGGCGGCGCAGAGCCCCAAGAGTTTCCTGTACACATCGAGGGCCCCGTCGGTGTCCCCGTTGGCGTGGAGCGCTTCGCCCAGGCCGCCGTAGGCTTCGCGAAAGGCGGAGCTGATGGCGAGCGCCTTGCGGAACGCGGTGATGGCGTCACCGGGCTTGTGTTGCGCGAGAGCGATGATCCCGATGCCGGTTTGCGCCTCGGCTTGCTTTGGATCAAAACGCAATGCGCAATCGTAATATGCCGCGGCTTGGGGATATTGGCCTTTGTCTTGCAGGGTGAGCGCTATCTGTACCGTGATGACCGCGATGGCTTGCCGCGCGTCCAGCGCCGCGTAATCATTCGGATCGACGCAGGGGAACGGGAGATAGGACTTGAGATAGTCCTTGTTGCCGTACGCGCGGCCTTGCTGCGTGGTTTCGATGTAGAGCGGCGCCGGGGCATTCCACTCGACAAAGGCGTGGCCACGGCCGGACACCATGCGCAGGGGCAGTCCGAGACGTTCTCCGAGGCCGAGATAGAGCAGGGTCATGCCAAAGCAGTTCCAGTGCCTCTTGTCCAGCACGTCGTCGAGACCGGTGAAGACGGTTGGAGGCAGAACGGCTTGTGCGGCGAAGCCCCATTTACCGTAGATGGCTTCGGCCATGACGCGAAGCTTGGCTTGCGGATCGGGCGCAGACAAGAGACGCGGTTTCAACTCGCTCGCAAGCGCGTCCATTTGCGCGGTGTATTTCCGGACATCGAGGTCCGGCCGCAGGCCCTGGCAGGCAATCAGCGACGCATCGGCCACGGCGGGCGCTTCGGACGCGCGCGTTGCCATCTGTTGGAGCGTCTCGATTGCCGGCGCCGCTGACGCAGCGCCGTGCAAGACCAAGGCAAGCGCGCACAGCGCTATCCAATGATTCTTACGTTCACTTGCGGCCATGGCCACCTATTGGCGATGTTGCGCGGCTACGTCGCGACCGCGAACTTTGGCTTCTGCGTCTTCCACGCGCCCTTCGTGAAATCCGGGCACTTGACCGGTGCGCTATTCTTGGCGATGGACGCCTCGGACAGCGCAACGACGCTGCTCATCGTGGCGGAGTCGTAGACGTCGATGGGTGTTTGGGTCTTCTCGCGCACGGCCTTCAGGAATAACGAAAGCTCGAGGTAATCTGTTCCGCCATGGCCGGCGGCCTCGGCGCTGGCCTGCATCTCCTTCCACCACGGGTGGTCGAATTCCTTCTGGTACGGATCGAAGGACTCCCACTCGTGATACTTGGGAGTACGACCGGTCACGTAAACGGTGTTGCGCTGTTCGTTGTAGATCCCGAGCGTGCCTTGCACCGACCAGCGGTTGTCGTAAGGCCGGGGCAACTGCATGTCGTAGTTGATGACGATGGTCTTGCCTTGGTGGGTGCGAATGACGCTGGTGACAATGTCGCCTTGCTTGTACGTTTGTTTGGCGTTGGGATGGTCCGGGCCGAACTTGCGGGCGAAATAGGCGTTGATTCCGCGGGAGGCGCTGGCCGTCGAGGTCAAGGTAGCATAGGCGTCGCCGCAATTGATGTCGAGCCAACTCAACACAGGCCCCTGGCTGTGGGTGGGATATTGGTCGCAGTTCCGCTTGATGAGAAAGTCGGCGCCCCAGCGCCGTGAGCCGTCCGTGTCGAAAAACCAATGGTCAATACAGTCGTGCGAGTGCGCGCAGTGACAATGGACCATTTCGCCGAGCAGTCCCTTGCGGATCATGGTCAAGACGGCGAGGTTGTCGCGGCGGAAACTCCAGTTTTCGAGCATCATGCAGGGGACTTTGGTCTTCTCGTACGTGTGAACGAGGTCCCAGCATCCGTCGAGGGTGAGCGCGGCGGGGACTTCGACGCCGACGTATTTGCCGGCCTTCATACCGTCCACAGCCATGGGCGTGTGCCAATTCCACGGGGTCGCGATAATGATCGCGTCGATGTCGCTGCGGGCGAGCAGTTCCTTGTAGACCGCTTCATCGCGCGTGTAGGCCTGCGGTTCCTTTTGGCCCGATTTTGCGACCAGCGCTTGCGCGGCTTTGGCGGCGTCGGGGTTGATGTCGCAGATGGCGGGGATCTGTACGCCTTTGAGCAGCAGTAGCGTGCTGAGAAGGCTCGTGCCGCGCCGGCCCGTGCCGATCACGCCCACGCGGACCGGCTTATCGTCGGCCTTGGCCGAACCCGCGAGCGCGCCCGCAGCCGCTAGACCCAAGGCCGCGCCTGCGGTAACTCCCAGGAATTCCCTACGCTCCAGTTTCTTGTCCATATCCCACCTCTCGTATCGTTACGCGATCCCCGGTTCACATCTGTATTCTCAAAGCGGGTGCCGTTATTTGTTCGATTGTAGAATCATAGGAGATGTCCGGCCCCACTGCAAATGGCGCGACACGGCGCTAAGCCGGGATACGCGCCTAAGACGTCCCGGCCGCAATGTCAAGTCATTGGTATGACTTCATTGTCAGCAACATCCACGCAAAATCAGAAGGGAGTTGCTGACAAAGAGGCTAAGGGCGGTTGGCTTGCGGGACTGGCAAGCCCCGGGAACGGAAGTATTGCGTGTGAGGGTTATCTAGTTGACTCAAACTGTGATTCCCAATATACGCGATAAGATGACATGGGTAGAATTCCCTTTACGGAAGTCAATTGTGACCTTTCCGCAACAGAAACTAGATATTGTGCATTTGGCAGGGAGGTGATAGGATGACGGCAAGCCAACCATGAAAGGGGATTATCATGAGAAACGCACGGAATACTGGCTTGGCGGGGTTGCTTACAGTGCTTGCGTTGACGGCAGGGTGTCCGCCAGCGGCGAGCATGTCGTCTATCGTTGGAACTTGGCAGATTGTAGGCGTCGTTACCGCCCCTCCCCAATACGTAGGCTTGATTGACAGCTTCCAGCTTACGCTTCTTCCAGATGGTAAAGGAGAAGTTGTTCCCGGGAGCGGATTCGATATCGGACTTGACCCGAACCTTTTTGAATGGGTCTCACTCCCGGACGTTTCCTGGACGTTTGACCGGCGCAATGCCCAAGTCCTTATTACGTATAGCTATTTGTATCAGGGTATGCACTTCTCTTCATCTCACGTCTTTCGGTTGCACGTGACGAGCGGAGGACACCTCAAAGGAACGCGCGCGGTAAGCGTCCTACAAGGTGGGGCCCTCGCTTTGAGCATTCAGTACGACGAGGATTGGACGCTCCTCAACACGGAGACGGTAGTTAGTGTGGTTGGGCTCACACAATCCGCAGCCGAGGCTGCAATTACCAACGCGGGATTCCGTATCGGGACGGTAACCAATGTTCGCAGTAACACAGTTCCGGTAGGTAATGTCGTCAGCCAAGTCCCGGCTGGCGGTTCGCAGGCACCCAGTGGGACCGAGATCAGCCTGATTATTTCACTTGGCCCTCATGATATGGAGACGGTGGTTAATGTGGTTGGGCTCGTGCAGTCCGCGGCGGAAGCCGCAATAACTAACGCGGGATTCCGTATCGGGACGGTAACCAATGTTCGCAGTGACACAGTTCCAGTAGGCAAAATCGTCAGTCAAGTTCCGGCCGGTAGTTCGCTCGCGCTCAGTGGGACCGAAATCAGCTTGTATGTCTCGCTTGGCCCACATGAGCGGCCCCACCAGACGGTCATGCTTCCTGGTAACGTACCATTTGAGCTCACAAGTATTCCACTGGGAAACTTCACGATGGGTGCTTATTCGGGCGAGCAGGGAAGTGCCGTCGATGAGTTACCTCAGCATCAAGTGACGCTATCGTCAGGGTTCTGGATCGGAACGTATGAAGTGACAAAAGCGCAGTGGGTGGCGGTAATGGGTACAATTCCGTGGTCGGGGCAGGCTTCCGTTCTCGACGAGCCGGACAGCGCCGCAATATACATTTCGTGGTCCGATGCGCAAGCATTTCTTTCCGCATTGAACAAGCTCACAGGGAAGTCCTTCCGGCTGCCAAGCGAAGCTGAATGGGAGTACGTGTGCCGCGCAGGCACAACCACCCGTTTCTATTGGGGTGACGACCCAGATTGTTCTGAAATTGATAACTATGCGTGGTATTATAGCAATACGGCTGGAGTTGGTAAAAATTATGCGCATCTAGTGGGGCAGAAGTTTCCGAACGCATGGGGCCTCTACGATATGAGCGGAAACGTATGGGAATGGTGTCAGGATTGGTATCATGGCGGCTACGGCGGAGCACCAGCGGACGGCAGCGCATGGGAAGCTCCAATTACTTCCTACCATGTGCAACGTGGCGGCGGATGGAGCTATGGCTCAGGCGAGGACAGTCGCTCTGCGATTCGTGCATATTGGAACCCGATTGACCGCTATCCCAACTTCGGATTCCGAGTCGTCCTGCAATAGATCGGGACATCCGTGATAAGTTCATGTCAACAGGCAAATAAGGAGATCTGTCATCTCCCCGTTTTGGCGTATTCTTAACCCGTCATGGAAGAGTGTTTCAAATAAGATGGGGCAGTAACCACTTATTGGTCTCGCGATGTCCCGATAAATTGGAAGCAGTTCTATCCCAGATGCTCACGCAATAACTAGTCTCGCCGGTGCGGCGTGGTAGCGCTAGAGCTGTGTATGGCGGACTAACTGAACGGAAACACTGTCCAATACTTGATGTGAATTGAGTAAGGCATTGCTCAATTCAACCAGCGCTAGAGCAACATCACTGTCCGACGCGTCACGACAAGAGTAAGCCGCTGTGCCTACCCTGCTGAATGGGCCAGGCCCGCTTGTGTTCTGTGGATGCCCCACTAGTGCTTTATTGACAGCCTGATTCGCCCGGACATCAGAATTGAACGAGACTTTGATAATCGCGTCAAATGGCATTCTTGAACGTCCCTTTGCTTTTTG
>JACRLJ010000024.1:65392-83780 GCA_016215105.1 Candidatus Hydrogenedentota bacterium
CGTCCCTTTGCTTTTTGACTCCGGTTCGACCAGCTCTCGACCAGTGGCGAACCTTACTGGCATAGTGCCCGATATCGCCAACGCCATCCGAGAGTCTTAACGATACTGTGATATCCCGGCATAAGGCGAGCTTGATGTATATCCCGTCGCGACAATAGAAAGAGTAATTCATCGGACATATGGCAAGGCAAGGTAATCTTTTTCAGCGGCGGCGTTCCATCCAGAATGCAATGCTCTACTGCCATCTCATCGAGTGATGGCCACTCAAGCCCGCTCAGCCGATGCGCCGCCCCACTCCAACTTGCGAACAGCCCGTCCTGCTGGAGCAGGTTTCCAAATCCTTCCCGTGGTACGCCAAACACCGCAATGCTCTTCTTGTCGTTTATTACCTGGTGATTGAACGCCCATACCACCAAGTTCTTATCTTCCGGTCCAACTTCAACCGCATCCGACGCCGCGAAGTATGCCGCGATGAGGGGGTTCCGCGTCCAATCAAGCAATGAAGTCGGAATGCCGTGGTGCTGGGCCAGCGCGGCCTCCCAACCCTGGGCGAGGTGGTCATGTGTTGGGCCGCTGTCCTCACCCCAAGAACCCAGGTAATGATCTGCGCCCGCGTGAACTGCGTCAAATAAGAGCGGGACCCGATGCCCCAATCGGTCAGCCAAGTCGATAAACGAATTAACTGCCTCTCGTTCTGCGGCCGTACGGGACATTAAGTCCTTTACCGCGTCGGGATTTGGAATAGAATTCTGTTTACACTGCCAACCGGAGTACGTTTCTTCAACCTTCTCCTTCAATACTGATACGAGGGACTCGAATACTGGGTCCATCGGCGTTCGCCACGCGCTTGGAATGAGACGCCACGAATCGTCTCTCTAGCCGCGAAAAATCCAAGGAACCGTTAGACCGTCACCCCAGCGAGGATCGCCCAAGTCAAAGTAATCCGTGAATTCTTTGGCGGTTTCGAAGTGTTCCTTATGGATGACCTGTCTGCTTCGATCAGCGTTCATATATGTCACAATAACGCATATAGTCGTTGAGGGCAACCCCCACTTGCGCAATAAATGGAGGGCAGTAATTCATTACTGTTGGGATTCAATGAATCTGCTGCTCCCTGGAACACTTCCCCGGCGCACGAACACCAAAACTGCGCCTGCGGCAACTCCCATGAATTCCCTACGCTCCAGTTTCTTGTTCATATCCCACCTCTCGTATCGTTACGCGATCCCCGGCACACAACGGTTTCTCGGATTCTTCGGCATTCAGCCACTCACGGATCGCGTCGCGAATGTTCTGCAACGCTTCTTCACGAGTGTATCCTTGGGAATGGCACCCTCTCAGCGCAGGACAACTCACCGAAAACCCCTCGTCGCTTTCGATTAGTACAACTCGATAGTCCACGGCATGCCCTCCAATCTCGTATGGGGTAGGCCTCAGAATACGCTTCTATGGAAGATCATAGGAGATGGCAGATCCTACTGCAAGTGGCCCAAGTGACGCACGCGCTCGGATTTGGGCGCGTAACAAGCTGTTATGCCTGGAATCCGGCGGATGAGGACATCCGCCCTCCCGTTTTGCGCAAGCGCGGGGCTCGTCAGCGGCCCTTAGTAAAACTCTACCGCGAACAATTTCGCTTGGCGCAATTGGAATCGCAGAGCGACCGGCGCGCCCTCGTTATTGAGCGTGGTTTCGCCTTTCCAGGTAACCGGCATGGCGAGGCCGTCGCCGACGAGGCGATCGGCTTCGTCAAAACCGCGGCCGGGTATGTCACCTCTGCCTATCGCCCGCACAGCGGTCTTGATGTAGCCGGTGGGTTTGACGCTGGCGTTGAGGCGAATGTGTTCGCCTTTGGGGATGACGGCGACGGTGGCGAACTCGCCTTCTTCGTCGCATTGCAGCGCGACGAGCCGGCCCTTAGGCCAAGTTGCGATGCCGCCAACGCCTTGAACACCGGGGAAGAGCCCCTTTCGTTTGGCGGGGTCGCGGCCAGGGTATTTGTGCGGGATGGGATTGCCACCGTAGGTAATGCCCCACCTATCGCCGGGGTATTCGAGCAGATTTCCGCTCACGGTCACGTAGCCACCGTCTGGCGCGCCGGGGGCGCCCATGTCCACGACCGGCGGGCCGGGTACGCGCGACCAGAACACGCCGTCGGCGCTGGACAGAAGCCGGACCGACCCTCCGTCACTTTCGAGTTCCCAGACCCACGGGAACATCACGTGGTTGTCCGGGGCGCCGGGAAGCGTAGTCTTCCCGTTGGTGTAATACAGGTGGCTTGGCGCTTCATCGGCGGCGGTGGACATGATGATTTCCGGTTTGCTGAAGTGGCGGAAGTCCTTGCTTACCGAGCGCCCAATTGAACGCCGGCCGACGCCTATCCAGTTGTCGGGTTCCTTCGTTTCAAATCCTGGCGCTTTGGCGTTGACCTGCCAGGCGCGTACGTACGCCACGTACTGTTTGCGGTCCGCGTCGTAGTCGCAGGTGTTTTGGGTGTCCGCGTGCTGGATCATCAGCGGCTCGGGCAACGAGGTCCAGTGGAGCCCGTCCGGCGACACAGCGCCAAACACCGCGACCACGCACCGGAATCCACCGACATCCTTGCGGCGGGCCATCGTGTCTACTTCGTTCGGATACTTCGCGGCAAAGGCGTTCCATTCGTCGTCGGTGACGATGCCGAGATAGAACATCTTGTAGTGTTCTTCCTTCGACGAGGGATCGATGAAGACGCTGCCGCCGTGAAACCCGCGCACTGACCCGTTAAGGTCGTTCCGGAAGACAATATTGTTGTCTTTGTTTCCCGCGTACTCGATAAGGCCGAGCTTCGGTATGGTCCAGGTCACCGCGTCCGCCGATTCGGCGTAGGCGATGTAGCTGTTGTAGCCGGGGAGGATCTTGTCCTTGGAGCTGTTCGGCTCCGGCTCGGGAGTTGGCCCGACGGTGTACCAAGTCTTGTACTTGCCGTCGTCGAACACCTGTGCGGCGATTTGTCCCGGCTTGAACGGGACCTTTTCGGCGGGCTGCGCCACGAGCCGGAAGCCGCGAGGCATGTCAATGGTCTCGAACCGGGCGGGACGCGCGCTGTCCCCGGCCAGCCATTGCGCGTTGGCCTTGTCGGCTTCGGCGGCGCCGGGATCGGATTCGAGCTTCCAGGCGAAGCTCCCCTGGCGGACGTATTTCCAACTGGTGAAGTACATAAAGTTGCTCTTGAGTTCGACCGGCTCGCCGTAGAAGCGGTCGACCTGGGCGAACGCGGCGAGGCTGGTGGCGATGGCAAGAAGCACCAGGACCATCGGGACGGAAACGTGACGGCTCATTGGGTTTCGGCTCCTCGGTTAGGGAACGCCACACACTCGCTGGAGATTAGGGCGCCGAAGGGGCTGTATACAAACAGGACGCAGCAATCGGACGTGTCCGACAAGTCAGACAGGTCAGACAAGTCGAACAAAACGAGGGAACGTTTCGGGTCGGGGCTCTGTTGCAGTACAATGCGTTCTTGGCTGGGCCGGTACCCGACTTGGGTCTACGTTGGAAGGAGACACTACGATGCGTATGGTGTTCGGGGTCGCGTTGGCGATTGTTGGAGGTGTTATGGTGTGCGCGCATGCTGCGGAAACCGGCAAGTCGCCGTTTGAGTCGTTGGGAAAGCCTGTGCCGAAGGGCGGGCTAATGGGGTGTATCGTGGGACCGGGGCCTACTGACGGTTCCGAGCGCATCTATTTCAACTTCCGGCAGGAAGGGGGGAAGTTGTTCCTCGTGTCAGCGGATCCGGACACGGGAAAATCCGAACAATACCAGTCCCCGGTGGGGACCGGGGCGTGGGGATTCATCGTAGGGCCGGACAACAAGATCTATTTGGGGACGCATCAGGGCGACGATCCGTCGGACGACGGCCAGGTACTGGTATTCGATCCCAAGCATCCGGAGAAGCAGATCCAAGTGGTGGGACGTCCGTCCGCGACGGAGACGTACCTCTGGATGTTCACCATCGGGAAGGACGGAAAGATTTACGGCTGCACGTATCCGGGCGCCAAGCTGGTGTCGTACGATCCGAAGACGGGCGCGCTGGCGGATTTGGGGGTAATGGACGATTCACAAAAATATTCGCGCTCGGTTTGCACGGGACCGGACGGAAAGATCTATGTGGGAATCGGGTATGGCCGAGGGAACGTGGTGATGTACGACCCGGCCACGGGCAAGCACGAGTCCATCCTGCCGGACGCCTACCGCAAGGAACCGGAACAGACCGTTGGTGAAGTGTACGCGGGGGTAGATGGCAATGTGTACATCAAGGCAACGCGAGTAGATCCAGCCAAACCGGACGCAAAACCGGGCGATGCGCGGCCCACGACGAGCGTGACGCTGCTCGTTAAAGACGGCAAGGCGGAATTGAGCGAGAAACCAGCCACTGCGGTATCCCATACCAAGTTGAAGGACGGACGGGTCGTACAGAATCCCAACCTGAATGGTACGTATGAGTTGGCGGCAACCGACGGGAAGGTCGAAAAGAAAACCTTTACGTATAAAGGGGCTTCGGGCATCTTCATGGTAAGCAACGGTCCGTTGGGCCGGATCTATGGCGGCACGTGGATGCCGTGCGAAGTCTTCAGTTATGACCCGGCCACGGGCAAGACGGAGAACCCCGGGAATCCGTGCGAGGTGGGCGGCGAAATCTATTCAATGCTGGATCACCATGGGTCGCTGTACGTGTGCGCCTATCCGGGGTCGTTCTTGTCGAAATGGGATCCCTCGAAGCCGTGGAATTACGGGCACGATCCGGATAACAATCCGCGAGGATTTGGCCCCTTGGGGCCGGGGCATTTGCGTCCGCGCGCGATGGTTCATGGACCCAACGAATTGATCTACATCGGCAGCTACCCCGAATACGGCCGTCCCGGCGGCTCGTTGGGCGTGTGGGACCCGGCGCAGGAAAAGCTGATCGAGAATTACCATCCGCTGGTCAAGGACCAGTCCATTGCGACGCTGGTGTACGATCCGGGCTCAGGACTGATCTTTGGCGGGTCCAGCACCGCGGGTGGCGGCGGATCGACTCCGGCGGCGCCCGAAGCGAAGTTCTTCGCGTTCGATCCGAAGGCGAAGAAGCTGGTATTGGAGGAGGCCCCGTATCCGGGCGCGCAGACGATCGTCAGTATGGCGCTTGCCGGCAGGAAAATCTTCGGCGTGGCGGACGCGGGTAAACTCTTCGTCTACGACATTGACGCCAAGAAGTATGTTCACAAGGCCGAGCTGGGGCTGGGTGAAATGCCGGATTGCAGTCTGGCGTTGTGGAAAGATGGGAAGTTCTATGGCGTTTCGCAGAACAAAGTGTTCCGGCTCGATCCGGACACATTCGCGACGACGGTTCTGGCGGAGTACCCGGGCAAGATCCGGTGCGGTCTGGCTATCGATGACCACGGCATCTATTTCGGCGACAAAGCCGAGCTAATGCGCTGGAACTGGCCGGCAAAACCGTAGGATTGCGGCCAGAAAGCCCGTTGTTTGACGCGAATGCCACGAAAAGCAGGGACTGACTCGCTTCTCAAACTGCCGAAAAGCGAGTCAATCCCCGGTTTTCGCTTAGCTACTGACCTTTCTGCTTGACGGTGACCTCGTAGACCAGGTGTCGGGACTTGGCGGCCGCTTTGTCCGTGGGGTCTTCCGCGCGGCATTCGATGGTGTATTTGCCGGGGTCCGTAAACGTCAGCTTCAGGACGAGTCCGTCGGAAACACGCTTGCCATTCATGGACCACGTGTACCGGCTGTAGCCTTTGGGACCGTCAAGCACTCGGGAGTCCCCGACAGTCGCATCCCATCGGACCGGAGGCGGCGCAGTCACCTCGGTCGCGGATGTGGCTGAGGCGACTACGGTGTCCCCCTCCTTTTCCTCGACCTTGAACGTGTATTTCCCTGGGTTGTCAAACGTGTAGCTGAACGTGTTCTCACCTGCGCCTTGCTTGATCACCTTATCGTTGATGGACCAGATGAAAATGCGTTTGGGGTTGGGCTCGAGCGTGACGTTCAGTGTTTGGCCTTCGACGTAAGACACGGGCAAGTCGATGGAGAGCGTTTCGCGTTTCATCTTGCGGGAGAGCCCCATCTTGGCTTTTAGCTCATCCACGGTGATGCCCAAAGTGGCGGCCTGCTTTTCGAGGGTGTCGGGCAGATCGGTGAGCGGCGCGAGGATTTCGACACTAACCGGACCGTGGGCAGTGTTCAAGACCAACGTATAGCTGCCCACTTCGAGCAGCTTGGTGGGAGTCACAGTAACTTCGCCGTCCTTCTTTGTGAACGAGAACATGCGGGCGTAGTCGTGGTCGCTGGCCATATATTTCGCGCCTTTGATGGCGGCGGCGGGCAAGGGCTTTCCGTCAAGCAAGAGCTTGATGGTAACACTCTGGTCCGGCTTGGTGATGGTCACGTAGACCGGGTCGGCAGTGACGGCGCCGGCGGCCAAGGCCGGACTAGTCCAGACGGCGAGTACACTGAGGATAGCCAGTGAGGCAAGCGCGAGGCGGACGGCGGCGGAGGCGCGTCCAGTTATGAAACGGTGGCTTCCGTGTTGGGCGGGTCCAGGCTGCATGGTGATCATGGTGTCGTGCTCCTCCTTGGTTCGTGTAGGCGACCTCAAGTCCGAACGTGGTTCACGATCCGGGGTGTGACCGTCTTTACTCTATCTGTACCGGTTTAATCTTTGCTAATCAAGGAAAGTTCCCTAGGCGACTCCGCCGCGAGTTCACGGACAGTGTGGCCTCGGTGGCATTTGCGCAGCGACGGATGAAGACATCCGCCCTCCCGTTTTTCTTGAATGCGTTCCTTCGAACCTGGCGTCGAATTCGGTGTCCTATACGATAACACTTGGCCCGGACGCGGATATTCGACAGGCAACCTTTGTTCCCGCGCCGGACATTTATGTACTACAATCTAAGGCGGCTAAACCGCGCTAACGGAGCCCTTGGTGGCGGCCGGACGCGGATCAATCCACTGGGAGGTACACTTCGATGCGCACCATAGCATGGCTGGCAGGGGCGGTGGTATTGGCGGTGGCGGTAAGTCTTGCGACGGGGGCACGCGCGGCCGGGGGAAACTGGCTCGACCCCGGGGCGCTCGAGGTCAAGCGCATCGACGGCGGCTTGTCGGTGCGGTTCGCGGCGCACAATTCCGGATCGCGGACGCTCTCGGGATCGCTGTCCGCGCGCGTGACCGACTTGGACGGCAACGTGCTGTTGTCGAACGAGCGGAAAGTCACGATTGAGCCTGGAAACGCTGCGGTGATGTTGAGTCTGCCTGGAAGCGTGCCGGAAGAGCGTATTCCACTGTGCGTGTTGCGCTACGAACTTTCGACGAGCCAGGGCAGTGAACGGGGCTCGAAGAGTTTGACGGAGGCGCTGGCGAGTCTGGAAACGCACGTTGTGGCGTATACGAACTGGCTGGCGGGCAGTCCGGCGGCGGTGCGTGTGGTGGCGCTGAATCATTCTACCGGAGAACCAATTCCTTCGGCGAAGGTGGTGTTCTCGCTGGCGCCGAATGGGAAAAGTGAGAAGGAGATTTACTCGGGTGTGACGGACGGCAGGGGCACGCTGGAAGCGCAATTTCGTGTTCCGAACGATGTCGAGGGGCCAACTCAGCTGATCGCCACCGTCGCGGCGGACGGCTTGGGCGCGGACCGCGTCACGCAGCCGGTAACGATCGCGCGCAAGACGAAAATCCTGTTAACGACAGACAAGCCGGTGTATCAGCCAGGGCAATTGATTCATATGCGCGCCTTGAGTCTCGGGGCATCGGATATGGCGCCTGCGGGGAAGCAGGCGCTGGTGTTCGAGGTGATGGATGGCAAAGGCAACAAGGTCTTCAAGAAGAAACTCGATACGGACACGTACGGCGTAGCGTCTAGCGAATTCCAATTGGCGAGTGAGGTGAACCTTGGCGGGTACATCGTTCGCGCAATTCTCGGTACCGAACAGAGTGAGAAACAGGTGACGGTGGACCGGTATGTGTTGCCGAAGTTCAAAGTCGAGGTGAAGACGGACAAGGAGTATTACCTTCCTGGGCAGACGTTGAAGGGCGAGATCCAGTCGGATTATTTCTTCGGAAAACCTGCCGCAGGCGCGAAGGTGGTGGTGATTGGGTCGAAGTTTGAGATTCAGTTCGAGGAGTTTGGGCGCGCGGAGGGCAAGTTGGACGAGAACGGACATTGGACCTTCGAACTGCCATTGCCCGCCTACTTCGCGGGAACGCCGATCGAGCAGGGTAAAGCGTCGGTGCGATTGGAAGCGAAGGTAACGGATACGGCGGACCATCTGGAAGAGAAGGTGGTGATGAAGCCCGTCGCGGCGGCGCCGATCGCGGTGTACGCCGTGCCGGAAGGCGGCGCGCTGGCGCCAGGGCTTGAGAACAAAGTCTATTTGCTGGCGTCGTATCCGGATGGATCGCCCGCGGCGGGCGCGAGCTTGGCCGTGACGGGCGTGAGCGTTCGCGTAGGCGCTGCGAAAGTCGAGGCGGACGAGTTGGGAATTGCCACGGTAGGTGTGACGCCGGAAGCAAGCGGAAATCCGTCGTTGAACGTTTCGGTGCGGGATAAACAGGGCCAGAGCGCCGAGAAACAGATTCCATTGACTCAAAAGGGTCCGGGCGTGGGCCTCATCCTGCGCGCGGACAAGGCGCTGTATCGCGTGGGGGACACCATAAAGGCGCAAGTGATTACGACGAAACCGAAAGGGACCGTGTATTTCGATTTGGTGCGCCAGGGGCAGACCATTATGACGCGTTCGGCGGATATCGCAGACGGCAAGGCGTCGCTGGCGATGGACGTTGACGCGTCGATGTCGGGAAGCGTGGCGTTGCAGGCGTACGTGTTCACGCCGGGCACGGACCTGGTTCGGGATGCGCGGCTGCTGTACATCAACCCTGCGGACGCGCTGACCTTGGCCGTGACGATGGATCAGGAGACCTATCGTCCGGGAGACAAGGCGCAGCTACGATTCGCGGTGTCGAACCAAGCCGGCGGGCCGGCGGCGGCGGCGCTGGGTGTGTCCATCGTGGACGAAAGCGTTTTCGCGATGCAGGAGATCCATCCGGGGCTTGAGAAGGTCTATTTCACGCTCGAAAAAGAAATAATGAAGCCGCGGTATGAGATTCACGGCTACGAGATGGAAAAGCTCGTGATGCAGCCGCTGGTCCAGGAGAAAGGCGCCGCCGCGGCGCCGCAAGCGTGGACGCCGGGACAACAAGAGGCCGCGCAGGTGTTGTTGGCGTCGGCCCCGCCGGCGCCGAAACCGCCGGTTTGTATCGACACGTTCGCGCAGAAGGCCGCATCCGCGCAGAGGGCGTATCAGGAACGGTGCCAAAAGGATCTGGCGCGGATTGAGAACGCCGTTTCGAGCTATATCAAGAAAGGTACGGACATTCCAGAGAATCTGGTCGACGAGCTCTTGCGGAAGAAGTATCTGCGCGAGAACGACCTGACCGACCCGTGGGGCAACAGGTACGACATCACGGTGAAAACGCAGGGCGCTCCGCGCCCGTGGATCAGCGAATTTCGCATGATCTCGTATGGCCCGGACGGCGTCAAAGGAACCGCGGACGATATCGTTGTGCAGCAGCAGGACCGCGCACGGATTCTACGAAACGTGCAGCGCGCAGAAATCGGTGGAGTCGTCATGGAGAAAATGGCGTTGCAAGCCCCTCCGGCCGCGGCGCAACCGAAAGCCGCTCCTATGATCTTGGAGGATAAGAAGTCAATGGCGGATACCACAGCTCTGGCCGGGACGTCAGCCCCTGGCGCGGAGCAGCCGGTACGGTTGCGCCAGTACTTTCCCGAGACGCTGCTGTTCAAGCCGGACCTGATCACCGATGGGCAGGGCGTGGCGACGCTCGACGTGCCTTTGGCGGACAGCATCACGACGTGGCGCATGACGGCGATGGCGTCGTCCGCGCAGGGCGCGCTTGGCAGTAAAGACACCCCACTGCGCGTGTTCCAGGACTTCTTTGTGGACATCGATTTGCCGGTGACGTTGACGCAGCATGACCGCGTCTCCATCCCGGTCGTTCTCTACAATTATCTCAAGGAAGCGCAGCCGGTGAAGCTGACCTTTGACCAGGAGCCGTGGTTCAAGCTGGACGGACCCGCGGAAAAGACCATCGATTTGGGGCCCAATGAAGTGAAAGCCATGTATTTCCCGATCGAGGTGACGGAATTGGGCAAACACCGGCTGACGGTACACGGACAAGGCGCGAAACTGAGCGACGCGATACGGCGCGAGATCGAAGTCTTGCCGGATGGCGAGGAGCAGAACGTCAGCTTCAGCGACCGCTTGTCCGGCACGGTCGAGCAGACCGTCACGATTCCGGAGAACGCGGTACCCGGAGCGAGCAAGATTCTGGTGCGCGTGTTTCCGGGGGTGTACAGCCAGATCGTGGATGGCCTCGATAGCATGTTGCAGATGCCGTCGGGCTGCTTCGAGCAGACGAGTTCGATCGTGTATCCGGACATCCTGGTGGTGCAATACATGAAAGCGACGAAGCAGATCAATCCGGAAATTCAGATGAAGGCCGAGGGCTATATCAACGCGGGATATCAACGGCTGCTGTCCTACGAGGTCCCCGGCGGCGGGTATTCGTGGTTTGGGACGCCGCCCGCGAACAAGGTGCTGACGGCGTGGGGATTGAAAGAGTTCTATGACATGAGCCTGGTGCATGAGGTCGACCCGAAAGTGATTGAGAGGACGCGCAAGTGGCTCGTGAGCAAGCAGGAAGCGGACGGATCGTGGAAGCCGGACGAAGCCTATTTGCACCAGGAATCGTGGGGCGGGATTCAGAAGAGCAGCACGCTGGTCACGGCGTACATTCTGGACGCGGTATTGAACAGCGGTCCGGGCGCGGCGGGCCCAGAGACACAAAAGGCCCTGGACTACCTGCGCGCGCACTGGGAGGTGCTGCGGCGCGCCCGCGCACCCTTGCCTTGGTGGCGAACGCGCTGGTTTCGTGGAACGCCAAAGACGCGTGGACCAATCAGGCGCTCGAGAAGCTGTACAACCTGCGGGTAGAAGAAAAGGACAGCGCGCATTGGAAAGGCGGGATGGAGACCGTGACGTTCACGCACGGTGACGCGGCGGATGTCGAGACGACGGCGCTGGCGGCCATCGCGTTTCTCAAGGCGGGCAAGTATCCGGAGGTGACGACCAAGGCGCTGACGTATCTGATTCGGAAGAAAAGCGCGCAAGGGCACTGGGGCTCGACGCAGGCGACCATCCTCGCGCTAAAGGCGCTGATGCAGTCGCTGGGCAACCGCACCGAGAAGGTAAACGCGACAGTCACGGTGGCGCTGAACGGCCAGCAGGCCACGGAGTTCAAGATCACGCCCGACGACAGCGACGTGATGCGTCTCATGGACTTGGGCGACAAAACCAAGGCGGGCGCAAACACGGTGAAGCTAACGCTGCAGGGCGAAGGCAGCATGCTGTACCAAGTGGTAGGGCGGCATTTCACGCCGTGGGCCGGCCGGCCACAACCGGAAGAAGCGATGGCGATCACGGTAAGTTACGATAAGACGCAGTTGGCTGTGAATGATATCGTGACGGCGTCGGTGAAGGTCACCAACAAGCGTCCGAACGCGGCGCAGATGATTGTGGTGGACTTGGGCGCTCCTCCGGGATTCCAGGTGATGACGCCGGACCTGGACGAGTTGGTCAAGAAAGGCACGATGAAGAAGTACGCGCTGACGGGCCGTCAGATTATCACCTATTTCGAGAAGATCGAGGCGAACGCGACAATCGAATTCTCGTACAAGTTGCAGGCGAAGTTTCCGTTACGCGCGCAGACGCCGAGTTCGAAGGTGTACGAATACTACAACCCGAAGGTGTCCAGCGTCGCCGCGCCGCAGGAGTTGGCAGTGAAGTAGCGGGGTTCAGGGTTCAGGGTCTAGGTGCGCCGGGAGTGCTTTCCCGGCGCTTCTTTTTGACGTGGAGGGCGCGCTAAAATACAAGACGAAGCGAAACATGGTGGACACTCCAAGTCCGTATGGTGATTCTGAGACATCGACTTTCGTAAGGGGCATATAATGAATACGTCCGGCCAGATTCCATCCGCTTTGAGAGTCGTAGCGTACATCCACCTCGTCGTTGGTATCTTGTGCGTGATCCAATCTATCGTGCTCTTCCTATACAACACCGTCTCCCTTCAGTTTGGCTTGTTGGGCATTCCCATCTTCTTTGGGCTGCTCAGTCTTCGCAATGGGTGGCGTGTATGCGCGATGGTCCTCCAATGGTTTGGCCTCATTGGCCTTCCGATCTTCTTCTTGCTGGGTCTCTCGGGGGCAGTACCCACGTACTTCCAATTCTTTGGGCTCAGAGGCGCCTTGGTACCCGGGTGGTTTGTGTCCGCCGGAACGATTCCTCTCTTCTTTCTAGCCCTGTGGCAGTATCGAGTTCTAATTCGGCCAGATGTGCGCCAACTTTTTCTGGAGGTAAGGCCGGGAGTGGCCGACTAACCAGAAGTAGGTCGATCAAGCTCACGGCAAGGAGACGGGCGAAAAAGTCCACTGCGGTTGAACTTCACCAAACAGGCATGTCAACGGAACTGGAGGTCTCCAATCGATGGCGACAGGCTACGGACCGGCTTCGCGCACATCAAGAAAGTTGATCACGCGCCGCAGGTTTAGCGAGATCGTGGGCGGCGCGGTCGCGAGCGTCGGTGTACTGGGCTGCGAAACGACGCGACGCAGCGCGCCCGCCGGCGCGCCCGCGCGGAAGGAAGACTCCATTACCGGTTCTCACGCGCCGCACAACCCCAATATCCTGATCATTCACTGCGACGAGCTTCGCGTGGACTGTCTGGGGGCCTATGGCAATCGCGAAATACAGACGCCGCACGTGGACGCGTTGGCGGCGGACGGCGTGCGGTTCGAGAATCACTTCTGCTCGTATCCGGTGTGTACGCCGTCGCGGTACAGCCTGCTTTCGGGGCTTCCGGTTCATGATCACCAAGGGTGGTCGAACTATTGCACGTTGCCACCGGGAACGGAGACGATTCCCGGGCTGTTGAAGAACGTCGGGTACCGGACGGCGGCGGCCGGCAAGATGCATTTTACGCCGACGTATCTGGACGTGGGGTTCGAGCGGATGGTTCTGGCGGAACAAGATGGGCCGGGCCGGTGGGACGACGACTATCATCGCGATCTGCGCGCGGCGGGCTTGATCGATGTGAACGATATCGAGGACCAACGCTCGGAGTATCGCAGGAAGGCGCCGCGGGAGTACTGGGAGAACTGCGGCGCGTTGCCGTCGAACCTGCCGCGCGAGTGGCATTCGACGGAGTGGGTTGCGAGGCACGCGCTGCGTGAAATCGATGGATGGGGCGCCGGGGGGAACATGCTGATGGCGGGGTTCGTCAAGCCGCATCATCCCTTTGATCCGCCCAAAGAGTTGTGCGATCTCTATGACCCGGAGAAGATTTCGCTCTTGGCGGGTTGGACTCCCGAGTGTCTTCCTCACGACCTCGAAACGAACAAGGGGTATTTCCCAAACGCCGGTTTGACGGAACCTATCATGCGCCGGGTCACGGCGTACTACTACGCGACGATTCACCACATCGACATCCAGGTCGGACGCATCGTCGAACTGCTGAAGCGCAAGGGTATATACGACGATACGCTCATTGTGTTCACGGCGGACCATGGTGACAACATGGGCTACCATCACATGCTACTCAAGGGAAGCTATATGTATGAGCCGATGGCAAAGATTCCCTTGATCATTAAATATCCGCGCTCGCGTGACAAGGGGACCGTCTATACCGGCTTGACCATCAACACAGACGTGGCGCCGACGTTGTTGCGCCAGGCGGGCGTGGCGCCGGGCGCACGGATGGCCGGTATCGACCTGGCGCGAGATCGGAATGGCCGGAGCCTGGTCTATGGCGAGGCGGCTCTGGGAAAGGAATTCATGGTCCGGTCGGACCGCTACAAACTAATCCAGGATCGTAAGCGTCAACGGAGCTTCTTCTACGATTTGAAGAAGGACCCGTACGAACTCGTGAATTGCTACGGTGACACCACCCATCGGAGTCAGATCGCGCCGTTGGAGAAGGCGCTCAACGCGTGGGCCGCGAACGTTCACGAGCCTAAAGCTTTCTTAGATGAGAACGCGCCGGAAATACCCCAGCCCAACGTGCCAAAAAAGAATAACGGACATCGAGAAGCGATGATCGCGTATAGTCAGGAAAAGGTGTCGGAATACCGGCGCGTGGCAAAGTGACGGAGAAAGCTTGAAATGGGCGGTAGCCGCACGTGTACTCTTAGACTCAGGTTACGCTGCCATGCATTCAGACCTGACCACATACACGGCCAAACGGTGAAGGCGAGGTAATCATGCGCGGAATTGCTCTTGTTCCATTAGTCCTATTGGCCGCAGTCGCTGCAAGCGGCGGAGCGGCGGAGACGAACATTCCGAAAAGCGAAGGTCCGAATCCGTGGACGCATCTGAATTTTCGCAACACGGCCGAGGATTTCCAGTTCGCGATTGTATCGGACCGGACGGGCGGGATGCGCCCGGGCGTGTTCGAGCGGGCGGTGGGAAAACTCAACCTGTTGCAGCCGGAATTCGTGATGTGCGTCGGCGACCTGGTGGAAGGAACCAGCAGGGACGAAGCGGAGTACACCGCGCAGCGCGATGAGTTCGACGGCATCCTGAAGCCGTTGCAGGCGCCGTTCTTCTATGTGCCAGGGAACCATGACGTGACCAACACGCCGTACGGCGCGGATATCTGGAAGAAGCGCTACGGCCGGCTCTATTACCATTTCGTCTATCGGGACGTTCTCTTTGTGTGTATGAACAGCGATGACGGCGGAACCGATCGCATCGGCGATGAGCAGTACGACTACGTGAAGAAGGCGCTGGAGAAATCACCGAAAGCGCGCTGGACCTTCCTGTTCATGCACAAGCCGCTGTGGGCGATGGAGAGGGTGCAGGGTTGGGACCGGGTCGAGAAACTGCTGTCGGCGCGGCCTCATACGGTACTTGCCGGCCACCGGCACGAGTACATGAAATACGATCACAACGGGCGCGACTATTTCGTTCTGGCGACGACCGGGGCGGGCTCGCGGCAACGGGGGCCAGTTGCGGGCGAGTTCGACGAGATTGTGTGGGTAACCTTGACAAAGGACGGGCCGCAGTTCGCCAACCTTATCTTGGACGGCATTGCAGACAAGAACGTGCGCACCGACGCGTCGGCGAAACTTGCGGATCCGCTGTTGAATGGAAGAGCGATCAGCGCGGCGCCGTTCGAGGCCGCGGGACCGAAGTTCGAGAACGGCTCAGTCGAAATCCACCTGTCCAACCCCGCTGACACGCCGTTGAAGGCGGTCGGAATCCTGGATCCGAGTGTTCAATTGCTGCCCAATGTGACCAAGATCCAGCGCGTGATTCCACCGCACGGAGACGAGCGGATCACGGTGAAACTGAACGCCGCGCGCGCCCTTGCGGTCAAAGATGTGCAGCCGTTGGTGACCCGCTGGACGCTGTCCTACGATACGCCGGACGAAGGTAGGATTGAAGTTCCATTCACTCTGCGCCTGGTCGTTGACGCGCCGTTGCGGTGGGCCAAGGCGCCGCGCCCGGTAAAGGTGGATGGCGCGCTCACGGAGTGGAGTGAATTGCCGATCTCGTGTCTCGAACCCGCGATGGTGGCCCCGGACTTGGCCGAGTGGACAGGACCGGGGGACGGTTCGTTCCGATTCAGCGTGACACGCGACGAGAAGTACTTATACGTCGGTGTACGTGTCATGGACGACCGGATAGAAAGCACCCCAAGGCTAAAATCCAAGAAGCGCGACATGGTCACCGTGCTTGTGGACGCGCGACCGGAATCAGAGCGGAAACCGGCGACGGGCCCCGAGGCGAAAGAAAAGCCCGGATATCTGACGCTGTCCGCCGGTCCTGGGCCGGATAGGGGACCGGCGGTGGTCTTGGACAAGGACAAGCTGCCGGAGGGCGCCCAAATGGACGCCGCTGCGCGTGACGGCGGGTACGATGCGGAATTCGCGATTCCGGCCGCGTACCTGGACGCCCAGCAGGGCAAAGCCTGGCGGACCGTGCGCGTCAACATCGGAGTATCTGATCACGACTCGCTGATGGACTCCGGGGTGACGCTTTGGTGGCGGCCCGTGTGGGCAGGCGATGACGGCGGCATGACGGGAACCTTTGGGCGCAAGGGCTGAGGCGTTAAGCGCGAGTCCCGGCTGCTGAGGACTGCCGCCCTCCCGTTCGCCCCAAGTCGTGTTCTGTAGCTGGCCCTTTATGTCCCCGGTTTTCGCTCGATTGCAGCGTTCAGTTGAGTTGGTTCACTTTTTACCTAGTCCTTGTGTTGGAGCAGTACTTTCGCGGCTTCGATTTGGGGATGCGCGCCGACAAGCACCAGAACGTCGTTCGCTTGAAGCCTGAAGTCGGGACTGGGATTGGTGGTGGGGTTTCCCGACCGCACCGCCGCGATAATCGTGCAGCCCGTGGTAGCGCGCAGATTGAGCTCGCCAATGGTGAGCCCGCAGGGAGTGCTGCCTTCCGCGAGATAGAACGTCTGGATGGTGGTGCGCTCGAGGATCTTCATGAGTTCGGTTTGCGCGGCGCGCGTAGTCGGCGTACCGCGAAGCATCGCGTAGCCTCCGGTCCGCACCACGTTCACCTGGGCCTCGATAATGTTGTCGGGCACGCCGAACTTCTTGAGAACGTGCGCCGCGACTTCGATTGATGTCTCGAAGTCCGCCGGAATCACCAAGGTCGCGCCGCGCTGATACAGCGCTTCGATATCGGTGGCAAATCCGGTTCTCGCGAGCGCTGGCTTGGCCCACGATACGTTGGGTGGCCTGCTTGTCGTTAATCGCTACCACGAGCACGCGGGCCTTGGCGATGCCGGCATGATCGAGGATGGACATTCGGGTCGCGTCGCCGACGATGACGGCTTCCTCCGCGTCCCGGGCGTTTTGCACAAGGGATTGGTTCATTTCCACCACACAATGGGGAACGTGCGTCGCTTTCAGCATTCGGCACAAGTTGGATCCCGTGATACCGTAGCCCACGACAACGACGTGATTATCAAACGGGGCATGCCCGCCGTGCGACGGATCGGGTTCGGCGTCCACGGCCCCCGCCAGCAGACGATTTGCCGCGAACACGGCCACGGGAGCCGCCAGCGGATAGAGCAGCGCCCCGAGCATCATGGTTCCGACGGCGTATACCACCATCATGTCCAGCGCTTCCGCGGGAAGCAGGTTCATGCCGTGCGCTTGCAGCGCCAGCACGTAGCTGAATTCGCTGACCGTACACAAGCCAAACCCAACATGGAGCCCCAACCGAGAGGGCCAGCCCGCCACCCGCACCGCGATCGCCGTGATCACGGACTTGAGCGCCAGCGTTGCGAGAATTGCGGTGACGAGTATGGGGAGATGCGCGAAGGCGGTTGAGAGTTGCACCGACATTCCGAGCGAAATGAAGAACAACGCGTTGAACACGTCGCGGAACGGGGTGATTTCGGCCACCAGTTGGTGGCGCTGGTCCGCCCCGGCGAGCAGCAATCCCGAGATGCATGCGCCCAACGCCGGGGACCAACCCGCCAGCGCCGCCAGCCACGCCCCGCCGCACGCCATGAGCACCGCGAACAACGTGATGAGTTCGCGGCCGCCGTGACGGACGATTTGCATGAGCACTATGGGGAGCAAACGCCGGGCCGCTATGACAATGATGGTAAGGCCAGCCAGGCCACCCACACTCTGCGCGGCTGCCGCCCGCCAATTGCCGCCGGACTTGGTCGAGGCTATCGACGCAACCAGAAGAACAACGATGACGATAACGTCCTGGAGCAGCAGGATACCCGTTGTGATTAGACCGGTCGTCGAGGTGGTCTCACCGCGGTCGCTCATCTGCTTTAAGACGATTGCCGTGCTGCTCAGCGCGACCGCCAAGCCAATGACGGCCTTCGACATCAGGCCGAGCGAGGAACAGAACGACAGCACCAACGCCGTCACTACCATGGTTACGGCAATCTGCGCGCCGGTCGCAATCAAGAGCCCCTTCCCCGAGCGCAGAAGCGGTTCGGGGGATAGCTCCAGTCCAACCGTGAAAAGCAGCAGAATGAGGCCGAGCTCGGCAAATTGGCTTACTTGTTCTGGCGGAATAAGCCGTCCCGCCGAGGGCCCAATCGCGATCCCGGTGATTAGGAACCCGATGATGGTGGGCACGCGGACGACTCGGAAAAGCCACGCCACGACAAGGCCCGTTCCCAATACGACTACGATCTGGCTCAATTGATGGGAGTCTGACATCGATGTGTTATCCGGATCTCTTCACTTCGAGTTTACGGAAAGCCCCAGCCGGTTCTTGCGCCGACAGACATCACCGGCAACCAT
>JACRLJ010000025.1:0-23761 GCA_016215105.1 Candidatus Hydrogenedentota bacterium
AGGCGTCGCGGGCGTGAGTTCCATTCCGCCCAGGATGGGCGCAATAAACGTGCAGGGCTCGTGAGACCCGCTAAACCCAAATCCCGCCGCGCGCAATCCCGGCTGGGCTGTTTTCGCTTCGAGCCGCAGGCAGATATCCGGACCATCGGCCCACAGGGTCACGGTGAGTTGGTCACCCAGCGACGAAGCCGCCTGGACTGTCGTTTCGCGTCCGGATTGCGTAACGACCGGGTTATCAAGGGGAATCGGTTTATTCGCGGCGTCATACAACGAGAACGAATTGCCATCAGGCCGAAACGCCTCGCCTGTAACGAGATTGCGTATTTCGGTGATGCGCGGACCGTCCACGGTAACCGCGCATGTCTGCGAAGTTATAACCGTTGGGTCCACCCCCAACACCGACATCAGAAGAAGTACACTGACCACGATTCACCCTCCCCAAGTTGTAGACCCGGAGGCAAATCCTCCTTTATTGGCGCTCGAGCAGACCGGCGAAACCGCCATGGAACGAGAAATAGGCGAGCACGATGATCGCTAACACAATTCGGTAGACGCCGAACGCTTTGAAGTCGCGCGTCCGAATATAGGTCATAAACGCGGCGATCACCGCGTACGCCGACACAAACGATACGGCGGAACCTATCGCAAGTACAATCCATTGCTCGGACGTGAAATGAGCGCCCATCTTCTTCAGTGTCAGGGCCGTGGCGCCAAGCATTGTCGGGATCGCGAGAAAGAACGAGAATTCGGCCGCCGCCGCGCGCCCCGCTCCCAGCAACATGGCGCCGATAATCGTCGCCGCCGAACGCGACGTTCCGGGAATCATCGCCAAACACTGAAAGAAACCGACCAACAGCGCGGTGCCATAGCCGAAACAGTTCACGGATGGAATGGTGCTCCGCCGGGAGCCATTTCCGCGTTCAACCAGCAAGAGAATGACGCCCCCGGCGAGCAGCGCCAACGCAACCGTCAAACCATTGAAGAGATACTCTTCGATGCGTTTGTGAAGCAGAAAACCAAGAACCGCCGCGGGTAGAAACGCGGTCACCACCTTCGTCCACATCACGATCGTGACATTGCGCGTCTCGGCGTCCGAAGTGAATGGCCAGACCTGCTTCCAGAAGTAGACGATGACCGCAAAGATCGCCGGCAACTGGATGATCACCATGAACGCGTCGTCAAATGCCTTGTCCGAAGTGAGCTTCATGAATTCATCAACCAAGATCATATGACCGGTGCTGCTGATCGGAAGGAACTCCGTAATGCCCTCAACCAGCCCAAGTAGGCCAGCCTTCAAGAAAACCACAACCGCCTCTTTTCCTATTGGTGTTGTCTACCAGGAACTTATGGCCAAGTTCCGCATCGATTGGCCCCGCTGCGTGAGACTCGGTGAGAACCACTGCCGAGTATCGGGGGCGTCCCATTTCGGGGAAATATACGTGCAGGCTGCCCCCGACGCAACTTCCACGACCGATTTCCGATCCCGAAGGGCCGAGCCGCGCCGGCGCCGCAGACTTTGCACGACCGGCCAGGTCAACGCGCGTCGCCGTGAATGACAGGAATGGACCGCAACGCCGCACGCAGGGAAATTCAGGGGAAATTCAGGGAAATTCAGGGACAGACTACGAATTAAAACCGAAAAACAGGCCGTAACTTACCCACTCTTGGTTTGAAATTCGTAGTCTGTCCCTGAATTAATTCTGAATTAATTGACCTTCGTGAGGAACTAAACTGTTACCAGCGTTTGATGCAGACGATTAATCCGGAAGGAGCTTGATCGTCTTGCAAGGCGCCAACTGCCAGATTTAGGAAATCAGCCTACGCCCAACGCGGCATTGGTGACGGTTTGGACGTCTACCGCATTGACATCGGCATTTCCGTCCACATCGGCATCGAGTCCGCCGATGTCCAGGCCCAGCGCCGCGTTGATCACCAACTGAACGTCCACGGCGTTAAACGCCTGATCGCCGTTGATATCCGATGGGCGTTTCACGAATATCGTGACCGTATCGGGAGCGCCGGCGTGGGCCTCGGAATCGGTCACTACCAGGGTGAATTCGTAGACCCCAAGCGGAAGACCAAGCAGCGCCGGTGTCGCTACGTCATCCGGGTCCGGCGCGCCGGTCCAGACGTAACTGGAGATCGTCGTCCCGTAGGCCTCGGAACCGCCGCCATCCAGCATCACGTCGGCGAATCCGGTATCCGTATTGACGTACTGGTCTGCGCCCGCGCTGGCTTTGGGCGCCCGCACCCCGACCTCGAATGCGTCGAGAATGGCGGCGACTTCCGAACCGGTCGTGATGAACACGTCGCGGAATCCGGGCGCGGCGTCCGCGGCGCTTTGCAGCGCATCGAAACGCCGTCCACAAAGTGGGTATTCTCGCCGACGATGTCCACGTTGAGCGTTTGGCCCGGCCTGCCCACAGGGGGCGTGATCGAGACGAGCTTAGGTACCACTGCGTTCACGATCTCTGTCACCAGGAAGGGGCCAGGCACGTTTTCGGTCGCGGTCTCGCCATTGCTCGAAGTTATCACGGTAATATCTCGATAACCGGCGGCGGTCGGGTCGATGGCGATGCGAGCAGTGAGGAACGAATTCGATTTCACCGTCACCGAATTCACGGTGACGCCGCTTCCCAGGTTGACGGTGGACGTGGCGTCGAAGTGCGTGTTGGCGCCGTAGATGTCTACGTCCAGCGCGGACCCGGCCGTGCCCTGGGCTGGGTTTGCGCCGGCAACGGTCGGCGCCGTGACAGTGTCCTTCACTTCGAATGTGCCCGTCCCGGTCGCTTCCTCGGTCACGGCCTTGCCCAGTGTCGTAGTAATGGTCAGGTTATGGAAGCCGAGGTCGGCGCCGGACGCCACGGTGACGTTGGCCACAAAGTGGGTGGCCGAGGTAGCTCCGCCAGAGTTTACCGTGACTCCCGCACCGCCGATGGTGAGAGTACTGGTGGCGTTGAAGTTCGTGTTGGAACCGTCAATGGATATCGTGATGGTGGTTCCGCGATAGCCAAACCCCGGATTCAGCGCCGGCAATGACGGCAGCACGGCGGCTTTCATCACGTTGAACGCCGCGTTTTCGTAACGTGTCGCGCCCGAGGGATCAAAGTACGGAGAGCTGTTCACCTCCGGAATGAACGCGTAGAGCCCGCCCGTTTCCGCGGCCAGCACGGAGTACAACGCGATCGCCGCCGTAGGATAGCCGTCTTTGGAGTAGCTCTTCGACGCGCACGTTTCGCAATTGACGCTGGGCGGAAGGTCTTGCCCGTCCGCCAGCTTGTAGCCTCCCGAACAGGCCCCTGACAAGAGCACGTTTACGCGGATACCGCTGGCTCGTAGCTCGGCAACCGCCGCGGCGATGTCCGAGCCGGGGAGGGCATCGGCGTCCGTCGCCAAAAAGGCCACGCTGCCCGCGTTGAGTGTCGTGGCCGCGTAGCGAAGAGCGTCCACCGAGGCCTCGGGGCATTCGTCCCCACCGCTCGCGAAGAGGGCATTGACTTCGGCCTGCACCGCCGTGAGATCGCTGGATAGAATGCGGGAAGTAACGTTGTCCTTGAAGGTAATCAGGTGAATCGGCACGTGTACGCCCCGCGCGGCGAACTCGATAATCAAGTCGGTCAAGGCCTCGCGAACGGCCCCTATCTCTTCCTGCATGCTGGCGGTGTCGTCGATAACGAAGGCGATCTTGGCCCGGCCGATGCGGCGGGAGCTACTGATATAGGCGCCGGTTTCGGGGGCATCCGTATTCCGGCCGGTCACCATCCAACGCACCGTGTACTCGGCAGTGGTTCTCACCGAGTCTCACGCAGCGGGGCCAATCGATGCGGAACTTGTTCAAGCGGTGGCTGGGACCGGCGCCATTGGCTTCCCAGGTGAATGTCGGTGAAGGAGTATCTGGTCCGAGCTCGAAGTTGTCCTCCGGAGCGGTCAGTCCCGGAGCGACCTTGTGCTCAGTAAAGATGGAACCGTAGTCCACATTCTGCTTCATGGTGACCGCTTTCAAGGGGGTCAGAGCGAGCAGGCCGTTCCAAAATTCCGACAGGTTTGTGGCATGTACGCTCACCGCCGCGTTGTAGACGTTAGCATACCTGAGCTTAACTCGGTCCTGGCCGTCGGCGTCTCCGTCATACAGATCCCAGAGGATACGTTGAACCGAGGCCTCATTATCCTCGCCCAGGAAGGTCGCTCCGGGCGAACTGGCTTCCAGATCATAGTCAATCGTTGAATCGATCGTATCCTGGTACCGGCTATCGGCCACGTTGAGCATACCCAGCCGGTCCAAACCCATCACCTGTTGGCTGCTGACGCCGAAATACGTCGGAAACCCCTCACCCCAGGCCTGGCGTATCCCCGCGTCCTTGCCGACCCGTTCGCCGAGGTTCTCGTTAAGGGCGTGGACGCCGCCAGGATTGCTTTCTATGTTGCGCTCATGCATGAAGTAGTGTCCGTACTCATGGTCAATTACATCCCAGTCGATCCAATCGTCCATCAGTACGTGCAATACAGCGCCGGAGTAATTAGACGTACTCATCGTTGTCGGAAAATCCACGTCAATTCTGGGCAAGGAGCCGCCCAGATAATAGCCCGTGGCATCCACGAGCACGCCCAATGCGTGATGCGCGGAAAACGCGCGGTCCGGCGTGTCCGTGTTGTTCGCTGTCAAATCGATATGCAGGAAGGCGCTATCCGCGATGTCCGGCGCCACCGAGGACTGGATGAAGTAGGTGTCGCCGGTCGTGGCATTCATCACGCGCGCGCGGTCATTATTCATGCTAAGCGCGCGGATAAAGATGTCGCGGCCGCCGCCCTCCGGATCGGCGTTGTCAATGTCCGCCTTGTAATAGCCGCCCAGACTTGTCTCCGCCGTGGTAATCAGTTCGTCCCCGGAGGCGTTATGTTCGTAAATCTCCACCCTCGTGTAGGGCGCGCGATGGGTAGCGCCGGTAGGGTCGGTCCAGTTGATGTACCCATCGAGGCGGAAGGTCGCCTTGTTTCCGGCGCTCGCGTTGTCCACGCTGCCCGTCTTTTCGAACTTGATGGATTCGATTCCCTGGTGGCCCATCAGGTTGTGGATTCGCGCGCGGTACTGTTCGCCGTTCAGCGACTTGGCCTCGCGGAGCCGCTTGGCTTGCGCCAATTCCAAGTCAATGAAGCTGGTGTCGCCAGCCAGTACGCCCGTACTCGATATGACGAAGTAAAGAGCTCTGGAGCGTCCGAATTGAAGGCCGTTGCGATCATCGAAGGCATAGAACCACCCTCGCACTTCGGCTTTACCTTGCCCCGCGATGCGTACCGGTACCGACACAGGGTAATGCGTTCCCGCCTTAACGGCGCCCAAATCGATCTCGCCGGCGCCCACGATTTCGACATCGCCCGAAGAGGACTGAAACTGGACGCGGCCCAACGCCACGTCAACGCGCGGGGTAACCGTCAGTGTTACGGTGGCCGTCCCTCCCAGGACGAGCGTGGAGGCGTCGCCGGCAATAGCCAGGTCGACCGGCGGAGTCACTTTCGTGGCCCAGCTCACCCCGGGAAAAAGAAGCGTCAGGCAGAAAATCGGCGCCAACCCCCAGGCCCTGGGGCCGCCGCAGGACGTCGCAGCCCGCCGTTCTTGAACCAGATGCGTACGCGCCATATCAGCCATTTCCTCCTTCGTGAGGCCCGTTTTTGACTGAACATTCGGGCGCCGCGGAATCCTTCCCAAAATGGGCGGATTCCACTGAATCACCTCTGCTACAGACCAAGGTATCTCGCGAAGTCGATTTCTTTTTTTATTTGGATTAATCAGAATTTTAATTAACATCCTTCTTAGTAAATTGAATATCCCTCGTTTCGATCGTCTGCTCCTTACACCGCCTGCCAGCCCCAAGCCCCGTCGTTTGACGCCCCCCCTTTCCACAGCCCCATACGCCGCAACGCCTTATCCCCGCAGCCCCCTTGTATCGAAAACTCGCCGAGTCCCCTGTTCGGGGTCTTGCCCAGCGCCTCCTCCTGTTCATCCTCGTCGTCGATGTGGCAGGCTTCGGGCGTCTTGAATCTCAAGTCTCAACCGGTTGACCCTCGTTTCACATGCCGCTCCATGTACCTCCAACTGACGATCTTTCCCGGTTTTCGGCCCGGAATCCGCCTCCCAAGCCGAAACAACTGCACATCATATATAGGGGCACATTGCGAGACGATACCTATTCCGCAGCAAAAGGAAGGGCTTCATCCCGCGTCCACGGACGGGGTGCGATTACAATCTTTGCCGCGCTCATCGGCGAGCCGCGCAGAAACGCAACTGACGAAGAAGTGATGTTTGAAGAGGCGTCCACTCGACAGATACAATTGGCTCCAATGAAAAGGGAGGCGTGGTTAGCTTCTTGGCAGGCGTCCATTGCGCGGTTCGCGCAGGTATTGCTGGAAGAGAAGTCGAATCGACGACTCCCTGGTCGCGGTAAAGCCGCTTTGGAAGTACGGGGTTACAACTTGATGTATCACAGCGCCGCCACACGGAGTATGTCCTCGATGTGGCGCGTCCAGCCGACGGAAGGGATCCAGTCATGAATTTGCTGAAAGATTACGATCTAAACCTCAAGCACAGAGCCTGCGTTAAGGAGAAATCGCTGATTACTCCCGCGGGCACAAGAGAAGAAGTGCAACACATCGTGCTCGAAGTCCTGGGCAATGAGCCGTTTGACTACACGGAAGGCCAGACGATCGGCGTGATCGTCCCCGGCCCGCACGAGTTCGGGAACCCGACACATTTCCGGCTGTACTCCATTTCCAGCGGGAAGAAGGAATTCAAGGACGGCAGGATGCTTTCCATTTCGGTCCGGCGCTGCTTCTATATAGACGATTACAGCGGGGAGGAATGCAAAGGGGTGGCCTCAAACTATCTCTGCGACCTGCCTCTCGGCGCGGAGATCACGATCACAGGGCCGTATGCCGGCGCTTTCACACTCCCGAAGGACCCGGCCGCGAATCTGCTGATGATTGGCGTTGGCACCGGCATCGCTCCGTTCCGCAGTTTTGTGAAGACGATCTACAAGAAGTCCGCCCGCGCCAAGGCACAAGCCAAGACCGAGGGAAAGAAGTCAAGTTCGAAGGCCTGGAAAGGCAAGGTGCGTTTGTTCTACGGTGGCAAGAGCGGCGTGGAACTGCTGTACATGAACGACCACGTGAACGACTTCACGTCCTACTATGATGAAGATACCTTCAAGGCGTTTGCGGCGCTGAGCCCGCGCCCGGCCATGAACCATCCCATCGCGCTGGACCGCAAGATTGAAGAAAACGCGGCGGAAGTATGGGAGCTGCTCGAGTCACCCAAGACCCACGTTTATCTGGCCGGTCTCGACAAGATGGCGCCGAATCTGGAAAAGGTATTCGCGAAACTGGCCGGATCCGAAAGCGCGTGGCAGGTCAAGAAAGAAACTATGCGCTCCGAAGGCCGCTGGGCGGAATTGTTCTACTAGAGAGACACCGGAACACTAGATTGCGCCGCCGGAATCAGCCCCGCTTGGCAGCGGGCGCTTTTCGGCGGCGCGCTTTCTTCTTGGGAGTTGGCACGGGCGCGTCTTCGACCATATCCCGTGCAGCGAAGACGCTCTTCTTGACGACACGGACTCGAAAATCGTCACGTGGCGTTTTCCTCGCGTAAGCGCGACGTAGAACAGGCGGCGTTCCTCTTCGACGGCGCCGTCCCGCAGGCTCCGCTCATGAGGCAAGAGGCCTTCCTCGGCGCCGGTGATGAACACGAAGGGAAACTCGAGACCCTTTGCACTGTGAATGGTCATCAGCGTGGCGCCGGTCTGACTCCGATCGTCTTTGCTCTGGCGGCCATCGGAGTTGAGAGAGCTTTCATCGAGGAACCCGGATAGGCTCGGGCGCTTGGTCTCGGCCTCGTACGCCCCAACCGCGTTGATAACCGCCTCGACGTTCGACCAGCGCAGGAAAGATTGCTCGGGCGATTTGCTGGTCCGGTCCAGCTCTTCGCGGTACTTAATACGGCCGGCGAGTTCGGTTACGATGCTCTTGAGTGTTTCGCGCCCTTCCTTGAGCCGGCTTCGCAGGTCCTTGGTCAGTCCGAGAAACTCGTTAATGCCGCGCCGCGCCTCGGTTGGGATGCTGCCGCGTTGAAGCGCTTCCATGACGCCCCGGACAAACGGAAGCGACTCGGCCCGGCACAGATCGTGAATGTGGTGCAGCGTGGTGTCGCCGACGCCCCTGCGGGGCATGTTGATAACACGAAGGAACGCAGCCTCATCGCGGGGATTGGCAATCACCTTGAGGTACGAAATGATGTCTTTGACTTCGGCCCGCTCGAAGAAGTCCTGACCGCCAACGACGACGTAGGGTATCCCTGATTGCCGAAAGGCCGTTTCCAGCGGACGCGACTGCTGATTCGAGCGGTACAGCACGGCGAAGTCTTTCGCTTTGGCGCCCGTCTTGGACTGGATGAGCTTCAGCCAGGACGCCACCATCTTCGCCTCGTGCTCCTCGTTCGACGTGATGATCCAATCGATAGGCCGGCCGGCGCCCAGGCTGCTCCAAAGGCGCTTCTCGCGGCGCTGCTGGTTATTGGCGATCACATGATTGGCCGCGTTCAGGATCATTTCCGTCGAACGGTAGTTTTGGTCCAGTGTGATGACGCGCGCCCCTGGGAAGCGCCGGTGAAACTCGAGGATGTTGCGCGGGTCGGCGCCGCGCCATGCGTAAATTGACTGGTCATCGTCACCCACGACGCACAAGTTGCGGCTCTTGTCGACCAAGATGCGCAGAAGCTCGTACTGCACCGTGTTGGTGTCCTGGAACTCATCCACGAGCACGTAGCGAAACCGCTCCTGATAGCGCGCCAATACGCGCGGGTGCTCGCGCAGAAGCCGGAGGGTGAGTAACAGCAAATCGTCGAAATCGAGCGCATTGGCGGCCCGCAACGCGGATTGATAGCTCTCGTAGATGTCCGCGAGCCACGTGTCGTACTTGTCCGGGTTGGCGGCGGCCGCCGCGGCGGCTTCGTCAACCGCGGGCGCGCCCGGCTCGCGGTCGGCGTTTTTCATCATGCCGATGCGTTCTTGAAATGTCTGCGGGCTAAGGCTCTCGGCCGGGACCTCCAGGTTCGCCAATACGCGGCGCATCAACGTACGCACATCGGACTCCGAGGAGATTGTAAAATCCCGGCGATAGCCCAAGTGCTCGATTTCCTGCCGGAGCACCTTCACGCAAAACGCGTGAAACGTCGATACCGTAATCTTGGCCGCGTTCTTCGCGCCGACTAGTTCGGCGACGCGCTCGCGCATTTCGTTCGCCGCTTTATTTGTAAAGGTAACGGCCAGGATTTCGGACGGCGCCGCAAGGCCCTTTGCAAGGATGTACGCGATGCGCCGGGTGATTACGCGGGTCTTGCCACTGCCCGCGCCCGCCAGAACCAGCAACGGGCCCTCGGTGTGTTGGACGGCCTCCTGTTGAGGCGTGTTCAGGTTCTCAAGTAACGTAGTTAAGCGGCTCATTGCCGTTGATACTCTCGGTGGAAGTTTACAGCTATGCTGGACAAACCGCAGCGGAGGCGGGATGCTATCAGGCGGCGCGCCTTAGTTCAAGGACGTTAAGGTCAGCCGCTTCGCAAAGTGACTTTGCGCGGAGTGATAAGTATACTTTCGTTTCCTGAGTTGAGGTGTGTTCCAGAGTGTTACGAGCATTGATGGAAGCTGCTGACGGCGCTGTCGCGCCGTAGCTCGGGTCGCAGCGGTTAAGCCGGCGTAGGGAAGGCCCATGTTCCAGGATTATCGAGTCGCCTATTTGCGCGAGCACGTGAAGGTCAAGGAGGAGCAGCGCTTCAGCTTCTTGCGCCAGGGTGTGGCGTACATGCTGTCAATGTCCGCGCGGAACATCCCTCACGCGGCGATGATCACGCACTTTGATTGCACACCGCTGGTCGAGTATACGCGGTCCGGTGAGGAGTCCATCGGTCGCGACAAGGACGCGCTTACCGAAGACGCGTTGTTCCGCCGGGCCATCCGGCGCAACTATTCCGCCTTCTTTGTCAAGGCCATCGCGCACTCGCTGCACCACACACCGTGCATGAACGGTTTCATTGACTATACGCCGTGGCGGAACGGCGGCACGCTCTACCGCGCCGAGGACATCAATCTGAGCTTCACGGTTCATACGAAATACGGCGTGATTAAGCCGATCGTTCGAAATGCGCATCAGAAGGACCTCGAGACCGTCTCCAAGGAGATGCACGCGCTCACGCGTAAGGCGCGCCGCACGGATCCCGAGCGGTTGTACCACGCCGCGGCGCGCACCTACATAAAGACCGCGCTGCGTCAGTGCGATCTCTCCGGACTCCTGGCGCTATGGATATGGCTTCGCGCCGTGCTCTTCTCCTCGCCGAAGCCGGACCCCACTCTCAAAGACGTCCCTCCCGAGGATCAGTTGGCGGTGGAGGATATTCTCGGAGCTACGTGTACCGTCGCGAACATCGGCATGGTGGTTCGCGGCAACCAGACCGTTACCGTGATTATCCCGCCCGAGGTGATGATGTTCGGTATCGGTGATCTGCGGTTGGAACCGCGGGTCGTCAACGGCGAGGTAGTCCCGAGGTATGTCATTACTGTGACTGGCACGATGGATCACCGCGCGTTCGACGCCGGGGAAGCGTTTCCGTTCTACAACCACATTAAGAACTACATAGATCACCCCGAACTCATCTACGAATGGAAACCGGGCGATCCGATCTAGCCAGTCGGGGCATCCTTCTCTGCCCGCACGTTCGAGAAATCGCGCCCTCGCCAGTCCATCCTTTTTTTCGCCAGGACCTGGCCCATGGCGACGACCGTCAGCCAAAAGCGGAGTAGCCCGCCCAGGGGATGAATCCAGGGCAAGCCGGGCCGCATACGGGACACGGCGCTGGCCTGGCGCATCGCCCGGGCGACATCGACGTAGACCCCCAACGCGGCCAAGGTATAGCAGGCCATAAGAGGCGTTACTGACCAGTTTACGGCTTCGTATATCAAAGTCGATGTTCCCAGAACGATAGGCAGGACAAACAACAGCCAGCAGTAAAGTGCGCGAGACGCAAGGGACAAGAGAGAGTCGTCCACCGCGACGCGGGTCTTGCGGACCAGGAAGCTGCGCAGTTGGGCGTACCCCCGGTACAGACGCACCCGCAACATGGAGGACGTCCACCCAACGCCGATCTTGCCTCCCCATTTCTTGACGACACCGCCAAGGAGGGTATCTTCCGGCTGTTGATTGCGAATGGCGGAGTGGCCGCCGCTTTCGAGGTACGCGGCGCGCTTGACCAGAATGAAGGCCCCAATCCCGATGGGCCGGCCTTCCGGCTTGTTGAGCAAACGCAAGGAGGAGGCAACGATAATATCGCGCCACGCGTGCGGCAGGAGCAGTTCTTCCGAGAAGGACCCATTATCGAGAAACGGCACACAGGTGAAGAAATCCCACCCCGCCGCTTCGGCATGCGCCACCGCGCGCCGGATCGTCTTGGGTTCAAACACCACGTCCCCATCTGTAAGCACTAGCCACTTGTTATCCGGATTGGCATGTTGCACCGCAAACCAGACGGCGTTTGCTTTTCCTAGCCACCCTTCCTGTAACGGCGGGTCGTGAAGCACGCGGACTTTGGGAATCTCGCTCTGAACGCGTTCGAGCAAAGCGCGTGTACCGTCGGTAGAGTGATCGTTGACGATGATGATTTCGATATTCGGATAGTCAAGGTGTCCCAACGAGCGCGCGGCCTCTTCGATGCCCTCCTCTTCATTGCGCGCCGGCGCAATGACCGTCACGCCGGGGAGTGCGGCGTCATCGTCTTCGCCGTCCTTCGTATCCGCGCGCAATTCGTACAGTTCATCGTAGTGCCACCGGCAAAAGACCCGCGAAAGCCAACTCGTTAGCCAGGTAAAGACGAGGATTACGATTGCCGGCCACAGGAGCGCCTTGGTTTGAACGAACGGCGCCGCGACGATAATTACCGCGGCCACACCGCGTATCAGGAGCCCAAGTATCACGGTTGACCGCTTGGCGCCAACGGGATTGGCTTGCAGCGCGCCGCCTGGCCCCGCGGCCTCAGACCTCGGCTGGGTCGAGGGCGCCATGTTCGTGATCGATGGGTTTAGGAAGCCGGCTGGCGACCAACAGAGGCGCAATCAAGAACGCGGCGACGAGGTAATAGGTAATCGCGGAACCCAGTTGCCAGTACATGGCGCAAGCAAACAGCGGCCCCAACCCGCGGCCCAGCGCGCCTAACGATCGGAAAACGCCGAGGACGCGGCCTTGTTCGTCGAGAGGCGTATAGAGCGACGCCAGGGCGGTCATACACGGCATGACCATCGCGCTGCCCGCAGCCATTAGGAAAAGACCCACGTAGAGGACGGGTAGCGATTTGGCATAGCCGACAATCGCCAGTCCCGGCATGACGCACGCCAACCCTTCAAGACTCATGCGCTTGACGCCTCGCACGTCCGATTTCGGGTGAACGTATTTACCCTGAATAACGGCCAATACAATTCCGATGAAGAGAAGCATATAGGCGTTTTGCGTAGGCGTATTGTGGAACCGCTCGCGTCCCACAAAGGTGAGCGAGAACTCCATTCCCGAAAACGCCAGTATGAACAGGAACCAAGCGACGTTGGTCAGCGTGACGCCGGGATACGCTTCGGTATGAAACAGCCGGAACGGATTCGCGATACGAACCGTGTCCGACGTCCCGCGCCGTTCTTTCGGCAGGGTCTCCGGATAGCGCGCCGCGACCAGCGCCAGATTGAATACGGTGAACAGAAATGCGAGCAGCGCCGGAAACGAGAATGGATTCACGCCGTAGGCTTCCAGCGCGGGCCAGTACGCGGTAAGATCGAGCTTGGACGAAATACCGCCAATCGCCGGGCCGACGATAAAACCCACTCCAAAGGCGATGCCAATCACCGCCATACCCTTGGAGCGCGTGCGAGGCGTGGTCACGTCGGCGGCCACGGCGCTCGCGGTGGATATATTTCCACTCATGATACCGCCGATGATGCGCGCCACGACGAGCACCGCGAAGCTGTGCGCAAAGAACCACATGACGTAGGAACAGGCGAGCCCCGCAATAGACACCAGCAACACCGGGCGGCGTCCATAGCGGTCGGACAGGTTTCCAATGGTGGGCGCGCACGCAAATTGCAGCAACGAGTACACGGAGCCGAGCACTCCGCCGAACAGGACGAGTCTGCCGTCGTACCCTGTTCCCCCGGCATAGGCGCTGAACCGATCAATCCCTCCCACCAACGCGCCGAAAAGGCCGGTAGTGCTTTCGTGCCCCATGTAGAACTCGAGCATATTGGGGAAAAGCGGAAAGATGATCGAGAAACCGACCAAGTCGATGAACAAGGTCACAAACATGATCTTGAGGACCGACTTGGACTCGGGAGTGAGCGGTTCGGCGACGCCGTTTGCGCTTCCGGCGGGATTCGCGCTTTGCGCGTCTGGCTTTATGGTTCGCTTGTTACGAATGGACCGAATTCCCTTGTCTACCGCTACCGTTCAACACAGGACCAATTCAAGACCGGCAGTCCGCCGCGTCGTTGCGCGGCGGCCTGCCGGAATATGAGAAAGAACAGCCGGGACTGACCAAACTATTTCTGTGCTTCTTTGTTGAGAATCTTGACTACCGGCGGCGCCACAATGCGGGTTACCGTAGGCAAGGTGCCGACCAATGGACGCACATACTCGATAAACGCGGGCGTAACGTCGTTTCCGTTCGGGTGCAGGAAGTGATCCGGCATCGCCACTGCTTCACGCGCGACCGCGCTTAAGGGGGCCAGGATGTAGTCCGCCGCGTAGTTGCCGATGCGGCGAATTGCGACCGACCCGCTTAGGCCATGGCGGATGGCATAGTGCGCCGCTTTCTCGCCGACTTCCCTGGCCTCGCGCTGATCCACTTCACTGACACAGCCCAGAAAGCTGCGTTGCAGGTACCCTAAGGTGTCGGCTCGCACCCGTTTGATACCAGTTCCGGCCTTGACCCACGAGCTGAGCCGATCTCCCAGGGCGCCCGTGCCCGACAACTGCACATTACCGTGAGCGTCCTTCTCGTCGCTCTCGACCAGCAGATTGCCATTGGGGTCCGCGACACCTTCCGAAACGGCTACAATGCACCGGCCGAGCCGTTCGTATACCGACGCAATGTCGGCGAGCAGTTTTTCACGTGTAATTGGACGTTCGGGCACGTAGATGAGATGCGGGCCGTCATCCGGATAGGTGCGGGCCAGGGCGGACGAAGCGGTCAGGAAGCCGGCGTGCCGGCCCATCAGCACCGCGATGTACACACCGGGAAGCGCCCGATTATCCAAGTCAGCGCCAATGAACGCTTGCGCGACAAACTTAGCCGCAGACCCAAATCCTGGGCAATGGTCGGTGACCTTCAGGTCGTTGTCGATGGTCTTTGGAATGTGGATGACGCGCAAGTCGTATCCTTCGGTTTGGGATTCCTCCGATACGATACGGCACGTGTCCGCGCTGTCATTTCCACCGATGTAGAAGAAGTACCTGATGTCGTGCGCTTTCAGTACCTTAAATATCTCCCGGCAGTAGTTCACATCGGGCTTATCACGGGTAGAAAGCAATCCTGACGCCGGGGTCTGCGCGACCGATTCGAGGTTGTGATTGGTTGCTTCCGAAAGGTCGACGAACTCCTCATTTATGATTCCGCGGACTCCATGAAGGGCTCCGTAAACACGCGTGACCTTCGTAAAGCGGCGCGCCTCGAGCACGGCGCCGACGAGGCTCTGATTGATGACAGCGGTTGGACCGCCGCCTTGCGCAATTAGAACTTTCCCTTGGGATGTTGGCATCTGTATCCTCCTTGCATCGGCGTGGCGCCGAATGAATGAAATTGGCACGAGTTTCGGGCGGAACGGCAATTATGGCACGCGTTCCGGCGGGGAATCAAACAACGACCAGACGTCTTGTTTCGTGTCGCGCGGCGGTCATGCTATAATTTGGCGGTCGATGCCTAAATCGATATAATTGCGGCAAAGGTGTATCCCTCCGGCAATGGGAAATGAAAACTCCGCGGAATGGGCCCGGGATTGCGCGTTACACTCACAAACCGGGGTCGAGCCCAGACAGGGCCGGACTCTGAAACGGAACACTGGCATCATGAAGGTTGAAATTCATTCCCACACCGATCTGTATTCTCCCTGCTCCCGCATTCCGCCAAGAGAGCTCATTGCGATGGCGGACGCCAGCGGCTACGACGCGCTCTTCCTGACGGAACATCAGCGGGTATGGCCGGCCCGGGAATTGGCGGGTCTGCGCGAACTGAGCGAGCATGTTCGGGTGTTTCCTGGCATTGAGATTTCGTTTCCGGACCGGGTGGACCTATTGGTGCTTGGCGCCCAGGACGCTCTATACGAAACGTTGCGCACGCCCAGTGAGGTACTGGCTCAAGCCACATTAGATGGATTCTTGACTGTAATCGCACATCCGTTCCGGTACCTGCGCGAACTGCCGCGGTACTGCGCGTTGGCCGATGCAATGGAAACCTGTACCTGCAACCATTCGGAGCCGGACCATCTCGAAGCCGCCCGCCGCTGTAGCGCGGAGCATGCCCTCTCGGAGGTCTATTCGTCTGACGCGCATGGGCTGAATTTCATGAACAAGTTTTGGCTTGAAACTCACGCGTCGTTTACCACACCACAAGAGTTCAGGAACCTTATCGTGGCAGGCCACTACGATAACCGGACGCGCGAATTCGACATGCCGCTGCCGCCGCCGTACAAAGCGGTGACCATGGATGAACTCACGGAAGAGGACACCATGGCGCTTACCATCCAGCCCACCTCCTAGGAATCCGGCCATAAAGCCGACTTCTTGACGCGCGTCACCCCCATGAAGCCACACTCGCTCATATCTCCTCCGCCTATTGGAAATCGGCCTACGACGTCTTCCCACGCCGGCCGGCCTCCGTGGCCGGTGGGAGTCCAGGCTGCGCGCGGCCCGCATCCGTCCCTCTGAGCTCCAACGCGTCGTCGACGAGTCGCAGAATTCGCGCCGCGCTGCGCCGGCACGTCTGAACGGCTTTTCGCTGTTCCGGCAGTAATTCGCCCAATTCCTCGTTGAGCATCATCTCGACATACCCCATGATCGCCGATATCGGTGAACGCAGCTCTTGGGACATACTGGTCAGGAAGCTGGTCTTGAGATGGTCCACCTGGCGCAACTCACGATTCAGGCGCTCGAGGTCCACGTTAGCCAAGCGTGTCGCTTCCTGAAACTCCTTTTGCTTCGTGATGTCGTGGACGACTACCACAAAGAATTGCCGGCCGTCACGGATGTAGGATTGCGCATAGAAGTCAGCCGTACGCTCCTCGCCGGCGGAATTAACCAATACTTGTTCGCCATGATATTGGCCGCGAGCCCGCAGCCGGTCCATCTTTTCCGGAAAAGTCCCGTCGTCAAATACAAAGGAACGGATGCGGCTCCCAATGAGCTTCTCGCGGGCCTCTCCTAGAAACTTGACGGCCCGGTTGTTTGCATCGGTAATGATCCCGTTCTCGTCAAAGACCACGATGGGATCGGCCGTATTGTCGAGAATTGTCCGGAGTGTCGTCTCTGATACGGCGAGCGCCCGCGCCTTTGCGCGCGCATCACGCTCGGTCTTGTAGATCATTTGTCCCAGGGCGCCTACCAGCCATCCGGTGATAACAATACCGCACAACCGCGCCACCATCGGGCCGGCCTCTTCGGTAATGGAGTGCGTAAACCAGCATGCCGCCAGAATTGTGCCGTACGATGCGCAGCACAACGCCGTCGCGACAAGGGTATGTCCAAACCGGCGGACGTAAGCGCTGAACCCGATGAGGAGAAAGAAGTATAGAATGTAGCCGTCGCTCGAGTCGGCCCCGGTTGCAGCGACCACGATCGAGACTTCGAGCAGGTGGGCGGCAAGATTCCACCATCGCGTGAACAGCACGTAACGCTTCGACCGAAATGCCCAATGCACAAACAGATTGTGGAGTCCAATCACTACGCCGACAATGATGATTCCGCCGAGTTGACCTCGACTCGGCCCGAGGAAGTATATTGGCGCCAGTATGGCGAATACGATGTAGCGCGCATAGAGCGCGAACCGCTCCACCTCGAGAATGAGCGCAACCCGCGATTCCAAAGGACCGGTCATTGGGAGTCCGTCGCCGCCGCGTACACAAGGTTTCGCGGAACGTTTAGCTCAGCCGCGATCTGCCGGATCGCGTCGCGGCGGGACAGGCCACCGCGCCGCATCGCTTTCTCGACCAGTGATCGCAGGCGCTCGGGTGACACATCGCGCTGCTCGCCGTTTGTGGCGGGGACGTGCGCGACAATTACACATTCCCCTTTGACGCGCGATTCGGCGAAACGCTGCGCCATCTCGGCGGCCGTTCCGACGGAAATACTCTCGAAGAGTTTCGTCATCTCGCGGGCCACGCAGATCTCACTTTGGGGAATCGCTTCGGCGATGGCTTTGAGCGTGGACTCCAAACGCTGCGGCGACTCGAGAAAGACGTGCGTCCCGCCAAATGCTTGCGCCTGGTTAAGGATGGCCGTGGCCTGGCTGTGCTTGCGAGGATAGAATCCGTGAAAGGTGTACGGAGCCGCCGGCAAACCGCTTGCAGACAAGGCGGCAACCGGCGCCGAAGGGCCAGGGACCGCAATGACTTCCACGCCGTTGGCGTGCGCCGCGCGAACAATGCGGGAACCAGGGTCGGAAATGGCCGGTGTTCCGGCGTCCGAGATGAGCGCCACGTCTTTGCCGCGCTGGAGTTCGGAGAGCAGGGTTTCGGTCTTGGCGGCCTCGTTGTGTTCGTGGTAGCTCGTAAGCGGGGTCGTAATTCCGAAGTGCTGAAGCAAGATACGCGAATGCCGGGTATCTTCCGCGGCAATGAGTTGGACTTCCCCGAGAATACGAATCGCCCTGGCCGTAATGTCTTCCAGGTTTCCGATCGGTGTCGCCACCACAAATAATCGCCCCGGCGCCATGCTGACACTCCCGATACTGCCTGAAAGCGGCTATTCAACGTAAGGCGGCTCAGCCGCAACTTTACGATCGATGGTATGACTTCTTTGTCAGCAACGTCCACGCAAGTAGTATGGAAGTTGCTGACAAAGAAGCCATTGTTGCAGACTGACGAGGCGCCTTCAAGCCCGGCGAGACGCGCCCTTGGCCAAGCCTGCATGGTACTCCTGAATCGACTTCACGCTCGGCACGCTGTCCCGCATGGCGCGGACCCCGAGCACGGCGGCTTTGGCGCCGGCCAAGGTGGTAATCGTGGGCAACCCGCGCTCGAGCGCCGTGCGGCGAATGGCCCGTTCGTCGTACTTCGACGCCCTGCCGAGGGGAGTATTGATAATCCAATGCACATCCCCGTTGATCATGCGGTCCACAATATTGGGACGGTCTTCTCCGACTTTGTATACATCTTCGACGGGAAGACCCTGTCCGCGCAATTCCGCCGCCGTTCCCCGCGTTGCGATCAACGAGAAGCCCAGATCAATGAGATCCTTGCCGAGCGTGCCCATCTTGGCCTTGTCGCGCTCGTTAAGACTGAGAAACACCGTCCCTTCGTTGGGAATCCGGTTGCCTGCCGCAATCTGGCTCTTCGCGAACGCGTGTCCCATGTCGCGGTCAATCCCCATCACTTCGCCCGTGCTACGCATCTCAGGTCCCAGCAGAATGTCCACTCCGGGAAACTTGATGAACGGCAGAACCACTTCCTTCGCGGAGACGAAGCCGGGTTGCGGGTCCTCGAACACACCGAGTTCACGCAGCGTCTTTCCCGCCATAACACGCGCGGCAATCTTTGCCAAAGGAAGGCCGGTCGCTTTGCTGACGAATGGCACCGTGCGCGATGCGCGGGGATTAACTTCCAAGAGGTAGATATCGTCATCCTGAATCGCGTACTGAATGTTCATCAGCCCAATTACAGCGAGTTCGCGGGCGAGGGCGCGGGTCTGATCCTTCAGGCGCTCGAGGATATCTTCGCTAAGGTCGTGTGGCGGCAAGATGCAGGCGCTATCGCCGGAGTGAATTCCGGCTTCCTCGATATGCTGCATGATGCCCGCGACGATCACGTCGGTACCATCCGCAAGCGCGTCCACGTCAATCTCGATGGCGCCTTCAATGTACTTATCCACGAGAATTGGGTGCTCGGGCGAGGCCTTCACAGCGTACGTCATGTAGCGCTCGAGCCCCTCGCGGTCATAGACGATTTCCATGGCCCGGCCGCCCAACACGAACGACGGCCGCACCACTACCGGATAGCCAATGCGCAGCGCAATCGCTTCCGCTTCCTCGACCGAGGTCGCGGTGTCGTTTTCGGGCTGGAGCAGCCCGAGCTTCTCCACCAGTTCACGGAAGCGCTTCCGGTCTTCGGCGCGGGCGATACTGTCCGGAGAGGTCCCGATAATCGGCACACCGGCTTGCCACAGCGCGTTGGCCAAATTCAGCGGAGTCTGGCCGCCAAATTGCACGATAACGCCTTTGGGTTTCTCCCGCTCGACGATGTTGAGCACGTCCTCGAATGTGACGGGCTCGAAGTAGAGCCGGTCCGACGTGTCGTAGTCCGTGGACACCGTTTCCGGGTTGCTGTTCACCATTATCGTTTCGTATCCGTCGTCTTTGAGGGCGAACGACGCGTGAACGCAACAGTAGTCGAACTCGATCCCCTGGCCAATACGGTTGGGTCCGCCGCCGAGGATCATGATCTTCTCTTTGCTGGTAGGCCGGACCTCGTCTTCATCGCCGTAGGTCGAGTAGTAGTACGGGGTATAGGCTTCGAATTCCGCCGCGCACGTGTCCACCAATTTGTACACGGGGACTACGCCGAGCTTCTTGCGCAGCGCGCGGATTTCGAGGGGATCTTTGCCCCACAGATACGCGAGTTGACGATCGGAGAAGCCGAATTCCTTTGCGCGGCGCATGACGAGCGCATTGTCTGGCGACGCCTGACGCAGCGCTTGCTCCTCTTCGACGATTTCTCGGAGATTGCGCAGAAACCACGGGTCAATCCACGTTGCCGCGTAGAGTTCCTCGACGGTGGCTCCCGCCCGGAGCGCGCGGCCCAATTGCAGTATGCGTTCCGGGTTGGGTCTCCGGATGGCCTTGAGCAGCGCTTCTTTCTCTTCGGCCGAATTCGGATCGCCGGTAAAGGATTCATCCTTGCCGTCGGCGCCAAATCCGAAGCGGCCGATTTCCAACGAGCGGATGCCCTTTTGCAGCGACTCCTTGAAGGTGCGCCCGATGCTCATGGCCTCGCCAACACTCTTCATTTGGACCGTCAGGCTATCATCAGAACCGGGGAACTTCTCGAACGCCCAGCGCGGGATCTTCGTAACGCAGTAGTCTATGGTCGGCTCGAACGAAGCCGGGGTTTCTCGGGTAATGTCATTTCGGATCTCGTCGAGGCTGTAACCCACGGCCAGTTTGGCCGCGATCTTGGCAATGGGAAATCCTGTAGCCTTCGAGGCCAGCGCCGAACTTCGCGACACACGCGGGTTCATTTCGATCACGACCATGCGGCCATCCTTGGGGTCTAGCGCAAACTGGATGTTGGACCCGCCGGTGTCCACGCCGATCTCGCGGATGACCGCGATGGAAGCGTCCCGCATGATCTGGTATTCCTTGTCCGTCAACGTCTGGGCCGGCGCCACCGTGATGCTGTCGCCGGTGTGAACCCCCATGGCATCGAAATTCTCGATGGAACACACGATGACCACATTGTCCTTGTGATCGCGCATGACCTCCAGTTCGTATTCCTTCCAGCCGAGCACCGACTCTTCAACCAGCACCTCGTGGATTGGGCTCGCGTCCAGACCCCACTGCACTTTCTCGTCAAACTCGTCGCGATTGAAGGATACCCCGGCGCCGGTTCCGCCCAGCGTAAACGCGGCGCGAATAATGGCCTTATAGCCGAGCTCGGCGCCGAACGATTTTGCGTCTTCGAGATCGCGAACAACTTTGCTGCGGGGCACGTTGAGCCCGATGCGGATCATAGCGTCGCGGAATAACCCGCGGTCTTCCGCTTTCTTGATGGCGTGCAGCTTGGCCCCGATCAATTCACAGCCGTACTTGTCCAGAATACCCGCCTCGGCAAGTTCGACGGCCAGATTCAGCCCCGTCTGTCCACCCACCGTAGGAAGCAGTGCGTCGGGACGCTCGCGTTCAATAATGCGCTCGAGCGTATCTACCGTCAGCGGTTCAATATAGGTGCGGTCCGCCGTCTCCGGATCAGTCATGATAGTCGCGGGATTGCTGTTGGCGAGCACGACGCGGTAACCCTCTTCGCGCAACGCTTTGCACGCTTGGGTTCCCGAGTAGTCGAATTCACAGGCTTGGCCGATGATAATCGGGCCCGAGCCTATCAGCATGATGGTCTTGATATCGGTACGTTTGGGCATGTTTCCTCGGTACGGCTGGGGCTTCTTACTTCCCCGCAACACGTCTCATACGGCCCCGGCTCGATGCATACATGGCCGCGGGAAGGCGGTGGCAAGAGTTACCGTGATATTTCCAGAACCTTCAATCGCACGTCGCCGGCCGGCACCTTCGCCACGGCGGTGTCCCCGACCGACAGTCCAAGCAGGGCTTTGCCGACGGGGGACTGGATGGAGATCTTCCCGCTGGCCATGTCGGCTTCGACAGGTCCCACGAGGGTGTAGTGGAACTCGCGCTTCATCTTTTCGTTGAGGACTTTCACCTTCGCGCCCAGATAGACCTTGGTTGCGTCAATCGCTTGATTGTCAAGGACTTCTGCACGCGCGATCTTGTCCTCGAAGTCCTTTATCCGCGCATGGAGCATGGCCTGCGCTTCCTTAGCGGCGTGGTACTCGGCGTTTTCCCGCAGATCTCCAAACGCGCGCGCCTGCTCGATGACCGCGGCCACTTTCATTCGGCGCTCTTTACACTCCGCGAGGTCGGCCTTCATCTTGTCGAGGCCTTCGCGTGACACATATATCTTATCCATCAATCCATCTTATCCACGGGAATCGTCCTTGCCGCTGCCCTGAAATCGGGGCATTATAACAGACGAAATTGGGATCACAAAACCGCGCAGGCGCGAGGGCGCGTCGCTGCCATTCACAGCTTGGCTATTCTCTCGAAGGATGCGCCGCCCACTGGTATACTCACCCCCGTCAATACAGGGCGCGCCTGCGGAAATAAGCCATGCCCAAGACCGGGCCATGCGCGGGCGCGTGAAGCGCGGATTTATCGAGAAAGGAGACGGTCAAGTCTATGGGCGCCGCGATTCCACAGATAACTAGCAGACGCTTCTTCCTGAAGGCGGCCGCGACGACAGCGGCGGCCCTTGCCGCCTCTCGGATTGCGCCGGCCCGTGCCCTTGGAGCGAACGACCGGATTTCCTTCGGCGTCGTCGGATGCGGTGAACAAGGCGCAGCCCGCGTGACCGGTCTTGTCGAGCGGGTGGAAGCCGACAACGTATGTGTACGCGCTGTCGCCGACATATGCAGGCGACGTGTGACACACGCCCAGGGCATCTGCAAAGGTGACGGATACCTTGATTACCGCAGGTTGATTGAGCGTCGAGATATTGACGCGGTACTGGTCGCCACGCCCGACCACTGGCACGCGAAAATCGCTATGGACGCGCTTGAGTCGGGCAAGCACGTGTACGTGGAAGCGCCCATGACCCACACCATCGGTGAGGCGCTGGCGCTCCGCGACGCCGTGCGGCGCACGAAGCGGGTCTTACAGGTAGGGTCGCAAGTTACCGCTACCAAGTGTATTTGGCAGGCGCACGAGGCGATCAGAGATGGTAGAATCGGCAAGGCAACCTGGGCGCAGGCGCGCGTCAATTGCAGCGCGGGCGGGCGTCTGTCCAATGACGATCATAAAAGCGCTCCGACCGCCGGCTTGCTGTACCAACATTTGGCGCCGCTCTTGATTGCCATGTCCGGACCTAATGGCGAGTATCCGTCTCGCGTGAACGCGTCGGGCGGATTGTACATCGAAAAGGACGGGCGCGGCGCTTCGGATACGTTTCTGATGACCGCGGACTATCCCAGCGAGTACTCGATATTCCTGATCAGCACGCCCGCGAACGAACCCAACCTACCGGAGCGCATCTACGGCAAGTGTGGCGTAATGGATCTGAACATGGGCCTGAAAATAAGTCCCAATGGGCAGATCTCGGAAGTACGCTCCGGGAATTGCAGCGCCACGCAGACTTGCGTTCCGCCGAAGCCCGCGCGGGATATCGCAGGCAACTTCATCGATACTATCCGGGGAAGAGCCAACACCCTCTACTGCAACGTGGAGTTGGGCGCGGCAACCATGGTGGCGATCAGAATGGCAGTCGAGTCCTGCCGGCAAAACAAGACGATGGTTTGGGATGCGAATAAGGAGCAGGTGTTAGGAGGGCGCCCAGTCGAAGTGTAGAATCGCACATGGCGCCTATCATGGAACGGAGATACGAGTAATGGCGGGCTTTGGCGAACAGGAACTACTCGAGGCGCTATATGACGTACCCATCCTGGACGCGCACACGCATTTGGTGGGCGGACGGCTGGGGGCGCGAGGCCTGCACGACATCCTGCTGTATCACATGGCGGTCAGCGAATTGTACGCGGCCGGATGTCCTTCCGGATCGCGGTTAACCCAATATCCTGGTTGGCCAAGTATCAGTGAGGCCCACGCGCGCATCGAAGAGGCGTTGCCTTACCTCGACCAGGTACGGAATACGAGTATCAGCTGGGGCATCCGCATGACGCTGCGCGACCTCTACGACTGGCG
>JACRLJ010000025.1:23780-25409 GCA_016215105.1 Candidatus Hydrogenedentota bacterium
ACAACTGGCGCGAACTCGATGCGCGCATTCGCGAGCGCGCGGACGATCGGAGTTGGCATCGCGAAATCCTGCGCCGGGCCGGGATCAAACGCACATGCACTGAGATCGCGCGAAGAGAGCAGGGGCAGGACGACGATATCCTGGATTACTCGCTGGAATGGGCGTTTTTCACCCGCTGCCAATGGGGCGAGTTCGATACCGCGCTGTACGAACTTGAGAAATGCTGGGGCCGCACACCCGCGACGCCGACACCGATTGGCGGCGGGACGCGTCCCGCCACAGACCGTACCGTACGCACGGTAAGCGACGTTCACGAGGCAATGACGTGGTACGTGGACCAGATTCCGATTGACAGCATTATTTCGACGGCTACCCACCTCTCGACCGATATCAACTATACGGTCGTGAGCGACGGTGATATGGCGCAGGCGCTGGACCGCCGCGCGGTGGCCGGCGTTGCGGAACGCGACATCTACGCCTCGTATATCCACGAGGCGTTTCTCAGCGCCCTTGAGAATCGGTTTGGCGATCGCCTTTTGTTTCAGTTCAGTTTCGGGGCCGAACCGCTTCCGCACGAGACCGACAGCCGGCTCGCCCAACGGACGATTGCGCAACTTGCGGAAATGGTGGGACGCCATCCGCGGCTGCGGTTCCAGTGCTACCTCTCCAGCGCGCACGCGAACCAGGCATTGTGCTCATTGTGCCGGGAACTCCCCAATCTCTCGCTGGCCGGGTACTGGTGGCACAACTTCTTCCCCTCGATCATGAGCCGCGTCGTGGCGGAACGTCTCGATATGCTTCCGCTGAACCGTCAAGTGGGGTTCTTCTCCGACGCGTATTGCGTGGAATGGGCCTGGGCGAAAGCGGCGATTGTCCGGCGAGTACTCGCGGGAGTGCTAGCCGAGAAGATCCGCCTTGGGCAGTATGACCTCGACGCAGCGCTGGGCGTCGCGCGCGCAATCTTGTACGAGACGCCACAAACGCTGCAGCGCATGACGCCCGCGTAGCGGATTGACAGAACAAACTCCCGGAGCCAATGTCCTACGGCCACGGTGTCGAGAACGTGTAGCGTCCCGACGCGACCTCGAACACCGCGTAGTGGCCTTGCTTGCCGACCAATTTCACTCCCGGACTTTCAGAGGCGGGTTTGCCAGACTCCTGAACCGACTCGACGTGGTCCGTGGGTACCAACACCGTCGCCGATTTCGCGCCGACTGGAATCAGAACATCCCAAGTGAGTTGACCGCTCTCGATTCGCCAATGGCTTTGTATGGTCCCTGCCACCGTTTCCTGCCGCGCTTGCGCCCACGTCAGACCGCCTACGATTGCCGGACGCAATGTCGGATGGGTGTACCCGCGTACGGGGTCGGGCAGAATTCCCGCCGGACCCCGGTAGAACCATTCGCCAATGCCGTTGTAACAATTGTGAATGTGCGAGCGTTTGCCGTCCCAATGTTCCCACGTGGTCGTGGCGCCGTTCTTGAGCATGTACCCGTACCCCGGAAAGGTGTCGGTATTGAGAATGGCAAAGACCAAGTCGCTTCGGTCGTACTTCAAGAGGCATTCCACCAGAACCGGAATCCCCACAAGGCCCACGTCTAGATGTCCTTGGTGTTTGACCAGAATATC
>JACRLJ010000131.1:0-14931 GCA_016215105.1 Candidatus Hydrogenedentota bacterium
AAACTTGGAAGTGTCAACTTTTCTTAGGACTTGACAGGAGGCGCTTGGAAGTTGAATTCGCATCCGCGGATGTCATTGGGCGGCGGGTCTGCGGCGAAACACCGTCAACCACAAAGAACACATAGCGCGCAAAGAGGGGAAGTAGATATGACGTCCACAGATTTCATAGCGCGGCGTCGCCGCAACCAAACCAAAGACAATTAACCACGGAACACACGGAAAACAGAGAGGGAAAGAGGTAAAGAGAGAAGAAGACTACCCACAGATTCGCACAGATTTTCACAGATGAAGAAGGAGAAATCACGACAGCAATTCACGAATTCGAACGTGAGTAGTACAGATTTTCGCAGATGAAAGAGAGAGGGAAATCGCAGCAGGAATTCGCGAGATCGAACGCCGATAGTACAGATTGAGATGCGAGAAATCGCGGCGGGGATTCCTTGGATTGAACGGGAGTGACGTAGGGGGTAGATTTGGGTGGGTGGACCGGCGAATGAGGACATTCGCCCTCCCGGGTACAGCCCGGTGGATGTGGAGGTGCGCGGTCCCGATTGAAGGGCGATGTTCACGCGTCTTGGGGCGAATGGATGTGCGATGACTTGGAGGTCAGGTCGATATGGGCTTTGGGATCTCTTTGGTTATCGTTTTCGCGATGTCTGCGCCGGGGGAGGCGGGGGAGTTTGCGCGTCATGATGCGCTGGCGTTGCGGGGGGCAGCGCCGAATGCGGTGTCATTGCCGTGTTATGGGCGGCTCGAGTTGACGCTTGATTTGAAGGCCAGCTTCAGCAATCCCTTCGATCCGGATGACGTGGATGTCTATGCCGAGTTTCGATCTCCGGATGGGGCGGCGTATCGCGCGAACGGGTTCTACACACAGGCGTGTACGCGGGCGTTGGAAAATGGGGCGGAGCGGGTTTCGGCCACGGGCGAACCGTTCTGGCAGATCCGGTTTACACCGAACAAGGAAGGGGTCTGGCAGTATACGGTTCACGCCAAGGATCGCTCGGGCAGCGTTGAATTGCCCGCGGCGAAGTTCACGGTAACGCCGTCCCCGAACCCGGGCTTTGTGCGGCGGGACGCAAAAAGCCCGAATCTGTTCGCGTTCGACAATCAGCGGCCCTTCTTTGCGATTGGTGAAAACATGTGCTGGCCGGCGTCGGGACCGCGCGGGACGTATTGTTACGACTACTGGCTTCCGGAACTCTCGAAGGCGGGCGGCAATTGGATTCGCATCTGGATGCACCGCTGGTTCTGTTGCCTGGAGTGGGGCGACAAGGGGAAGCCGGATTGGGAAACGGTCACGTATGGCGGCTTGGGGTACTACAACCTCGTGAACGCGTGGAAGATGGACGCGGTTCTTGATACGGCCGAGAAGAACAACGTCTACGTGATGCTGTGTCTGGGCACCTACGGCGAGTTTATCGATGGCGGGTACTTCAACGAGGGTCTGTGGAAGCATAACCCGTACAACGCCGCGAACGGCGGGCCCTGCGCGAAACCGGAGGACTTTTGGACCAACGACACCGCGCGCAAACTCTACCGGCAGCGGCTGCGTTACATCGCGGCGCGGTATGGATGTCGCGCGAATCTGTTCGGATGGGAGTTTTGGAACGAGGCCTATCCTACGCCCGCGTGGGTGACGGAGATGGCGCAACTCCTCAAGGGAACAGGCCCATTTGATGGTCACGGCGCCGATCCGTACCGCCACCTTGTTTCGACGACGTACGGCACGCCCGACATCTGGAAGATCGCGGAGGTCGATTTCACTCAATCGCACCACTACGGCAAGGGTAACCTGGCGGACTCCGGACCGGTCATTCACGAAGACGCGGCGAAGTCGGCCGCGTTTGGTAAGCCGCACTTCATGGCCGAGTTCGGCATTGACTGGCGGTCATCGGACGACAAGTACGATCCGCAGTTCCTGGGCGTCAATCTTCATAACGGATTGTGGGCGGCGGCGCTTTCGGGGAATGCAGGCGGCGCGATGATTTGGTATTGGGACAGCTACGTGCATCCCGGGAAACTCTATTCGCAGTTCACGCCCTTGCGCGCTTTCACGGACGCGATACCGTGGAGCGAAGGGCCGTGGAAGGTGCTGGAGCTGGACCCCGTGACGGTCGAGTCGGCCGGGGGAAAAGAGACGTGGCGTGATCTCGTGCTGGCGCCGACGGGGGAGTGGGGGAAGAGCACGGCAGGGAGCTTCAACATAACGCCGCGCGAAGGGGCCGGCGGGCAAACGCTGCCCGCGTTTGTGTATGGAGAATCCAAGCCCGACCTGCGCGCGCCACTCACGTTTCACGTGAATTATGCCGCAGCGGGCCGGTTCGAGGTGAAAGTGAGCACTGTGTCTTTGAGCGCGCAATTGCTGATCGAATTGGACGGCAAACGCGCGCTGGATAAGACGCTGTCCGCCGTGCCGCCGGAGAAGGGCGGGCCCGCGATCGAATATCAGAGCACCGAGTTCCGGCCGGAGTACGGAATCTACCAGGCGAACTTCGGCAAGAATTACGGCATTGACGTTCCGGCGGGAGAACACACGGTCGTCGTCGAGGTGATGAAGGGTGACTGGCTTGGCGTGGAGGAATACGCGTTCCGAGGATACGTTAGCAGCCGCTACCCGAACGTGAATGTCTACGGCATCACCAACGGCGCGAAGGCCTACCTCTGGGCGCAGAACGGCGAGCACAATTGGCTGAACCGGAGGAACGGCGGAGCCATTCCGGCTATTCACGGCGCCAAGACGATCGTACACGGTCTTCCGGATGGCCAGTACGCGTGTACGTGGTGGGACACATGGAAGGGGACTAAGGGCGCCCCGGAAGCGCTCATCGGAAAGGACGGCGCGGTGGCTCTAACGCTTCCGGATCTGCCGACGGACGCCGCAGCTTCGGTTGAACCCAAGCCGGCTCCATAGACTTGAGCATTTGTATTCACGGCGTCGAGCGCTTGAATGCCTCACAGCCATATTCTATCCTTAGATTCAGTTTGCCGGGGTAGACATCGCAAGGGGTTAACAGATGCTTGCAAGAGTTCAGTCGTGCGCCGTGCTGGGAATCGACGCGTTTCCGCTGGCCATCGAAGTGGACAACTATCCCGGAACGAACGGCATCTTTATGGTGGGCTTGCCGGATCCCGCAGTGAAGGAAAGCAAGGAGCGGGTTACGTCCGCGATCAAGAATTCGGGGTTCCGGTTTCCGCGGGGCAACAACGTGATCAACCTCGCTCCGGCGGACATGCGCAAGGAGGGCAGCGCGCTCGATCTGCCGATTGCCATCGGGATGCTGGTGGCGACGGAACAACTCGAGGGGCCGCGCATCAGCGATTATGCCGTGGCGGGGGAACTGGCGTTGGACGGTTCGGTGCGCCCGGTGGCCGGCGCGTTGTCGATGGCAATCTCGATTCGCGATCGCGGGCTGCGCGGCATCCTTGTGCCGACCGCGAACGCGGAAGAGGCGGGCGTCGTGCAAGGGGTGGAGGTCATTCCGGTCACGAGCCTGAACGATGCGGCGGGATTCATCGCGGGGAAACTCGATATCGCGCCGTTTGTCACGGACATCAGCGCGGTCTTTCAGCGGCGCCACGATGACGCGCCGGACCTGACGGAGGTGAAGGGTCAGGCGCACGTGAAGCGCGCGCTCACCGTTGCGGCGGCGGGCGGGCACAATATGCTGATGATAGGTCCGCCGGGCACGGGCAAGACGATGCTGGCGTCGCGGCTGGCGGGCATATTGCCGGATATGACGTTTGACGAAGCGTTGGAGACCACGCGCATCTACAGCGTGTCCGACGCGGCGGCGAGCAAGGGGCATTTGGTCGTGCAGCGTCCGTTCCGCTCCCCGCATCACACCGCGACGACGGTCTCGATCTGCGGCGGCGGCACGGGGCAGCAGCCGCACCCCGGCGAGGTGAGCCTCGCGCACAACGGGATTCTGTTTCTCGATGAGCTGCCGGAGTTCAACCGGAGCGCGCTCGAGGTGCTGCGGCAGCCGCTCGAAGAAGGGTTGGTTCACATTCGGCGCGCGATGTACTCGGTGACGTACCCCAGCCGGTTTATGCTGGTGGTCGCGATGAATCCGTGCCCGTGCGGGTGCCGCACCGATCCGCGGCGCGAGTGCCGGTGTTCCGTGGGCGAGATTCAGCGGTATATGGGGCGCTTGTCCGGGCCGTTGCTGGATCGCATCGATCTGCACGTGGACGTGCCCGCGTTGGCGTATGAGGACCTCGCGGATAACCGGCCCAGCGGTCCGACCAGCGTGGAGGTGCGCGCCTCGGTGCAGGCCGCGCGGGACCGGCAGCGCGCTCGGTACAACGGCCGGTTTACGTGTAACGCGCATCTCGACTCGAAGACCGTTCGTCACCATTGCGTGCTGGGCGACGGCGCGCAAGCGCTGTTGGAGAACGCCATCAACCGTCTCGGGTTCAGCGCACGCGCGTACGACAAGGTGCTGCGCGTCGCACGAACCCTCGCCGACCTCGAAGCGGAAGAACGCATCGCGCAACATCACGTCTCGGAGGCGATCCAGTACCGGACGCTGGATAGGGCGATACTGTGATCTCCTGAGGCCGCCGAGAGCATATTGGGGGGGTATGGGCGTTTGGCGGTATACTCTCCTTTAGAGGTCATAGGCTATGAAAGCAACGACGAAGAATTTTGACTGCGTCGAAATGAAGCGACGGGGCGCTGCTCGTGTCCGGGCCGACGTCAAAGACATGACGAAGGCGGAACAACTCGATTACTGGCGCAAGGGCACAGCGGAGTTGCTCGCCGTCCAGGCGACCTTACGCAAGACCAAAAAGGCGGCGACTCGCGCAAAATGACATCGGTCATTACGCTTCGTATGTAGTCTTTAGGGCCTGATCGCGCTGGTGTCGCTCGAGGGCAAGTTGGATGAGCCGGTTGATGAGTTCGGGATACGACAGGCCGGAGGCTTCCCAGAGTTTGGGGTACATGCTGATTCGCGTGAAGCCGGGTATGGTGTTGATTTCGTTGAGCACGAGTTCGTTTGAACCGCGAAGGAACATGTCCACGCGCGCCATGCCTTCGCACTCGAGTGTCTGAAACGCGGCGATAGAGAGCTTCTGGATTTGTTGGACGATATCGGCGGGTACGTTGGCCGGGATGATGAGTTCGGCGCCGTTTTCATCGATGTATTTGGCTTCGTAGGAATAGAAGTCCGCGTGGGGGACGATTTCTCCGGGAACCGATGCGATGGGGGCATCGTTGCCGAGCACGGAACATTCAAGCTCACGTCCCGCGATGTACTCCTCGACCACTACCTTGTGATCGTAGATGAAGGCCGCGCGGATGGCTTCGGGAAGTTGATCGGCGGACTCGACCTTACTGACGCCCACGGACGACCCCATGTTGGCGGGCTTGACGAAACACGGCAGGCCTACCTCGCGGAGTATCGCCGCAACGTCCGGCGTGGCGTTTCGACGCAGGACGACGAATTTCGACACGGGCAGACCGGCGTCTCTGAAGAGGCGTTTCATGACGTCCTTGTCCATGCCGAGGGCGGACCCGAGGACGCCGGCGCCCACGAATGGAATGCCGGCCAGCTTCAGCAGACCCTGGATTGTTCCGTCTTCACCGTAGGGGCCGTGCAGCACCGGAAACACGACATCCACCGGTTCCAACGGCAGGCCGCCTTCGAGCGGGACAAGATTCTTCTCCACCGGCGAGGGAACGAGCGCGACGGATTCGCCGGAGTGGTTGAGGGCGATGAGTTTGGGGTTGTCGGCGTGGAGCAGGTAGTGCGACTCTTGGCCGACGCGCCACCCGCCTTGCTTGTCTATCCCGATGGGAACGACTTCGTATCTGTTCTTGTCAATGGCTTCGATGATGTTTTTCGCGGATTGTAGGGAGACTTCGTGTTCCGCGGAGCGTCCGCCAAAGATGACGGCGACGCGTGTTCGTTGCTCCATAGCTCTTGTTCCGCCCTGTTGCGCCGTGGGCCAATCCCCTGGCCCGGCAACGATACCAAATTGAAGCCCCTGCGTCCCATATCCATTCGGCTTGGCGGGCGCGACCGTCAACGTGCGCTACAAAGTCCGATTTACGTGCAATGGGCGCCTGGACGCGAAAACGGCGCGTCGTGATTGTGGGTTGTCCCGTGGCGTTACGGCTGGTTCAAGGGCGGCGACGAGGCGGTCGGATTCGTTCCGTCAGTCGTGAAGCGAATAACACCCGATTCATCCGCAAAGTATCGGCGAACGCCCGTGCGGCCCGGCTTGACAGGTTTGGCGATGATTGTAAACGCCGGTCCCGATGTCGGGCTGGAAGGCGTCGCAGTCACTTTGTAGCTGTAGCCTTGCTTCGTTCCCGACATCAATGCGATATCCGGCATCAGCAACCGTCCCAAGGTCCCATAGTCGGAAACTCCGTCGTTGTTCTCATCCGCCGTGTGGGCGCTTCGATACGTTTCTTCCCTATCAATCAGGGTACGCACGTCGTTCGCCGCAGCGGCCTCGTTGGCGCTCATGCGCGAGCGTGCAAAGATCGGAAAGACGATAGCTGCGATTATACCGAGGATGCCAATACACACCAGGACAATTATATACACGATCGCGATCGTCCCAACCCACCTCAGGACCCGTCCGCTTAGGTTGGACTTCGGAATTTCGGAGGCGCCGGATGGCGCACGCACGATCGGTATCGCCCGCGCAGTTGGAGGGCTGGTTGGGTCTTTTGCGGCGGAGAACTCCGCCGCCATGACCTGCGCAGGCGTTCCGACTTCGGCCAACACGCGTTCCAGCATATCCAAGGACACAATGGTCCCGGCCGATTCCGATAGTTTGGTCTGGATGTGTTCCCGCAACCCCGCGGTGACGTCTTCGGCGTCTTCCCCGTCTCTCCGGGCCAGCGCGCCGACTTGCTTCAGGTAGCCCTCCAAGTATTCGCGGGCTTCGGGGGTCCACTCACTCGTGATCGGTTCTGTTCCCATTCTGGAGCCTCCCCACGCCTTGGGCTAGTTCAGCCCAGTAGGCATTCATGGTTGTTTGCATCCGCCGGCCCTCTGGAGTCAGCGTGTAATACTTACGCACCGGGCCGCTCGTGGACTCGACAAATCGAGACGACGCCAGCCCGAGCCGCTTCAGGCGCGAGAGGATGGGGTATATCGTTCCTTCGGTGACCACCAGTCCTTTTACTTCGGAGAGTTGCTTGACCAAGTCGTAGCCGTAGATATCGCCGTTCGCCAGCAGGTTCACCACACACAACTCGAGCAGTCCCTTGCGAAGCTGGGTGGTCCAGTTGTCTATGTCGGTTGAAATTTCCAAGAACTCGCTCCGTTTCTAGATATAGTGTATCACACACTACACGGTATTGCAATGTAGTTATGAAGCAATATGCAGTTGCTGTGTAAATAGTCTGTTTGCAATAGGTTGTAGCGATGCTATGTGGGTGGACGATGAGCCGAAATCGGGATCGCCGTCATTGCCCCGCCTTCTCGAAGCGCAGGTTCAGCCCTTTGGAGAGTACGATGGACGCGCGGTTGGGCGCGTCCCATCGTGCGGCATTGCCTTGCCAGGCGCCACCGGGAAGCGTGATGACGCAGGGTTCGCCACGATCATGTTGGACCTCGTCTACGGTGATTTCGATTGCGGAGTGCGTGGCGCGAATGGTGAGCACAGCGTCGTGGATGTGGATGCGCGTGATGGTGAGCTCGGGCCAGTCGCGCGGCAGGTTCGGATTGATGGCGAAGCCTTCCGAAGTGGGGCGGAAACCGAGGAAGCCGTCGAACATGATTTGCGGGACGAGGATACTCTCGAAGAACTCCTTGTCCAGGCCAAGCCCGCCGGCCGTACCCGCGCCTTGCATCGTGCCTTCACGCGTGCCGTTGTAGTAGTTGCGGTATCCACCGACGGCGTTGACCTCGTCGAGCCAGGCGCAGATCTCCTTCAAGCGGGCCGCGGTATTGTCGGGACCGAGAACCGCGAGGCGCGCCATGAGATCGTGATAGGAAAAGCCGAGCACGGCGCCGCCGTCCTGCACTTGGCCGCCCCAGGGAATCGTCTCGGGACCGGACCACGCCCAGAAATAGTAGTCGACGTTGCGTTTGGTGGTGGAGCGCGGACCAAAGCGCCAATGGTAGATGTCGGCGCCTTGCGCGGTGTCGCCTTTCACGAGGCGGTCGCCGTTGATCCATTTCATGATCGCGGCGGCGTGCGGCGGGGTGGCGAATCCATAGGTCACCGCCTCCAGGTTCAGGAAGGTGAACCCGTAATCATGGGCCACACCGTCCACGTCGACGGCGCAGGCGAATCGTTGTGTCTTCGCGTTCCAGAAGAGTTTATTGCCGGTCTTCTTGACGCGGGCCGCGTGCGCCTCGAGCTCGTTCGGGTCGAAGGCGAGCACGCCGCGCGGGATGTCCCACTCGGGATGCGCGAGGATGTCGCGTTCGATGGCTGCCATGTAGTGGAGCGCGTCGTAGTAGTGAATGGTCGCGTAGGCGTCCTTGTTGCCCATGGGCAGCAGGTCCCAATAGTTGTTGCCGACGCCGCGTCCCGAGAGGATCGTTTTCGATCCGTCCGGTCCGAGATTGAGTCCGCTTTGGCCCTCGTGGCCGACCCATCTGGTCACGACCACGTTCTGGTCCCCGGAGTGGAACTCGGTCATCACATAGCGCATCGCGGTGCGCATGCGGTTGATCTGGCCGCGGAGGAAATTGACGTCGCGCGTCCATTGGAAGTATTTCACGCAGCCCCGGACGTAGTTCTGACTGTTGATGTTGTGGCGCGTGTCGTACTGCGTGAAGAGGGCCTGGATGGCGGCCTCGCCGCCGGGCTGAGCGTTGTCGAAACTGACGCGCAGGCCCGTGATGACGCCTTTCCATTCGGGATGGCGGTACACGGGGATCATCGTGAACTGGATTTGATCCGTCTCTATGGGTGCGAAATACTGGCGCCGCTCGGGGCCGTATTGCGGGGCGGCCTCGGTGGTCCACTCGACGTAGGGTTGTGCGGCGCCGAGGCCCTTGGCGCTCCACCGCAATTGCAGGAACGGCGCGTTGTACGGGTCGATGCGCAGCGCGGGCGCGGTCACGCGGGTTTGCGGCGCGGTCAGTTTCACGTGCCACGCGAGGTCATGGACGCCGCCGTCTTCGCCGCTGTCAATTTTCCAGCCTTCCTGGGTCTTCTCGTCGGTGCCGGTCCAATCGCGCGAAATGCCCTTCAACGAGAAGTGCCAGCCCCATCCGCCCTTGCCCTGCGCCCAGAACGGGAAGGGCCAGCCGAGTTGGTGCGCAATCGAGGTGTGCTGGTGCGTGGCCACGTAGCCCTCGGGGTCAATGACTCGCGCCGCCAGCGCGGCGCTCCACTGTTCGCGGAAATACTGCATCGCGTTCCGCGTCGTCATCGCGGGCCATAGGGTCGGTGAGGTGAGCCAGTCGTCCCAGAGCGTGGCTTTGGGGCCGCTGTCCTGAATATGATGCCAGTAGAGCCCGCGCAGGGCGTCCATCTCGTGTTCGTGACCCGGCACAATGAACTTGGGAAAGTCGTCAGGAATCACAGCCGCCTCCTCCGCTGTCGCAAGCAATCCGCTTGAGACCAGTAGAAGAGCCAACGGCAACCGTGTCTTCATACCAGCCTCCTTCGAGCGTCACTCGCGAAATCAACGCACCATCAGTCTGACTTGCCGTTCTCCAGTCCAATTGGGCGCGATGCGACGGCCCAAAGGGGGAGTCAACGAATCTCCAGAATTATACATAACCGTGCAGGCACGTCGAAGCCTATTCCGCGCACCAGACTTTCTGTTGCGTATCGGCTACGGCGGTGCAATAATCGCAAGACCGCGTTTGGGGAGTAGCAGCGTAAGCAAGCGGTACAACTACTGCGACGTATTTGTTTCGCACGTTTTCCTACCGCAATTCACAAGATTGGCTATGGTCATGGAGAACCGGAGCATGTGGAACCGGATGAGGCAGGTGTTCAAATTGACGCCCTTAGCCCTCAGATTCGTTGATTCTGCGGCAGTATTGTCTGGTGGACTGTTGCTGTGCTTCTGTCTGCATTCTGTTTTCGACCGAGTCGGTACTTGGTTCGGTGAGATTCTGAGCGCCCTGCACCCGGCGCTACGTGTTGGGGTAGGAACGCTCGTATTGTTAGCGCTATGGAGTACCATCTCGAAGCTTGGGGGCTTTCGTGGACGCGATATCATCTCGATTACCTCGATTCGATATGTTCCAACGTGGATGACAGGACTAATAGGGGCAGTACTCTACGTCATTCTCGGTCAATGGGTTTTCCGAGACTCCGAAAACCACGCTTGGGCAGTGATCAATCCGGGACCTCGGTACCTCTTCGGAATCATCGCGGCCTCCACTATCGTTGGGATCGTTCTCGTCCGACTTCAAGCAATCCGAACCGCCTTTAAGATGGAAGGCAGACCAATGTCGGCCGCAGTAAACACGGACGACTTGAGTGACGAAGACAAGGTCTTCGTTAGGTGGTTCGGGTCCGAAAAGCCAATTGAGTCCTCTAATTGCGCACAATTCGGCGCAGTTGACGTTGCTAGACGAATCGCGCGAATAATAGGTCAATCACATCCGGTTACTGTGGGATTGTTTGGGCCATTTGGATCGGGCAAGAGCAGCGTGATCAATCTTGCCATTAGCGCGGCCGCGCGGCCGGACCGATCTAGGCTATTACTCTGTCGAATTGAGGCATGGGGCGTTAGGGAGAATTCCGCGGTCTCGTACATACTGCGAAGTGCTGTGACTTGCATATCCAAGTACGTAGATTGTATCGCGCTTTCGACTATTCCAGCGGAATACAAGTCGGTTCTTACGGGAAGCGGATCTCTTTGGGGACGCATCGTGGCTGCGATGCTGGACAAAGAGGAAAGCCCTCGCGAGGTCCTTGGGGAGTTGGATTTCGTACTTTCGTCTGTTGGCAGGCGATTACTAATCATCATCGAGGATGTTGACCGCTGTCACGAACCTGACCGGCTCGTCAACGAGGTCGCGCCTTTGCTCGATCAATTGAAAGACCTTCGTTGCGTCTCATTCATTTTTGCGGCCAACATCGAGCACACGGCCGTAGACAAACTAGTTCGGCTGCTCGAACATATCGAACTTGTGCCACGACCGACACAGAATGAAACGATTGATCTGATGATCCAGTTTCGTGCCGTGCTTCATCGCGCCCGCAGCCATGTTGACGTCTTGTCGGAGGAGGAGAGAGACAAGCGCTTTCTTGGAAGCGCGCGGTATGACATATCATCACTCTTGGGGCGTGAAGGCGATGACCCCGTACACCATGTGGAGAGATTGCTCACAACGCCAAGGCGCATAAAGTCGGTATTTCGACGCACCTGGAACGCGTGGCAGGTTCTCCACGGCGAAGTTGATCGGGATGAGTTGCTTGTCATCCATGTTCTTCGCGAGGCGGCCTATGAGGCGTATGGCTTCGTTCACGCCAACATCAAGCGTCTGCGGTCCGTCAGTCTGCGGAGCCCTGAGCTCGCTAAGGAAAAGCAGGAGCAGCTTGATGGTTTGCGGAGAGAATTCAAGGAGCGATTGCCTACTGCAAAATCTGACGTGGAGGCGGCAACGTGGGGGTTGATTGTATTTCTCTTTCCGGGACTTGCGCCAACTTGGAGCGCGGAACGCCGCAGTGCTCAAAGGATAGAAGACTCTGAACCGACGGATTATTGGGAACGGACTCATGCTGAGGCGATAGCGGACGGAGAGATTCGTGACCAAACCATAATTGAAGCGATTAGACGGTGGAAGGAAGAGCGCTCCGGGCGTGTGCTCGACGGGTACTCGCTTGCTGAAGCCATGCTTTTCAAGTACGAAGAGGGCTTTGCTGCCAAGGTCGAACAATTCGGCGCGGCCCTTGATGCAGAACAAGTCAGACTGCTTGCGGGTGAGTTATTTGATTTGATTCTCTCCAGAAAAGGATGTCGAAATAGACCGAGTAGTCGGGGCGATGAGAACGAGTACCCTGGGTTCATCGAACTCTGGCGTTTAAGTCTACGCAAGCAGTTCCCGAATCACGAGGAATGGCTGATCGGGCAGATTCGAAAGGCGCTAGAAACTGACTTGCGATTGGCATTGGACATGTATCACTATTGGCGTTTCGAAAGCGAAAATGAAGTGAAAGGCAAAGCGAAACATCCGGGCATCCGGACGGCCCTCGTACGGGCCACGCAGGACGCGTATGCCAATAAGCCGGAGGCATTGGCCGAGGTCATCGATTCCAAGTATATGTACAGCCTCGGCCATCTCGTGCTTTTGTACAGCACTCGGAGGGAAGGTGGAGACGGTTTTAGTTTCGAGGAGTGGGCATGGCTTGGACCAGTTCTACTAGCCGCAACGGAATTGGCTCCCAACACGATGGTACCGCAGGTTGTCGGCCTGCTTTACAGCAACGTCCGTGAGGTAATACTCGATACGTTTAATCCGGACGCCGAGCCGAAATCACGCATCACTCACGAGTTTGACGAAGAGCTCGCTGTCGGACTCTTTGGAACCGGCCTGTCCAAGATAATGAAAACCATTGCTCAACCTTTCGATGAAACTGCTTTGGACGACGAGCAGAAGGCGCGTGTGGAAAACGCTCGAAGGCATGCTCAAGGGTGGATGGCAAAGAAGGAGCAAGAATAATAGTCCACTTGCGGTTGGATGCACGGGAATCTCGCCCGCCGCTAGACTGATGGATAGTCAACTGGTCTTTCGCGGGCGACGGCCGCGGTCTGGCTAATTCCCGACTTCTGCAGCATCTGTTCGAGGTAGGGGACGGTGTCCGCATCGCACAAGTCTAGCAGCTGCGTGGCGTCACCTAGTTTTCTGACGTTGATAAAGCGGCGCTCTGGGGCAAAATAGATCGCGGTTGTCTTGTCTTGCCGCGCCAGGTTGACGACGTTCCTGAGCGTGCCTTTACTTTTTCTGTCCCACACCATCAGACCGTAGTCGGCGTCATTTGCCATGGCGTCGTCTTTTGCGGTGTAGAATGCGAAACCGCCTTTCTTGTCACCGGAGAACGGGATTGCCTTGATTGGCCACCCACCCACGTTGTTGCGACACGCGCCATCAGTGCAGTACACCGTCACGTTGCGGTATCCGCGTTCCGCGAGATACTGCTGCGCGGATTTGTCGCCACCGTTTGCGTCCCCGATGAGGACTTGAAACCCCCTTTCGATTACGTTATCGAGCCGGGTTTTTACCTCTGGGCTTAGTCTGCCCAGGCTGCGAGAACCGCCAAAGAAGATCGAGGTCATCGGTTACTCCTGGTCTTTGTAACCGCCACGAAATAGACGCTCGCGGCGCCACCGTCGTGGTACAATGCCTTCGCGACGGCGTTTGCAGTAGCGCCCGATCTATACAAATCATCCAGCAGAAGTACGCCTCGTCCATTCAGCTTGCTGGCGTTTGCGGTAAAGGCATTCTCCAGAATCTCACTTCGTTCTTCATAGTCCTTCACATTCTTAAGTTCGCGCGTGCCGCGCTTCTTCTGTACGGCGGCGCTGTCTACTGTCTTCGCGAGTAACTTACCGACTTCCGTAGCGAGCAATATTACCGGCTGAAATGAACGCCCACTTTTCGACGGAGGCATCGGAACGATGACGTCCGTCCGTTTGAGTAGATTTGGCTTTTCTTGCAGAAACGCAGCGACGGTGAGAGCAATTGAAACAAGCGCCTCTTTGTCGGACTTGTATTTTGCCTGATAAACCGCTTCACCCAAATCGGAGCGCGTGGTGTCGAATACCTCGTGGCCCTGCTCATCATACCCAACAAACTCGCTGGACAGCGTATGCAAGTCAAGAGCCCAACCCATCTTCCAAACTCCATTGAGCGGTCTGGGATTCATCTTCAAGATGTTAGACATAGATTCCATGTTTCCTGCGTGCATCTTACAGCACGTCATTATATCTCATGTCTCCGGGGGGATTCCCACGGCATTTTCCCGCGGCGTTTTCTTTGATCCTCGACCGCTGAAACGGTACCATATCGCCGGTAATCAACCGTTTCACGCTCCGCGAGCGACACGGCATCGTTGTTGCGGCGTCGTTGCCCACGTGCTGAGCCATTACATCCAGGAAGAGAGGTCTCCAGTGTCCATCACCATTTCCCGCACAAACGCCATCGAAGCGTACTTAGCCAATACCGCGCCGGGCGCGATTGACGCGTGGTTTCTCGGGTATATCGCGAATTTGACGGAAGTGGCGAAGGTGGCGCCGGGGATGGCGAAGGCGGTGGTTCAGGAGTTGGCGGATCAGCGGAGCTATCTCAAACTGATCGCGAGCGAGAATTACTGCTCGTTGTCCACGCAATTGGCCATGGGCAATTTGCTGACGGACAAGTACGCGGAAGGATTCCCGCACCAGCGCTTTTACGAAGGCTGCGACAACGTGGATACGGTCGAGGCGTATGCGTGCGAGCAGGCGCGCAAACTGTTCGGGGCGGAGCACGCGTACGTGCAGCCGCATAGCGGGGCTGACGCGAACATGATTGCGTTCTGGGCGATTGTTCAGGCGCGCATCGGCGCTCCGGCGCTGGCGCGGTTCAATGTGACGGATCCGAGCAAGCTGTCGCACGCGGACTGGGAGACCATTCGTGCGGAACTGGGCAGTCAGCGTCTGTTGGGAATGGACCTGGCGTCGGGCGGCCACCTGACTCACGGGTATCGTCACAACGTGTCGGCGAAGATGTTCGAGGCGTTCTCGTATGGTGTGAGCCCGAAGACGGGGTTGCTGGATTACGACGACATCGAACGGATTGCGCTCGAAGTGAAGCCGCTGATTCTGCTGGCGGGCTACAGCGCGTACCCGCGCGCGATTGATTTCAAGCGGATGCGCGCCATCGCCGACAAGGTGGGCGCGGTGTTCATGGTGGATATGGCGCATTTCGCGGGCTTGGTGGCGGGCGGCGTGTTTGAGGGCGACTTCAATCCGTTCCCGCACGCGCAGGTGGTGACCTCTACCACGCA
>JACRLJ010000131.1:14957-15645 GCA_016215105.1 Candidatus Hydrogenedentota bacterium
CTCGACCACGCACAGGACCTTGCGCGGACCGCGCGGCGGGATTGTGTTGAGCACGAAGGAGTTTGCGGAATTCGTGGACAAGGGGTGCCCGCTGGTTATCGGCGGACCTTTGCCACATGTGATGGCGGCGAAGGCGGTCGCGTTTACCGAAGCGAACAAACCGGAGTTCAAGGAGTACGCCAAGAGGATCGTGGTCAACGCGCGCCATCTTGCCAAGGCCTGTGTGGACCAGGGAATGACGGTCGTATCGGGCGGTACGGACAATCATTTGATGCTGATTGATGTGACCTCGTTCGGAGTCACGGGCCGGCAGGCCGCGGGGGCCGTACGGGATTGTCATATCACGCTGAACAAGAACGCAGTGCCCTTTGACCCGCACGGGCCAATGATCACCAGCGGGCTTCGCGTCGGCACGCCGGCCGTCACCACGCTGGGGATGGGCGAGACGGAAATGGTCGAGATTGCGGCGATTCTCAAGCTGGTGTTGTCCAACACCAAGCCGGCGCTGATCGAGTCCGGCAAGAACGCGGGTCAGCCGAGCAAGATGAACCACGCGCTGGCGGAGGACGCGAAAAAGGAAGCGTGCGCGCGGGTCAAGGCGCTGTTGGATCGATATCCGGTGTATCCGCAGCTTGACTTGGCGTTCCTGCAGGAGCATTTTGGGTAGGGTTGGGATCTTGGGTAGTGA
>JACRLJ010000065.1 GCA_016215105.1 Candidatus Hydrogenedentota bacterium
AGCGGGCTGCTCCAAGTTAAACCGACCTTGGCCGCAGCATTGAACCAGGAACTAGGCCGTGAGGCCTCGGCGGAACTACCGTTTCCGCAGGACGCGGCGTTACCGCCTTCTCCACCACCCGCGCCCATCATCGAAGCCCGGTTGCGCACGAAAAACCCGGATCTCGAAGCGGCAGAGCACCTCATCGAGGGGCAGCGGAAGGACATCGAACTCGCGAAGAAAGCCCGGTATCCAGAAATTGCGGTGGGCATGGCCTACGGGTTCAAGCGTGACATGAAGCAGCGCCGCGGCCTGAGCGAAGGTCTGGATGCGCTGAACGCCGGACGCAAACTCTACGCCGACCCCACATCCAAGATGTACACCGACATTCTTGTCGACGCTACCAGGAATCGTGTTTTCCAGGAGTCGGAAAACGTGGACGACGAGATCATGCTCACGCTCAAGATGAACTTGCCCATCTATCACAAGCGCATCAAAGCCGGCATCGAACAGGCCCAGATCATGGAGAAAAGTGTCCGCCAGCGCCAAGCCCAGCAAACGTTGACCTTGGGCGCCGAGGCGCAAATGGCCCTCAACAAATACCTCGACGGCGCCCGGCGTCTCGACATCTATCGCGGTACCCTGATTCCCAAAGCGAAACTCACATACGACACAATCCAGAGTTCCTACACCACCGGCGCCGACGTCGTCTTCCTCGACCTCCTCGAAAGCGAACGCTCGCTGCTCGAGTTCCAGCTCGCCGAAGCTATGGCCGTCCGCGACCTCCAGACCGCCGCCGCCGACCTCGAACGCATCATGGGTGGCCCCTGGTCCGAAGAACCCGCCCCCGCAACGCCAACACCCTTGCCAACAGACAGCAAATCCTCAGCGGAAACTCCAGAACCGAAGTAATCCCATTCCTCCCATATTTCCCCCGCCTCCCCTTCCCGTTTGGGGTATGCATCCTGCTGCGGTATAATTGAACGCAAACCACCGGAAGGAAGTATCACTCACTTGAATATCCCCATCGTATCGGGTCTACGCGAATTGGACCGGGCGCCCCGCCGGTTCCTGCTTTTCATTGTCTTCAACGTCATCTCGTGGCAATGCATCGTCGGCCCCTCCCTCGTTCTTTTTGGCCGCAAGATTGGCATGGACCCGTCCTGGGTGGGATTCCTGATCTCGTTCATGCCCCTATCGCAACTCCTGGTCGTGGTTACCGCCCGCGCGGTCACGCGCCTGGGCTCGAAACGCGTCATGTTTACGGCCTGGATGTTGCGCAACCTCGTGTCATGCACGATCTTTCTTATGCCTTGGGCTATGTTCCACTGGGGCCAAAAAGCCGGCGCATATGTGCTGATGTTCGCCACATTGGGCTTCTGCCTGATGCGCGCGGTCGGCTCCGGCGGATGGTTTCCCTGGCTGCACGAGGTCGTGCCGCACACACAGCGCGGTATCTATTTCAGTTCCGAAACCGCCGTCACCCAACTTCTTTCCGTAATACTTATGGCCGCGCAAGCGTTCGTGCTGCGCGGTGACCCCAGTATCAACCGGTTCCTGCTGATCTACGGCGCCGGAGTCTGCTCGGGATTCTTCAGCCTGCTGTGGATGTCTCAGGTTCCCGGAGGCGAAGGGACTGGTAATGACGCCCCTCCCGAAACCTATTCGGCGCACGGCAAAGCCCTGGCGGATCGCGCCTACATGAAGTTCATCGTCGTCGCAGGACTATGTTTCGCGGCTCAAACCTGGTTCGGGTCGGCCATCGTCATGTACATGCGTGACGCGTTACACATCTCGTCGCAGAACATCATGCTCTACATTTCGGCGGGCAGCCTCGGCATTTTGTGTACAGTCGGATTCTGGGGCCGCTACGCCGAACACAGCGGCAGCGGCGCAGCTATGTCGCTGACGCTCGTCGGCTATTCGCTCACTGCGCTGGCCTGCCTGACATTGCAGCCTGGCTCGGCGTTCGCGTCCTACGGACTGGCGCCGGTAATCGTGCTCACCAGTGTCTTCGCCGCCGCATTCGCCGTTGGCGTGAACCGCGCCTTGCTGCACTACGTCAAAGAACAAGGCCGTGTCGGCTACACCAACATCTGGTCCGTCGGCGCCGCCCTGTCTACCGGCGTCACGCCCATCCTCGCTGGCTTGGCCATCGATCATCTTGGCCTCTGGGGATACCGGCTGTGTTTCGCGCTTTCTGGGGTTGCAGGGCTGGTCTGCGCTGTGGCATGCCGCTTCGTGGTACACGAAGAGCGAACCGTGCGCCGCCGCGTTGCATTCAGCGCGCTTCGGCCGGATCTTCCCCTCCGCACCCTCGCGAATATCGTGAGGATCACCGTCGGTGGGCACGAGAGCAACAGCCGAAACCACACGTAAGGCCCTGCCAGCCCCGTCCGACTCGTCCGACTCGTCCGACTTGTCCGACTTGTCCGACTTGTCCGACTTGTCCGACTTGTCCGACTTGTCCGACTTGTCCGACTTGTCCGACTCGTCCGACGGGCTTTCGCGGTTTCCCCGAAACCGCCGTCATTCGCCCCAACCCCTCGCCGTATGCTATTCTTCCCCGCGCGATGAGGGATTACGATGTCATTGTCATAGGCGCCGGACACGCCGGCGTAGAGGCCGCTCTAGCCTGTGCGCGCACGGATCACAAGACTCTCCTGACCACCATGCGGCTGGACGGCATCGCCTCCATGCCCTGCAACCCCGCTATCGGCGGTGTGGCCAAGGGCCAACTCGTCCGCGAAATCGACGCCCTTGGTGGCGAAATGGGCCGCTGCATCGACCGCACCGGCATCCAGTACAAAATGCTCAACCAATCCCGCGGCCCCGCGGTCCACTCTCCCCGCGCCCAGGCCGACCGCATCGCCTACCAATACGACATGAAGCGGGTCTGCGAGGACCAGAAGAATCTCACGCTTAAGCAGGTCATGGTCGAGGACCTCGTCGTCCGTGACGGCGAAGTTGCCGCGATCCGCACGGCCACCGGCGCCGAAATCTCGACCCGCGCGGTCATCGTGTGTACGGGAACCTTCCTCGGCGGCAAGCTCCACTTCGGCATGGTCAGCGTCGAAGGTGGACGCGGCGGCGAAATGGCCGCCAACGCGCTCAGCCAGACTTATCGCGCTCTCGGATTCCAGGTCGGCCGTATGAAGACCGGCACCGTTCCGCGCATCCACCGGCGCAGCATCGACACCAGCGTTATGGAAGAACAACACGGAGACGAGAACCCGCGCCCGTTCTCGTTCTCTACGCCCATCGAAGGGTTCAACCCCAACAAGATCGTGTGCTGGCTCACCTACTCGAACGAGGCTACACACGAAGTCATCCGTGGCAACCTCGATCAGTCGCCCCTCTTCAGCGGCAAGATCGAAGGCATCGGCCCGCGCTATTGTCCGAGTATCGAGGACAAGGTCGTCCGCTTTCCCGAAAAGGATCGCCATCGTCTCTTTCTCGAACCCGAAGGCCTCACCACCTCCGAGGTGTACGTCAACGGCTTCTCGACCAGCCTGCCCGAAGACGTGCAACTCAAATTCCTGCATACCGTGCCCGGACTCGAAGAGGCCGAGATTGTCCGGCCCGGCTACGCTGTCGAATATGATTTCGTGCCCCCGACCCAACTCAAACCGACCCTCGAGACCAAACTCGTCCGTGGACTCTTCCACGCCGGCCAGATCAACGGCACCTCGGGCTACGAGGAAGCCGCCGCACAGGGCATCTACGCCGGACTCAACGCCGTCCGCTACATCGAAGGCGCTGAACCGCTCTACATCTCGCGTAGCGAAGCCTATCTCGGCGTTATGGTCGACGACCTCGTCACCTCCGGCGTCATCGAGCCCTACCGGCTCTTCACCTCGCGCGCCGAATACCGGCTCTTGCTTCGCCACGACAACGCCGACGCGCGTATGGCCAAATACAGCATCCTCGGCGACGAATTCACTGAAAATGTCCGGCGCAAAGAAATCGACATCCACGCCGAGATCGTCCGCCTCGAAGCCCAGCGCATCAGCCCCACCGAAGAGGTCAACGCCTATCTAGCCGAACGCGGATGGGCCCCCATGACCGAACCCCAGTCCGCCGCGCAACTCCTGCGCCGCCCCGAAGCCGCGCTACGCGACGTGTGGGCGCTCTGCCCGCCACCCGCGCCGCTCGATTTCGAGACCGCCGAACAGGTCGAAATCCGCTGCAAATACCAAGGCTACATCGAACGCCAGGAACGCGACGTCGAACGCTTCAAGAACGCCGAGGAAATGCTCATCCCCCCCGACATGGACTACTTCGCCATTCCCGGCCTTCCCCGCGAATCCAAAGAACGCCTCCACGCCATCCGCCCGGTCAACTTCGGTCAGGCCAGCCGCATCTCCGGCGTCAAACCCGCCGACATCGCCGTCCTCCACATCTACGCCGAAAAACTCCACCGCTCCCGCGAAAGCGCCTAAGCCCCGCCCGGCTTGCTCTTGGACGTTGGCGCCGCAACTTCGCGCAGATATAGGCGGAACAGCTACTCCCAAGGGAATAAAATGCCGCAAGCGTGGGTTGTCTAGGCCAAATGGCACAGGGCACGTAGTGGGGAAGCCTGAGAGGCCAACAGTTTCCCAAGGAGGAGTAACGGATCATGCCGGACCGGACAGAGTCTCAGTCACACGTGGTGGCGAAAATGATAAAAGGCGCGGCGCTCATTGCCGCGAGCACTATCGCAGTCTTATTGGCTGTGGCAACCGTTATAACCGCGTTAGCCACCGGCCCGAGCTAACCCGTATTCAGCGTCGCACACCTTTCGACAGCTCTTGCTGCGCGCTTGGCGCCGGTGGGGGAAGCCCTGATTCGCTTGCGGGCGCCTCAGGCCCTTGCTGAAACCGTAGCGCAGCCAAGAATTTGCCGCAAGCGCCCTTCCCCCAATCCCTCCCGTACGATGCATCGCCATTTCATGGGTGATCCCATCCACTCCCGAAGTCGGCTTCAATACTTGGGAAGGTATCGAGTCCTGACTTTCGCGCGGTTCGGCTGGCCCGGCCTCGATTGCGCTCCCCAGTCGCCCCCAGAGTTTCCACACAATCATCTTGCCCCGACACCCGGCTGAGGACTAAGCTGCACTGCGACAAACACGCCGGCCTCGACCGGCGGAGCAGGAGGGTTTATGGTGGCGATTCTCGGAGGAATTATCATGGCACTCCATTCGGCTGCGGACGGAACCGTTGGAAATGGGGCGTATTCGCTTCGCGTATCGGTTACTCCCGAAGGAGTAACCACCACACTGAAGGACTTGAGCGCTTCAGCCGTACTTGCAGACGCGCCGTACGTGTATCGAGCTTCACGACCGGTTCCAAACGGAACCATGCGCTACGACCGTGTCGAGGACGCCCAAGTAACCGGGTCGGGGCAGTCCCTAACCATTACCGGGCATTTGGCGGGGTTGGAGTTGGAGCACACGTTCACCGTGCCGGCTGACAAGCCGTATATGGAGGAACGGATCGCGCTGAAGAACGCATCCAGTGAAGCGATCACGTTGAGCGATTTTGAAGCGGGGTTCATGCGGATAGTCAGCGACCCGAATGCCCAAATCCTCCAGGAACTGCAGAAGGACAGGCTTGTCGAGATTCCATTCCGGCATCGTTCCACGGACGCGCTGGATCGGGCGCATGAGTATTCACTGGCTGATTTCTTGAAGTTCAACGGAGTCGAGCGAAGGGCAGACGTGCCGTGGATGCAAGTGGAATTCCCATCGCGGCGCCATGCCGCCGAGGGCTGGGCCTGGACGCACGGCGATCACACCTTGGGAGTGTTTAAGTTCAATCAGGACGATATTGAATGGAGCGCAGTGTCGCCTCTGCCTGCTGGCAAGACAATGGCGTTGCAGTTCGGCGGCGCCGCGATTGTGGACGGTCGTCCATCATCCCTGCGAAGTATTGCGCCAGGCCAGATAGTCGCGCTGGGAGTGACGCGATACCAGACCGTGAAGGGCGACTATACGCGGGCCTACTACGCGTTCCGCGCGTTCCTGGACGAGCGTCAGTGCCGTTTTCCCAAGGATTACGACCCGCCAGTGCACTGGAACGAACTGTACGACAACCCGGAGTGGACACTCAGTACGCCGGGCAAGCCCGAGGGACCGCGAATGACCCGTCCGAAGGCTTATACGAAAGCGCTGATCGAGTTGGAAGCGGCGAAGGCGCGTGACTACTCATGCGAGTCGCTGTATCTCGATCCCGGCTGGGACACGGATTTCGGTACCTTCCTGTGGGGCGAGCAATGGCTCGGGCCGCGAAAGGCCTTCGTAGACGATATCCGCGCGAAATATGGCCTGGGCGTTTCGCTGCATTGTCCGCTGGCGACGTGGATGTCCATGGACGGGCGCGGGGTCTCGTCATGGCCCAAGGAATCGCTTCGTATGGGCGAGGATGGAAAGATCATCGAGGGGTCGGTATGCCTCGGAGCGAAACAGTATCTCGACGAGGCGGCGAAGCGATTGCTAGACTCGTGTTCCGATGGTGTGACATTCCTGATGTTTGACGGAAACTGGTGGAACGGAGGCTGCTGGAATCCGAACCACGGGCATCCCGTCCCTTACACGCGCGAAGACCACGCTCGCGCCAATGTGGAACTGGCCCGCCGCGTGCATGAGAAGTTCCCGAAGGTCTTGATCGAGATGCACGACATGGTCACGGGCGGCTCGGCCGTCCGTTACACGCCGGTGTACTACAAGTACGGGTTGCCGGGCAGCTACGACGAGAACTGGGGCCTCGAGTTGATGTGGGACAGCATGAAGGATATCCAGGAGGGCCGGGCAAGCGCACTGTATTACTACAACCTGGGGTGCAACGTGCCAATGTATCTGCACGTAGACCTGCGGGACGACAACGAGCATTGTTTGACGCTCTGGTGGTTCGCCTCGACCTGCCGACATTTGGGCATAGGCGGGACACACGAGAACCCCCAAATCGCAGACGCGCAGAAACGGGCCATGCAGCGGTACCACGCCCTGGAACGCTACTACAAACGCGGCGAGTTCTTCGGAATGCAAGATGTTGGCTCGGCAGAACCGGCAAAAAAAGAGGAAATCCATCTACACGTCTTGCAGGATGAGGGGGCATTTGTGGTGAACTTGTTCAACCTCTCCGACAAGCCCCGGCGCATTTCCGGAGGCGTGCCCGTCGCGGACCTGGGCCTCGACCCGAACCAATGGTACGTCACGCCCAAGGGATGCGGGTTCAACGCGAATTCCGGCTGGTTCCACGTGGACCGCCAGCTCGGTCCTTGGGGAACCTACACGGCGGAAGTCCGCCCCCTGGGAAAATAGACGCGTATCCAGCGGCGTGACAGGAATATTTTCCCCTCGATCAGGGTTGCCCTACGTGGTGGATGTGATCTGTCGTCGTCCGAGGTGTTCGAATCGTATGTGAGGATACGCGCCATGTCGAATATCGAGTGGAGTCTCAAAGGTCCTTCATTCTCGAACTGCAATTGCGATTGGGGTTGTCCTTGCCAGTTCAACGCGCTCCCCACGCACGGCCACTGCAACGCCCTGACCGCGATGCGCATCGACGAAGGGCATTTTGGCGGCGTGAGACTCGATGGCCTGTGTTGGGTAGGTACCTTCAAGTGGCCGGGCCCAATCCACGAAGGCAACGGAACGGCGCAAGTAGTGATCGACGAGCGCGCGGACTCGAAACAGCGCGCCGCGATACTGTCTATCCTTGCGGGGGAACACACCGAACCGGGCGCCACAATCTTCCAGGTCTTTGCCGCCATGATCACCAACATGCACGATCCACTGTTTCTTCCCATCGAGTTCGAGTGCGATGTGGACGCGCGCACGGCGCACGTCAAGACCGACGGATTTATTGCGGCTAAGGGCGAGCCTATCCTGAACCCCGTAACCGGCCAGCCTCACCGTATAAGTCTGACGATGCCGAACGGCTTTGAATACCATAAGGCTGAAGTTGGTATGGGCACAACGCGTACGTCCGGCGCGGTCAAACTCGACCTCAGGAAATCCCACGGTCACTTCGCCCACTACCACATGACCCACAAAGGCGTGGTTCACTGACTCGAGCGCCCATGACCACGTACTCCGTGCTCGAAATGACACTCAAACGAGATCGCCTCGTCGTTCTGGCCGGCCTCGCAGGCGCCACCGTGCTCTCCTGGATCTATCTCGTGAAGATGGCGCGCGACATGCAGGCCATGGCCGTCAACATGGGCATGGAAATGAATGTGCCATGCACCATGCCTTGGTCCATTTCTGATACCATTATGATGTTCACGATGTGGACCATCATGATGGTCGGAATGATGATTCCTACCGCGTCGCCTATGATTCTGGTATTCGCCGCCTACGCTCGGCGCCAGCGCGAAAAAAACCAGCCCTACGTTCCGGCAGGCGCATTCCTATGCGGCTACCTCATCGTGTGGACCGCATTCAGCCTCATTGCCACCGTCCTGCAGTGGGGCCTGCACAAAGCCGCGCTGCTCTCCATGATGCTCGTGAGCACCAGCGCGGTTTTCGGCGGAGTCCTGCTCATTGCCGCGGGCCTTTTTCAGCTCACACCGCTCAAGAACGCGTGCCTCCGGCATTGCCGGTCGCCCCTTCAATTCTTCATGGGCCACTGGCGTCCTGGGGTCATGGGCGCGCTGCGGATGGGCCTCGAGCACGGCTACTACTGTCTCGGCTGCTGCTGGATTCTAATGGCGCTGCTTTTCGTTGGCGGCGTCATGAATCTGCTCTGGGTCGCCGCGATCACGGTCTTCGTTCTGATCGAAAAGGCCGCTCCCTATGGCCACTATGTAGGCCGCGTTTGCGGCGCTTGCCTAATCCTCGCAGGCGTCTACCTCATAACCACGGTGTAATGCGCATTGCGCGGTTTTGACCGAGCGTGACGCCACCTCCTCGTTTGCGTCCTATGCCCATGTGCTGTCCGAGCGTCAACTTCGCTATTATGTGTCTCTTTGTGTTCCGGCGCCTCCAACTAGACTCGAACTCATAGCGAAAGGACGCGATGCCAATGATGATTTGCATGCTCGCAGGAATACTGTCGTGCGCTGCCCCGGCCGAGGATAGCGTCCGCGCGAAGGCGTGGGAAGACACACTCACGCTTCCCACCTACCCCCCCGCGCCCGACGATCTCAATCCGCATTTTCGCGCGTACGAGAACGCAGTCTACTACCCCTATACGCTGCAAGACCGCTTCACCACGGAGCCACGCGACGTGGCGCACCGCGTCCTGATACTCGAGAACGAATTCCTGCGCGTCACATTCATGCCAGACATCGGCGGGCGCATCTACTCCGCGCTCGACAAGACCACCGGCGAGGAATTGTTCTATCGCAACAAGGTCATCAAGCCTGGCTACATTGCGCTGCGCGGCGCATGGGTCAACGGCGGTGTCGAGTGGAACAACGGCCCGCAGAATCATACCGTCACCAGTTTCGCCCCCGTGGACGCCTCCTTCGTCAATCACGCGGATGGATCGGCTTCGGTTGTCATTGGCGACACCGAGGCCGTCAACCGCACGCGCTGGACGGCGTGGATCACGTTGCGGCCCGGCAAGGCGTACCTCGAGGAACGCATCCGCATCGAAAATGAAACAGACCTGCCCCAACCTTTCTATTTCTGGAACAACGCAAAGTTTATCCACCACGATCGAGTGCGCTTCATCGTGCCCGCCAGCCTCATGGTGGAGCACGGCGGAAAACACTACTACCCGTGGCCGATTCGTGACGGTGTCGATCTCAGCTATGTCAAGAATCACCATGAACCGACCTCGCTTTTCGCTGTCGATTGCCCTTTCGACTTCTTTGGAGCCTATGATCTCAAGCGCGACCACGGCGTCGTCATCTATGCCGATCACAAGGAACTCGTCGGCAAAAAGATCTGGACTTGGGGCATGAGCGACGACGCTCGCGCCTCGCTCGCCAACCTGACCGATGACGACACCGGTGACATCGAGATCCAAAGCGGACCTTTGGCCACGCAAGAGGATTACGGCCTCCTCCTGCCGCACGAGCGCGTCGAGTGGCAGGAGTGGTGGTATCCCATCCACAGTCTACGTGACGGCTTCGATTATGCAACCCGCGATGTCGCCCTGCGCGTGGAACGGACTAAGGGGTCGAAGCGCGCCACAGTGCGCGTGGCGGCGACGGCGAGCTTTCCCGGCGCGTCCGTTGCCGTGTATCAACCCGTGGACGCAAGCGCCGCGCGGGCAGAGAAGCGTATGGACCTGACGCCCGCGAAGACGCAAGCACTGGATTTCGATCTCGCAGACGCCGGGCCCGCGCGCATTTCCGTTCGCGGCGCCGATGGAACTGATCTCGCGTCGTTTGTGTCCCCCTTGCAGATCCCCGCGGTGTCCACCCCAGATATGCCGAAAGAAGCTGAAACCGCCTCGGCCGAGTCAAAGTACCTGGGCGCCATGAAACATTTTCGGGGTCTCGCGCCGACGGAGTCTCGCGCAGACTTCGAGGCCGCGCTCGCGACTGACCCCGGTTACGCTGCGGCGCTGCGCGACTTGGCCGCGCTCGATCTCTCCGAAGCGCGGGACCAATCCGCCGCGCAGCGGCTGACCAAAGCGCTCGAACGCAATCCCGATGACAGCTTGGCGTGGTACTACCTCGGCGTGGCGCGGCTGCGTATGGATGACCTTGAAGGCGCCCTCGACGCTGCGGCGCACACGATCCGAACAGTAGATCGCGCCGAGATCGGTCACGATCTCGAAGGACAGGCTCTCGCGCGCCAAGGGAAATGGGACCGCGCGCTCGAAGCCTTCGACGAAACGCTACGCAGCGCCCCCGGCGATTCACGGACGCAAGATCACCGCCTGATCGCGCTCCACGCCTTGCGGAATACGGAAGCGCTGACCGCGACTCTTCTGCGTACGCTGGACGCGCGGCCGCTGGCGCTCGTGCCGCGACTCGTCAAGGCATTCGGCCAGAACGGATCGCTCACAACGGCGGCCGCGCAGGAGTTCCTCCATCTCGCCGGGTGGGACGAATTCATGATCACCGAAGCCGCGCTCGAGTTTGCGGATCTCGGCCGCTATGACGAGGCCGCGCAGATCGCCGCGCTGCTGCAAAACGCTGACGCCACACGCGGCCGGCCATTGCCCTATTATTTCGGCGCTTATTTCCTTCACCGGCTTCAGCGCGATGACAACGCGCGCGCGCTCCTCGTCCGGGCCGCCGCCATCAAGGCGGACTATGTCTTTCTCAAGCGCCCGGAGTCGTTACCCGTGCTGCAGTACGCTCTCAGCGTCCAGCCGAACGACGCCCGCGCGTGGCTCTATCTGGGAAGCCTGTACGCCGGTTTAAACCAGACCGGCGTCGCCACCGGCGCGTGGAAACGCGCGGTAGAAATCGATTCGGCGCTCAGCGTCGCCCACCGCAACCTCGCCGTGGACGCGTGGCGCCGCGCGAAGAACTTGCCCGAAGCCGAAGCGCAGTTTCGCGCCGCGATTGCTGCCGCGCCCGACGACCAAACCCTCTATCGTGATCTGGCCCACGTCCTGGTCGAGCAAAATCGCGCCGACGAGGCCATCACCGTGCTGGAGACCATGCCACAGCACGACCGCCGCCTCGACGTTATCCAGTTGCTTGCCGACACCCATCTGCGTCAAGACGCTCCCGCAAATGCGCTCAAGGTCCTGGCCTCCACCCGTTTCACCAACCGCGAAGGCAGCCGTGCCACATGGATTACGTTCTCCAGCGCGCATCTTATGCAGGGCCGAAAGCGCTTCGACGCGAACGAGTACAAGGCCGCCCTCGAGGACTTTCGCGCTTCCTTGACCTATCCAGCGAATCTCGGCGTCGGACGTCCCGCCCATCCCGAGGAGTCTGAATCCTATTACTGGATAGGACTCACGCTGGAGAAACTGAATCGGCTTGACGAAGCGCGAAAAGCGTTCTCCCGAAGCGCCGAAGGTCCCGACGGTTCCAATCACCAGAAGGAATTCAAGGCCAAGAGCTGCGCGTGGATTGCAGACCATCGTTGACCCAGATAACACCGCAGAGACCGAATGCGTGCCTCTTATACGCCCGACTTGAATCGATAAAAATACTTAAATCGATTGAAATTCTTTGCTTTGCAAATAAAGGTGTTGACCTTTTGCCCGTCCACTGGTTACCGTATCCCCTGCGCGCAACCCATCCAGGTCCGGCTGCGGACTCTGAGAACCAAACGCAGGGAGTAAGCAGTGGCAATGAACAGAGCCATTTCTTGGGGTCAGACTGAGAAGCCCGACTCCGTACATAACTTCGTGGGAGGCCGCACTCGCGGAAAGAGCCGTCGGCGCGTGTCCGTCATCGGTAGACTCATTCTGGCGGGAGCGGCTGGCGTGGTCGCCACGGGAACGTGGGGCTGGTTTCATTTCGGTGACGAGTCGGCCCTGACCCAGACCTCCAAAGCGCTGTTGGACGCGTTGAAGGCCGGAGACGCCGGAGGAACCACCGCTATCCTGGCCTCGAGCGAAACCGGCTCCCGCCTCCTCAACAAGGAACTGACTCGCACCTCGGCCCGCAGCAAGGAAACGACCAAGGCCGAGCCGCACGCGATGGTTCCAGCGCTGAGCGAAGTCCGCGCGTCCCTGGCGAAGGACGGGGTCGACTGGAACGGTGCGCAGCCACTGGCGTTCGGCGGCGTCCGCGCCCAAGTCATGGACCCTGCCACCATGCAGGCCTTTGCGACCGTCGTCACGGGCGAACTCTATTTCGCTTCAGGCGCCGGCGTTTTTGCCGTCGAGTTCAGCGCCCGAAAGTGCGGATCGGTCTTTGTAATCACTGACATCTGGCAATACCACTCCATCAAGGCGACGAAAGACCAGTTGGCCGAATACTCGTCCAAACGCTTCCGCGAGTTTATGGACGAACCCGAGGACCCAAAGGAAACGGCTAGGCTCCGCAGCCCGAAACACCTCTTCGTGGTCTTCTGATTTCGCCGCGCGGACACCTACGTCCGCTCCCAATCTTCCGTCACGGTATACAACCACCATCGAGCCTTGCGCGAGCGGGACGTGCGGGCCTGACGTTCAAAGTACAAGGTCATTTCAGAGCCACCGGAGGTGCGGATCTTGAACCAGTGCTTACGAACGTACTGTTCGCCGCTACCGTGAGTACACGGCCCAGTTTCGTGCCATTGTTCAATCTGTTCCGCAACGGCGTACTCCTGCCCCCGCCACGTGAAGCGCGCCGGCAGGCCAGGTCCGCCGCGGGCCATGCCGGACGCCCCGAACGTTTCACCCACGGGTAGTATCTGTTCACTGACAAATCGCGTTCGAGTATCGGCGCTCATTTTCCTTCACCCTCTCCACTGAACCCCGCGCGAGAGAGCACGAAGCTGCGCGGTTGATCCAATTTGGACTTGACCCTCGCTACACCGCTATCATTATACATCGAAGACGTTTGGCGCCAGGCTCGCGCCGGAAAACGGAATTTCCCAAAGGCTGACTGAACGGGGGAATCGCTTCCTCGAGGTCGCGGCGAAGCCGCCTAAGGAGACACACCATGACTAACAAGCTGATCACAGGTCTAGTCGCGTTGGCGTTCGTCACCGGCTGCGGGGGACAAGTCTCCGCGCCGTCCAAGCCCGGCGACGCGGCCGCGCCAAAGACCGCCTCACCCGCGCCTGCCGCCGAAAAGCCAGCGCCCCAAGCGCTGACTATCGCGGTCGTTCCAAAGGGCCTGACACACCAGTTCTGGCAAACCGTTCACGCCGGCGCCGAAGCCGCGGCCAAGGAGGTCAACGCGAAAATCATCTGGAAGGGTCCGGCCAAAGAGACCGAAATCGCGGAGCAAATCACTATTCTCGAAGATGTAATCAATAGCAGGGTCAGCGGCATCGTCATGGCGGCGTGCGATCAGAACGCGCTGGTGGACGTGCTGAAGAAGGCAGCGGATGCGAAAATCCCAGTCGCCACCATGGATTCGGGCGTGCAATCGGACCTGCCGATCACGTTCGTCGCCACGGACAACATTGCTGGGGCCAAAGCCGCCGCCAAGGAGTTGGCCCGCCTGATCGGCGCCGAGGGAAAGGTCGGTCTGATTCCGTTTGTCCAAGGCGCCGCGACTTCCGATATGCGCGAACAGGGCTTTAAGGAGGGACTCAAGGACTATCCTAACATCGAATTGGCGCCGCCGCTCTACTGCAAGAGTGACGTCGCCGTCGCCATGTCGGTCACCGAAGATATGCTGACGTCGCATCCGGACCTCAAGGGTATCTTCGCCGCTAACGAACCCGGGGCGCTGGGCGCGGCGGCGGCCCTCCAGTCGGCGGGCAAGACCGGTGAGATCAAGCTGGTGGCCTTCGACGCGTCGGACGAACAAATTGAGGCGCTCAAGAAAGGGACCATTCAGGCGCTCGTTGTTCAAAACCCCTTCCAGATGGGCTACAAAGGCGTCAAAGCCGTCACCGACCATCTCGCCGGAAAACCTGTTGAAAAGCGCATCGACACCGGCGTCACGGTGGTGACAATGGAAAACTTCACCAACCCCGACATCCAGAAGCTGCTCTATCCCCTAAAGTAGGAACCCTTGCTACCCAGTGTCAATTCCGAGGGATGAAAAGAACGCGTCGAAGATGAATCCTCTTCGGCGCGTTTATTTTCTCTCCTTCAGACCGCTTCGCCGGCCGCGTGTTTCGCAGCCAATTCCTCGATATAGTCCTTGTCCAGTTTTGGAAACAGGACCACCGGGGTTTGCAGCGAATGACCCGCCGACAATCTGTCTCTCGCGGCGTTCCAGGCGTCTTCGCCTCCGTCCGGTCCACCGGCGGGAAGCGCAATACCGAGGATCGCGGCCAGCTTCGCCGCGCCGTCGGGTAGGAACGGCGCCATCGTCGTACACAGCGCCCTCACCACCTGGCAACACACATACAGCGTGGTCCCGGTTCGCGCCATGTCGGTCTTCCGTGTAACCCACGGAGCCTTGGTGTCGAAATACTGATTTGCTTTCCGCCCAATCTCGATGAACCGTTCGAGAGCTTGCCGGAACCGAAAGTCTTCAAGCGATTCCGCAACCGCGTCAATCAACTGAGGCAGCGATTCAAGCAGCGCCGTATCGTCCGCATCCAAGGCGCCGGGAGCCGGAACTTTGCCTTCAAAGTTCTTGTAGGTCATCGTCAGCGAGCGATGCACGAAATTCCCGACCACGTCGCACAGTTCGCCGTTGTAGCGGTTTATGAATTCGTCCCAGTCGAAAGCAGCGTCGCGCGCCTCGGGCGCGTTCGCGCACAGGTAGTAGCGGATGGCGTCGGACGAAAACTTTTCCGCGAACCACCGCACGCTAATCATATTGCCGCGCGATTTCGACCCCTTCTCCGCTCTACCGGTCTGCCGGTTGAAGACGTTAAGGTATTCGTTCCCGATCACGTTGTCCGCCGCAATGTAATCGCCCTGTCCAATCAGCATTGCGGGAAAGATCACCGCATGGAACGGCACATTGTCTTTGCCAATAAAATGAATTAGCCGGGACGTCGTGTCCTTCCACCAGACCTCCCATCCATCGTCGCCGAGACCGCGGTCCAGCGCCCACTGACGCGTGTTCGTCACATAACCAATGGGCGCATCAAACCACACGTAGATGCGCTTGCCCTCCGCGCCGGGATCGCTCGTGGGAATCGGCACGCCCCAGTCGGTGTCGCGCGTGATGCAACGCGACCGTAAGTCGTTCACCCAACTGTACGCAATGCCTTTGACGTTCGCGCGCCACTCCGGATGTGAATCGAGCCAGGTCTTGATCGCCCCGGAGAATTCCTGGAGCTTCAGGAACCAATGTGTGGACGGACGCAGCTCCGGCCGCGAAGAGTCTCCGGGAATGTTCGCGCGCGGCTCGACCAAATCTTTGGGCGCGTATTGAGCGCCGCAATTCTCGCACTCGTCGCCGTTGGCGTTATCGTAACCGCATTTCGGACACGTCCCCTTCACGTAGCGATCCGGCAAGAACTTGCGCGACTGCTCCGAGTACCACAGCTCCATGTCCTGCTTCTCGATATAGCCACCCTCGTCCAGCTTCCGGAAAAAGGCCTGCGTCGTGTCCGCGTGCAACGGCCAAGAGGTGCGCCCGTAGATATCAAACGCGACTCGCAACGCCCCAAACGCTTCCGCATTGGCGGTGTGATACCGATCAATGACCTCGGTCGGTGAAACGCCCTCTTTCAGCGCGGTCAGCGTGATGGGCACCCCGTATTCATCCGAACCGCACACGTACAGCACGGCCTCGCCGCGAAGACGCTTGTACCGCACGTAGATATCAGCGGGCAGATACGCCCCTGCAATGTGTCCTAAGTGGATATGGCCATTGGCGTAAGGTAAAGCGCTTGTAACCAATGTCCGTTTGAACGTGTTCTGCGCTGGCATTTCAACTCCCATGGCTCACACGGCATAGCCGCAATGGTTCAACTAGAGGTACTATTCCCTCGTCGGCATCCTTTCTGGAAAACGCCCGGATACCACCCAAACAGATGCGTGGGGAGACTAGGGCGGCATTCTAGCGCAAAACTATGCGCAATTGCACTTCGAACGCCCTCATACCCGTCTCTGTGCCCTCTCAAACAGCCAAGGCCTAAATGCTATAATCAATAAAAACTGCTGTCGAGTCCGGCCGTTCATAGGGGAGTCTAGCCAGAACATATGTAAGTTGTTTGTTTTCAATAGATTTCTCCACCAGATGCGCCTGTTCAATATGACTAACAATATAAAATACCTTGACATAGATCCGCAAATCGAATAAAATGCTAATGTAGTTGCTTCGGCATGAGATTACCCGTCCCGGTCTGAAGTGTTGGTCACCGTAGTTGCTCAAACGCGGCAGAAGTGAATGAAGTGAAGTTCGGTGAGTGTTCACAAGGCGGCGTCATGTTTCGTGCGAAGTTACCATGTGCGAAGCGGTGATCGGCCGGTCAACTGCCAGGGTTCGGTTCGATAGCCTAAAAAAGGGAAGGAATTATGAATCGCATGACGCTCGGGACAAAACTGATTGGCGGATTCACTACGGTATCCATATTGACCGCGATCGCGGGTTCCGCTGCTTTTTGGGGTGTTACTAAACTATCGAAGCAGGCGCAAGTCCTGGAAGATGGATTGCGCGCCGCAGCAATGGCCATCGAAATACGATGACGAATCCGACAAACTCGTAAGTGCCATGGAGCAGAAGGCCGACAAGCTTGTCCAAGAAACTCGTGAGGCACTGGACAAAGTCCTGGCGGCCACGCCAAACAAGGATATCAGCGCGTCCGTGGACCAGTTGGTCATTGCGCTCAAACTCAAGCATGCCCTCGTCAAGCAATATCAACAACAGGCGGACTTGATCATCAATCACAACCTCGATTCGGTCAAGGAGTTTGACGCGACCAAGACCGCAATCGATCAGGCGCTTGCTCAGGCGCGCCAAATTGCGGGTACGCCAGAGAAGCAGGACTATCTCAAGGAAATTGGCGAATCCGAGCAAGCCTTCAGCACGGTATTTAAGGAGAAGGTGACGCCCGAGGTCGCTCGGATCTCCGAGAATCGCATACGGAAATTCGACGGCGAATCCGACGAACACCTCGCCGCGTTGAACGAGTCAATCAACAGTGTCCTCACTACGACAGAGAACGAAGCAACCGCCGCCGAGCAAGCGTTTGACCGAACCCGAACACAAATCTATCTCGCGGTCTCGATTATCTGCGGCGCAGCAGTGTTGCTTGGACTGTTCTTGGGTATGTTTCTGACGCGCAGTATCACAAAGCCCATCCACCAAGTTATCTCCGGTCTTGGAGCGAGTTCATCCCAAGTTACCGTGGCGTCGGCGCAGGTGGCCAGTTCCAGCCAGCAGATGGCGGAAGGAGCCAGTGAACAGGCGTCAAGCCTCGAAGAGACGTCCGCCTCGCTCGAAGAAATGTCCTCCATGACCAAACAGAACGCCGATAACGCGCGCCAAGTCAATCTTATGGTCGCCAACACCGGAAAGGCCTCGGAAAAAGGACGTGAGGCCATGCAACGCATGACTGAAGCCATAGGCAAGATTAAGTCGTCCGCGGACCAAACGGCCAAGATTCTCAAGACCATCGATGAAATCGCCTTTCAAACGAATCTGCTCGCGCTGAACGCCGCCGTCGAAGCGGCGCGCGCAGGCGAAGCCGGTAAGGGCTTTGCCGTGGTCGCCGAAGAGGTCCGCCACCTGGCGCAACGCAGCGCCGAAGCGGCGAAGACCACGGCCTCCCTTATCGACGAGTCGCGCAAGAATGCCGACGATGGCGTCGCCGCCTCCTCCGAGGTAGCGGGAATCCTGGAAGTAATAAGCGGTAGCGTGGACAACGTCTCCAAGCTGGTTTCCGAAGTTTCGGCGGCCAGCAAAGAGCAGGCGCAGGGCATCGAACAAGTCAATACCGCAGTGTCGCAGTTGGACCGTGTAACCCAATCCAATGCGGCCAACGCGGAAGAATCCGCCTCCGCCAGCGAGGAACTGTCCGCTCAAGCCACCGAACTTGGTCAGTTCGTCGCCACTCTCACTGAACTCGTGGGCGCGAACGGCAACCATCGTGCCGTTTTCAACCAAACGCAGGCGACGCCGAGTCCACGTTCGCTGACACGCGAGACTCAGCCAACGCGTTGGCCGGCTCGCTCGAAGTCAAACGAGATCGACGTTCGGAAGTCCAATCACCGGCCTGCCGCCTCCGTCGTCAGCGCCGACCAAATCATTCCCCTGGAAGAAGATGAACTCAAGGACTTCTGAAGAGATGAGCGTCGTATCTCCGGCTTGACCAAGGCCTGCCTGCTCTGTCACGTACTTGACCTAACTCAGCGCCGGCAAGTAGGCCGGTTCGGCGCGCGGGATTCGTGGTGTTCGCCCGCCGGACCGCGTTGGACGCGCCGCAACCGGCATCGCCGGCGGGTTGCGAAAAGCGCGGCGGGCGCCTATAGTACAATCGTGAACAGGCAAGACCGAGCGCTGGAGGTGATCACGTATGTACACGATGGGATCGGAAGAAATCGATGCTGTGCGGCGAGTCATCGAGTCCGGAATGTTATTCCGCTACCGGGGTGACGAGACGAGCGAGACCGACTATTTCGAACGCGAGTGGGCGGAGAAAATCGGAGTCGCACACGCCCTCGCGGTAACCAGCGGCACCGCCGCGCTCACCTGCGCGCTCGTCGGCCTCAATCTCGGACCCGGTGACGAGGTGATTGTCCCCGCGTACACCTGGATCGCGACCGCGTTGGCGCCGCTGGCTGTTGGAGCCATCCCGGTGCTCGCGGAAGTGGACACCTCACTAACCCTCGATCCTGCCGACGTCGAACGAAAGATTACGCCACGAACCAAAGCCATCATCCCAGTACATATGTGCGGCCTGCCCTGCAACATGACGGCGCTGATGGACGTCGCCGCTCGTCGCGGCCTGCGCGTTGTCGAGGACTCCTGTCAGGCTAACGGCGGGTCGTTCCAAGGACGCCGGCTTGGTTCCATCGGCCATGTGGGGTGCAATTCGTTCAATTACTTCAAGATCATTACCTGCGGCGAAGGCGGCGCGGTGGTCACGAACGACATGGAAATCCATCAACGGGCCATGATGTACCACGACGCCGGGATTGCCTTCCGGCCGCACGCGGACCAAATTCAAATCCCGTTCTTCGCAGGCTCCAACTACAGGATGAACGACATCCTAAGCGCCATCCTGCGTGTCCAGACTCGACGGCTCGACGGAATCCTCCAGGCCCTGCGCAATGAGAAGCAAATACTTCGAGAAGCTCTCGCTGGCGGGTCACCTTTCACGCTTAGCCCCGTGAACTGCCCGGAAGGCGATTGCGGCACAACGTTCGGCATGTTATTTGACAGTGCGGATGAAGCGCGAGCCATGGTCGAGAATCTCGCAAAGCGGGGCGTGACTGCCAACCGCCCCATCGACACCGGCCGGCACGTGTATACCAACTGGGAGCCAATCATCGAGAGACGCGGCGCCCACCATCCGGCGCGCGACCCTTACCAACAGTCTCCGGGCGTTGCCTTGAACTACGCACGAGATATGTGTCCAAAATCTCTCGATTACCTCGCTCGTACCGTATTCATCGCGACCTCCATCAACCGCCCGCAAGACGAGCTTGCCCGTATTGTCGACGAAGTAAAAACGGCGGATCTACGCCGCCACACATAGTCCCAAACACTCTCCCGTCTGAGACAGTGCCCCTATCCCCTTCGTAGCCAATCCATGTATGCCTTCTTGCGTCTGCCCACGGCTTCGCCGTAAACTCCACCTACCACCTGCGGCAGGTGGCCCCCGATTCGTAGTAATGCGCTATCAGACGGATAGGTCATGGACACGGTTGCGGAACTAGCGGCAGGACAAGTAGTCGGCAAGTATCGAGTAGTGCGCGAATTGGGCCGGGGTGGGATGGGCATTGTGTACCTCGCCACGGACCTGTCCCTCGGACGAAATGTGGCCCTGAAACTTCTCCATCCAGCCTTGAGTCTGTCGGAAAACTTCGTCCAGCGTTTCAAACAAGAGGCGCGCGCCATTGCCGCCCTCTCCCACCCCAACATCGTGGACATCCACTCCCTCGATCTGGTGGATGGCCGACTCCTGATCGATGTCCGTTACCTGGAAGGCGGGTCGCTTGCGAATCGCTCCTCGATACAGGTGATAACGTTGCCTGAGTTGGTGCGCTGGAGTTCGGAAATCCTAAGCGCCTTGTCCCAATGCCACAGCGCAGCGATAATCCATCGCGACGTCAAGCCAAGCAATATCCTTTTTGACAGCGCCTCCCGCGCATTCCTTTCCGATTTTGGCCTGGCCAAGGCCTACACTTCCCACGTCGAATCCGTAATCGCAAGCGCGTCCTCCTCCGGCTTCTTCTTGGGTTCGCCGCGCTATGCGCCTCTGGAAGCTTGGACCGATAGCGAGCCAGATCCTCGCTGGGACGTATACTCACTCGGCATTGTAATCTACGAAGCGATCGCAGGCGCCGCTCCCTACTCGGGAGCCACCCCGCTCTCGATACTGAATCAAATCATGAACAAATCCGTTCCCCCGCTCGAATCCGTGTGTGGCGGCGTCTCCCCTGCGTTAAGCCGCCTGGTGGACGATATGGTCCATCGCGATCCGAAGCAGAGGCCACGCGACGGCGCCGACGCCCTTGAGCGCCTCCGCGAGACTCCTGAGTACGAAACTTCGCAACATCGCGGTGAGTGTACAGTCGTCATTCCACACCCCGCTACCCCTTCGTCGGACAAACTGCCTTCGTCGGTGTCATCGGCCCGTTCTCCATACAGCCACACTGCTACGGAAACCGCCGGGAGAAGAGCCGCGGCGGCCAACGCGACATACCATGCGCCCGTGAAATCGCGGATCGGCCGCCGGACTTTACTCGGTCTGACCGGAATACTCATCGTTCTAGGCGCCGTGGGAGTCGTTGTATACCGGCAAGGCATCTGGCGGGATCCCGAACCCACCACGGCGAGCGCATCCATTCCCGCCGGCTCGGCCCGTCCAGTTTCCCAGGCGAACCATCCCATCCCATCCGTGCCCGCCGTCGCGGATCTACTTATGCTCCCAAAACAGACGACTTCGCCTCGGTTCTCCGTCTATGATGTCACCTTTTCCGAAAGCGGTAACCGCCCGCCACAGTCCTGGTTCATAGGAGATTCCGGCGCCGGCGCGGCCAATACCGTGTACGCAATTGGACCGTCTTCCCTCGCGCGCTTGAATATGGATTCCGCGGACGGCGCCGTATTCCGTTTGCAGGGGGATTGGGCGGAATATCTTGATTCCGCCTCAAGTGTGCTGCGTTACGGCACGGTCACGGGCCAGGGGCGATGGCTACCGGATCACGGGGTATTCACCGCCTCGATGCAATTCAACTCGCTGCAAGATGGAGCCACTTGGGAGCGGACAACGGCTGGATCGCGAAACACCGCCGAGGCGACAGACACGCGCCTCTGCGTCGTGATCGAGGAACAGCCTAATCTCCAGGCATTACTCTACAACGAATTGCTTCCTAGAAACCTCCAGTGGGCCAAGGATGTTGAACGGCTTCTACCCGCAATGCGCGACGCGCGCGTGGAAGTCCCCGCCGTAGCCGACGCGCTCGCCTCCTTCAAAGCGGACGGGCGCCTGGATGAGTCCCTTTGGGCAACACTGGCCAACGACTCGGGAACAATACAAGGTTGGCCGGCGGACCGGTCTCCCGTGATGCGGATTCGCAGTTGCGAGCAAGGCGTCTTCGTAGCGTTGCAGGCTCGCAACACGTCCTCGGCGAAGCTGACCTTTGAAATCTCCGTGTTACATAACTACTACGTACCCATACAGGACGCGCCTGTTTGGACCGCGTCACTGGCCCCGTCTCAGGAACCGGCGTTGAGCCACCGCGCGCGTGATCGGTCTGACCCGGTGGAATGTACTTGGAAGACAGGTGTCATTGCGGACGGCGGAATCGCTACCGCGGAAGTATTTATTCCCTTCGATACCACTGCGAAGGGCGACGCCGCGAATGCGGGCGACCGTTGGCGGATTAGTGCCCGACTATCAAGCATACGCGGCGATGGGAGCGCAGCGACTGAAGTAATCTGGGGATATCCGGAGTTTGACAAGGTGTTCCACGGGGCCATCCTCGTATTCGGAGACGGCGCATCCAACGAACACGAGTGAAGCCAGAGGGCAATCGCGTGCCAACCACGGAGATCACATGATGTGGAATGGAGCTCACGACAGACCAGGCGCAATCGCCGTACGTCCGTATGCCTGGGTGATCTCGCTTATTGTCGTGCTGCTTCCGCGACTATCCCACGCGGCGCCCGCCGAAACTGCCGCAAAAGAACTGGGTGTCATCAATCCGGATTCGTCGCCCGACCGGCTCCGAGTACTGAATGAGGACCTACTCTTCACGGCCAATGATGGCGTGCATGGAGCAGAACCCTGGCGCTATCGGCCGAGCACGGGAGAGATCGGTCTCGTGAAGGATGTCAATCCCGGTCCGGCGAGTTCGGAACCCGGCGACTATGTGGTCGTCAACGATGTGGCCTACTTCACTGCGACCGACGGGCTGAATCCGGTTTACCTCTGGCGAACTGACGGGACCGAACACGGCACGAAGTTGGTGCGAAGATTCGCCGGCGGCCCAGAACGAAGACCGACCACTCTGAACGAATTCAACGGGTACCTGATGCTCTACGCGGAAGCCAGCGACCACAACTGGAAGTTATGGCGCTGCGATGGGACCTTCGATGGCGCCATCGAAATTCAAAACGGGAAAAAGGGGCCCAGCTTGTACCAACCCGGCGGCGGTGTTTCCTGCGGCGGCCTCTACTATTTCTGGGCCGATTCCTCGCTGTGGCAGACGGACGCCACCCCGGCCGGCACGCGCCCCGTAGTCCGCGTCGAGCCCCCTCAAATACCTCACTTTGAACATGATCTAAGAACCTTCAACGGTAAACTCTTCTTCCGAGCCATCACTGCAGAGACTGGCTTGGAGACTTGGTTCTTTGACCCCGCCGTCCCCGCAACGCGTACGACGCTGCTGCGGGACATTTGCCGCGGAAAAGGGGACTCCAATCCCCAACAATTCGTCGTGTTCCGCAACCTTCTATATTACCAAGCCTACGACGCCGAACACGGCGCCGAACTCTGGAAAACGGATGGGACGCCGGAAAACACTACGATTGCAGGTGACTTGATTCCGGGACCGGCAAGTAGCTCACCCCAGTATTTCGCCGTCACCGGCGATATGCTGTTCTTCTCCGCGACAGACCCCGAGCACGGCCGCGAACTATGGCGGTCCGATGGGACCTCCGGCGGAACAACTCTCGTCAAGGACGCCTACCCCGGCCACGGCGACGGAACGCCATATCAACTGACACCTTTCGGAAAAATGCTGTTCTATTGCACAAACACTCCTGACTACGGGGAGGAGTTGTACATAAGCGATGGAACGCTGGAAGGTACCCGCATGGTGAAAGACATCAATCCCGGTAAATCGTCGTCCGAGCCGTACCACCTAACCGTACTAGACAACATGCTCTATTTTTCAGCCAAGGACGGAGCGCATGGAGAGGAACTCTGGCAAAGCAACGGCTCCGCCGAAGGCACGGAACTGGTGGAAGACATCAACGTTCCGCCGGGCGCCGTCGCCTCCTCCTTCCCCTGCCGACTGGCCGAGATTGCCGGTGGGCTGGTGTTTTTTGCCCGCGAAAAACAGGGCAACTTCGCGCTATATATCAGCGACGGTACAAGCGACGGGACGCGTCTGGTAGATTGCCCAATTCCTCCTCAGGCAAACCTGGATGCCGTGTCTACGGTCAACGCGGCGGACTCCATGTACTTGATGGTAGCCAATACTGGGGCGCCGGGTATGTCATTGTGGCGAAGTGATGGCACATCCGGTGGCACAACCAAATTGGACGATCTGCCGGAGAACACCGGAGTCATGGAACCTCCGAGCATTGCCGTGGTGGACGGCGCTTGTTACTATCCAAAAAGAGACCGGGAGCATGGTCTCGAATTGTGGGCCTGCCCCGTAGCCGGCGGTACACCGGTTCTCGCGGCTGACGTGCGTCTTGGCAATGCGGACTCCGCGCCTACAGACCTGGTTGCGTGGAAAGGGTCCGTCTACTTCGCCGCGGACGACGGCATGCATGGCGTCGAGCTATGGCGCTATAAACCATCCGATGGACTGGCGCCGGTCGCGGAAATTGCGGCCGGCGCCGAGTCTTCGTCCCCAAAGTCGCTCACGTCGGCGGGACAGTACCTGTTCTTCGTGGCCGATGACGGAATCCGTGGCGCCGAGTTGTGGCGAACCGACGGTACCACGGGCGGCACGATTCTCATGGCGGACATCTTGCCGGGTTACCCCGGGACCATGCCCCGCAAACTCACCGCCGTTGGAGACACACTCTACTTTGTTGCCAACGACGGCGTCCGCGGGTACGAACTCTGGAAGTCCGACGGCACTCCCGAGGGAACTGCCCTCGTCCGCGACATCTACCCGGGGCGTCCCTCCTCGGCCCCGGACTGCCTGACCGACATGAATGGAACACTGTTCTTCAGCGCGGACGACGGCGCACACGGCGTTGAATTGTGGCGCAGCGACGGTAGCCAGCAGGGCACCTTCCTGTTGGGCGATATCGTGGATGGTCAGACTGGCTCCGGTCCAGCAGGCCTTCGAGCGATAGATGGGGTACTGTTCTTCTCCGCGTTTGACCGCCGCTACGGCCGCGAACTCTGGGTCTGCAACGGTGTTCGCGCGGATCCCTCACCTGCCAAAGACATCTGCCCAGGGCCGGGCAGCTCGAATCCGGCGGAGTTCTGCGCCGTTGGCGGGAATATCTACTTCCGAGCCGACAACGGAGTACAAGGCGTTGAACTATGGACTACAGTACCCGGGAGTGACATGGACCATACCACCCGCCTCGTCGGCGACATCCTCGAAACCACCCCTCTGCGCGCCAAGGTCCTCCCCACTCACCCGAAAAACTGAGCACACCTTGTTCCATGACCCGTCCGCTTGATTTCCGCGATGGCCGCAATATTGTACAATGATCCGAACACGTATGTACGGATCGGTGTCTAAGATCCTGGAAACGGCCAACGCGGGGCGGACACACCCCGCGGGAGCGTAATTGATCGTTGGTCTTGTTGCGTGAAGCGCGAGGACGTTCCGATGTCGGCCTACTCGATGAGTGCCGAAATGGTGACCCGTCCGCGTTTGATGAATTGGTCCGGCGTCATAAGGACCGCATCTACAACGTTCTGTACCGCTTCCTCGGCAATCGCGAGGATGCCCTGGACGTCTCGCAGGAGGTGTTTGTGCGGGCGTACCGGGGCGTCGCCGGCTTTCGTGGCGGCGCGCAGGTCTATACGTGGCTGTATAGCATCGCGGCAAATCTCGCCCGCAACCGCCTCCGCGACTCCGGGCGAAAAGGTCGAAACATGAGTACGTCGCTCGAGGCGCTGGAAACCGCCGCGCCTGGCGTGGCGCAACTGGCCTCGGCCGACAGCGCCGATTCCCCGCGCGCCGTGGCCGAGCAACACGAAACGGATGCGCTCCTGCAACGCTGTTTGGATGAGTTGCCGGACCACTACCGGATGACCTTTGTACTGCGCACCGTCGAGGATCTCAGCTACGAAGAGATCGCCGACGTGATGGGATGCCCGGTCGGCACCGTAAAGTCGCGCTTAAACCAAGCGCGCGCGTTGCTGCGCGACCGCCTCCGCGAACTGGGTGTATTGTGAAGGAAGATTCAATGGATTGTGCGCATGCCAAAGAAGAGTTCTCAGCCCTGCTGGACGGCGAGTTGACTCCGGAGGACCGCGCCGCCATCGAAGCGCACCTGGCCGAGTGCTCCGAGTGCCTGCGCGACCTGGATGGAATGAAGCGCGTGGACGTCCGCTACCGTCAACTCGCGCCCCTGAAAGCTCCGGAAGGGCTTGAACACCGGGTGCGCGCGGCAACCCAGCGCGGAATTCGCATTCGCACGACCCGCGCGTTATCTCCTCTCCGTGTATGGCCGCTCCTGGCGTCCGCTGCCAGCCTCGCCCTTGTCATAGGCGCAATCGCTTGGACACTGCACACGCCGCGCACGGCGAGTTTCAAATTGGCGGAATCGTTCGAAAAGGCCGGGCAAGCAAAGACTGCGCCTGCTCCGGCCACGAGCGATCTCGCGTTGGACGCCGCCAAGGAATCCGGGGAGGTGAAACTGAAGTCCGCTAGGCGTGAAGCGCCGGCGGAGGCGGCGCCAGCCCAACCCGCAAGCGCCGCGGCCCAACCCTCGCCCGCGGCGGCGTCTTCTCCCGGTGCCGAAGCCATGACGCTATCCCCAAGCAAGGCGCCGGCGGCCCCCAAGGAAGCGGCGCCGCCTATCGCCATAGGAGAAGCGGCTGCGACCGCTGGAATCGAGCACGCCAAACCCAAATCGGTGGCCCCCGTAGCGCACGACGAATTCGACTCGCGCGGGAAGATCTCCGGCGACAACGCCGCTCGTTCCGCCCCGGAAACACCTCCGCCGTCCAGCGGCCTCGCTAAGGAATCCCTAGCCCAGCCCGATCGCGCCAGCGAAGCCGAGATGAATGCGCCGACGCGCGTTTCCGATCAGCCGCTCTCGACCATCGCGGATTCCATTGCCCCGGGAATCGCATCGGATAAGGGAGGTGAAACAAAGCAAACTCAAGCCGAAGCCAAAGCGCCGCTCCCCATGGCGCAGGTTGCTCCGGTTATGACGCCACCTGCCGCGCCAACTGCCCAAGTTATTGCCAGAAAGGGTGAAGGCGTTCGCAGTGCGCCGCGTGCAGATCGTGAAGAAAACGCCCAGTCGTCATTTCTCGCCGGAGCAACGGGAACACGGGCCGCCCCTTCGGCGGCGAAGCCCGAAGCTCCACGCAAGGCAGACGCCGCTACGGAAGCCACCAAGAAGACCGTCGCGGGACGCACATTCGAACTACGCGATGGCGTGTGGATTCAGCAAGGATACGAACTCGGCGCCGCTACGCCCACCAAAGTACTGCGCGAATCAAGGGTATTGAAAGGGCTCACGGCAAAGTACACTGAGCTCCCGGCCATCCTCGACCTGGGAGATCGCGTAATCGTCCGCCTCGGCGATCAGTGGTATCGCGTCGAACCGCCCGACACAAAACCACGATAACGACGATCAGATACCAAATCCCCCGGTAACTTCGAGGCAGTGCCCCGTAACGTACGACGCGTACGGCGACGCCAACATGAGAATCCCACCCGCGGCTTCTTCGGCGTCTCCCCAACGGCCAAGCGGAATCAACATCGTCGCCATTTGCCTCAGCGTTTCAGGGATGCCCAAAGGCACTTTGCTCCCGTGAACGTCGATCGATTCCCCCAATTCTTTCGACCGGGATAACCGGGTGTCGATCATGCCAAACGCCACGCAGTTGCAGCGAATTCCAAACTGCCCCCACTCCTTGGCGATCGTCATCGTCATGCCCAGCACGCCCATTTTCGCCGTCGCGTAATTGACTTGACCGGCGTTTCCGTGAATGCCGGACGTAGACGATACATTGACTATGCACCGAGGCTCCGGAGTCTTGCCCGCGGCCAGTTCCTGTTTCGCCACCTCACGCATGTGCGGCGCCGCCGCGCGGATCATGCGAAACGGACCCGTCACATGACAATCCAACATCGCCTGCCACTGATCGTCGGTCATCTTGTGAACCACGCCATCCCACGTGTAACCCGCGTTGTTCACAAGAATATTCAGTTTCCCGTACGCCTCAATCGTGGCGCTCATGATCCTGTCCGGGAAGGCCGCGTCGGTCACGTCCCCCGCCACGGCCAAGGCCTGGCCGCCAGCGCCCGCGATTTCCGCCACCACCGCCTTCGCCGGTTCAGGATCCAAGTCGCTGACCACTACGCGAGCCCCTTGGTGTGCGAACAGGCGCGCCGTCGCCGCGCCAATACCACGACCGGCCCCGGTCACGATGGCCACCTGATTGGAAAGTAATCCTGGCATGATGTTCTCCTCGAAATTATTTCGCCGCAACCCACAACGTATCGCCTGCGCAAGGAGCTTTGGCACGGGTGATACGCGTATCGTGCAGCAGGTTAAAGCCAGCCGCTTCGGTAGCCACGGCTAAGCTGGGAAAGCGCCACTTTAACAAAGCTCACCCGCGGTTTCCAAGCCGCTCTTGCCGTTCACATCATACCGTTGCGGCGATATTCACGCTCTTGTCAATACATTACTAAACAACTTCTGTGCATCAGTCCGTTGACACATTTGACGGTGCTATGCTACGGTACCTCTCGCAACTTACGCTCGTTGAGATTTCCCACGATCCGAAGAACGTCGTCTCAACACTGTAAGCAGGTTTCGCGGTTGAAGTTTCGCCATCGGGAGTCACGCTCAAACTCAGCGTGGCAAGGGGTGGGCAGGTAGGCGTTGCACGCGTACTGCGGGGCGCTGAATTCGCGGGGTGTGGCCGACACACAGGAAACGAGGTTGATGATGACACCTAACATGATTCGAGTCGCAGTGGCCCTGTGTATGGGGTTCGGGTTCGTCGCGCGGGACGCCGCGGCGTGGGGTCCAAAGGCGCAGAGGGCGATCGTGGAAACAGCCCTCCAGGCCACCCAGCGCGTCTACTCCCGCGCCTTTCGTGAAGGAAACAATAACGTGGAAGGCGATGTGCTTCAGGGAGCGCTCGCCGGCGCCAAGGTCCTAACCGAGCAAACCACGATTCAATCGGAAGAGCAGGCCGTAATCGCGGTGGGTAATGAAATCCAATTGCTGAGAGAAGCGCGGAAATTTGGCATATCGCGTTATTTCGCCTATCGTATGGGCGTCCTTTGCGCGCTCATGTCCGACTTGAGCCTCCCCTTCTCGCTCGGGCTTACCCCAGAGGATACTCGACTGAAACTCGCCATTGACGCCGATATCGATAAGCACGTCGACTCCTACAACTACTCGCCCGATCCCGAAGCCCAAGTGCGCTCGTACTTGCGCAATCCCGGCGAATACTTCAACACCCACCACAAATTCTATGCGAGCGGCAAAGAAATGATCGCGTTGGACTACAGAGACGGCAAAGGTTTCGACGGCTATCTCAAGCAAGGAGCCAAGTCATACTTCGGTGACGCAATAGACGCCACGGCCGATGCGTGGTACACCGTGTTGCGCCTCCAGGGCGATCCGAGTGATGTCGCGCCGTCGCGCGAAGCGATCACGTGGTACTTCGTGAAAGAGATGGACTACCTCCTGAACGTCAAAAAGAATCAGCGAGAGGCCGAGAAGGTCTACGCTAGCTTTCAGCGCGTCAATCCGGAAATCGGAGAAGCCTACGAAAAAGTCGGCGACATGTTCTATGAGTTCGGCGCCAAAGAACGCGGAGTCGCTGAATGGAACACTGCGCGCAACTATCCCGGGGCGCAACGGGTGCGCGTTCAGGACAAACTGAGCGACCACTACTACCAGTTGGGACTTGGATTGCTGGAAACCGGTAGAGACATTCATGCGCCGGAAAACACGCTGGATGACGCGCGGGTGGCCCTGGAAAAATCCCTCGAGTATGCGCGCAATAGCTCGGCCATCGCCGACAAGCTCAATGAAACCAAGCGCCTTCTAAGCGAGAAGGACGAGCGCCGGAAGACCGCGGTGTCCATTATTGCCGCCGCCGAGAAAGTCCTGAGTCAGGCCGCGCAGAAGAAGACCGCCGGGGATTACGCCAACGCCATCGCAACCTACAATAGCGCCGCGTCGCTCTATGAAGCCATTGACGACGAGTTCCAAGCCCAAAGCAAGGCCGCTAAGGAAGGCGTTTCCGAAGTAAAGAAGCAAATCAATAAGATCATCGCTGACGTGCTCGACAAGGCCCAGGACCAAATCGATCAAGCCGCGAAAGCGACGAAAGAAAAACACTTTGATGAGGCCAAGCAAGCCTACGACAGCGTCGAGTCTATTGTAAGCGTCGTCCCGCCGGATGAAAGCACCACGAACGGCAAGGAACGCAAGAAGCGAATCGATGATGCCGCTCGCGGCAAGAAAGCCGTGGACGAAGCCAAGAGACGCTACGAGGCCGAGCAGAAGGAAGCAGCGGAGAAGGCGAAGACCGGCGGAGCGCCGGCCCCGAAGTAGCCGCGGCCCATTAAACTGGAGTCACAGGACGAGGGCGGGAGAACTTTCCCGCCCTCGCTTTATTCTCGACTGCCTTCTCGGGACCGCCCAAATCAAATTGCCGTTTGGATTTGGACAAAACGCACACCGTATTCCGTAGCGTTCCTCCGGCAACAACTCGCTACGTCACAGTGATATGCGCAAACTGAGCGGCAACGACCGGCTTGCGAATCTTGCCCGTCGCCGTCTTGGGCAGCGATTCCACAAAGCGTACATACTTCGGACACTTGTAGCTGGCCAGATGTTCGCGGCAATAGGCGACGATCGCCTCTTCGGTTGCGGTCTTGCCCTCGACCAGCTTGACTACAGCCAGAACTTCCTGCCCCCAACGGGCCTCCTCGATGCCGACGACACAGCATTCCTCCACCTCGGGCAAATGAGCGAGAACGTTTTCTATCTGCTGCGGATAGATGTTCTGGCCACCGCGGATGATCATGTCCTTTTTCCGCCCCACGATGTACAGGTAGCCATCCTCATCGAAGCGCCCCAGGTCGCCCGTGTACAGCCAGCCGCCACGCAACGCCTCACGGGTCGCCTCCGGATTCTTGTAGTAGCCCTTCATCACCGCGGGGCCGGATATCAAGATCTCTCCCACGTCACCGTACGGAACGTCCGCACCGTCGTCCCCCACAATACGTACTCCGGTGTACCGAAGCGGCGCGCCAACGGAACTCCATTTGACCGGATCGCGGTAATCGCCCGCGGCGCTTCCGCAGGTCGCTTCGCTCAGGCCATACCCTGAAATGAACGGACGCTTTAGTACCCGGGTAACTTCGTTAAACGTGTCCTCGGATAACGGGGCGCCGCCCGATACAAAGAATCGAATCGAGCTCACGTCGTACGTTTCGGCTCGGGGCATCCGGCTTATGACATTGTAGATCGTCGGAACCGCGCTCAGGATCGTGGCGCGGTACTTCTCAATCATGGGCAAGATGCTGAACGGAGCGAATTTCTTCATCAACACTACGTCGCCGCCCGCCAAGAGCGGCGAAAGGATCGTAATCACCTGCGCATTGACGTGGAAAAGCGGCAAAATACAAAAGAAGCGGTCAGCCGCCGTCATATCAATCGCGCGTACCATCATCCGCGCATTCCAAATATAGTTTCGGTGCGTAAGCACCACGCCCTTGGGCATTCCCGTGGTACCGGAGGTGTAGATAAGCGCCGCATCGTCGCCCGGTTCCGCCGGATTCCGCAGCACATTGGGCGGTGAAGCCAAAAGCGCCAAAAACGATTCGGCGTCCTCCGTCGCCTCCCCCAGGACAAACACATGCTGAATCGCCGGAAGAACGCTGCGGACTTGCGGCAGCAGCGGCGCAAACTCCGGTATCGTGATAAGCGTCTGAGCATCGGAGTCGTTTACAATAAATGCAATTTCATCGGGCTTGAGCATCGGGTTCACGGGAACGGTCACCGCGCCAATACTGCCCGCCCCGAGGAATACATACAGAAACTCCAGACAGTTTCCCATGAGCAGAACAATCTTGTCGCCCTTGCCCACCCCGCGCGCCGCCAAGTTCGCCGCCACTCGGCCCGCGTCACGCTGAACCTGCGCGTACGAATACGTCTCGTCCTCGCACTGAATAAACGTCCTATCGCCAAATTCCTGCGCGCGCTGCTCAAGCAGACCAGAAATAATCATAGTCAAAACCTACCCTGTCAAGTCCTAAGAAAAGTTGACACTTCCAAGTTTCCGATTCCCTACCTTCATTCAATGGTAAACTGTCCCTGCCGCCGCGGAGGATAGGGCAACGCTGGGAAGCGACCCGAGCGCCGCGGTGGCCTGAGACGAAGC
>JACRLJ010000129.1 GCA_016215105.1 Candidatus Hydrogenedentota bacterium
TCCTGTTGGGGTTGTCTTTCTGATTAGCAATGTTCAGCCCATTTTCTATATCCGAACTCGCCATGTCAATAGTTATCTATTTGTAATACTATAATACATCGCAACTTACGAAAACTGGGGATCACTCAGTCAATCTATTTCTCTGCGGCCCAGCCCTGCCGACAACCTTTATGTACGGGATGCGTTACGAACCTAGGAATCCGGCCAGAAAGTCAGCTTCTTGACGCGGCGCGGCCAGAAAGCATCTGCAGGCTGATTAACACCGGCGGCCGCGCGGCGTTGGTGAAACCCAAACGCGGGCGCAAGCCGCGGCGGACCTCGTTCCCAAGGCGGCCCGGCCGCAACGGGAGAGTAATTGGTATGACTTCTTTATCCGCTACCTCTACGCGAACAACGTGGAAGTTGCGGGCAAAGAAGCTGAAGGCGCGTCACGATAACCAGTTTCGCTCTTCGGCTGCGCTTCGTACGATCACGGCTCGGGAGGGCGGCTGTCCTCAGCCGCCGCGCATCGTACGTGGTCTTCGGGTAGACGCGCCAAATTGACGCAACCTATTGGCCTCTAGCGGTATTCATTCGGGACGGGACAATCGAGGCCGTCGGACGCGCCTATGAGGCCGAATTGACCGAAAGTTGACATCCGGCAACACCGCGGATCAGGCTGTGTCCGCGTTGAGTCAGACCGGCGTCAGCGATACGAACTATACTATGGAGGGTGGCATGAGTATGTTAGCGAGCGCGTCGATACGGATCGCCAAACCGATACTCCTTGTCAGTCTAGCCATGGCATTTCTTTTGATCACGGGTGGTTGCGTCACGGTGTTGGCGCTTGCTCTCATAGATGACTTCTATCCTGTCGTCGATGCCGCATTGTTCACGTCGGATACGCATAAGGTTCAGGCTGACGCCGAGTGGCTTTCTCACGGTGAAAGTGCGTGGTCCATTGGAATTCTGCCGGACAGGATTGATGCATACAGCGGCAATAGGACGCTTAGACTAACGACCCCCGATATCATTATCGAGGCCGGAACAGCGGCCTATAGCGGAAGCCGCGTACGATGTGAAAACAGTTTTACTACGCAGTTTAGCATTCAGAACCGCAGCGATAAACTCATAAGGCTGCGTACGAACGAGTGCCGATTGACGCCGAAGAGGCAGACAAGAGAGACGGGAAGAGTTACTTCCCGGAAGGTAGTTACCGACGAGGACTCGCGGATTCTGCCACACACCGAGAGAGTCCTGCGACTACCAATGTTCGGAAGTGGCAGGGTAGCGAACGAAGTGCGATTCAGCTTACCGATCTATACCGATTCTGGCGAATTAATCTACCGACTTGAGTGCGATTACGCAAGGCAGAAATAGAGAGGAGAACGTCCGTGCGCGTTGTCGAATCGAGAGACTTTTCCCAGGGATGGCTATTTCATTCCGGGGCCACCCCGTGGTGGCAGCCGACCGGTGAGAAGTTCGACGCCGTCCTCGAGCGCTGGCGTCACGTGTGTCTTCCTCATTCGTTCAACGCCGAGGACACGTTTACTCCCGCGCGCAGTTTCTACACTGGGGTGTGCTGGTACCGCAAGACGTTTACGCTCTCCAAGGAATCATTGCAGAAAGCTGTTTTCATCGAATTCGGCGCCGCCTATTCGCTCGCGGATGTCTGGGTGAACGAGCGCTACCTGGGCCAATTCATGGGTGGTTTTACCGGGTTCGGCGTGGACGCTTCAGACGTGGTCCGTGAAGGAGAGAACCTGATAGCGGTCAAGGTGGACAACTCGCACGACCCGGATATACTCCCCGGAATCGAAGTGAAAGAGATGGATTACACGCTCTATGGCGGCCTGTACCGCGAGGCGTCTTTGGTCATCACGGACAAACTCCACATCGCGCGGCACGGAATAAGTGTGACAACCTCCGGGGTCACCGAGGAAGTGGCCACGTTGCATGTGCGTGTCGCGATACACAACGCCCGCGACACGGAGGTCGAGTACGAATGCCGGGGACTGCTATTTGATCCCTCGGGCGCGCTTGTTGGTGAAACCTGCGGACGCGGCCAACTCGGCGCGCGCGCCGTCGGCGCGGTAACGTTGAATTCGCTGGAGATTAGCCGGCCGAAACTCTGGTCGGTCGATTCGCCGGAACTGTACAGCTTTCGAGTCGATGTTCAGAAGGATGGGAGCGTAGTCGATACGGATGAGGCCGCATTTGGCGTGCGTTGGTTCGAGTTTACCGCAGACCACGGCTTCTTTCTGAATGGGAAGCCCGTGAAATTACGCGGACTCAATCGGCATCAGGACTATCCGGGCCTGGGAAACGCGCTACCCCCTCGTTTGCAGGTGCGCGACGCGGAAATCCTCAAGGAAATGGGCGCCAACTTCGTGCGGCTGTCCCATTACCCGCAGCATCCGGCGTTCCTGGACGCGTGCGAGATCGCGCGCGATAGGAATCATCCGTCAGTCATCCTTTGGGGACTCCTAAACGAGGGCCGCTCGAAAGGACTCTTCGAGCGGCTTCACCGTGTAGCGAAGGCAAGCGACTCGACCCGGCCGACCGTGTACGCGGAGAATCACCCGCTACAAGGGAAGGAACTGGGCTCGGTGTTCGTTCCGGACGTGTTGGGCCTGAATTACGAACTGGAACACATTGACGACATCCGCGCGACGCTCCCCACAATCAAATTTGTGAGTTCGGAAACCACCAACTACGAGCACCGGCGTCGCGGTGACTTCCAGCACGATATTGCCAATGTGAAACGATACAAGCAGGACACGGACATTGTCGAAGGGCGTGAGTTCATGGCAGGCATGGCTCTGTGGAGCATGCACGATTACGGAACGGACTACGAGCTTTCGTGGCCAATTCAGAACTCCGGCGCACTCGATTGTTATCGGCTGCCGAAAGCAGGCTACTGGTACTTGCGAGCACGCTGGTCGACCGAACCGGTGGTTCGCATCATCGGGCACTGGAACTGGGCCGGACAGGAAGGCAAGACTATTCCCGTCTGTGTGTGCGCCAACGCCGACAGCGTCGAACTCTTCTTGAATGAGAAGTCCCTCGGAACGAAATCGGACAGGTATTTGACACAATGGGACGTCGCCTATGCGCCCGGCGCCCTGCGCGCGGTCGCGCACTTTGGATCCGCTACCGTTGAACATTCGCTAGCGACGGCAGGCAATATCGCCGCGATCCACATCGAAACGTCCACCTCGATTCTTCGCGCTGACGGCGCGGACACAGCGGAGATCACGGTGACCATTGTTGACGCACAGGGCAAACCGGCCCTGACAGAAGATGGCCACGCCGCGTTTCGTGTCGAGGGACCAGCGACGTTGCGTGGCATCGCTGGAATTCCCGTAACCACCGTTCTCGCGGGAACCGGACGGATCGCGCTACAGGCAGGTTCGGTTCCGGGGCCAATTACCGTACGCGCGTCGTACCGCGGATTGGCAGAGGTAGCCATTGCCCTGGAGACGGGCTAGAGGCCGATGGAACGGCCAGACCTTACTTGGTGTTCGAGCCACTCAGCTTCGATTGGTTGCTGGGAGCGGACCGGTTGGACTTCTCGATGACGAATTCGAGAATCGCGGTCGCGTCCTCGTAGTTCGTCGCATGGCCGCCGTCTTCGCGATAAATGATCTGTATGTCTCTGCCCAGTCTTTTCAGCGCGTTTCCGAGGCGGACAACGCTTTGCGCCGGAACAATATCGTCTTTCCCCCCGGCCGTAATGCCGACCGGCATCGTAAGGCGTTCGGGAAAGAATTCCGCGCTGCGGTTCCTGTACTCCTGCGGGACCTGCTCTTTCGATCCTCCATAGGATTCCCGGAACGCGTCCGGAAACCCTGTGTACTCGACTAGGTTCGCCGCAGGATTCATGGCCGCGACGCCGTCAAGCAACTTCGGATGGAGAACCGCAAACGTCAATGCCCCCGTGCCGCCCATCGAGCCGCCGCAGAGAAACACCTTCCCGATCCGGTGGTGACGCTTCAGGTCCTCGATGATTTGTTTGACGTCCGATTCGGCTTTGGGGCCCATCCAGGAAGTTGCCGCGCGGTAGTCCGGCGACACGTAGATCATGTGACGCTTCGCCGCGGCGTCCCGCGCAGCGCGGCACTCGTCACGCGGGTCTTTGACAAACTGCCAGCGATCCGAGCCATGCCCGTGCAACGCGACCAACACGTCGTGAGTTTCATCCTTCGCGAACGCCTCGGGCCAGATGACCACGTACCGTTGAGTGGAACCGTCACAGGCCGCAACAAAGGCAACGTCGTCCGGGTTTTGTTCGGCGCCGGCGGCAACCGCGGCCATACCACTACCCATCAGGAGCGCGCTTATCAACATTCCATATCCGATCTGTATCATCGTCTAACTCGAATCTTATTTCGGAGTCGTTTCCGGTCGACCACCTGGGGCACAATACCCTTTTTCCAGAGTGTAGACATACGTTACCATGAAGGTCCAATCAATGGACATCCAACACGAAGGATTCACAAGGAGACAATCCAGCGATGAGTCAGTCACGCAGAAGTCACCTGTCGTTCGTAGCCGTAGTGTGTGCGATCCTGGCTATGGCGGGATTGGTTCACCTTCCCGTCTGGGCCGCTGATAGTCCCGTTCAAACCGAGGATGCAGTCATGGACCTCACCCAAGTCGTCGTCGTTACACCGCCGAAAATCACTGGCCCCGCCAAAAAGGCAATCACTGTCCTGATCGAGGAAGTCGAGAAGCGATCCAGGATACGTTGGACTGAGGCCCACGAATGGCCGGCCGGCGCTCAAGCCGTCGTTGCGGTGGGTCTCGCAGCGGACCTCAAGGCCTGGGCTGGCCCTCATGCGGACGCCATGAACGGAGACGCAACGGCAAACCAGCCCGAAGGCTTCTGCTTGCGGGCATTTTCAGCCCCAGCGCCAGCCATCGTAGTCGCAGGAAACGATGCGCGGGGCGTCCTGTACGGAGTCGGCCGCTTGCTGCGTGAACTGCACATGACGCGCAACAGCGTTACCGCGGCGCCTAGTCTGAACATTACGACCGCGCCGAAGCAGGCGTTGCGCGGTCATCAACTCGGCTACCGGCCCAAGACCAACTCGTACGACGCCTGGACCGCCGCCATGTGGGATCAGTACATCCGTGATCTCGCCATCTTCGGCGCCAACGCGATTGAACTCATGCCGCCGCGCACGGACGACGACGCGGACAGCCCTCACTTCCCGTTGCCGCAGATCGAGATGATGAAACGCATGTCGCAGATCTGCGATGACTACGGCATGGACGTCTGGATTTGGTATCCCGCGATGGACAAGGACTACAGCGACCCGGCAACGGTCGATCTTGCGCTGAAAGAATGGGGCGCGGTGTTCGAGCAACTTCCACGTATCGACGCCATCTTCGTTCCCGGTGGAGATCCCGGTCACACGCAACCCAAGTACATGATGGCGCTGCTCGAAAAAGAGACCGAGGTCCTGCATCGCAGCCATCCCAAAGCGCAGACGTGGATGTCGCCGCAGAGCTTTGACAAGACGTGGACCGGAGAATTCCTCGATATCGTCACCAAGCAGCAGCCCAAATGGTTGTCCGGGCTCGTGTTTGGCCCGCAGAACCGCTTGACGCTTGCCGAACTGCGCAAAGCACTCCCCGCGCAGTACCCCATTCGTCACTATCCTGACATCACACATTCCATGCGTTGTCAGTTCCCGGTCCCGGACTGGGATCTGGCCTTCGCCGCGACTGAACAGCGAGAGTGTATCAATCCGCGGCCAGTCGATTTCACACGCATCTTTCGGCTCTTCTGCAAGGACACCATCGGATTCCTCACCTATTCCGAGGGTTGCAACGACGACGTGAACAAGGCGATCTGGAGCGGTCTGGGCTGGGACCCGGACGCCAACGTAGTCGACATCCTGCGGCAGTACGCGCGCTACTACATCGGTGACCGCTACACGGATGACTTTGCCCAAGGGCTGCTGGCGTTGGAACGCAACTGGAGGGGGCCGTTACTGGCCAACAAGTCGGTGATGACAACGCTTACCCAATTCCAGGCGATGGAGCGCGCTGCGACACCTCAAGATAAGCTGAACTGGCGGTTTCAGCAGGCCCTATACCGCGCCTACTACGACGCCTACGATTACCGGCGCCTTGCCTACGAATCGCAACTCGAGCAGGAAGCGTTGGACACGTTACGCGATGCGAACCGCATTGGTTCCACGTTAGCCATGCAGCAGGCGGAACAAACCCTTGACCGCGCCGTGCTCGATCGTGTCGCCAAAGATTTGCGCGCGCGCGTGTTTGAACTTGCGGAGGCGCTATATCAGAGTGTGCGCATGCAGTTGAGTGTCCCGCGCTATCAGGCCATCGATGTAGGGCGCGGCGCGAATCTCGATTTGATTGACGTGCCGCTGAACAGCCGGCTTTGGCTCGAGTCGCGCTTTGCTGAGATACGCCAGCTACCCAGTGAAGGCGACCGGATTCAACAGCTGCATGAAATCGCAAATCGGACGAATCCCGGTCCTGGCGGATTCTACGACGACCTTGGCGATCCCGCGCAGCAAACGCATCTCGTGCGCGATCCCGGCGGCGCCGCTGACCCCGAAGTCCGAGAAGCGTCACTTATTGGGGCGCAGTATGACCCGCGCAATCCGCGGGCGTGGTTGCAAGGCGCGGAGACCCGGTACGATGCGCCGCTTCGCATGCAATACGAGGGGCTGGACCCGACAGCCGCCTACACAATGCGCGTGGTGTACGGGTACGAAGGAAAACAGATTCGTTGTGTCGCAAACGACACAATGGAAGTGCATCCCTACATCAAGAAGGAACGCCCGCCGAAGCCACTCGAGTTTGACCTCCCGCGCGAAGCGACCGCCGGCGGTTCGCTCAACCTCAGTTGGTTTGGCGACCTGGGAGTCGGCGGATCTGGACGGGGCTGCAACGTAGCCGAGATCTGGCTAATCAAGAAGACTCCGTAGCCGCGGTTGGAACGCTCAGCGGCGGAGTCCCGCGGTCGAAGATTCCTACTCGATCTTCCATACTCCGTCGACCTCGACGAGAGGTACGGTAGTGCGGGAGTGTTCTTCCTTGAAGACGACGATCGCGCCTTTCCCGCGCACCACAACCAGCGAGAGCTGCTTTTCTCGAGTAGCCGGATCGGCGATGAACTGTCGCGCTTGTTCGAGGAACTTCTCCTTGCCCATTTCCTTGACAGCCTGGTCGATCATCAGCATGCGTTTACCGAGGTCCAGTTTTCGGGCCGCGTCGAGGTCTCCCGAACGCACCGCTTTCTCAAAGTCCATCGCCACCTTGGCCTGCGGGCTCTTGACCGCTTCAGCCCCAGTAAGTCTTGCGGTGATCTTGTCATTGGGACGTATCGGGGCGGTAAAGGCGAGTTTATATTCGAACTTGGGCATATCCTCGAACGCGCTATCGCCGGTCGACGCGTAATCGAGTTCCACGGATGCCTTGCCGTCCTTGATTTCGAGTTTCTTGATACTGGTTTCGGAACCCGATTGCGTGAAGAACGGCAGCGAAGCCTGGGCCGACGCTGGCGCAATTAGCAGCGTGCCGTGGACTTCGCGTGGTTCCTTCTTCGGGTCCACGCGCAGAATCAATCCGCGCACCTTGCCCTCGCGCGCCATCGTGTCCAATTGGTCCAGTGCGATTCCTTTGAGAAGGCCAGAATCCACTTCGCGGTCCGCGAGAAGCATGCGCAGTTCCGGGCCGTCCAGCATTCCTTCTTCGTTGTCATGTTGAAGCAGGCACACGAACTTGATGGGGATCTCGGCGCCGTTAACCTTCAGCGCGCCCTTCACTTCCGGCGCCGCCTCGGCAAAGGCGTTCCCGGCGGCAAACACTACGGCTAGAACAAGGCTACTATACAAGCAACGCATGAATACCTCCTCTGTTAGGCTAACGGAACGCAACTCGAATTATTACCTCACACATTGAGTTCTCGCGCGAATGAGTGCGAAGCGGCTACACGAAGACAAGAAGAACACGAGGGACTCGTTTAGGAAGCCACCGTGGAAACACGTCCAGACTTAGCGCACGCGCACAGAATAATCGTATCCCATCCTCCTTCGATAAGCTCACTGGCCAAGCAACACGTAAGGACTCTAAATCCCGCACTTTCACAGAGCACAGTCACTTCTTCGGTTGTAAAATAGTGCCAGTAACACGGCGCGCCAGAATCGCTTTCACTCCAGATCAGATCGCCGTCCTCCAGGCCAGCAGAAGCATGCACAACTCCCTCTTGGTGCGCCAACTGCTCGGCAATGGATCTGTTATGACCGCAGAAGACTACAATACCGTCAGCCCGTAGCACTCTCCACGCCTCTCGCAGGAATTCAAGCCTTGAAGAAGCTCCCGGGATATTGCCCATTACTTGCGAAGGAATTAGAACACACGCGAAAGAATCGTCGTCAAAGTTAAGATGTTTCCCGTCGCAATGCAGGAACGTTATTGGACGACCCTGTTCATTGGATTTGGAACGAGCGGCTCGCAATAGTTCTTCACTAATGTCTACAGCAGTAACATCGTACCCCAGTTCCTGCAACGCGAAAGCCTCTCTGCCCGCACCGCAGCCAACGTCCAAAACTGGCTGAGGCGGACTGGGAAAGTACTTCCCAATAATAGCGTCTTCCCAGTCCAGGAGCCCCGCTGTCGCGCGTTCACAGTATTTCTCAATTTCCTTCTCAGACGCGTACATTTGTCGTACCGTGTCCTGACAAACGGCAATATCCTTGTCTTGCATCATTCTGCCCATCTCAAGCGATCACTGTGTCCGCTTACGCCAAATAGACTCCGGTTTCCAAATCGGCGACGAGCGACTCGACGAGTTCCACGGACGCCGGCGGGAAGCCCCACTGCTCGATCTGGCGGTCGGTAAGCAATCCGCGCAGCTGCGGCAACACCAGCATATCGAGAGCGACCTCGCTGTCCAGGGAACGCGCGATGAACGTCTCCTCGTCAAACGTGTCGAAGAAACTCTGAAGACCACGATCCACATTGCCGCCGACTGCCGCGAAGTCCTGCCCGTAGATGTGCAGCGAGCAGCTATAGTCCGCGTAGCTCCCCACGCGGGTTTTGCGTCCGGAAAGCTTCTCGATCTTCTTCGCGAGCACGCCTTGCAGGAACGTAATCGCAATGAGATTGTCGCCCCAAGCCTTGTACAAGTCGCGCGACCGCCACATGGTGTTCATGTTAAGAACCAGGTTCCCGTCCGCATCTTCTGGACAACGAAGCTGCACCTCGCGTAGACAGGGTATGTCCTCGACGAGGAAGGGGTCGATATTCGGAACCGAGGTCGTCGCCACGGCGCGGCGCGTGTACGGCGTCCGGACGACGCGGTCCACGGCCAAGGCGATCTGATCCACGCAAACACCGCCATCGCCCGGGTGCGCGAATAGCCGCTGGTGATAGGTATACGGCCATTCCTGGGCGGAGAGTTCTCCCCCGACGGCCTCTTTCAGCTTGTCGAACGGCACGACCCGGTAATCTTTGAGGCCCATGATCTCGGCGATATAGGTCCCGATCTCACAAAAGGAGATCGGAGGGAATCGTGGCTGCGCGAATGGGTCCGTTACCTCGATAAGCACGCGCGCGTCCCGGCTGGGCGGGTCGATGTACTTCCCTGCCCCGTCTTTTCGGTCGTACTCGGTACGAATCGCCAGTCCCTGTTCCCACACCGCCTTCATCGCCCGGAAATAGGCCTGCGGTATGGAATCTCCCACGATATGGAGCGTCGGAATGCGCCCCCCGTTCTGCGTTGCTTTGGCCATGAATGCGATCTCCCCGCGTATAGACGCCAGACAAGTTAAACAAGACCCCGGAAGTATTCGGATATCCGGGCGCCGTTGTCAATCGGGCGTAAATGGGCGTCTTCTCACCTCCCAATCTGCATGAGCCCCCACGCGGCTCCGATCAAGAGAACCACGGTTACCCAACCCAGTCCGAACCCGATCAAGTCCTCGCGATACCGCCGGCAAAAACCGCGCCAGCGCCCGGCGTGGAGCCACCCGGGCAGGTCTAGGAGCAGCAGATCTTCTCCTCGGTCCCTCGCGAGAATGCGGCGTCCGTCGGGAGTAAGCGCGTCGTCGTCGCTGGAGTATCGCAGTTTCTCGAAAAATGCGGCGATACGGCAGGAGTCTTCCGCCTTGGTCGCCATGCTTACGGCGATCAAGGCGATGAGTCCTGCGAGCATGGCCCAACCGAAGGGCTCTGGCGTCCACTTGTAAACGAGTTTGAGTTCGCCAGCAACCTGGAAGTTGATCGCGTAGTACACGGCGAATGTGGTGAGCGTGGCGGCCAGCGCGCCCTGGCGGTTGGCCCGCTTCCAGAGCACTCCGCCCAGGAACATGATACCCATGAAGGCGGCAATGGTTTCGGTAAACAGGAACGCGTCGAGCACTTTGTCTACCGTCAAGGCGAAAACGACGCCCAGCAGCGTAAGCAGGAGTCCCGAGATACGCCCCATCAAGAGCAGGCTTCGGTCATCCGCGCCAGGGTTGATGTATTCGTTGTACAGATTGCGCGTGAACAACGCGCCGGTATTGACCATGAAATTAGAGCACGTGGACATGTTCGCGGCCAGCACGCAGGCAATCATCAACCCGACGAGGCCAGGTCCGAGTAACTCGCGGCAGGCAAATCCGAACGCGGCTTCGCGTTCGGGCAACGTTTTGCCACTCTTGATGAGCATCGCGGCCACAATGAGGCCGGTCAGCGCCCACCCGATAGTGCAGAATCGTTTGACCATCGAGCCATACGTTTGTCCGATCCTGCCTGCCCGTTCGTTGTTCCCTGTGGCGCACATGGACAACATATGCGGTTGGGCGACGATGCCCACAAGGCCGTTCACCGCGAGCATCGCAATCGTGAACGCGTCGAGCCCGCTGACCTCGCTGTAGAGATTGAAGAAATCCGGCGGCAACTCCGCTCGCATACCGGTGAAGCCGCCCACCACGGCCAGACCGCGCGGTATGAGCAGGAAGGACAATACGATGATCAGAAACGACTGGACGAAGTCCGTGTACGCGGACGCTATGAGTCCCCCAAAGAAGCTGTAGGCAAGAAAGGCGACGGTCATGAAGAACACGACGCCGTTTGGAGAGATTACCTGGCCGCCGGTGGCGATCGAAATGACCTTGCCGGCGCCTTTGAGCATGGCGCCTTGGTTGAATACGAAATACGCGATCGCGAAGACGGTATACAACAACGCGAGTTTGCGGCCGTACCGGTCTTCGATGATTTCGCCAATCGTAGTGCGTTCGGAGCGGCGGTACCAGGGGGCCATGAGCCAGTAGAACGGCGTGATCAGCATATTCTTCCACTGGTACCAGATCGTCGCAAAACCCAACTCGCAGGTCGCGCCGGTCTGGGCCACGGGCTGTTCGGCGTGCGTGCCGGTCCCGAAGGCCTGGCCCATCATGATCCACCAGCGCAGCTTGCGGTCCCCGAGGAAATATCCCCCGCTGCTCTTGACCTTGCGCGATACCCAGAGCCCCATCAGCGTGATGCCGACGAAATAGCCGACAAGCACTGCGCCGTCCAGCCACGAAATCCCTGAGTTCGTTTGCGGCATAGGTGATGTATCCTCTTGCGGTAGACAATTCCCGGCGCCAAGAACTATACGGGTAGAACGCATTCGGCACAAGCGCGATGAACCCATGAGAGGCGCATGGAGAAGCGTCGCACGTGAAACACTTACGACGCACGGGGTACGCTATCGGATGCGGCGAGGACGCCCCATCTACTATGGGCCAGTTTCCTGAGCGGTGATCTGGCGCAGTGGCGTCAAACCGCCTCCTCGGTGTACTCTTGTGCGCCTTGGTTGACCCTGATACCCACAGTGCACAAACATCGAAAGGACTTCCAATGACACGCCGCGAGCGGGTGCTGAAAGCGTTGAATTTTGAGGCGACCGACCGGGTTCCCATGGATCTCGGCGGTATGGATTCGACTGGGGTAAGTTGTTTTGCGTAACCCAGCCTCGTCAAGGCGCTCGGCCTGCCGCCGCGGCCTCCGCGGGTACACGACACCGGCCAGATGCTGGCGCTGCCCGATGTGGATGTGCTTGACGCGCTGGACATCGATGTGGCCACCGTCCGAATGGAAATTACGAACGCCTATCCGCAGGAAGACTTGTGGCGTCCATACGATTTTGGAGGCAGGCTTCCAGCCAGGGTGCGGCGTCCAGAGAACTTCTCGGTGCGAAGCGACGGAACGGTGGCGCAAGGCGAGAGCACGATGCCGCCCGCGTCTCACGTATTCGAGCGGGAACACGGTGGGCAGCCGGTCGAACTCTCCGGAGACATTCCTAAACCCGATATTAAGTCCATCCGAGAATCCTGCCAACGAAATCGCATGAAGGATGAAGACATAAAGAGAGTAAAGGAACACTGCCGCCGGGCGCGGGAATCGACGGATCGCGCAATTCTGTTCGGCGGCATAGGTTGTCCCATCGGTATCGGCGGATTTACCGGCATCGCGATGTTTCCCATGTTGTGCATGACCGAGCCGGATTTCGTTATGGAACTGCACGAAGCGGTCGTCGCGCCTGCGCTCGAACAGATGGAGGCGCTCCTTACGGAGATTCACCCCTATATCGACATGTATCACGTATCCTCTGACGACTGGGGCACCCAGACCAATTGCGTTGCGTCTCCCCAGGTCTATCGCGACCTATTCAAGCCCTTCTATCGCCGCGCAAATGATGTCGTCCATCGCACGGCGCCCGAGATCAAGACCTTTCTGCACTGTTGCGGCGCGGTATACGACCTGCTTGATGATTTTGTCGAAAGCGGATTCGACGCTCTTAATCCCGTGCAGTGGACCGCCGGGTCGCAGGGATATCGGGCGTGGAAAGACAAGGCGCGCGGCCGCATCACTCTCTGGGGTGGCGGGGTACACACGCAAGCCACATTACCGTTAGGAACCGTTGACGAGGTCGCGCGGGAAGCGGCTGAGATTGTCTCGTACATGCGCCAGGATGGGGGATTCGTGTTTGCGGCCATTCACAATCTACTGGCCGAGATTTCGGGCGAAAAGATAGTCGCCATGTACCGCGCGGCCGCGACTTCAGCGCCTTAACGCCACTGAGTCTCGCAGGTACGTAAGAGCCGTGCCCGCGGAGTCCTGGTGTAAGACACCAGGGAATCAGCGATTCGGAATCTCCCCCCTGGCGCGCCCGGTTTCCGCGCGTCCGGTGACCGGACCGCGTCCTTAGCGGCCGGATTCGAGTATGGACGCAACAATTGACAATGACCTCAGAAGCTGTGAGAATGACGTTAACAGTATCTGGGTGAGGGTCACGGAATTCGCAGGGCGCGCTCGGGAATATCGACTTTTATGATTCGTGATTTCTCCAAATCCAACTCTAAACAGGACTCTGGACAACCGGCGTTTGCGGCCACGAACGCCGGTAGGGTTCTGGCGTTACCCGCTCTCATTGCGGTGGCCTCCCTTCTGCTTTCGGCAATGATCATCCACGACCACTATCAGCACGGCATATCCGCGATCGAGACGATTAGGGCCGAGAACCAACTCAAGATGGACGCGACACGCCAGGAGATCGAGGACTACTTCTCAGGAGTCCACTCCGACCTGGTCTCGCTTCGCGTCAATCGCAGGATGCAGGAACTCGATGAAAGCGTTCGAGCAAACGTGCGCGAAATCTTCGATCACTTGTCGGATACGAAACGATACTCTGCGCTCTATGTTGTAGAGCGCGAATTCGATGGGACCCGGCCGCCCTTCATCTGCCTTGAGTCGAACGGCGCTATACGTGATCGTCGTGATTCGGCGGAGCAGGAATGGACGGGGCCGGAATATCGCACGCTCATCGATCAGATTCATCGTTACGAGTTGAACCCTGCCCTTGAAGCGCAGTTGAGTTCGGAAACTGATTCTAGACTTGTGGATCCCGATGGTTCGCCCGTCCGGGGGCAGATTTACTCGATTCCAGTTGTGGCTAGCGGAAAACTGGTGTGCGCGATCGCGGTTCTGATTCCGGCGGAGCGTATTTCGGACCGGCTTGAGCGTGGCAACTACGCGAACATGGTTGTACTCGCGAGTGAACGAGGCGATCTGGTGGGGTGTGTGGATCTGCCGGACGAAACCCGCGCATGGTTTACCGACCGCTTCAAGACTCAGGGCGCGGCCGAGCTGTTCACGCAGAGTTCCAGTCCCATTCAGGTTGGAAAATGGAAGACACTTTTCACTCCTGTCGAATTTCCGGCCGAGCAACGCTGGTGGCTTGCCTTCCAATACGACGAAGCGGTCTATGTTCAGCGCACAGGCATCAATGATTTCCTGGCCGGTTGGGGCGCCGTGGCGGGAATTGTATTCGCTGGCTTCGTTCTCGCGCTGTTCGCGCACACCAGTCAGCAACGTATGGCGGAACGCGTAGCCCACTTCCAGCAGGAACAGCGGGCGGCGGATATGCTGCGCTCGATCGCGTTGGGCACGTCGGGCGCTACAGGCGAGGACTTCTACAATTCGCTGGTCCGTCACATTGCGTCCGCCTTTCGGGTGCGCTATGTGGTTCTGGGCAAGCTGACGGGGCCGGAACTTCGACGAATCGAGACCCTCTCCACATTTTCAGGTACGGATATCGCTCCAAATGTCGACTACGACCTTCGTGGAACGCCGTGCGAGAACGCCGTGGATCGGGGTTTCTGCCTGTACAACTCCGGAATTCGAGGCATGTTTCCGGATGACGCTATGCTCACGGAAATGGACGCCGAAAGCTATTGTGGAACTCCGCTTGTGGATTCCGCGGGGAGGCCTCGCGGAATTCTTGCCATAATCGATGACAAACCGATGACACTGAATGAGTCGGACGCGCGGTCGACGCTGGCGATTTTCGCTGCCAGGGCAGTTGCGGAGATTGAGCGCGAGGAGGCCGAAGGCGAACGCTTGGCAAGCCAGAGAAGGTACCGGCGACTGTTTGAAAGCGCGAATGACGCCATCTACCTGGTCGACCCGACCGATGGCCGGATCATGAACTGCAATGCCAGAGCCGCCCAACTGGACGGGTATACAATCGAAGAACTCACAAACATGCGCGCGAGCGAATTGTATCCGCCCGAGGAGCGCCACTTGGAGCCGTGGAAACGCGGGGCCAATTCGGCGGAAGGCATGCAGGGGACCCTTACAGGACTTCATCATCTCCGAAAGGATGGGACTCTAGCCCCTGTTGAAATCAACGCCACCATGATCGATATCGGAGGCGAGAACGTCAATCTCAGCATTGTCCGCGATGTCACTGAACGCGAAAAGGCGGAACAAGAACGCAATCGCTTACTCAAAGCGATCGAGCAGACTCCGGAAACCATTATCGTCACAGACCCGAAAGGGCAGATCGAATTCGTAAACCCCGCCTTCGAACAAATCACGGGGTACTCGAGCGCAGAGGCGATGGGCAAGAACGTTCGCTTCCTGGAAAGCGGCCAACTCGACGCTTCCTACATGAAGAGTCTGTGGGAACGCCTCGATAGCGGAGAAACCTGGTCAGGCCGATTCATCAACCGGCGAAAAGACGGAACCTGTTATACCGACGAGGCCACCATTTCGCCGGTGCGTGACGCTTCGGGCGTCATTGTCAATTTTGTTTCAGTGCAACACGATATAACCGAGGAGTTGAAGCTCGAGGAGCAATTACGCCAAACCCAGAAGATGGAAGCCATCGGCCAGCTCGCGGGGGGTGTCGCTCACGATTTCAACAACTTGCTTCAGGCGATTCAGGGCTATTCCGAAATGGCGCGGGATAAGATCCCGGCGGGCAATTCTGCGTCCGTCGACATCCAGGAGGTCCTCAAGGCCAGCGAACGGGCTTCGGCGCTGGTTCGCCAGCTACTTACATTTAGCCGTCAGGACGCGGTGCAACCACGGCGCGTCAATTTGGCGGACCGGATCAATAGCGTTCTCAAACTAATTCGCCGGGTCATTGGCGAGAATATCGAGCTTCACGTGGTCCATGCGCCGAATGTGAGCTCCATTTACGCGGACCCGAACCAAGTGGATCAGATTCTCATGAATCTTTGTGTCAATGCGCGGGATGCGATGCCGCGTGGCGGCGCGATCCGTATTTGGACGAGTAACGCGCAGGTCGATTCTGAGTTCGTTTCCGAACATCCGTGGGCCAAGCCGGGCAACTACGTCACGCTCGGCGTGTCCGATACCGGGGAAGGAATGACGCCCGAGATCGTGGCGCAAATCTTTGAACCGTTCTTCACCACCAAGGAGGTGGGGCAGGGCACCGGGCTGGGTCTCGCGACGGTTTATGGCATTGTGCAGCGGCACAATGGATTCATAGATGTTACCAGCGAACCCGGCAAGGGAACCGAGTTCCGGATCTATCTTCCACCGGACGAATCTCCGGACGAGTGCGCCAAGGAAGGCGCTGAAGTGCGCGTGATGCCACGAGGTCATGAAACCGTCTTGATCGCGGAAGATGAAGATTCGGTCCGGGATCTTGGCTGCACCGTCCTTCGCCGCGCCGGTTACACCGTTATCGAGGCCCGTGACGGTGTCGAGGCGATTCGCCTTTTTGAGGAACACATCGCGAAGATAGATCTGTGTATTCTGGACGTCATGATGCCCAAGAAGGGCGGCAAAGAAGTCTATGACCGAATGAAGAGTCTGCGCCGGGAGATGCCGGTGATATTCTGCAGCGGTTATGGCTATAGCGCGCTTCAGAACCACAACTCCGCGGAGGACGAGTATGTTGTCCTCTTGAAGCCATACAAGGCGTCGGACCTGCTCGGCCTGGTTCGCGAGATGCTTGAATCGGCGCGACGGGCTAATGGGCGCAACCGTCCGCAGCCTGTTGGGGGAGATCTCGGCCGGGATGACGGTCGAGACACGTCGCGTGGCAGCTCGGAGTGATCGCTTGAGCGCAGCGAACGCAGAAACCAGTTTCGAGTCGGAGCGTACTGGTGGTTCTGTGTCCCCAGAAGTACAACCCTCTTATTCAAGCCGTCTGATTTCGCTGGATGCGCTACGCGGTTTCGACATGTTCTGGATTATGGGCGCAGACGAATTCGTGGAGTCGCTGGGGAAAGCTAACCATGTCGGCATTGTCGGATTTCTCCGGTATGAGCTCGAACACTCGGAGTGGGAAGGTTTTCGGTTCTACGATCTCATCTTCCCACTCTTCCTCTTCATGGTGGGGATTTCCACGGTGCTGTCCGTGGGGAAGCTATTGGAACGCGAGGGCAAGTGGACCGCGCACAAGCGTATTCTACGCCGGTTTGCGCTGCTTTGGATTTGGGCCTTCATTCTCGATGGGGGATTTGCACAGGCGCAGGTCAGCTTCGCAGGCGTCCTGCAACGGATTTCCTACTGCTACCTGATCACATCGTTACTTTACTGCCATCTGCGGTTACGCGGCTTGGTCACTGTGTGCCTCGTCATTCTGGCCGGGTATTGGGCGCTATTGAGTTTTGTGCCCGTTCCGGATATCGGACAACCTACGTTTGAAATGCACAAGAACTGGTCGAATTATCTCGACAAACACTACCTGCCAGGAAACCGGGAGGCGCGTGGCTGGCGTAACGAGGGCATGCTCAGCACGCTACCGGCAATTTGCACCTGTCTCCTTGGGGTGTTCGCAGGGCTGTTCCTCAATGACGACTCGCGGACTCCAAAGAAGAAAGCGTACTGGCTCATGGTAATAGGGTGCATGCTCGCGGGACTCGGCTTCCTCTGGGGGATGCAACTCCCCGTTATCAAGCGAATTTGGACGTCGTCATACGTGTTGGTATCGGGAGGTTACAGTTGCGTCTTGCTCGGACTATTCTATCTTGTTGTCGATGTGTGGGGGTACCGGCGCTGGGCCACTCCTTTCGTATGGATTGGCTCGAACGCGCTTGCCATGTACCTTATCGGCAATTTGATTCAATACAAGTACCTAACCGGCCGCGTCGTCGGTGGCGGCATTCAAACCTGGCTGTCCCCCTATGACGCCGTGGCGCAAATAGCGCTATGGATGTGTATGCTCACCCTGCTCGCGCGGTTTCTCTACAAAAGGAATATTCTGTTGCGGGTCTAGATCTTCGTGTCTTCCGAGAAAGGGCATCGAATGGCCACCTTTGATCTTTCCACACTCCACTGGTCCTTGTACGGATGGCGACCGTTTGTCTGGCGGCTCGGCAAGAGCCGTGAAACGGGCGGAGTACTGGGACCGGACCTAGGGCCATTTGAGGCGGATGTTCCCGGCTCAGTCCAAGCGGCGCTGCTTCGCGCCGGCGTGATCGCCGACTGGAACGCCGGTGTGAACTCACGGTCCTGCGAGTGGGTAGAGCACAGGCACTGGGACTTCTCCGCCTACGTCCCCGAAGGCGCTATTGCGCAGGGTGAGGCGGTTTTACTTGTCGCGCAAGGCCTGGACTACTCAGGGTGGATACTGGTGGACTGCAAGGAAGCCGCGGCGTTCAGCGGGGCGCTTGTCCCCCATCACGTCGACTTGACGGAAGCGCTGGGTGACGGCCTCGCCCATCAGTTGAGCGTCATCTTTGAGGAACCTCCTCGTGAACAGGGGCAGTTCGGGTATTCATCGCGTTCGCATTTCTTTAAGCCGCGCTACGGATACAGTTGGGACTGGACCCCCCGCATTGTTCCGATCGGCCCGTGGAATTCGCTAACGCTCCGGACCGGCGCCGAGTTGGCGTTTGAAATACTGTCCGTCAACGCGTTATTGGAAGCGAATGACCACACTGGCAGTGTGGAAATCACACTAGAGTATTCCGATAGGCGCCTGCCCGGACCGTGCGAAGCACAGATTGCGCTGGTCGATAACGGAGTGGAAGTGTCGTGCGCGGTGGCGATCCTGACACCGGGCCAGAATCGAATTGCATTGAAGAATCTGCTTGTCGCGCCGTGGTGGCCCAATGGTCACGGCGACCAGAAACTCTATGATGTCGTAATTGCCGCCGGAAACTCCGGCGCAGCGTTTCGCTGGGAACAACGGCGCCGCGTCGGATTCCGGAGGATCGAATGGCGGCCATGCGAAGGCGCGCCGGCCGACGCGGAACCGTGGATCTGCGTCGTCAACGGGAAGCCGATATTCCTGCAAGGAATCAACTGGGTTCCCCCGCGAAGCGTCTACCACGACGCCACCGTGGATGAGTACGTAAAGCTCATCGACCTCTACCGCGAGATGGGTTGCACTTGCATTCGCGTATGGGGCGGCGGAATTATCGAGCGGGAAATCTTCTTTGATCGCTGCGATGAATCGGGAATCCTGGTGTGGCAGGAATTTCCATTGTCATCGTCCGGCGTGGACAACGCCCCTCCGAGCAGCCCCGAGGCCATAAGTACGCTGTGCGAAATCGCCCGGTCGTACATCCGCCAGCGCGGACATCACGCTTCGCTGTTGTTGTGGTGCGGCGGAAACGAACTCCAGGTGATGAACGACGGCGCGGAAGTCCCAGCCGGCTATGACCATCCCTGTTTGGCGGCGCTACGCGATGTGGTGCGGGGACACGATCCGGACAGACGGTTTGTGCCAACGTCGGCGAGTGGTCCGGCGTTCTACGCGCACAAGGAGAATTTCGGAAAGGGCATTCATCACGACGTGCATGGCCCGTGGGGCATGGGTGGATTTGCGGACCTGGCGGCTTGGCGTGACTACTGGGCGCACGACGACGCGCTATTCCGATCTGAAGTTGGCATGCCTGGCGCCGAGGATGAGCAGTCTATTCGCCGTCATGCGGGCGAAGATTTCTCATGGCCGCCAGAGGGCGAGTATTGGACGCACACGGCTGCTTGGTGGATCGAGTGGACCCGCTGGAAGGACATTCTCGGGAACCCGACACTGGCTGACTACGTCGCCGCAACGCAAGAGCACCAAGCCGAGGCGTATGCAGCCGCCGCGGCAAGCTGCAAGAATCGGTTCCCAAGGTGTGGCGGCTTCATCATCTGGATGGGACACGATTGCTTCCCCTGCCCGGTTAACAACTCGGTGATTGATTTCGACGCAAAGCCGAAGCCCGCGTATTACGCGTTGCAGAAGGTATTTCGCTCTGGGCGATAACGAGACTTCCGCGTGGCGTCATCCAAGAGGGACGGCGCCACGCGGGAATTGCCTACCGGCTTAGTAATACTACTTGCCTGGCGTCTTGACCAGCCACACTTCAGACAAACGCGATTGCTGACGCCAGTTAAGTTGTCCTTCGTCGGTGGGCCGATCAAATGTAAGTGTCAGTTTGCGATCCTTGATGTATTCGGGCGCAACGGGAAATTCTCGGAGTTCGCCGATTTCTTTGGCGTCTTTCGCCGGCTCGACTCGGACGCCGTTCATCTTCAGCAGGGTCTTGCCGTATCCTGTCGTTCGCACGACGTACGTTGCGCCGGGGTCCAATCCCTCGTACACCAACGCCTGGGGCCAATCCATACTTACCTGCCAGGATAGACGCTTGCGGCTCTTGCCCTCGTCCCACCACCAGAAGGTCGGCCCAGGCACTGCGCCTTCCGCATGCACAGTGAATACCATGTCGCTATGCAACACGTGCGGCGATTTGGCGGTATTGCCGACGTTGTCATAGTAGCTTCCGGGCCCGGGATGCTCCCACGCCGCTATCTGCGCCAATCGCGCGCATTTCTCGGCCTCCGAACCCAGTGCTTGGACCTTCTTGAACTCATCTTCCAGCCACCACCGGTTATTCAGGGGGTTGTCAATGAAATCGAGCGATGCGCCACGTTCTTCGCCGCTCGCCTGGTACTTCGGAACGCTGGACTGAAGGCCAATAAACTTAAACAGCCTGTCATAAAGATCAACGATGTGCGTCCGTAGTTCCGGACTGACAGGCTCGTTAACCGAACGGTTCAACACCGCTGACGCCTCGGTGATGGCCTTATCAGCGCCGCGCCTCCCTGCGTCAAGTAAGATCGCGTTGGCTTGTTCTTCAAGCGTTGTCTCATTCACCAGCTTGCGCCTGAGGAACGCATCGTAGTTTGCGCGAACCAAGCACATTTGCCAACGCCAGTTGTCCGCCAATTCCGGAGCGCGCTTCTCCAGGCCTTGCCATGTTAGCAACGTCCCTTCCACCGCCCCGTTCGTAAGTAGCGGGCCGCGCCAGTTTTTCTCCAGCGCCAGGATACCGTCTGCGGCGTCCTCTGCTACGGCGGGCCCAAAGAACAGGCGGGCGTAGTCCACCAAGATATCGCGGACCGGCGTATTGACGTCCCAACTCAACGCGCTCCAAACCGTCTTGTTCACATCATCGTGGACACCGTCTGAATACGAGATGAATCCGTCGCAGTAGGGAGCAAACCAGTTGTGGATTGTCTGATATTGGGTCGGCCGGGGATTGATTGCCTCGCGGCCTAGCGTATTCGCATACGCTTGGTCCCACCACGGGACCTCATATTGCGACAGTTTATTGTGCGTGATGTCGGGATACATGCGCAGCTTGTACTGCTTGGGCAAGTTCTTGCGCAGTTCGGCGATTGGTGGACTCGAAGGACCTTCACAAAGCCCTCCGAGCCACGTTGGATGCTCCCTCGCGAGATAGTCGAACACGTACTTCACTTGGTCGCCCTCGAACCCTTGAAGCGAAAGCCAGACCTTTGCCTTAGGGTGCGTCTTCTTCAGGCGCTTCGCGAGGTCTTCCAGGAAGGGCATCACCAGTTCCGGCGGATTGCTGCCCGGGTCGCCACCAGGAACGAAGACTCCCGCCAACTCCGGACAATCCCTATAGAGTTCTTCGTGCTTCGCAAGTTCCTTGGTGCGCAGGTCCGTCTTCTTTAGGTCGAAGTCCGCCGGCGTCCACACCCAATAGTCCAGCCCGTACCGCTGACACATCTCGCTCTGCAACTTGTTCATTTCCCGCCGTGAATACTTCATCAGTGACGAGGTGCGGTCATCCTGAAACGGAATCCCCTCGATACTGTTCGCGCCGAACAGCGCAAGTTCCCGGAAGTACTGATCGAATTGCTTGGCGTCCCACGCGTCCCACGAATTGGCGGCATGACGATAGCCAATCTGATGCCCTCGTATGGGCGACGCCGGCGCCGTCGCAATGTCCAGCGACGCCGCAAGTCTCGCCTGGCCTTTGGCCAAATCGAGATTGCGCAGCAACGCCCCCACGCCGTACAGGGCGGCGCGCGCGTCTGCGCCAATCACCCACACGACCGGCGCGGCCGCATTGGAGGAGTCTACAAATAACCGATACCCATCGGCTTTGAGTTCCGGTAAGTCCGCCCCTTTCCGCGCAGGTATGCTCTTTCCCCACGCCTGCGCCTTGGGCGCGGAGGTTATAGCAATTACGGCTTTTCCGTTAGGCCACTTCGTAGCGGTGGGCAGGTGGATGCCAGTTCTCTTTTCCACTTCTTCGACCAGAACGGTCGCGGCGGCTTTCTCCGCATTGGGCAGCTTGCCTGGCCTGACCACCAGGGTAGCCCCGCTCAGGTCCACAGATCCGGCGGCCCAAGCCGTGGAACCCAGCAGCAGCGCGAGGCCACCGAGCAACGCGCTTCTCCACAGACACACGCTCAGCACAGGTAGGGTAATCCGCATTTGGCGTATCCTCGATTATCTGTTGCCGCTCCACAACCAACCCATACACTCGAATCGTCTCGAGCTACGGAAATTCACAATACCCGAGTCGCCGTATCGGCACAAGCCCGTTCGCCGCGCTAGCGATCCGTATCTTCCAATACCCGAATTTCCACGGTGATCGGCAGATGGTCGCTGGCGTGGCGCCGGTAGTCCTCCGGAGAGTCGCCTACGAGTTCGTTGTGTACGACGGGGGCTTCCGTCTCGACTTCCTCGCCCGCGAGACCTTGGTTTTCCTTTGAGATGATAAGGTAGTCGATACGGCTGTCGCGCAATTTCAGCGGTACCCCGGAAAGCCTTGTGACAGGGTAGGACGCAGGATCGTCGCCGAGCACGTCCCATCCTTCACGCTCCATTTGGTCCCAGAAACTCTCAACTTTCTTGTCGAAACGTCCGGTGTTGAAGTCCCCGGCGATCAGAATGTCGTTTTCATCGCTCGGAATGCAGTGGCTTTCTTGTCTGGCCTTCTTGAGTTCTTCTTGGAGCAGGCGCATCGCCTCATCGTGGTTTTTCGTCAGTTGCTGACCGGACGCAAGGTGTACACCCACTACCGTCAGGTCGTTCATCGGCCGTCCATCACTTAAGAACGTGAAATGCGCCAAGAGCGGTTCGCGGTCAAACACGGCTTTGTTCTCGACCTTGAGCTCATCAGGGAACTCGCACTCGCAGGTTTCGTTGAGGCGCACATCACGCTTGTCGTAGAGAATAGCGATGTGTTCCGCTCCGCCGGTTGCTCCCACGACATAGTCGTATCGCTCCGGGCCCAAAACGCGAATCAGGCGGTCCAGTTCTTTGGAGCGAGTAACGGGTTTGCCGCCAATGTCCTCGGTGTGGGCATTGATCTCTTCGAGGACCAGAATTCGCGCCTCGATCCTGCTAATCATTGAAGCGATGGCGTTGTAGTCTTCGTCAGTCCGTGGTGGGTACGATGGGCCACCGCGCGTATTTTCCGGAAAGCCGCGGACGGTTCCCTCACGGAAATGCTCGAGATTCCACGCGCCCACCACATAGGCGCCCGTGTGACCGTCCGCCGGCCTGGGAACAACAAGAGACGCGGAATACCCTAGCAATGCGATGAGACAGGCAGCTCCCGCCAACAGCGTCGCGCTGGTCCGCTTAGTCATGGGGCGGGACTATCCTTTTCCGCAACGACCTCCCAAATAGCCTTTGGCTTTTCGTACCGATGGATGATCATCTCTTCCATCGACTCGACAATCCATCCGCGCATTAGCCGCTCCAAATCGTCTCGATCGAAGAAACGCTTTGTCTGACTTCCAACCCGGAGGAAGTGCCGTTCTATTTCGTCCGTGGAATCCGCCCCATAATTGAGGTCGTTGGCGGAGTTGACGCGCATGACGAACAGTCCACCAGAGCCGATGCACCGCGCGATTTCATCCATGGACTTCACGGTGACATCCCAAGGGAAATAGTGGAGACTAAGGCTCGCGAGGACTACGTCAAATTCCCCATCTCTGAAAGGAAGAGGTCTCCCAATATCCGCTCTAACCAAGCGTGCGACTGGCGCCACGACGGCACATCGCGCCAAGGATTCGGCAGATAGATCCATCGCGACGACTTCCATCCCCGCGGCCAATATCTCGGATGTGTCCCGGCCACCGCCACATCCAAGTTCCAGTACGACGTTTCGATGCGCATGCTCTCGCATTCGTTGAAGCCACCGCGATAGCCAGGCATCACCGCTCATTCCAAATCCAGATTCTCGTCTAGGACGTCACCAAAA
>JACRLJ010000134.1 GCA_016215105.1 Candidatus Hydrogenedentota bacterium
CACGATCACGGGCCGCGGCACGGTGGTGACGGGCGCGATTTCGCAGGGCAAGATTCATACCGGCGACAAGGTTCAGTTGGTGGGTATGGTTCCCAAAGAGGACACCCAAGAGACCGTGGTGACGGGCGTCGAGATGTTCCGCAAACTGCTCGACGAAGGGCAGGCGGGCGACAACGTGGGGCTTTTGCTCCGCGGAATCAAGCGCCCGGAGCGGCTTGAGCTGAAAAAGTTCTGCAAGTTTGAACGCAAGCACACGGTACACAAAGAAGCGAAGTAGGCTCGAAAGATCGACAGAAACGATGCGATATCACAGGACTGTAGCTCAATTGGCAGAGCAGCGGCCTCCAAAGCCGACGGTTGGGGGTTCAAGTCCCTCCAGTCCTGCCATACTTTAACCAACGTCGCGCCGCGCGTAAGAGGATTTTATGGCTAAGCCACCAGCAGCTACTCCAATCGACAAGCCCAGCCCTATCGCTCGGGCCAGAACCTTCTACAGCGAAGTTCGGGCCGAAATGGATAAGGTCGCATGGCCGGCGCTGGATGAGATTAAGTCCTCGACATCGGTGGTCTTGATACTCTTGGGTATGGTCAGCGCGATGATCTATGTATTTGACGGCGTTTTTCAATTCATCGTCATCCAAGTATTAAGGCTTGGATAAGGGAGACCGTACGTGACGGATGAACCCAATCCTATAGATATCGCTGCCGCCGCCGCGGAGGCGGGCGAGTCCGAGGAACAATCCTTGGACGCGGCCGCCGAGACCGTTGCGCCACCGGACGACGGTATAAAGCGCCGCTGGTACGCGATTCACGCCCATTCCGGTCAAGAAGCGAATATCAAGAAGAACCTCTTGGTCTTGGCCGAACAGGGCGGACTCAAAGACGTGATTGGCGATATCCTTGTCCCGATGGAGGAAGTGGCGGAGATCAAGTCCGGCGAGAAGAAGATATCGAAGCGCAAGTTCTTCCCTGGGTATGTACTGGTGAAGCTTCCCGAGCATCCGGAACGGAATGCGGACCTGTGGCATCTTATCAAGAATACGCCGGGGGTGAGCGGGTTCATTGGTTCGCGGACGGTTCCCGTACCCTTGGATGACTCCGAAGTCCAGGCGATCGTCGAGGAAATGCGCGGTGAACGGGAGCGTCCGAAACCGAAAGTGAAATTCGAGCAGGGCGAGCGCGTCAAGATTATTGACGGAGCTTTTTCGAATTTCATTGGCAATATTGATGAGATCAACCTCGAACGCGGCAAACTAAAGGTTATGGTCGAGATATTCGAGCGTCTCACCAGTGTCGAGGTCGAATTCTGGCAGGTCGAAAAGATCTAATCTGAATGCGGTTCGGCCGCAAGCCCAAGGTCGTAGGTGTGACTTCTTTGTCAGCAACATCTACGAGGGCAACACAGGTACTGCTGACAAAGAAGCTACAAAACGGAGAGAGTTACCATGGCGCCGAAAAAAGGCAAGCGGATGACCGCCCAAGTCAAGTTGCAGTGTCCCGCGGGGCAGGCCAACCCCGCGCCGCCCGTGGGTCCCGCGTTGGGTCAGCACGGTGTGAACATTATGGACTTCTGCAAGCAGTTCAATGAACGCATCAAAGAACAGCAGGGGCTGATTATTCCGGTGGTCATCAGCATTTTTGAGGACCGCAGTTTCACGTTCATCACCAAGAGCCCGCCGGCGGCAGTGCTGTTGAAGCGCGCGGCGAAGTTGGCGAAGGCCTCCGGCGCTCCGAACAAGAATAAAGTTGGCTCGGTGACTAGCGCGCAGGTGAAGGAGATCGCCGAGATTAAGATGGCCGATCTGAACGCCAGCAGCGTCGAAACAGCCATGAGCATGGTCGCAGGCACCGCGCGCAGTATGGGAATACTCGTCCAGGGATAGGTGTCCCGGACGTTAAGCGATAAACGTGGAAGGGCTCGCCAGCCCGCTATACCACAGGAGGTACTACTCATGGCAAAAGTCAGCAAACGCATGGCGACGGTGCTCAAGAAAGCACAAGTCAAGCCCATTTACACCATCGCCGAGGCCGCCGCAGGCGCGAAAGAGTGCGCCACCGCCAAATTCGACGAATCCGTCGATCTCGCGTTCTTCCTGGGAGTCGATCCGCGCCACGCCGAACAGATGGTGCGCGGTTCAGTCTCTCTTCCCCATGGAACGGGAAAGAAAGTACGCGTTGCGGTGTTCTGTAAGCAGGAGGCCCAACAGAAGGCCGCCACCGAAGCCGGCGCCGAAGTGGTAGGCGCTGAGGATTTGGTCGAGAAGGTCACCGGCGGTTGGACGGACTTCGATGTGGCTGTGGCCACGCCGGACATGATGGGCCAAGTTGGTAAATTGGGTAAGATTCTTGGTCCTCGCGGTCTAATGCCGAGCCCAAAAGCCGGCACCGTGACGCCTAATGTGGGCCAGGCGGTTAAGGAAATCCTGAAGGGTAAGATTGACTTCCGGGTCGACAAGAACGCGAATATGCACGTGCCCGTCGGCAAGGCGTCCTTTACGGCGGAGCAGATCGCCGAGAATGCCACGGCGGTGATCGAAGCGGTTGTCAAGGCACGGCCCTCTTCGGTGAAGGGCGCGTACCTAAGAGCGTGTACGCTAAGCAGTACCATGGGTCCCGGATTCCGTCTCGATACTGCGGCATTGACGGAAGCGTTCAAGAAGTCATAGTCCAGAAAATAGAGCGCCCCACGCGCCTCAAGGAGATCGCGCATGAGCAGTCATTCCAAGGGTATTCTTTTCACGTCTGAATCCGTCACTGAGGGCCATCCCGATAAAGTGGCCGATCGCGTGTCTGACGCCGTTCTCGACGCGATGCTGGCCCAGGATCCCTTTAGCCGGGTAGCGTGCGAAACCTTGGTTACGACGGGCGTCTGCGTGGTTGCCGGCGAAATTACGTCCAAGGCGGTGGTGGATATTCCCTCCGTCGCGCGTGCCGCGATCCTCGACATTGGCTATAGAGGCGGTGATTCCGGTTTCGACGGCGCATCGTGCGCGGTGATGGTTGCGCTGGACAAGCAGTCGCCGGACATCGCTCAGGGCGTTGACTCCAGCGCGTCACATGAGCAGGGCGCGGGCGACCAGGGCATGATGTTCGGATACGCCTGCAACGAGACACCCGAACTGATGCCTGTGCCCATCGCCGTGGCGCATCGTATCGGCGTGCGGTTGGCGGCTTTGCGGAAGAGCGGTGAACTCCCCTGGCTTCAACCAGACGGAAAGTCGCAAGTCACCGTTGAATACGTCGACGACAAGCCCGTCCGCATCGACACTATCGTTGTCTCCAATCAACATTCCCCAAGCGTCACGCAAGAAGAAATTCGCAAGGCCGTGATCGAGAAGGTATGCAAACCGGTTCTGCCCAAAGAAATCGTCAACGGAGAGATCAAGTACCACGTCAATCCCACCGGCCGCTTCGTTGTAGGCGGTCCCGTCGGCGACTGCGGACTAACCGGACGCAAGATTATCGTGGACACCTACGGAGGCATGGGACGCCACGGCGGCGGCGCGTTTAGCGGAAAAGATCCGTCGAAGGTGGATCGGTCGGCCTGCTACATGGCCCGTTACATCGCGAAGAACATCGTCGCGGCAGGTATCGCCGAACGCTGCGAAGTACAACTCGCATATGCTATCGGCGTCGCCAAGCCGGTCTCTATCAATGCGATGACTTTTGGTACAGGGAAGATTGACGACGCTAAGCTGGCGGGAATACTGATGGATCATTTCGATTGCCGCCCGGCGGTGATCATCGAAACACTAGATCTGCGCAAGCCCATCTATCAGAAGACCGTCGCCTACGGGCATTTCGGACGCGAAGATCAGGGCTTCCGGTGGGAACTCAAAGACCAGGCTGACGCGTTGCGCAAGCGAGCCGGTCTCTAAGGCGCGGTTCGTTTCTTCTTGGGCCCCACCTTTCCCTACTAGCGCCCAAAACCCCTGTCGCGGCGAGCGGGACGGTGGTTGTCCCCAACTGCCGAGGCCTCGGCATGGACTTTTCGTTGACTCTCTAAGAGTACGTACAAGGGATGCTCACGCCCAAACGCCCACCATTGCCCGCTGAAACACTCTTCATCCTGAATTCGGCAGTTGGCTGGGACTGACCCCGACTTTCGCACGGTAGTTTTGTGCGAAACTCGGGATCTGTCCCTCACCTCGACGGTGAGTATGGCATTTAACTCAGACGCTTGATCTGGAAGAAGTTCAATCGTCCTGCAACGTGCCAACTGCCGAATTCAGGTTCATTCCTTAATCCTACAATCTGCGTAAATTGCTAAATTCAATAAGTATTTGATTAACTTTACGGGATCTGTTAGACTCAGAGCAGTTGCTTTTGCCATCAGGGCAAACGTGTTGGCCGATACAAGTCTTCTAATCGCGGCGAGGACCGTGAAAGTCGGGCCGTTTCCATGACAACCGATTCCAAGTTCTACAAAGAAATTCTCGACAACCTGTCCGACGGTGTTTACTTTGTAGACGCCAACCGCCGAATTACCTATTGGAATCGCGGCGCCGAACGGATCGCGGGGTACCTCGCGCGGGAAGTTACTGGAAGGTGTTGCGCGGATTCCTTACTCATGCATGTTGACGCTTCAGGGCGCCAACTGTGCAACAGCGGGTGCCCGCTCAGCGAGACGATCAAGACCGGGAAGACGCACTCGGCCGACGTATTTCTTCACCACAAAGACGGTCACCGGGTACCCGTCGAAGTACGGATTTCTCCCATTCTTGATGAGCAAGGCCGGCCCGTCGGAGCCGTGGAGACGTTCTCCGATAACTCCGCGAAAGTGGCTTCCCTGGAACGCATTCAGTTACTTGAACAGCAGGCCCTCCTGTGTCCGCTTACCAAAGTGGGGAATCGCAGATACGCCCGGATGAATCTCGAAACCCGCCTCGATGAATACCGCCGATACGGCTGGCGTTTTGGATTACTCTTTGTGGATGTGGATCACTTCAAGCGTTTCAACGATACCTATGGCCACAGTGCTGGAGACGACGTTCTCAAAATGGTCGCCAAGTCGCTTGTGAGCGCACTTCGCGAATCCGATTTTGTAAGCCGTTGGGGCGGTGAGGAGTTCCTCATCACCGCGAATAACTCCGATCCCGACAAGCTCGCAGCCGTTGCGGAGCGATGCTGCGCGATAATCCGGTCCAGTGTTCTGGAGCGGGCCGGCGTTCGTCTGCGGGTGACTATCTCCGTAGGCGCGACGCTCGCCGAGCCCGAGGACTCTCTCGAGAGTATCCTGGCGAGGGCGGATCGGCTAATGTACGAGAGCAAGGAAGCCGGACGAGATCGCGTGACATTCGACATGGGATCCGCAATGGCGGAACTGGCAAGGTAGAAGCATCGGCGGGTGGATACATTGGACTAGACATTCGACGCCTGAGCCGAGCATTCTTTTTTGATGCGGCGTATCGAATAGCGAAGGGGTTCTTCTAAAATGAAAGTGCAGGATTTCGCCTACAACGTAGCCGCGCGCACGCTCGAGCTGCTTGAACAAACGCAGCACTATAAGATTCCCGAAGACTTGCGCAAGAATGTTCTCAACCAAATCCAGACGGAAGTAAACGACATCATAAAGCGCTCGTGAGGGGTCTCAGCCCTTGGTCCCGGTTAGTGCGATTCCTTCGATGAAATATCGCTGCGCCGAAAAGAACAGGATCATAACAGGGACAATCGACACGAGGCTGGCCGCCATGACGTAATGGGGGAAAATACCTTGAGCGTCCTTGAACATATACACCCCGAGTGAAATGGGGTACTTGAAGTAGTCGCTCAAATAGATCAACGGGTTCATGAAGTCGTTCCAGCTTCCGATGAACCCCAGTACACAGATCGTGACGACCGCAGGCTTTGCAAGGGGAATCATGATGGTGAACAGAATACGAAGGTGAGAACAGCCGTCGATCTTGGCGGCCTCTTCGAGCGAGGTGGGAATCGTCTTGAAGAACTGACGCAACAAGAAGATATTGAAGACACCCCCACCGAAATAGGCGGGCACGATCAGTGGCAACCAGGTATTGACCCAGCCGAACTGGTTAAACAACAGAAACAAAGGAATCATGGTTATCTGGCCGGGCAGCATGATAGTGCTTAGGAGCAGGATGAAGAAGAAATCGCGGAACGGCCAGCGTAACCGGGCGAAGCTATAGCCGACTAGACACGCCGAGGCGCATTGTCCAATCAGCGACAAGGTTGTTATGCAGATCGTGTTCCGGATAAAGAGGTGGAACGGCAGCACGTGAAATATGTCCGAGAAATTGGACCAGCGTGGCGACTGAGGAATCCAGATGCGGGGTACTGCGTAGACTTCACGGAAGCTCTTGACACTGTCGCCCAGGGTGATAAAAAACGGAATCAAGAAAAGGAAGGACAAGACGCATAGAACGCCCACGCCCAGCACGCGCTCGATGCGGCGGGCCTTCGCGATACTGCCTCGTATGCCGGTGTTTGTCGTCATCTATGCGTTTTTCTCGCCCTCGTAATACACCCAGATCGCGCTGGACTTAATGACGAGAAGGGTCAAGCACAGAATAATCGTGAACAAAACCCAAGCCATCGCCGCGGCGTATCCCATCTCATATTCGACGAACGCCTTCCGGTAAATGTACAGAACGTAAAACAAGAGCGAGTTGTCCATTCCCCCTTTGCCACCATCAATGACGTAGGCCTGCATAAACACTTGCAGCGAGCCAATCAGGCCCATGACGAGATTGAAATAGATGGTTGGAGACAGCATGGGCAGCGTGATATTCCAGAATTTGCGGAGCTTTCCGGCGCCGTCGAGATCCGCCACCTCGTAGAGATGACCGGGCACGCCTTGCAGCCCGGCGAGGAAAATCAGCATTCCGGCCCCACCGGCGCCCCACATGGCCATGAGGACCAGCGACGGTTTTGTCCAGGCGGGATCAAATAGCCACAACGGTTCGGGCAGACGAATGAATGACAAGACGATGGATTTATCGAGCAGCACGTTGATAGCGTGGAGGCCATTATTGAGTGGGCCAAAGACAGGGTTAAGGATGTAGGTCCAGAGGATCGTCGTGGCGACACCGCCCACGACACTGGGCACGTAGAACGCGGTGCGGAAAAACGAAATACCGCGCACCTTTTGATTCAGCAAAATGGCCAATCCAAGTGAGACGCTCATTCCCAGCGGAACGACCATTAGCGCGTACGTAAATGTGTTCAGCAGCGCCTTTAGGACTAGCGGATCGGACGTCAGGACATCCTTGTAGTTTGCGAGTCCCACAAAAGTGCGGTGAACGACGGGATCGTAAGGGTCCCAGTCACTCAAGCTCAGCAGGATGCTCCAGCCAATGGGAAATGCCGTGAAGATGCAGAAACCCAAGAGCCAGGGCGAGGCGAACAAAATACCGTGCAGCGCTTCGGAACGCGCCGAGCGCCCGCGCAGCATATGGATGGACTCTTCCAGATGTCGAAGAAACCACTTCTTCAGCATGTCTAGTGCTTCTTCTTTTCCCGGCCCCACTTGGCCAGTTCTTTGACAAGTACTTCGTTCACGTTGATTTCCATTTCCTTCAGGGCATCCTTGGGCGAGATCTTTCCGAGACTCATGCGTTCCATGAGGGGTCGGGTGGCCTGATCGACTTCGAGGTATTTTGGCGTAATCGGCGTCAATTTGCCGTATTGCACCGCATCGATGGCCCGTCTCGCATCTTCATTTGTCTCGGCGTTCATGAAGTACTTCAGCGCCTCACGAGGCCGTATCGGCAGGTTGCGCCCGCTACGGCCTACTTCCGCTTGGGATTCGTCGCTCAGCAAGAACTTTATAAATCGCCAAGCCTGCTCTTTGTAGGGAGTTCGAGCGTTAATCGAAATGCCATCCCACGATACGCGGGTATACCGATCGCCATAAGGCCCGCGCGGCATCGCCGCGGTACCCCAGCGCATCCCGTCTTTCACCCCGTCGAGCGTCAGCATCATATAGGTTCCGGCCACGACCATCCCGACGCGTCCGGTGAGCAGTTGTGCTTCCGTCCCGACGTCATCGCCTTCTCCCGCCCATGCGATCGAATGGTCTACCCACTTGAGATCGGTGATGTATTGAAATGCTTCCACGCCTTTGCGAGAGTTCATCGCAAATTTGGACTTGTCTTCATTGAGCACTTCCGCGCCGAAACACCACACCATGGGTTCGGTGGTCAACAGACTGCCGGACAATAGATTGGTGCCATATTGATCAATGCGGCCATCTCTGTCCTTATCGACGGTCAGTTTTTTCGAGATTTCGCGAAAATCGTCCCAGGTCCAGTTGTCGGTGGGGTAGGGAATACCTGCCTCGTCGAAAAGGTCTTTGTTGAAATAGATCAGCATTGCCCCGCCGTCCCACGGCAGCCCCCCTTGGAACCCGCGGTAATTGAAGCTTTCCATCGAGGTCGGAAAGAATTCATCAATCCGAAGCTCGGCGCGATCGCGCTCAATGTAGGGCGCCAAGTCCTCGAGGTAACCGCGCGCGGCGAAGCCCGGATGGTACTCATCGTCCATCAAGATGATATCCGAGGCGGTACCACTCACCAACATCAAAGGCAGTTTTCTTCCGTAGTCGCCCGTGATGTACTCGAGCTTAAGCTTGATGTCGGGATTCGCTCGCTCGAAGTTGGCGGCAATGGTCTTCCACATGCTAAGGTCGCGGAAGTTCCCCCAAAAACAGAACCGCACCACCGTCTTGTTGGAGGTGTCTTTAGCGGCGCAGCCCGCAAGCAACGCAAGTAACACCACCCCGGCGGCCAACATCAAGCGGCTTCCCCCATGTCGGAGTACTTCAAACATATACGCCTTAATACTCATTTGCCGGTCCACAAGTCAAGTCCTCCGGTGCCGTGTCCTCGCGCGTTGTGCTACACTGACCCCACATCATGAAGAACGCCTACTGGTTTATTGTCGCCGCTATCGCATTGGCCACCGCGTTTGCCGCCCGGAGCCCGTATATGGCGTTCGCGATCTATGCGTTCCTGTTACTGGTCACGGTGGCGCACTTCTCGTCGGTGGCATGGTTGTCCGGCCTCGAGTGCGTGCGCTCCGTTAGCGAGACGACGCTCCGGCAGGGGGAGGACACTGAAGTCGAAGTCACATTGACGAATCGCCGCGGCTGGCCTATCCCGTGGATCTTCCTGGAGGATCTGCATCCCAAGGACTTTCCGCGATTTGGCGCCAACACGCGCCTGGCAATCCTCATGCCGGGCCGCTCGATCACCCTCAAGTACCGCGTAACCTGTCCGCGCCGCGGTTATCACCGAATCGGACCGCTGCTCATGGAGTCGGGTGACTTGTTCGGTTTGCAGAAGCGGTTCCGCACCGGTGCGCAACAGGACTACGTTTCAGTGTTGCCCACCGTCGCCTACATCGAGACGTTCAACATTGCCACCCGGCGGCCGCAGGGGCCCGTGCGGATCAGCAACCGAATCTATGAGGACCCGTCCCGCATCGCGGGTATCCGCGAATACCGGCCGGGGGATCCACTCAACCGCATTCACTGGAAGGCCTCCGCGCGCACCGGCACGCTGTACACCAAGACGCACGAACCGTCCAATGTTGTCGGCGCGACGCTGATTCTTGACTTGCACCGCGACAGTTACCGGCCGGAAAACGCCGAGAGCCGTATGGAACTGGCAATCACGACGACGGCCTCGATTGCCTACCTGCTACAAATGTCCGGCGAACAACTGGGTTTGCTCACGAACGCCCGTGACGCTGCGGAGGTCGCGCAATACGAGGTCGCCTCCCAGCAGTCTTTGACGCGGGACGACGCCAACGACAGCGTCGTGGGCGAGAGCGAGAGTGACCGAATCAGTCCGCTCTCTGTCCCCACGGCGCGCAGTCCCGTGCAGGCGCTCAAGATCGTCGAGAACCTCGCGCGGGTGATTCCAGGCGAAGGTCTGGACGCGAGTCAGTTGATACTGTCCGGGTTTCGCCGTCTCCCGCGCGATGCGGCATTGTTGCCCGTTGTGCCTCAGGTTACCGAGAAACTGGCGCTTACCTTAGCTGAAATGAAATACTCCGGTTTTGCCGTCACCGTATTCTTTATCGCCGACAATGCGGGCTACCAGGAAGCGGCAAAGCTACTGGCGCCGCACGCGATCCACGTATTCCATATAGAACACGAGCGGAACTTGCATGAGCTATCGCCAGACAAAATTGGCCGGTAACACCGCCATTCCGTACCAGCCGAGAAGCCTTACCGACTGGCTTCTAGACGCCCTAACCCCGCTCATGATCTTCATCATGGTCACGTCCGTCATCTTTTTCCTCTTGGACGTGCGCTTTGTGTATACGGAAGTACACGACGCCAATCTGCGCTGGGTAGCGTTCAGTTTCATCTTGGGCGTAGTCGCGTTGAACCGGTTGATTGCGCGCGAGGGGACCCAGGAGTCGTTCCTTTACTTCGTTGCCCTTGCCGGCGCGATTGGCATGTATACGCTGGCCACTACCAACGCCTACGACGTTGGATCGGTTGCGAGCAATTTCATGAACCGCCCGTGGATCGCGACGGGATTCAACATGTGTATCGTCGCTTTCATATGGTGGCTAACCAATCGACTCACGCACGAATGTTGCGTCGATGATAATCCCTTGGCCGGAGACATGGGAATTCTGACCGGCACGGCGCGCAAATTCCAGGAGTCGCTGAGGGCGAAACCCGCCGAGCAGGTGTCAGCGGCGTCGAAGGAGTCACTGTGGGTTCCAAAGAAGAAGGCGCCGGTCATTTCGATGAACGTCATCGAAGCGGTCGACCCGCTCGATTACGATCCGAACCGATGGAAGCCCAAAGGTCCGGCCGCCGTCGAAGCTCCGGTGCGGCCGCTTCCCAAACGACATCCAGGCATTTCAGTATTCTATTTCTCGATCCCCGTGATGTTCATCTTTGCCGTTGGACTGCGCGTAGTGCAGAACGGCGGCGAGGGCTTCGTATCGGCGGGCAAGTTCTATATGGGACTCTATACCGTGTGCGCGCTTGCGCTTCTGAATCTAACGAGTCTGGCTCAACTGCGCGAGTACTTCCGCGCGCGCAAGACGCCCATTCCCGGCATGATCGGCGTTTTCTGGATTGGACTGGGCGCGGTCATGGTTGCGGTTGTGCTCTTTGGCGCAACGGCGCTGCCCATGCCGAGCCTTCCTCCCGCGGCGTATGTTCAGGAGCACCAATACGACCCCTGGGCGCGCGGCTCTACCTTTCAGTTGAACTCGGTCGCCGCGCCCGCTGTCCAGATCATCGAGGAGACACGGTTCATGGAGCGGGTCGGCCAGGGCGTGCTCGTGGTGTTGGGGCTGTTTCTTGCGTACGGAGCCCTGCGCGCGCTTGGCGTGGTCGCCATTTCCGTTGCGCGACGCCGCGACCTGTACCCGCAGTGGGTTACCCGGTTATTTGGCGCGCTGGACCGGTTCCTCCAGCGCATTACCCAACTTCCCGCAATGCCGCACCTGGAACGCCGCAGACGAGTCAGCCGCGATGTGGCGACCTCGGTGCAGTATCGGAATCCCATGGGAGATCCTGCGCGCGCGGGGCGCATGACCGTTGCCGACAACGTCGAATTCGCCTACTCCGCCTTGTGCGCGCTGGCGCGTGATTTAGGCGTACCGCGGCACGATGATCAGACACCTTTCGAATTCATTCGCTCGTTTCCGCGCGAGCTTGACTCATTGCGCGACGAGGCCTACGAACTTACGAACCTATACGTGATTGCCGCCTATTCCCCTGAACGTCTGGACGATCGGATCACGGATCGTCTGCGGAAGTTCTGGCTCACCTACGAACGGGCGCGGAACCGGGTGATAGTCTGAAACGCTACTGCGCATATATCCAACGCCGCAGGCGCCAATCGCGGCCTTCAACGGCCAACGCCGCTGCGCAGCCTTCTACCGCGCCGAGTGTAATCAGCGTCCATCGTTTCGATTCATCGGGCTCGTCGAGCGCGTGTAACCCGGCCTCAGCGTTATCGCCGCGCCACTGCACTTCAAACCGGTCCAGAGGGATCGCCAGACCGTCTCCGCGCGCCTTGATGTACGCTTCTTTGAGTGTCCAGTACTGGAAAAACGCCGCGGTCTGATCGGCCGCGTTCAATTCCCGGAGGACCGCCGCCTCGCCGGTCGCGAAGAAACGCTCGGCCAAGCGCTTCACTGGCCGCCTTTCTCGAATGGCTTCGAGGTCCACCCCCACGTTCCGTCCGCGCGCGACGGCGCAGAGCGCCATTCCTCCCGAGTGGGACAGGTTGAATTGCAGACGCGTGTCTTCGAGCGCCGGCTTGCCGGAAGGACCGTAAATGAAGCGCAACGACTCCGCGGGGCGGGACTGGTACCGAGCCAGAATGGCCCGCAATGCGGCTCGTCCGTGAATGTATCGTGCCTGATGGAGAGGCAATCGGAACCGCCGCGCGCGCTCCAGTTCGTCATCCGCTAAAGATGCTTTGCAGCGTTCCAGCGAGTGTGGCCCCGCGTCCAAACTGATTCGCCAGACGTGTACTTCATCCTCGGGGAGCGCCAGAACCGCAGGCGGAATCCGCCACCCTTCCTCCGAAGGTTTGGCCGCATCCTTCGGGTTCTCCGACGAGCCGCGTGCGCCGTTCAAGATACCTCGATGCCGTATTCGGCTATCTTGTTGTAGAGGGTATTCCTGCTCACTTCGAGCAGGCGAGCGGCGTTGCTAATATTGCCTCCGCACTCGCGCAAGACCGCCGTAATATGATTCTTTTCGACGACGGACAGGCTAAATGAACGCAGTGGCTGCCCCTCAGATACGGAATTGCCGCCGCTCGTCAGATCGCTTACTTGAATCTTGTCGTGCGCGGCTAGCACGATGGCGCGGTTAACGACGCTGCGCAGTTCGCGCACGTTTCCGCGCCACGGCAGCGCGCACAAGTGGGCCAAAGCGTCGGGCTCGAACCCCGTGATTGGGTGTTTGGCGTGGTCGCGTCCGAGCCGAAGGAAGTGCTCAACCAACAGGGGAATATCTTGAGTTCGCTCGCGCAAAGGGGGCACGTGAATTTCGAAGCCGTTCAAGCGGTGGAGCAGGTCGCTACGGAATTCGCCGCTGGCCACCGCGCGGGGCATATCCTTGTTCGTTGCGGATACGACGCGGATGTCCACCTGGGTTTCCTTTTGGGCGCCGACACGACGAAACGCGCCCGTTTCAACCGCTCGCAAAATGCGGGCTTGGTTCTCTCTGCTGAGGTCGCCCACTTCATCCAAGAACAGTGTGCCTCCATTTGCGAGTTCGATGAGTCCTTGCTTTCGGTGCGACGCGCCGGTGAAGGCGCCAACTTCATAGCCGAAAAGCTCACTTTCGAACAGTTCGTGAGGAATGGCGGCGCAATTCACGATAGTCATTGGGCCGGATGCTCTTCGCGAGAAGTCATGCACCATGCGCGCTACAAGCTCCTTGCCGACACCCGTTTCGCCGAGAATGAGGACGCTGAGGTCCGAACTGGCGGCCTTGCGTACCATCGACCGCACTTTCCTGATGGCCTTGCTCTCTCCGACCACGCTGACCGAATCACCGGCGTGTGTCTGAAGGCGCTGATTATCCCTCCGCAACTGTTCGATGCGTTCGACGGCATGGATGAATGGAGCGATAGTATGGGCAAGCGCCACGAGGAATTCGAGGTCGGCCTCACCGTAGGCGCCCTGCGGCGAACGACTCTCCAACGCAAGGACTCCCAGGCGCTCACCTCCGATGCTCATCGGCGCCACGAGCGTTGTAACCATGACCTTGTGGTCCGAACCAGGAGTCAGCATGCCACATTGTTCAGACAATGCTTTTCGCAGTATCTTAGTCGGGGGCTTATGTTCGGTTTCCGCTTGCGGGTGGAAGACAAGTTCGTCGTCGTCTTCGTAGCAGCGGGCGATCCAAAGGGCGGTTGGTGAAAAGCGATCTTTGAGGCGCAAGATGAGCGTATCGAAAAGCTCCTGAAGTGACGACGCGCGGCTCAGCTCGCGTCCAATTTCAAACAGCAATGCGAGGTCGCGAACCGTCTGCGGACGCCCTTCAATCTGGGACTTTGCGGCGTGCGCGCTGAGATAGATCGACTCGCTCTCCGCCAACGACAAGGTCTGTGGCGGGGGAATGGGATTTGGCGTCAAGCGCGCGGCCTCTGGATTGCATCTTGTGACCAGAAAGATCGCCGACCCTATCGCGATCTCGTCACCTACCAGTAGCACGCGCTCCTTGACCGGGGCGCCGTTTACAAGCGTCGTATTGCTGCTATCTAGATCGCGCAGAACGATACCGTTGCCCTCGGCCTTAATCTCGCAATGCTTCCGGGATACTGTCGGGTCCGCAATAGTCACATCGCACGTGGTGGCCCGCCCCAGGAGCAAAGGGTTGCCTCCGATCTTCCAACTCGCGCCCTCAGCGGGTCCCGCCTTTGCGGTAAGCTGCATCATCCAGTACTAGTTTCCTTCCGTCAACCGCGGCGATTCAGGGCTAGCCGATAGGCGAGCCCGTCAGAGAGTTTCCCCCCTATTATACCAATACCGGCCCAAGCACGGCCAAATATCATCATGCTTGCCATGGCGCGGGCCAAGGGCGCTGCAAGCTTCGTAAGGTGTGCGGCCGAATCGTGAGTCCCTCTGCGCGCGCCCTGAGCAGGTGACGATGGCAAGCACGCTAGACCGGCGGGAAAAGTTCTCCCTCCAGCAACGCTCCCTCCTCTAGGCCTAGCGGGTCGGTCACGATATGGGACTTCTTCATGTAGGTCGTGGTGGTGTCCATAAAGATCACGACGTGGGCGACCCGCGGGTCGCCGGTGACGTTTGGCGTCGCCATATGGGCGCAGCAACTGTGATGGAACGTGCAGTCACCCGCGCGCAGCGGAACCGTTACCCGAGGCTCCCATTGGAGTTCGGGGCACTTTCCGAACAAGCTGGTGGCGTCGAGCAGATCCTGGGCCTCGAGTCCTACGTGGCGGTGAGACCCGGGAATGAAACTCATGCAGCCCCGCTCGACCGGCACATCACACAGCGCAATCCACGCTGACAACGAATTGGGCGAAGTTGCGTGCGGCCAATAGGGCTGATCCTGGTGAAACTCCGTTGCCACTTGGTTGCGGGGCCGCTTGATCAGAATATGGTCGTGCCATAGGCGTAATGGAACGCCTGCCAGCTTAGCTGCGACGGCGCCGACGTTAGGATGCAACGTCAGGCGGCGGATTTCGTCGTCCTGCCGCCAAACGTTTACCCACTGCCCGAAGACGGGGTTTTCACAAATCGACTGTTGTTCTTCGGCGTAGTCGAGAGCAGCCCGGTGGAATTCCGCGGCCTCGTCCTTGGTGATGATGTTGGGAACGTGAATGAACCCATTCAACCGGTATTCCTCAAGTTGTTGTTCACTAAGATCTTCCGGGGTCGTTCGTGAAGCGGATTCAGGCATAGCGCAAGTACTCCTCTCCGAGATTTCATCCACACGCATACCCACAGTATGCGTGTGGGACGTATTTTCGCGCAACTTGCCGCGGACGGGCCCGCCGCGCGTCCCACGGTTGCGCCACCCCTCATTTCTGTGCTATAGTCTTTCCGCTTCAACTATGCGTGTACCCGTAGCTCAATTGGATAGAGTGCTTGGCTACGGACCAAGAGGTTGGGGGTTCAAGTCCCTCCGGGTACGCCATTCTATAAGTCCAGCCGAATTCGCGAACTAGCGCATACCTAGCGCCCGTTATTTCCGCGCTGTTACACCAATGCTGACAATCCTGCCCTTGAGCCGTTCATCGTCTTCCGCCATCGGGAACGTAGCTTCTCCTTCCACCACGACCTCCCGGAATCCGGCATTTTCAATGGCCCGCAGATAATCGCCTTTCGACTGCGCGCGGGTCAGCCACTCGCCCCAAACGTCATCGTTCAACGCGTCCTCGGAGAACGCGCCGGCGATCACAAGATCCGATATGCACATCCTCCCGCGCGGACGCAACACGCGGTAGACCTCCTTGAAAGCGCGCGCCTTGTCGGCGCAGTGATTCATCACACAGTTGCTGATGGCCACATCGACGGAAGCGTCGTCGAGGGGCAGCCCTTCGATCTGCGCCAGTCTGAATTCAACATTCTCAAGTCCGGCCTTCCTCGCATTCTCGATTGCTTTCGTCACCAGCTCCGGCGTCGCATCCACACCGATGACCCGCCCCTCTGGGCCAACGCGCCGCGCCGCCAGAATCGCGTCAAGGCCGCCGCCACAGCCCAAATCCAAAACGACCTCGCCTTGCCGAATCCTCGCCAGCGCGACCGGATTACCGCAGCCCAGGCTCATCACCGCGTCAACCGGAACAGTATTTAGTTCCTCCACGGGGTAGCCGAATGAAGCGGCATGCGCCACCGGATCAGCGAGGCCAGCATGGCGCTCGGCCCCTGCTGCGATTTGCGCGTAGCGTCTCCGAGTCCGTTCCTCGTCCTTCTTTGGCGACTTCTTCATTGGCCTCCGATTGAAAAACGAAACTACTCACCGGTTCATCCCGCGCCGAATGCCGCAATCGACTGGCGCGCTCGACTACAACCGGCCCGACGGCGCGTGCGTCAACTCCTCGACAATCGACACCACGGACTCCACGCACAATTTGCAGGTCCGGTTCATGAGATCGCGTTCCATGAAGACCTTCCGGCCTTCTTCCGTTGACAGGTCGCAGCCTTCGACCAGCTGGCGGCAGTTGCACGTGCCGTGCTTGGCCTCGAAACGGCGTATCAGTTCCTGTGACTTGGCGTAGGTTTCCTCGGTCGCCGTACGCTCCTGATGCTCGCCTCGGCCGTGTCTGAGACCCAGCGCCATGATTCCGCCGGTCACCGCGCCGCATACTTCCTGCCGCCGTGCTATACCGGCCCCAAACCCGCAGGCGATCTTCAGGGCGGCCTCGGGCTCCAGTCCGAACTTATCGGAAAACGACCACAACACCGACTGCGCGCAGTTGTACCCGGACAAAAATTTCTCCATCGCCGCATCGCTTCGTGTCGTCATCGGTCCTCCTGTCGAACGCCGGTAGATTCTTCGGCCGCAGCCGTTGGGGCGCTCTCTTTCAACTCAAGGCCAATCTTCAACCCCTTAACAATAGCACGGAATGGGCTCCCGCGCATCGCCCATCGTCCCTTCGCAACGCGGCCAACTCAATTGCTTCGGCCCCGGCGTACGCCTATTCGACGGCGCCCGCGCCCATTGGTATACTGGCGCGGTTACGGGGCGGGGCATAAGTTCCCTTTTGATTCTCGCGGCCGGATTGGAGTGCCCCGGCCGTCTCTAAACTCGGGAAAGGTGTATTGATGACTGGACGCGAACGATTGTTGAAAACATTCCGAGGGGAGAAGACGGACCGCGTTCCGGTGTCGCTGTTTATCCTCGATCAGGGCGAATTCATCAGCCAAGTCTATCCCGGCGTCGATCCGTGGGATTGCGAAACGAATCAGCGCAACATCATCGAGTTCTCAAAGCAGATGGGCGTTGACGTATTCCTGCGCGTTCTCTTCACGCTCGACGATCCCGCGTTTGCTCACTACGGCGTTCTTGGCGGCCTGAACGTCGCAAACGAAACCGATACTTGGCAGGTGCGTCACGCGCGCGCGCGCCAAGCGTCCACGGACACCATTGCGACCACGATCACCACCCCGGCGGGAACGCTTACCCAGGAGTTCTCCATCGCGGAAGCGCGGCCGGGCACGCTGCTCTACGCGTGTACGAAGAAGCCCATCGAAAGCCCTGCCGACCTCGCCATTGCCGCGCGCTACGAACCCGGTCTTCCACCTGCTTGGCGCGAGAAGATCCGTGCGAAAATCCGAGACCTCAAAGCTGCCTTGGGCGACGCGGGAGTCTTGGGGGTTTGGGTTCCCTGGGGCGCCTTCAACAACGCGTCCTACATAACCGACGTGGCGGACCTGCACACCCTCTATCTCAAAGACCCCGAGTACTACCACGATCTCATGCGGTTCTGTCTCGCGCGGCCCCGTGAATACGTCGCCCTCCTCCTCGAATCGGGAGTCGACGTCGTCTGCATGGGCGGTAACGTGCCCGGTGGGTTTATGGGCAAGCACAACTACGACCAGTACGTCTTGCCTTACGAGAAGCAATGCGTCGAATTCGCGCAGCGAAGCGGAACGCCCGCCATCTACCACAACTGCGGACAAATCATGAGCTTGGTCGAGTCGTACAAAGAACTCGGCGTGCGCGTCGTTGAACCCTTTTCACCTCCCCCTCTCGGCGACGCCGACTTGGCCGAAGCCAAAGCCCGTTCAGGAGGCGCCTACGTGATGCTGAGTGGGTTGGACCAGGTCAACGTCCTTCGAAAAGGCTCCGTGGATGATGTGATGAAGGCTACCGCAGCTGCGATGGAAACGGGCAAGCGAGGCGGCAAGTTCATCATGCAAAACGTCGACTATCTGGACTATGGGACACCGCTCGAGAACATTCAGGTCTTTGTCGAGACGGCCCTGCAACACGCCGCATATTGAGGAGGGCGCCATGCAAACAATTTGGATCGAGGAAGAGCGTCTCTCCCGTATCCTCGATCGGAACGAGTCCTTCTGGAAGGGTGAACTCGAAGAAGGCCCCATTACCTGGGTCACCGCGCCCGGACCGGAACCGCCCACTCCCCTTCCCGAACCTGCGCGCGAAGAATCGATGTGGACCGATCCGGAGTACGTCGTCGCGTCCGTGGAACGCGGCCTTGCCGCAACGCACTACGCCGGCGACGCCTTACCCGTTTTCAATCCCTGGCTCGGCCCCGATCAGTTTGCAGGGTGGTTGGGAGGTGAGCTAACCCTCCTACCCAAGGAATTCACCTCTTGGACAAAACCCTTCGTCGAGAACTGGGACGACTACCCCGAACTGACTATTGACCCCCAGAACCGATGGTGGAAGGTCTACCTGGAAACCTTGGCCGCGTCTGCTGAGGCGGGCAAAGGGAAATGGGTCACGGGCTATCCCGACCTGCATACTGGTATCGACGCGATCAGCGCCATTCGCGGCCCGGAACGCCTGGCGATGGACCTCGTCGAGCGTCCCGAAACAATCCTTCGCGCAATGCGCCAACTGACGGGCCTCTGGAAACACGTTGTCGATACCGTCTCCGATATCATCCTGCCCGCGGGACAAGGCGCCTCGAACTGGACCATGGGATGGAGCGAGAAGAGATTCCTGTGCATCGGTCAAAACGATTTCTCCTGCATGATAAGCCCCGAGATGTTCGATTCGTTCTGCCTGGAAGATACTACCAAGTGCTGCAACCACGTGGACTATTCGCTCTACCATCTGGACGGACCAGGTGCCGTCCGCCACGTTCCAAGGCTCCTCGAAATCGAATCCCTCACCGCAGTTCAGTGGATTCAAGGCGCCGGCAACCCGCCCCCGTCCGCGTGGCTCGATCTTCTCAAGCGAATCCAGGGCGCGGGAAAGCTGGTACAGGTGTACTACGGGAAGGGACACGGCGGCGACGCGGATCTGCATTACGAACTCGAGACGCTGTGCCGGGTCCTGGACCCGGATCGCCTCTTTTTCTGGGCTGCGGTGGATTCCAGCGAGGAGGCCGACTCATTGGTCGCCCACGCGCGCAAACTCGCTGGCGGACATTCTTAGGACCTCTAACAAAACCAGTGTCAGGCGAGCGCGAAGGCCGGTTGTCCCCAACCGCCGCAGCGCTCAGCGGAGCTTGGTCCAGTCGAACACGGCCGCAAGTTTGGGCCACGCGCCTTCGCGAAGCGTAGCGTAGATGCGCTGCGCGTCGCTCGGGGACGCGGTCTCGTAAAGATCGCGAACGTCAATTCGGCCCTCCGCCAGCCACGATAGCGCCGCTGCAAAGTTGCCGTGGATGCTGTTGGCGCGAAATTCGGAGGGGCGCCACGGGACTTCCCATTCCCAGCCGCTGCGAAGGACAGCGTACCGGTGAAACACCGCATTCATCACGTCGTGCGCGGACAGGCCCTCCGCGAGGGAACGCCATGGCACGCCGATTAGCACGACTTCGCCGCGTTTCTGTACGATGCGGCACCCGTCGAGTGCGGCAGCCTCGTGACCGGAACACTCAATAACAAGCGCTACCTTTCCGTCCACCGCGGCGTCGCCAAGAGGTACGCGCTCACGAGTGTCGCGAATCCCTTTGGCGGTGGCGAGCGAACGGCGGGCGGCGGACGGATCACATCCGATGACTTCGTAGCCACACGATTGAAAGATCTGCGCGGCCAAGTGACCGACGAGGCCTAGCCCAGTGATCAGGACTCGTTGGGGTGGCCGAGCCGTGGTCGTGGTGAGCGTACTCATGCTGACTGCCATCATCCGAGCGAATACGGCGTGCTCCGGCAAGAGAGTGGGGGGGACAACGACCACGTCACCGGCGTCCATCCGCTGGAAGGACCGGTGAGGCCCCATACCGAATACAATATCGCCACGATGAACTTCAGTGACACCTTCGCCAATTTCCTGGACCTCAAAGACGGCCGCATAGCCGGGTGTCGCGGGAAAGTTGGCGCCCAAGAAGCAGGCGTTCAGTTCGGTGCCGGTGCTGATGATACTGGCGAGGGTTCGTCCGGAAATCTCGCGGGGTCCCAATGCGGAAGCATCACGTTCAGCCGGCAACAACTCGACCGTCTCGCGCGCGGTAACGGTCACAACCTGCTCAGACGAACTCATAGTACGACTCCAAGGGTTTCGCGCGCGACGGTACGGATGTGGTTTGCCGCGAGTGTGTACTCCTGCTCGTCGGGCAAATGTTCGAGCATGAGCGGCGTATCAGGATCGAGCTTGTTCAATTCGCGAAGGTAGGCGGCGTAATCGAGACCGCCCAGTCCGGGCCGCGCTTCGTCCAGATGAACCGTCAAGCGGCCCGCAAGGGTGATGTCCTTGGCGTGGCAACTGCGGATGCGCGGCCCCAGTTTCTCAAAGCATTCACGAATTAGCGACGCGTTCGCCGAATACCGTTGGGGACTGCACACGAGATTGACCGGGTCCAAATGAACCGCGAAGCGTTCGCGATCGATAGCCTTGATGAGCGCCACGTAACTGTCAGCAGAGTCGGGATACATCCAGGGCATAGTTTCGAGCGCGTAACACGAGCGGCGTGGTTGGACGGCGTCGATGATGGCGCGCGCGCAATCGACGATCTGGTCGAAGGTCTCGCGCGTAAGGTTCAGTGGGTGCGGACCATCCCACTGTTCGCCGCGCGATCCGGAAATGTTGACACAGCACCGCGCCCCGATGCGGTCAGCGAGCGCCAACTGGGCTTGGCAATGCGCCAGCGCCGCGGTCCGTTGCGCAGCGTCAGGCGCGAGCGGGTTGCTCCACGCACCCACTTCGGCGATGACGATATCGTTCCGTCGCGCAGCGTCCTCATACGCGCGCACGGCCGAGTCATCGGCCGTGTTATCGATAGGACAATACGCGGCGCGATAGCCGTGCCGGCCCAATTCCGCAATCCAGCGATCGGGATCAGCACAGTCTCCAAAAGGAGGTCCACCAAGGCGCATACATTTCCCTTTCTGCGATTTCCGCCGCGCATACCGCGGCCTTCGCGCTCTGAGTAACTCTGGCAAAACCGTTGTCGCGGCGAATGGGAGGGCGGTTGTCCCCAACCGCCGGGGTCACGTGAACTCCCCGCTGAGCAATTCCATTTTACGCTCCATGTAGTAGCAGAAGTTCTCATACGAAACATCGGGTGGCACGGTATGGTCCACCGTAGGAATGAAGCCACCTTCCTCAATCAGCGGCGCGAGACTGCGCAAGTGGTCATCGATCGCCTTCCGGTCTTTGGCAAGCTCTCGTTTATCCACGCCGCCCCAGAGTCTAAGCTCTTTCCCATATTTCCTGCGCAACTGAATGGGGTCCGTGTCCTCCGAAGCGCGTTCCATCGGCCAGATGCCGTCAACCCCGGCGTCCATCAGCAATGGGATCAACGGACCGGTGTTGCCATCGCTATCCACGATGACATAGCGCGTTCCATGAGACTTGAAGAATTCGACCAATCGCCGCATGTGAGGCAGAATGTACTCCCGGTACAGGTCCGGACCGAGCAGCGGGCCCGTTTTCATGGCCATGTCTTCATTGATAAACACGTAATCGAAGTCGATCTCTTCCACGAACGGGCGCGCCACCTCGATGGTGAAATCCGCGATGAACTCCATCATTTCGTGCATGAGGTCCGGTTGAAGACAGAACGCATAACTGACGCCTTCGGTGCCCATCCAATCGCGTGCGCGCCAATAGAACCCGCGCGTCTGACAATTCTCCCCAAGTACCAGAACGTGCTCGCGATTCTTCCAGCGTTCGACGTCATTCTCGCGCCACCCCGAAGGCTGGCGGACCGGGTCCGAGGCGATATACCGCCTCTTCATCTCCCGAAAACTCGCCGTATCCGTGACGGGAAAGCTCAGGTACTGATCCATGGACATCCGCACTCCATCCACGGTGCCCTTGCGTAACGCCTTGGTCACGATGCCCGTTCCGTGACGGACGACTTCATACTCGTCCGTGATCTCCAGGCACTCCCGCTCAAACGGCGGCATCATCTGGAAATCGGCCCGTACGTACTCG